>DATNEA010000008.1:0-226406 GCA_035606845.1 Candidatus Angelobacter sp. | reverse complement strand
CGACATCGCATTGCTGCGCCAGTTCCACGGCCGCGTGTTGCCGTTGCTTGGTCGGGCGGCAAACGGTGTCGATGAAACGAACTTCAGAATTAGGGAAGCGGTGGTGCAGACAATTGACGAGCAGGCGGACTTTCTCGATGGGTTGCGTGGTTTGCGCTGCAACGCCGAATCGCGGCCGTTCCTTCATCGCCTGGATGTCCGCTTCGGAGAGAACGACGTCGAATTCAGCCAGATCCTCGGTCAAGCCGCGGACTTCCACGTGATGGCGAAGGCCGATGACGACTGGATGAAAGCCTGCGTTGGCGAGTCCCGCTACGGCATCGTGGGCGATCCGCACGAGCGGGCAGGTGGCTTCGAGGACGTTCAATCCGAGCGCGCGCGTGCGTGTCAGCGCGCGCTCGGAGGCCCCATGCGCCGTGACCATGACGGTCGGCGTGTTCACCTTATCGGCTTGTTGCTCGATGACCACCCCCCTGGCTTTTAGCGAGGCCAAAACGTTTTCGTTGTGAACGAGATCGCCCAGAATCGTGAGCGGCGTGTGGCGCGCGGTTTCGGTGGCGAGCGCGATGGCGTCCTTCACGCCAAAGCACATGCCCAGATGTTCAGCTCGAATGATTTTCATAAAAATTGAGTCGGTGCCGGCGTAAGGGCATATAGCCAGCATCGCCGGAGCGCGGCTCTGTGAGCCGCAGCAAAGATCCCTTTTGTAGTTGTTGAATTTTTTCATGCCTTTCGGTCTTCCAAAGTTGCTGCGGGTCACAGACCCGCGCTCCTTTCGCCCTTCGAAATTCGAGAGCCTGCTGACGTCGTCGGCTACGATCGGTTCGCGTCGCAAAGCAATTTTTCATATTAACTTTGTAATACAAAGTAAGTGACGGCGCGTTTTCATTTTTGTTCAAAGATTTTGGATTATTTCAATTTTTTGGTTTGCTGGACGATTTGTTCCAGCAGATCAACGTAGCCGGCAAAGGCTTTGCGGCCATTGGCGGTGAGTGAACAGGTCGTGAGCGGGCGATTGTTTTGATAGGATTTCGCGATCGACACGTAACCCGCTTCCTGGAGCGTGCGGATGTGCGTGGTCAGGTTGCCATCGGTCATGTTGAGCGCGTCGCGGAGTTCGGTGAAGGACAATTCCGGCGAGGCGGCGAGCATGGACGTGATGGCCAGCCGCCCCTTCTCGTGAATTACGCGATCGAGGTTGAGAAATGGGTCCGGATTCACGCCACATTCTTTCCTCTCTCGGTGACATAAAGATAAATGCCGTATACAAAATGTATGAGGCCGAAAACGAAACCCATGACAAAGCTGGGGTCGACGTGAGCTGAGATTACAATACTCATCGAACATCCCAATATGACATAAATCCAGCCGAGCAATCGAATACCGCGCGGCATAAAGAAGCCGGCCGCATGAAGGGCGCACCCGTAAAGAATCGTCCAGACTGGGATCAATACTGTGAACGCATTGACGGTGTCATTAAGCAAAAAGAACAGACCTGAAACCATTCCCGCGGTCAATGGCGGCGCGATGGCTTGAGCAACTCGCTTTGTTGGTGGGGACCAGAAGGGTTCATTATCCTTCAGGGCTTGGCGCCGGGCGACCAGAAATGCGCCAGCGACGGCTAAGGCAGCGGTTGCCAACCACAATGCGGTAAATTCTCTGTCCGTCTCAAGGTGTAATGACAGCCCAATCCCCGCCGAAACGATTCCAACAACGCCGGCAAGTAACATTATCGGCGCTAGCGCACGGCGATAAACTGCGGAGCGCTCCATCAACGTCCGGATGGTATGGAGATGTTCCTCGGCCTGGTTGATTTCCATGGCGTTACTTTGCATTGCAAAGTGAGAATTGGCAAGTGGAAAAATAGGTCAAACATCTTATCTGTCCGCTCCGTGTAGAAGCCGTCATTTTGTCGCGAAGCGACCCCGGGAAATTAGCCAGCCACACAGTGGCTGGAGAACCCGGCACCATGAACGCGTCCTGAAGGGACGTAGGAATGAACGGTTTTCCGTTGTCCCTTCAGGACAACGCCGCACAATCACGATTCACCAGCCACGTTGTGGCTGGCTAATATCCTCGTGTCGCTCCGCGACCGTGAAAGTTCCCGAAACGTAGTACCTGTCCTGAGTTAATCCGACTCCGATTCCGGTTCGAAGGGTTCGATGAGGATTTTGCCGAGGCAATGGCGGGAACGGAGTTTGGCAAAAGCAGCCGCCGTTTGATCGAGCGGGAAGACGGAATCAATCACCGGCTTCAATTTGCCTTCAGCGGTCCAGGCGAGCGTTTTTTCCAAATCGACGCGGTCGCGTCCGTAGCTGCCGATGAAGCGGTGTTGTTTTACAAAAAATGGCCAAAGATTGAATGGCACATCGCGACCAGCGGTGGCACCGCAGGTCACGATGGTTCCACCACGCGCGAGGCAATCAAAACATTTTCCGAGCACATCGCCGCCGACGTGCTCAACGACCAAATCCACGCCGTGTTTGTTGGTGTATTTGCGAATGTCAGCGGGCCAATTCGGTTTGTTGGAATCCACGACAAATTCGGCGCCCAAGTGCTGGGCCAGGGCGCGCTTGGCTTCGGTCGAACCGGTGCTGATGACGCGGGCGCCGAGTTGTTTGGCGATTTGGATGGCGGCGGAACCGACACCACTGGCGCCACCGATGGCCAGCACCCAATCGCCGGGCTTCACTTGCGCGCGGTTCGTGAGCATGTGCATGGCAGTGCTGCCGGCGAGCGTGAGGGCGGCGGAGGTGTCGAAATCCACGCCTGCGGGCAGGCGCACGAGAGCGCGGGTCGGGACAACCACTTTTTCGGCGAAACCGCCATCGCGCTGGACGCCGAGGATTTCGCCGCGCAGGCACATGGACTCTTCGCCGCGACGGCAGAATTCGCATTCGCCGCAGAAAATGTTGGATTGGACGGCGACGGCATCGCCGGGTTTCCATTTGGGAGCGCCAGCGTCTCGCTGGCCTGGTTCGGAACTTGCCGGCGGGACGCCGGCGCTCCCAGATTCGCCGACTTGGACGATTTTTCCGGCAATTTCGCCGCCGGGAATGCGCGGGAGCTTTACGGGGATGGGCAGACCGGCTTCCTCCAGCCAAAGGTCAAGATGATTCAAGCCGCAGGATTGCACCTGGACGACGACTTCGCCGGCGTCCGGCTGTGGATCAGGCACATCGCGCAGCTCGAATGTTCCCGGCGCGCCGTGCGCGACGAGTTGGATGGCTTTCACAGGGGGATTTTAACGCAAAGACGCGAAGACGCAAAGAGCGGAAGAGTTTAACAGATGGCAACGAAGTTAACGAAGGGAAGCGCCAAAGATCTCTGCTCCCTTCGCTGTCTCCTGTTCAAATCTTTGTTCCCTTTGGTGCCTTCTGTTCAATTACCTTTGTCCGGCTGCGAAGAATATGAACCAGAGAATTATAATGGATGACGCCGACTGACGTCGTCGACGGCGTGCTTGGAAACGCGTTCTAGGCCGCGCGTGGTTGAGGAGATTTTGCTGGGGACCCGTTCAATTGGGGCGGGGAAAGGTGGGTTAGCGCGTAGAGCATGAGGTAGCTTACGAACAAGAATGCGGCGAACATGACGGCAAAAGCAATGGAACCGTTGTAGCCGGCGGCGGCTTGTTTCGCCCAGGCGCCGAGGGTGTGATACATCTTGCCCGGCGTGACGATGTCCCAGCTATTCAGCCGGAGGAAGCGTCCGAAGCAAATGCCGAATCCGCTCAACACGGCCACGGCGGCAATGAACAACCAACTCATGAATTCCCCGGCCATTTGCCGCACGGCGGATTGCATGAGGTACAGCGAGACGAAGCCGAGGACCATCCCGGTGAGGGCGTTGAGGAGGATCAGGGTGAGGTCGACCCAATAATGGCTGTAAAAATGGTTGAGGTGAATGATGTCCGTGAATATGTAGGGCGCGTTTGGGAAAAACAGGAGCCAGGCGGCGCCCAATGCGAAAAATCGCCAGCCGGGCGAGCTGCCGTGCTGCTGGTGTTCGCGTGCCAGCAGCGCGAAGATCATCGGTATCCAGGCGAGGAACAGGTTCCAGATCAAGAATGCATAATGCGTTTCATGCGTCCAGATGACCCGCACAATGACCAGCACCACGCTGACGACGGACGCGAAGGAGAGCGCCAGCATCGGCACGAGGGTTTCCCGCTTGAACATCAATTGAAACAGTTTCATACCTTAAACTTTCGACCGGCAACCTAACATATTGCTCAATTAGGGAACAGCGGCGCATTTACGATTTGCGATTTGCGATTTACGTGCGTGGCCCGCAAGGACGCACATCGTCGTCGCGTTGTAAATGGGGATTGTGAATTTGGAAACGAGGAGTGGTTTGAACTGATTGAATGACTGCAAGAAACTGTAAATCAGATATTTATAAACGTGACAAACCGCAAAAACTGCAATGCTGAATCCCGACTTTGTGAAAAAAATCACAAATTCAACTTGCCTGAGATTTTGTCGCCGATTAGGTTCCCTTTGCCAGTCCCATTTCGGGAACCGCTGGATTTATGGATTCGAACACGAAGACTGAGTTTGGTTTTGATACCAGAGCCGAAGGGAACGTGATTCACACACGTTCCGATACGGCTATCGACTGGCTTCGCAATAATGTCGACAAGGGCATCAATACATTCCGCAAAAACTCGCTCTGGCCGATGCCCATGGGGCTGGCTTGCTGCGCCATTGAACTGATGGCGGCGGGCGCGAGCCGGTTCGATATCGCGCGGTTCGGCGCGGAGGTCATGCGATTTTCGCCGCGGCAATCGGACGTGATGATTGTGGCCGGGACGGTGACGTATAAGATGGCTCTGGCGGTGAAACGGATTTACGACCAGATGGCGGAGCCGAAATGGGTGATTGCCATGGGCGCGTGCGCTTCGACGGGCGGGATGTATCGCAGTTACGCGGTATTGCAGGGTGTGGACCGGATTTTGCCGGTGGATGTGTATGTGGCGGGTTGTCCGCCGCGGCCGGAAGCCTTGCTGGACGCGCTGATTCGGCTGCAAAACAAGGTGGCGAATGAACCGGTAATTGCGACGCAGAAGAAGGTGGCGGCCTGATATGGGAAATCCGAATTTCGAAATCCGAAATCCGAAAGAAGCCCGAATTCCGAACTGGAAAGGCGGCAGGGATTTGCTGCGGTTTCGGATTTCGATGTTCGGGATTCCTTCGGATTCCGGATTTCGGTCTTCGGATTTCTTCCTCTCCTCCGTGGGTGGAAAATGACTGCGAGCGATTTGGCAACTCAACTCAAAGCGAAATTCGGCGAACTATTTGCCGAACCGGTGGCGTTTCGCGATGAATATACGCTGAAGCTGGCGGATGCGGAGCGCATCGCGGAGGTTTGCGCGGTGGCGAAGATGGAACTGGGCTTCGATTACCTCGTGGATATCACGAGCATCGATAACTATGGTGAAGACCCACGCTGGACGGTGGTTTATCACCTTTATGGTTACGGACACCATCAGCATTTGCGCATCAAGACGGATGTAAGCGAGGAAAAGAGCGAGCTGCCGACGGTGACGGCGGTGTGGCGCACGGCGGATTGGCACGAGCGCGAGATTTACGACATGATGGGCATCCGGTTTCGCGGGCATCCGGATCTGCGGCGGATTTTGATGTGGGAAGGCTATCCTTATTTTCCGTTGCGGAAGGATTTTCCGCTGGCGGGCAAGGAAAGCGCAATGCCGGAAGTGGCGTTCACGAAAACGACGCCGATGGCGGGCGGGCCGTTCGTCACGATTGCGGGCGGCAAGGACACGATTGCCCGCGAACCGCGCGTCCGCATTCCGGAAACCGATGCGCTGGCGACCACGAATCGCGTGGAACGGCGCGCGGATATTAAAGACGCCCACGGCGAGGGCAAGGGGCCGGGGCCGATTGAGCCGAAGAAATGATTTGATTGAGATTGCCGGCAGGATGCCGGCAGCACGTTGACGCATGGGCGCGACGCCCGTGCCATTATTTAATTTTAATGCCAGAAGTTCGAGACATTCAGGTGCAGGAACCGGCGGCGCGCGCAGCAGCGGCGGCGCAGGAACTGCAGGACATGCAGGGCGAGAAGATGGTGCTCAACATGGGCCCGTCGCATCCCGCCACGCACGGGGTGTTGCGCATTGTGCTGGAGTTGGACGGCGAAATTATTACGAAGGCGGCGCCGGACGTGGGTTATTTGCATCGCGGGGACGAAAAAATCGCCGAGAACATGACCTACACCCAGTTCATCCCGTACACGGATCGGCTGGATTACCTCGCGCCGCTGGCTAACAACGTGGCGTACGCGCTGGCCGTCGAAAAGTTGATGGGCATCGACAAGCAATTGCCGCCGCGTTGTCAGTTCATCCGGGTGATTTGCTGCGAGCTGGCGCGGATTTCGGCGCATTTGCTGGGCATGGGCGCGTTCGCGCTGGACATCGGCGCGATCACGGTCTTCCTGCACACGTTCACGGAGCGTGAGAAGCTTTATAATCTTTTCGAAGCGCTCACCGGCGCGCGGTTCACGACGAGTTACACGCGCATTGGCGGGTTGTCGCGGGATATGCCGCCGGGTTGGATGGAACAAGTCCGAAAATTTCTCGATGAAGTGGTGGTGAATTTCGATGAGACGGAGACGTTCCTGACGCGCAACAAGATTTTCACGGACCGCACGCAGGGCGTTGGCACGGTTTCGCGCGAGGAAGCGATTGATTTTGGGTTGACCGGACCGAACCTGCGCGGAAGCGGCGTCGATTTCGACCTGCGCAAGGCGCATCCGTATCTGGTTTACGATCAGCTTGAATTTGAGGTGCCGCATGGAACGACCGGCGATGCGTATGACCGTTATTTAGTTCGCATCGAGGAAATGCGGCAGAGCGTGAAGATCGTGCGGCAGTGCCTGGACAAGATGCCGGGCGGACCGGTGAATGTGCCGGACATGAAGGTGATCCTGCCGCCAAAAGAGCGCGTGCTGACGAAGATGGAGGAGCTCATCCATCATTTCATCAATGTGACGCAGGGCGTGAACGCGCCGCCGGGAGAGATTTATTTCGCCGCCGAAAATCCGAAGGGCGAATTGGGATTTTACATTAACAGCAAGGGCGGCGGGACGCCGTACCGGATGAAGATACGTTCGCCTTCGTTTGTGAATCTGAGCATTTTGGCGCATTTGCTGCCGGGGCATATGGTCAGCGATATCACGGCCATTTTGGGCTCGTTCGATTTTGTAATGGGGGAATGCGACCGATGAGAAATGGAATGAAATCCGAAATCCGAAATCCGAAATCCGAAGGAAATCCGAAGTCCGAACATCCCACGGGCTCAACGGATGGCTGCGGTTTATTCGGCATTGTTTCAGATTTCGGATTTCGGATTTCGGATTTTCAGCCATGAACGCCACCGTAACAGAATCAATTCCAAATCCTTTGCAGCGGCAGGACGGGTTTGCCGTGCCGGCGGCGCTGGGGGCGCAGGTTGATGAATTGATCACGCATTACCCGGTGAAGCGCAGCGCGTCGCTGATGGTGTTGCACGCGATCCAGGAACATTTCGGGTGGATTTCGCAGGACGCGGTGGAGTGGTCGGCGAAGAAGCTCGGTTTGCAGCCGATCAATATTTACGAGCTGGTGACGTTTTATCCAATGTTTCGGCCGCAGCCGTCGGGCAAGTATCAAATCAAGGTTTGCCGGACGCTGCCGTGCGCGCTGGGCGGGTCGCATCAGTTGCACAAACATTTTTGCGAGAAGCTGGGCCTGGACGCGCACGCGCATGGTCCGCAGACGACGAAGGACGGAAAGTTCACGGTCGAATTCGTCGAATGCCTCGCGAGTTGCGGGACGGCGCCGGTGATGATGTGCAATGACGCGTTTCACGAAGGCGTGAGCAGCGCGAAGGCGGATGAGATTATCCGCGAATGCAAATAACCCGATGCAAATCGTAAATCGCCAATCGAAAATCGGAAATGGAAAATGGCTGCCCGACATGGATTTGAACCATGACAAACAGATCCAGAGTCTGCTGTGCTACCGTTACACCATCGGGCAAGCCGGAGCGGTTAACAACGTAGAGGGTTTCATTTCGCAGTCAAGCCGGCAGACACGACAGTTTCGAGTTTCGAATTTCGAGTTTCGAGTTTCGGCGTTGGAACAAATTCCGACGCGCACTTACGTTTCACATTTTACGTTTCACGTTTCATAACCATGCCGCAGCAATTCAGATTAATTTTGAAATACGCCGATGAACCTGGTTACACGCAGGATATCGAGTGTTATTTGCGCCATGGCGGCTACGAGGCGCTCAAGAAGGCGCTGGCGATTCAGCCGAAGGATTTGCCGGATGGCAAAAAGATGTCGGGTCCGGAGCAGATTCGCGATGACGTCAAAGCTTCGGGATTGCGCGGGCGCGGCGGCGCGGGTTTTTCGTGCGGGCTGAAGTGGAGCTTCGTGGATCGACGGAGCGGCAAGCCCATTTATCTGATTTGCAATGCGGACGAATCCGAGCCGGGCACGTTCAAGGATCGGCAGATCATTCACAAGGATCCGCATCAGTTGATCGAGGGCATGATCATCTCGTGCTACGCGAACGATGTGAAGCTCGCGTACATTTATATCCGCGGCGAAATGCCTGAGGGCGCAAAGATGCTGAACAAGGCGTTGCAGGAAGCACGCGCGAAGAATTTTCTCGGCAAAAATATTCTGGGCAGCGGTTACGATTTGGAGATTCACGTGCATCGCGGCGCCGGCGCATATATCTGCGGCGAGGAAACGGGATTGATTGAATCGCTTGAGGGCAAGCGGCCGTATCCGCGCATCAAGCCGCCGTATTTCCCGGCCGTGCTCGGGCTCTACATGTGCCCGACGATCGTGAACAACGTGGAGACGTTGTGCAACGTGAAGCATATCGTGGCGATGGGACCGGCGGAATACGCGAAGCTCGGCACACCGAATAACACCGGCACGCGCATTGTGAGCTTGAGCGGACACGTGAAAAAGCCTGGGTATTTCGAAATCGAGGTGGGCAAGGTCACGATTGGGCAATTGATCAATGACCCGGCGTTCGGCGGCGGGTTGCGCGAGGGGCGCAAATTGAAAGCGGTGATTCCCGGCGGTTCCTCGGCGAAGGTTTTTAAGGCGGGCGAGAAGTTCAAGCTGAAGCGCAAAGTGGAGGGCAAGGACGTGGAGCAGGAAGTGGAGATGCTCGATTTGCCTTACGATTTTGATTCGTTGATCGGCGCGGGTTCGATGAGCGGTTCGAGCGCGATCATCGTGATGGACGACAGCGTGGATATCGTCGAGGCGCTGGCGAATATCAGTGAATTTTACGCGCATGAAAGCTGCGGCCAATGCACCCCGTGCCGCGAAGGCTCGCTCTGGATGAGCAAGGCGTTGCATCGCATGGCGCACGGCGAAGGCCGCGCGAGCGACGCGGATTACCTGGTGAAGATCGCGGACAACATTCCCGGCGGGCGCACGATTTGCGCGTTCGGCGAAGCCTGTTCGTGGCCGGTGCAAAGTTTTGTGGCCAAGTTCAAGGACGAATTTGTGGCCAAGGGAAAAGCAGACGAGGAACGCCGGGCAAAACAGACGGTCGCGCCAAAGAGTGCGACCCCGTCGGAACGCAGGGAGATGGCCACGGCAGTAAAATGAAATTTCAACGCAAAGACGCGAAGGCACAAAGCCGCAAAGAACAATTTGCTTTGTATCTCTGCCTCTTTGCGCTTTGGCGTTAACTAAAAATGTCAGCAACAGCGACAACTGAAACCAAACCCGCGCCGGCACCGGTCGACAAGATCAAGGTGAAGGTGGACGGGCGTGAAATCGAGGTGCCGAAGACGATGCCGGACCCGATTTCCGGCAAGCCGATTCCGACCACGATGATCCAAGCTTGCGCCATGGCAAAGGTGGATGTGCCGCATTATTGTTATCATCCCAAGCTGCCGGTGGCGGGCAATTGCCGCATGTGCCTGGTGGAATTCGGCACGGTCGCGATGGGGCCGGATCGCAAGCCCATCATCAATCCCGACGGCACGCCGAAAATTGCGAAATCGCCGCGCCCGGCCATTGCCTGCGCCACGCCGATTTCGCCGGGAATGGAAATTTACACGACCACGCCCGCGGTGAAGCAGATGCGCGAAGGCGTGCTGGAATTCCTGCTGATCAATCATCCGCTGGATTGCCCGATTTGCGACCAGGCCGGCGAATGCAAGCTGCAGGAGTATTCGGTGGATTACGGCAAATCCGAGAGCCGGTTTGTCGAGCACAAGGTGCACAAGCCCAAGCGCGTCAATCTCGGGCCGCGGATTGCGCTCGATGACGAGCGTTGCATTCTGTGCACGCGCTGCATCCGGTTCACGAAGGACATCGTCGGCGATGACGCGCTCGGCATCGTGAATCGCGGCAGTTACAACACGCTGACGGCGTATCCGGGCAAGGTGTTCGACAATAATTACACGTTGAACACGGTGGACATTTGTCCCGTGGGCGCGCTGACGTCGGAGGACTTTCGTTTCAAGATGCGGGTGTGGTTCCTGAAGGAAACCAAGAGCCTGTGCACGAGCTGCGCGACGGGGTGCAATACGATTGTCGGATCGCGCGAGGAAGTGATGTATCGCTATGAGCCGCGGGAGAATGACGCGGTGAATTCGACGTGGATGTGCGACTATGGAAGGCTCAACTACAAGTGGATAAATCGTGCCGACCGACTCACACAAGTCCGAAGCCCGAAATCCGAAGCCCGAAATTGGAATGCGGCGCTGAAGGAAATTTCTGAGCTGCTCAATAAGGTTCCGCAAGGGTCGGTGGCCATTATTGCGTCGGCGCGGCAGACGAATGAAGAATTGTTTTTGCTGAAAAAGCTGGCGACGAAACTGGGCGCGATCACGGATTCGATTCCGCGGAAGGGCGAGAGCGACAAGCTGCTGCTGAATGCGGACCGGAACCCGAATTCGAACGGGGCGCGGTTGACGGGCATTTGTTCGGCTGAGATGGGCGCGCAGATTTCGAAAATCGCGAGCGGCATTGAGCAGGGGAAGATCAAGACGCTGATTGTTTTTGGCGAAGACGTCACCAAGCACGGCATCGGCGCGAATTTGCTGGGCAAGTTGGAGATGCTGATTGTCAGCGATATTTTGCCGAGTGAGACGACGAAGCTGGCGCATTATTTGTTGCCCGGCTGCGCGCACGTGGAGAAGCGCGGGACGTTTACGAATGCGAAGGGCCGCGTGCAGAAGTTCATGAAGGCGCTCGAGCCGCGCGGTGATGCCCGTCCGGAGTGGGAAATTTTGCATGAATTGGTTTTCAGCGTCACGGGCCAGGACGGCTACGCGACGATTGAGGGATTGTTTAATTTGATGGCGAAGGAAGTGCCGGCTTTCAACGGACTGACGTGGGCTGGTCTAGGGGATACGGGTGTGACGGTGCAGATTTGAGAAACCCTCACCCGGCCCTCTCCCGTCCGACGGGAGAGGGAGAATGTGTGAACGCGTTCGGCCAGATTTTTCATGCCGGACGAATGAATAATTTTTGACGGTTCTGTACTAACATGACGGAATGGGAAACATTTGTTTTGTTTAGCGCGGTCAAGATCATCGTGGTCTTCTCCGTGTTGATGACCATTGTCGCGTACGCGGTGTGGGTGGAGCGCAAGGTGTCGGCGGCGATCCAGGACCGTCGCGGGCCGAATCGTTTCGGGCCGTTTGGGCTGCTGCAGCCGGCGGCGGACGCGGTGAAGGCGTTCCTGAAGGAAGATTTCACGCCGGCGCATGTGCGGAAGGTTTATTTCTGGCTGGCGCCGGCCATCACGATGATTCCGGGCATCGTGGTCGTGGCGGTGATTCCGTTTGGTTCGTTTCTCGGCCATCAGAAAATGGTGATCGCGGATTTGAACGTGGGGATTCTCTACACGTTCGGCATCGTGTCGTTGGGCGTGTATGGAATTGTGCTGGCTGGATACGCGAGCAATTCGAAATTTCCGTTCCTGGGCGGGATCCGCTCGAGCGCGCAGTTGATTTCGTATGAAATCGCGATGGGAATGTCGGTCGTGGCGGTGTTCATGATTGTCGGAAGTTTGAACCTGACGCAGGTGGTGATGTATCAAACGGCCGGCTTCGGTCATTGGCTCGTGTTCAGGGAACCAGTGGCGTTTATCATCTTCGCGGTGGCGGCATTGGCGGAGACGAACCGCACGCCGTTTGATTTGCCGGAGGCGGAGCAGGAATTGGCGGGCGGTTACAACGTGGAATACAGCTCAATGAAGTTCGCGCTGTTTTTCATGGGCGAATACGCGAACGTGACGGCGGCTTCGGCGATGATGGTGACGCTGTTTTTCGGCGGATGGTCGCTGCCGTTCGCGGGATTGGACCAGCCGGCGACGACGATTGGCATCGGCGTGGCGCACATCCTGATCTTTTTGGCGAAGACATGTTTTATTTTATTCCTGATCATCTGGGTGCGGTGGATGTGGCCGCGGTTCCGGTATGATCAATTGATGGATTTGGGCTGGCGGCGATTCATCCCGCTGGCGCTGGCGAATATTTTGGTGACGGCGGTCGTGTTGTGGGCGAGCAGTTGAGAATGAAACCATGCTTTTATCAGCAAACCATAACGAACCAGTTCCATTAACACCCTGCTTTAGCGGGGTGTCAGGGACGGAAAGGAACTCGGAGAACTGTTTTAACAGTTTTCCCGCCTAGGATTATGTCTCTGCACTCATATTCCAAAATATGGATTCATCTGGTCTGGGGAACCCTGGGCCGGGAGGCGATGCTTTCGAGAGGTGCAGCGGCAAAGGCGTCCGGATGGCTGACTGGATATGCGACGGAGAAAAAGCTCTACCTAAAAGCCAATTATTTTAACGCCGATCATGTGCACGCCTTAATCGATTTGCCGACCAATCTTTGCATCGAGGATGTCGTTCATTTATTTAAAGGCGCCTCATCGCATTGGATCAATGAACAAAATCTGATTCCGGGAAAGTTCGCTTGGGGGAGAGGTTACGGCGCTTTTTCGGTTTCTGAGTCCGCGGTTCCGGAAGTGACAGATTACATCCAGGGCCAGGAAGAACATCACCGAAAGCGGACGTTTGCGGACGAGTTGAAACTGTTCGTGGAGCGCTATGGCTTGGAATGGCGCGAGGAGGAAACTGTTAAAACAGTTTCCTCGGCGTCTCGCCGGTTTAACACCCAGCTAAAGCAGGGTGTTAATAAGATGTCACCGTCCGCGCCATCGGCGATTTGAAATTCAATGATCGTTAAACGCAAAAAACTGAATCTTTGGGAGCGGCTTTACCTGCCGGCGGTGATCGGCGGGTTCAAGGTCACCCTGCGGCACTTTTTCAAAAAGAAAGTGACGATGCAGTATCCCGAGGAGAAATGGGTCGTGCCGGAGGGGTATCGCGGCGCGCCTTATCTTGTTAAGGACCAAGAAGGCAACACCAAGTGCGTGTCCTGCCAGCTTTGCGAATTCGTGTGTCCGCCCAAGGCCATCAAGATCACGCCGCCGGGCGCGGATTGGAAGATTGCCGACCGGCCGAACGCGGAAAAGATGCCCCGCGAATTCGAGATCAACATGTTGCGGTGCATTTTCTGCGGGTTCTGCCAGGAAGTGTGCCCGGAAGAAGCCATTTTTCTGCAGAAGGATTATTCGCTGACCGGTTCGAGCCGTGAGGAGCTGATTTACAACAAGGAAAAACTGCTGGCCCTCGGCGGCAAGCACGCGGGCATCCAGAAATGGAAACACAAGGCCGAGGAAGCGAAAGAGCAGGAGAATTTTCCGGTGAAACCCTAGATGAAATCCGAAATCCGAAATCCGAAATCCGAAGGAAATTCGAAGCCCGAATATCGGGGCTGCGGCGTGAACGTTCACGAAAGCTTCGGCATTCGGCATTCGGTGTTCGGCATTGTTTCGGATTTCGGATTTCGGATTTCGGATTTTTAACCATGTCAGCTTCCGATATACTATTTTTCATCTTCTCCGCCTTCGCGCTGATTTGCGGCGTGATGATTCTGGTCAGCCGCAATCCGGTGAACAGCGCGATGTTCCTGGTGCTGACGATTGCGTCGCTGGCGGGATTGTTCGTGCTGCTGGAGGCGTTTTTCCTGGCGGCGATCCAAATCCTCGTTTACGCGGGCGCGGTCATGGTGCTGTTCCTGTTCGTGATCATGCTGCTGGATTTGAAAGCGGAGGAGCGGCGCAAAATCAAGGTCATGGGCATTGCGGGCGCCGTAGTGGCGGTGGGAGCGATTCTCGCGATCTTTTTCAAGTGCCTCGCGAGCACGCCATTGAACGCGTCGCTCGCGCCGGATTTTCACGCGGGCACGATTGAACTGGGCGAGGTGCTGTTTTCAGAATACCTGCTGCCATTTGAAATCATCTCGGTATTGCTGCTCGTGGCGATGGTGGGCGTGGTTTTGTTGAGCAAGAAAGATTTGAAATGAACCAACCACGAATGAACACCAATTCACACGAATCTGAATCTAAATTTGACTCGCGTTCTTTGCGTTCTTTCGCGGTTAATTAATATGCACGTAGGTTTGGAACATTATTTAGCGGTCAGTTTCCTGCTGTTTGCGCTGGGGTTATTCGGCGTGATCATCCGGCGCAATGTGCTGGTGATTTATATGTGCCTGGAATTGATGCTGAACGCCGCGAACCTGGCGCTGGTGGCGTTTTCGCGCTATTCCGCTCTCGAGAATACAGCCACGCACAACCATCTCGACGGGCAAGTTTTTGTGTTTTTCACGATCACGGTCGCGGCGGCGGAAGTGGCGGTCGGGCTGGCGCTGATTGTGGCGCTGTATCGCCGGCGCCAGTCGGCGCACGTCGAAGACCTGACCATCATGAAGAACTGATTTCGGATGAACCTGAGCTTTATACCCTGGCTGATTTTGTTTCTGCCACTCGGCGCGGCGGTGGTGATCACGCTGTTCACGCAGCGCAATCGCCAGGTCAGCGCCACGCTGTCGGTCGCCGCGGTGGTGGCCGGATTTATTCTGTCGGTGATTTTCGTGAAAACCCAGGGCTGGCAACCGGCCACGTCGGAAATCGCCTTGAATTGGCTGACGGTTGGGCCATTGCATGTGGATTTCGGGCTGCATTTTGACGCGCTCAGCCTGGCGATGATGCTGATCGTGACCGGCGTGGCGAGCCTGATTCATATTTATTCGATGGGTTACATGCACGATGACCCGGGTTATTCGCGGTTCTTTGCGTGCCTGAGCCTGTTCACGTTTTCGATGCTCGGCATCGTGCTGGCGAACAATTTTCTGCAACTGTTCATTTTCTGGGAACTGGTGGGCGTGTCGTCATATCTGCTGGTTGGTTTTTGGTATGGGAAAGCGTCGGCGGCGGACGCGGCGAAGAAGGCATTCCTCACGAACCGGCTGGGGGATTTTGGATTTATTCTGGGCATCCTGATCGTTTGGGCCACGCTGCACTCGCTGAACCTGGTTGAGCTTCACAATACCTTGCAGGTAAATCCGCAAGCGCTCGGCACGCTGGCGACGGTTGCCGGCCTGCTGATTTTCTGCGGAGCGGTCGGCAAGTCCGCGCAATTCCCGCTGCACGTGTGGTTGCCGGACGCGATGGAAGGTCCCACGCCGGTGAGCGCGTTGATCCATGCGGCGACGATGGTGGCGGCGGGCGTTTACATGTTGTGCCGCGTGTTCTTCCTGCTGAACCCGAACACGATGCACGTGATTGCTTACGTGGGCGGATTCACGGCTCTGCTCGCGGCGGTGATTGCCGTCCAGCAGAATGACATCAAACGCATTCTCGCTTACTCCACGCTTTCGCAATTGGGTTACATGGTGATGGCCGTTGGTTTGAACGGACAGGCGCCGGCGATGTATCACCTGACCACGCACGCGTTTTTCAAGGCGCTGCTGTTCCTCGGCGCGGGTTCGATAATCATTGGCATGCATCACGAGCAGGACATCTGGACCATGGGCGCGTTGCGCAAGAAAATGCCGGCAACGTTCTGGACGTTCATGGTCGGCACACTGGCGCTGGCCGGATTGTGGCCGTTCAGCGGATTTTTCAGCAAGGACAGCATCCTCGGCCAGGCGCTGGGCCAGCATTATTACATTCTGTTCGCCGTGGGCGTGTTCGTGGCGATGCTGACTTCATTTTACATGTTCCGGCTGGTGTTTGTCGTTTTCTATAACAGCGCGAAAACGGACCATGCGGAGCACGCGCATGAATCGCCTGGTGTGATGACCTGGCCGCTGCGTATCCTGGCGGTCGCGAGCATTTTTGGGGGCGGCTTTGTCGGCATCGAAAATATTTACCTGAAACAATTTCCTACGGAAACGACCCAACAAGCCGCGAGCTTCGCGCATCAAATTGTGGCTCCGTTCGTGGAAGCGCCGGCGGCTGCCTGGTTGGGCATCGGCATGTTTTTTATCGGCTTGTTCGCCGCGTATGCGCTGTACGCCAAGGCGGACAAGGACCCGTTGCCGGAGAAACTCGGCGCGCTTTCCCGTGCGATGCGGAACCGGTTTTACATTGACGAATTTTACGAAGCCACATTCATCCGCGTGCACGATGCCTTGGCGGCGGTTGCCGCCGGGATCGATTGGTGCATTGAAAATGTTTTCATCGGGCTGATTCGGGGGGGGACCGATTTCACGGGGCGCGGGCTGAGGCTGCTGCAAAACGGGAACGTGCAGACCTACAGCTTCCTGTTCGCGCTGGGCGTGGCCTTCGTGCTGTATTTGGTTTTGGCAAGATGATCGGCCATGACGCCTCGGAACAATTTTGCGACTTATTGAGATGTCGATACTGACCTACATATTGGGCGTGCCGTTGGTGGCGGCGATTGTGCTGGCGTTTGTGCCACGGAATTTTGCTGTGATCATGCGCTTTGTTGCCATCGTGGCCACGCTGATTTCCGCGGTGCTGGCGGTCGTGATGTTCGCGCGGTTCCAGACCGGAATGCCGGGCTACCAGTTCGACCAACAGGTGGATTGGGTCAAGGCATTGGGCATCAGTTATCACGTGGGCGTGGATGGCATCAATGTGGGGTTGGTATTGATGGGCGCCATCGTCGCGTTTGCGGCGGCGTGCTGTTCGTGGGAAATCAAATCGCGCGAGAAGGAATTTTACATTCTGCTGCTCGTGATGGCCGGAGGCATCCTGGGCGCCTTCGCGTCGCTGGACATCTTTTTCTTTTATTTCTTTCACGAATTCGCGCTCGTGCCGACGTTCATCATGATCGGGCTTTGGGGGCGCGGCGACCGGAAGAATTACGCCACGTTTCAAATCACGCTGTATCTCAGCATTGGCGCGCTGCTGTCGCTGATTGGATTGATCGCGCTTTACACGCAGATTGGCGCGCACACGTTTGATATTCCGAAGCTGGTCGAATACGTTCAGGATCCGGCGCATCAACTCTCGGCGAAAAGCCAGAACTTCATTTTCCCGCTGCTTTTGTTTGGCTTTGGAATCTTGGTTTCGCTCTGGCCGTTCCACTCCTGGGCGCCGATGGGCTACGGCTCCGCGCCGACGCCGACGGCCATGCTGCACGCGGGCGTGCTCAAGAAATTTGGGTTGTACGGTTTGATTCGCATCGCACTCCCGCTGATGCCGCATGCGGCGCAACATTGGGTGCAACCGCTCGCGTGGCTGGCGCTCGGCAATCTCGTTTACTGTGGCTGGGTGGCGATGCGGCAGAAGAATTTCAACTGGCTCATCGGTTATTCCAGCGTGGCGCACATGGGATTTGTTTTCCTCGGCATCGCGACATTGACGCTCGTGGGCGTGACCGGCGCGGTCCTGGTGATGATTGCGCACGGGTTCCTGGCAGCGCTGACGTTTGCGTTGAGCGGTTACCTGTATCAACAAACCGGCACTCTGGAAATCAAGGAACTGGGCGGGTTGCTGCGCAAGCTGCCGTTTATCGGAACGGTCATGGTGATCGCTGCGTTTGCGGCGTGCGGCTTGCCGGGTTTTGCGAACTTTGCGGGTGAAGTGACGGTGCTGTTCGGCGCGTGGAGCGTGCCGGCGCTGCGCGTCGTGACGGTGCTGGCGTGCTGGGGCGCGCTGATTATCGGCGCGGTTTACATGCTGCGCGCGGTGCGAAATATTTTGCACGCGGAAATGCCCTCGCGCTGGGCGAACATCGTGGATGCGCACCTCTGGCGCAAACTGCCGTTTGCCTTGTTGCTGGCGGGCCTGCTGGTGTTCGGATGTTTCCCGCGGTTGTTGACCGAAAAAATTTCTCCGAGCGCCCAGCCGATTGTCGACATGGCGAACTCGGTGCCAGCCGCGGCGGCAACCGCGACGGCTGATTTGCGAAAATGAAGCACTCGAAATTCCAAGCTCCAAGCTCCAGAAAAACTGCAAGCTCCAAACTTCAACCCGGAGCGGCGGAGTCTGCTTTGGTGCTTGGTCCTTGGAACTTCTCTGGAGCTTGGAGCTTGGAGCTTGGAATTTGGAATTTTTCTTAAATGAATTTGTCTCTAATCAGTCTGGAAGTGTGTGTTCTGGCGCTGGGCCTGACGGTCCTGGTGGCGGATTTGTGGCTGCCGGTCGAGCGCAAAAGGCTGCTCGGCTACGCGGCGGCGGCGGGTCTGCTGTTTTTGCTGGCGATCAATTTCAGCGGCTACGGGGATTGCACGGTTCCGGGCAACGCGTTTCACGATATGTTCGTGCAGGATGCGCTATCGGTGTTCTTCAATCGCTTTTTCCTGTTGTCGGCAATTTTCGTGATATTGATGATCGCGGAATTTTCGGACCAGGTTCCGGCGGGCATTTCGGAATACTATTCGCTGGTGATGTTTTCGCTGGTCGGAATGCTGTTTGCGTCGTCGGCCAATAATTTTGCGCTGCTATTCGTCTCGCTGGAACTCATCACGGTTTCGTTTTACGTGCTCACGAGTTTTCAGCGCGCGCGCGTGACCTCGCTGGAGGCGGGCGTAAAATATCTGATCATCGGCGCGCTTTCGACGTCGTTCACGGTGTTCGGCATCGCGCTGGTGTGGGGAACGTCGGGCAAATTCGATTTCACCGAACTGTCCGCGGTCGCGGCGGGAATGGCTGGCAACAAACTGTTTCTCTTCGGGCTCTTGTTCATCATCGTGGGGCTTGGGTTCAAGATTGCGGCGTTTCCGTTCCAGATCTGGGCGCCGGACGTCTATCAGGGCGCGCCCACACCGACGACGGCTTTCCTGGCGGTCGGTTCCAAGGCCGCGGGTTTCGTGCTGTTGTTGCGCGTGTTGTTCATTGCGGTGCCGGCCGTGACGGCGCAGTGGGTGAATGTCATCATCATCATTTCCGCCATCACGATTCTTTACGGCAACCTGTGCGCGATCCCGCAGCGGAACGTGAAACGGCTGCTTGGTTATTCGAGCATCGCGCATGCGGGTTATCTGCTGCTCGGCGTGGCGGCGCTGGCGAGCGTCAAATCCACCGACGGCGCGGCGGCGATGCTTTATTACCTCAGCGGTTATCTGTTCACGGTGCTGGGCGGCTTCATGGTCATCACGGTGGTAATGCGGCGGCTCGATACGGAAGATGTTTCCGGGCTGGCTGGTCTGGGCCAGCGCTCGCCTTTGCTGGGAGCAACGATGGCGCTATCGATGGTGTCTCTCGCGGGGCTGCCGCCGCTGGCGGGATTTTTCGGAAAATTCCTGCTGCTCAAGTCGGTGATTGATTTGGGCCCGCTCAACCACGGTTATTATTGCCTGGCGTTCGTGGCCCTGGTGGGGGTGGTAATTTCGATTTATTTTTATTTCGGCGTGGTGCGCGCGATTTATTGGGGACAGCCAAACGATACGTTGCCGATTCCGGTTTCAAGGACATTGCGCCTGGCGATGCTGGTGTGCGTCTTGGGAATGTTCTGGATCGGATTGTTCCCGGGCGGATTGCTGAATCTCGCGAAAGATGGCGCGTCGGCGCTGGGATTTTAATTTTCAGCCGCAAAGGAACGCAAGGAACGCAGAGCAACAAAGTGTTCTTTTGCGTTTTTTTGCGCCTTTTTTCTTCGATTGCGCTGAACAGACAGAGAATCCGCCATCTCACGTCGGCGGCTACGATCATTTCCGTGACGCGACGTTTTGATTTGCTCCCGGCGCATTGACGGTGAAGATGGTCACGGTCTGCGGCGGGACGGGGCCGAAGGCGAAGGGCAAGGGCCCCCAAACGGAGGCGTAAAAGCCGGCGCCGGTTTCCGCATTCAATGTGGATATCCAGCCCGAGACCGGCACCGCGAACATTTCCAATTCGGTGACGAAATCATTTTTAAGCCGATAAACGTTGGAATTGCCGGAGGGGACGGCGATGCGGTCGCCCGGCGCGAATTGCGGATGGCGCACATCGAGCGGAGTGGCGCCTGCTTTTTCCATGTAATACTGAAACCCCCAGTGTCCTTGGAACCAGAGGCGGTGGCTATCCTTGCCGTACGCGGCCTGAACGGCGCGGGCGGCGATTTTTGGCGCGAGAGCAAGGGAATAATCCGCGGCCGCGACCCAAATGGCGAGCAGCGCGCCCACGGCCACGGGCAAAATGTTCGCCGGAGCCATTTTTCCGCCGAATTCGGCGCGACGTTCCAACTGGCGCGCCACCAGGATCGCGGCCGGAATGGTGATGGGCAACAGCGAACGGCCATTGATGATCCAGTTGAAAAAGGCGGTGAAAATAAAGGTTCCGAACACCCAGCACGCCAGCAGCAACGAATCGGCACCGCGGCTGCGATAGAGATCAACGCCGGTAAGCGCCAGCAGGCTGATGCCACCGGCACTCCAGAGGATAATCTGCACCAGTTGGGCGGCAGTCGGTTTTATGAGTGCAAGGCTCAAAACGGCTACAATGACGACTGAAGCGATGCCGCCGATAAGCAGTTGGCGGCCCGGCCATAATAACGGCGCGGAGAAAGTCGTGACCGCGAGGCAGCCGCCGGCGAACGCGAGCGCAATCAGCAACGAGCGAAGATTTGCGGCGGCGGAAAATGCGTGATGGGCGACGGCGTACGAGCCGGCATCGGCCAGCAAACCGCGGCCATAGAGCGCGCGCGTGGCGAGTTGATAGGCGATCAACACCGCAACCGGAATCACCAGCCAGACGAGCCATTCCTTGACGGGACGTTTGCGAGCAATGCTCCACGCGGCCACCAGGGGAATCAGGCAGACGCCGAAATATTTTGTTAAAGCCGCCAAGGCGATGAGGAACGCGGCGAGCACGAAATATCCAAGACGTTTGCGTTCCGTCCCTTCGATCCAAAACACCAGCGCCCAGACCCAGAACGCGAGCATGAGCACATCGCACATCACGGTGTTGGCCGAGACGAGAAACACCGGCGTGAGCAGCGTGAGGAATCCGGCAAGCAGCGGACGCTTGCAGAACCGGGAGGCGAGCCGATATGCGCCGAGAATGGCGGCGATCGCGGGTAATATCATGGCCGAGTGCAGCGCGATTTCGCTCCAACCAAAAATGCCGCCGAAGATAGCGAGGTAATAAGAGGCGAGCGGAGGATTTTTGGTGACTTGCGAAAATGGCATGTCGAAGCCGTACCAATTCACGTGGAATCCGTAAGGATCGAACGGATGTGAATGGATTTGTTGCGCGGCCCAGACGAACAGCGGGTCGTCGATGTTGAAGGGTTTGCCGAGGAAGGGAAGAAGGATGAGCGCGGCCGCGAGCGCGAGCAGCCAGGCCGGATGTTTGACGAACCAATCGACGCCCGTGCTTCGCGGAGTTGCGCGGGCCTGCGGCTTGGGCGCTGGCATGAGTTATTTGCTGACGACTTTCGCCTGGCCTGTGGCCGGGTCGTAGTCGAGCTTCATGCCGTAAGGCACGTCAGGCAGTTTTTTCAGGTAACCGGTCTGCACGAGTTCATCGAGGCTATTGGGGAAACGGCCTTTGTCCACCTGGAACAGGCCGATGGCCTGGTTCACGGAAGCGATG
Organism: Candidatus Angelobacter sp.; assembly: GCA_035606845.1. GTDB lineage: Bacteria > Verrucomicrobiota > Verrucomicrobiia > Limisphaerales > DASXHY01 > DASXHY01. Next base: position 204,511 of record DATNEA010000008.1, on the reverse strand, counting down.
TCGACAGTCTTGCCGGCGGCTTGTTTGGCCCTGCCGAGCGCGCCGACGTACTGCGCGCCAGCCTGAATGGGATTAGCGGTGTCGTTGGCGGCGGCGTTGGTTGAACCGCCCGTTTGCGAGGAATTAGACTGCCCGCAGCCGGTTGCAATAATCAGCGCCACAGCCGGGAGTAGAACGATGCGTTTCATGGCGGCAATGTAGCCGCTGGGATGGAAATTCCAAGCCTTCAGTGCACGCGCAAAAATTGCAAGAGCCGGACAACGAATTGTCCGGCCTGGCTTTCAGCTATAACGGGAGACGCTTTAGTGAGCGCCGTTGGTGCTCGGTGCGGCGGGAGCAGCGTTCGTGCTCGCCGTATTGTCCGATCCGCTGTTTTGATTGCAGCCTGACACCACCGCGCTTAAAGCGAGGCCCAATAGCACCACCAGGGATAATTTCTTCATAGGTGCGATAAGATTTACTTTTTCGCGGAAAACCACAAGTAAATGTTTACCCCATGTGTGTGACGATTTCGCGGGCTTTCTGAATCAGGTCCAAGTCCTCGATGAGATTGCCAAAGCGGAAATTCGGCATGCCGCTTTGTTCGCGGCCGAGAAGTTCTCCGGGACCGCGCAATTTCAAGTCCGCTTCGGCGATCTTGAAACCGTCGGTGGTTTCTTCCAGCACCTTGAGGCGCGCGCGCGGGTCCGGTTCGGGCGCATCGGAAATCAAAATGCAAAAGGATTCGTGCGTGCCACGGCCGATGCGGCCGCGCAATTGGTGCAATTGCGCCAGGCCGAACATCTCCGCGTTTTCGATGAGCATCACGGTGGCGTTTGGGACGTCGACACCCACTTCGATAAGCGATGTGGCGAGCAGCACGTGCGTTTTGCCGGCGCGGAAGGCGGTCATCACATCGTCCTTCTCGCGGCCGCTCAATCGGCCGTGCAACAGGCCCACGCGAAACGGCGCGAGCAGTTTGGCCAGGTTCGCAAATTCCTTGGTGACGGCTTTGATGCCGCTGTCGCCAATGTCCTCGACTCGCGGGTAAACGACATAAACCTGGCGGCCGGCGGACAATTTCCCGCGGACGAACGGCCACACTTTCGGCAGTTTTTCCGCCTCGCGAACCAAGGTTTTCACGCGGCCACGGCCGGGCGGCACTTCGTCGATCACCGAGACATCGAGTTCGCCGTACAGTGTCAGTCCCAACGTGCGCGGGATCGGCGTGGCGGTCATCACGAGGAGATGCGGATAATGGCCTTTGCGGACAAGCTGCTCGCGCTGAGTGACGCCGAACTTGTGTTGCTCGTCGATAACGACGAGGCCGAGGCGGGGGATTTCGAAACCGCTGGTGAGCAGGGCGTGGGTGCCAATAAATAGAGTGACAGGTGACGAGTGGCGAGTGGCGAGATTCGTCGCGGAGCGCCTTTCGCCACTTGTGGTCTTCCGGCTGCCGGTTTGCAATTCCACATGGATGCCGAGGGGGGCGAACCATTTTTCGAAATTGCGGAAATGTTGTTCGGCGAGAATTTCCGTCGGCGCCATTAGCGCGACATTGAATCCGCTTTCGAGGGCCATCAAGGCGGAGCAGGCCGCGACGGCGGTCTTGCCCGAGCCGACGTCGCCTTGCAGCAGGCGGCGCATGGGATGGGGGGCGCGAAGGTCCGCGCGGATCTGGCGCAGGACACGCGTTTGGGCGTTGGTGAGCTTGAAACCGAGCGCGGCGAGGAACGGTTTGATCAGGTGATTATCGCCGCCGCAGGGAAGCGATTGCGCATTGGCTTCGAATTTTTTGCGCCGCTCGTGAATTTGCGCTTGCAGGACGATGAATTCATCGAGGGCAAGCCGGCGGCGGGCGAATTCGATGTCCGAGAATTCCTCGGGAAATTGAATCATGCGGACGGCGTTGGCGTGGGAAGGCAACTGGCAGGACCCGTCACTCCGTGCGCGCCGCATTTCAGTTTCCGGCAGCGGCGCGCTCGGAGAGGCGCGCCTTACCGGGAGCGCTGGCTCCAGAATATCGCCCTCAAATTTTTCCAGCGCGCGCCAGACGAGCGTGCGCATGACGCGGGCGGTCAGGCCTTCGGTCAGCGGATGAATCGGCGCGATGCGATTCACGTGGATGTATTCGTCGTCCTCGGGTTCGACCAGTTCGGTTTCCGGATGGTCGATGGTGCGCGGGCGGAGCGCTTCGGCTTTGCCGAAAATGACGAATTCGCGGCCAACGGCGAAATAATCCTCCATCCACGGTTGTGCCTGCCACCATCGGCAGTGCAGCAGGGCGGTGCCATCGTCGAAAACGCATTCGAACATCGCGCGCGTGCCTTTTTTCCAGCGCTTCATTCCGGCGGCGACAATTTTCCCGCGCACCGTGGCGGTTTCCTTGAGCTTGAGGTCGCGGATGGAAAGGAATCTTCGCCGGTCCTCGTAACGGCGCGGTTTGTGAAGTAATAAATCCTCCACCGTGAAAATATTCAGGCGCGCGAGCAATTTGGCGCGTTCGCTGCCCACGCCCCACAACGCGGTGACTGGCTGGGCCAGCGGCGACGCACTTTGATTAACTGACTCGGCGGCCATCATCCGCACGATACAAACCACCGGGCGTCGCGACAATCGAAAGGTTTACACGGCGGCGTTTGCCATTTTCCTGTTGGACGGGATAAGCCAGGCCACCAGGGCAATCAACGAAAAGGCCCAAAAGCTTTGAAGGACGATAAATTCTCCCAATTGGAACGGCTGCGGAAAGAAAAGAGCGTACGCATGAGCCGCCAAATACGCGATGATTGCTGCCAGGACAAAGCGCGTGCGGGAACCGAAGACAAACTGGAATGCAGTGCGCCCATATTTCAAGCGGCCGGTGGCGAGCAGGATCGCAATGACTACAACGGGTGCGAAATGAACGAGTTGTAAAAGCACTTCCCTCGCGATAAATCCGGGAAATTCTCTTAACCAGTTTGGCAAATAGAATGAAACCCACCCTGGCAGCAGGTCCTGGAGACGCTCGCGTACGAGAACTCCCCGGTTCATGAAAAATTGGTTAAAAAATGTGCCCCACAAATTGACCAGCAGAAGGCCTGCCGCCATCCAAAAGGTGCGTTCGCGCCAGACCTGCGCCGGGTCGGCCTTGGCAAATTCTTCACTCAATTGCTGCGGCCGGCCCACTCGACGGCGGGCGAGCCAGAACGATTCTTCGTTGTTCAACCCGCGCGCCTGCAGCTCCGCGATGGTGTCGCGCAGGTGTGTTTCCAATTCGCGCCGCACCACGGGAACCAGGTCGGGCTGGCTGGCGAGTTCCTGCTGCCACCGGGCGATCGAGGCATTTAAATCGAAACGGGTTTGAGTTTCCATAATTTGCAGAGTGTGTTGTGAACGGTGAGCCATTGCTGGCGTTCGGCTGCGAGAACTTTGCTGCCTTTGGAACTGAGAAAATAGTATTTCCGTTCGCGCCCGCTTTCGGCTTCCTTCCATTCCGACTCAATCAGCTCCTCGCGCTCGAGCCGATGCAACACCGGATACAAGGTGCCATCGCTCCATTCTATTTCACCGCCGGAAAGCCGCCGGACTTTTTGGATGATTTCGTAACCATAGCTTTCGCCCGCCGCGAGAATGGAAAGCAACAGCGGTTTCGCGGAGGCGGCGACCATGTCCTTAGCAAGCATGGTAGTCCTATACATTGAAGTTCAAGGTATGTCAAGGCGAAAGATCAATTGAATCCCTGCGCGGGCGCATCTGGTCTTTTCTTCGGCAGGGAACTGGAAAGTTCCCTGAACCCGCAGGCTGGAAAGCCCGCGCTATGTGAACCAATTGCAAAACTTGCGGGTGAAGCGGGAACTCAGCCGTCGCAATGGAGCGTGGCGCTGTTCAGCGCCCTTTCTTGGCTCATCGGCTGGCTGCCGATGAAGCTTGGATTGCGACAGTTGGAGAAAATCGAGCTTTAATGCGAGAAGGGAAAGACCGGCTCAGTTTCGAAGTCGCTGAAACTTTCCGGCTGTTCCGCTTTTGACCGATTCAAGAGTCTCTCTTCCCCCGATACTGACATTTCATAATCGGTCACTAGATTCGTGTCCTTCGTAGGAATTGTAATCCTGAGGTGGGTCGGATCGATCATCGTGAATCTCCCACGGCCGAGGGCTTATTTCTGTTGGTCAGGTAGAAAGTCCCGTCTTTTTGGAAAGCGTATATTCTTCCTTTTTCGTTTCGCCAGGCACCGATGGGGGCAGGCTCCTGACGGGAGCAACCGGCGAGCAACGCGAGGATTATGAGTATGCTAAAAGCAAATCTCGGCAGACATTTTTTCATAGGTTCCCGGCTGACCTTGATGCCTCTCATTGGAGTGTGGAGTTCCGGCGAGAATGGATTGGTTTGGTAATTTAGGCAAGCACTCAGCGGTCCTAACGAATTGACCTTTCCAGCGCGTCAAACAGGACTGGCCTATCGGCGAGATGGGTGCACGCACCGTTTGCCGTGACGAGGCCGAAACCATTGCCATAGGCGGGGCCATTGGCGACGCTGGCATTGGTTGAACATTCGGCAATTTGTTTTTCCGCGGCGCGAATGACATCGGACCGATCCTCATCCACTTCATATTTCCAGCCGACAATGTGCGCTTTGGGAAACCAGCCGCGCAGGTTCGCGATGATTTTCTGCGTCGGAACCAATTCCGCCAGCAACGCGCCATGGCGCGTGGAAATCTTTCCCGATTTAATTTCGGTGAGTTCGCCGGTGGCGGAGCGCGCCCAGATTTTTCCAAACGCAAAATCGCTGACGGCTGCCGCGTGAAAGACGGCGCCGACGCTTCCGCCGAGCGCCTGCAATTTTGCCGCCAGATCCGCGGTGGTCGAAAAAGTGTCGATGTGCTCGGCGCGACGCTCGCCGGCGTACGTGGATTGCTGGCCGATGAACAACGTGACTTCGTGCCCGCGCGCGGTGAGAAAATTGGCGAGTTCCGTGCCGAGGCGTCCGGTGGAAAAATTCGTGAGCCGGCGCGCGCCGTCAAGCGGCTCAAAAGTGGGGCCTGCGGTCACAAGGCAAATCACTGGAAAAAAATAGTCAAAACATTGAAGAGCGCCAGATTTCCTTTGCACAATTCGTGTGTATTTGTGTTCATTCGTGGTTCACATTTAATTGCAGCGCATGAGCAAAATTGTCGGCATTGATTTGGGCACCACGAATTCGCTCGTGGCCACGGTGGATTCGGGCATTCCGCTGGTGATTGCGGATGCCGAAGGGCGGCGGTTGACGCCTTCCGTGGTGCACATTTCGGCGGCGGACGCTCCGCCGGTCGTGGGCGTGGCGGCGAATCGCGCGCGGGTGGTGAAGCCGGCGGAGACGGTTTATTCCGTCAAACGATTCATCGGTCGGCGTAGCTCGGAAATTCTGCCGCAGGAAAAAACCGTGACGTATCCGCTGGAAAATGCCGGCAACGGTCCAGTGATGATTCCGATTCACGGACGCCATTTTTTGCCGGAGGAAATTTCCGCCGAGGTCTTGAAAAAATTGAAGCGGGACGCGGAAGCGTATTTTGATGAGCCGGTAACGCGGGCCGTCATCACCGTGCCGGCGTATTTTAATGATGCGCAGCGGAACGCGACCAAAAAAGCCGGCGAGCTGGCCGGGTTCACGGTCGAGCGCATCGTGAATGAGCCGACGGCGGCAGCGCTGGCCTATGGATTGAACCGTTTGCACGAGCGCGCGAAGATCGCGGTTTATGACTTGGGCGGCGGGACGTTCGACCTTTCCATTTTGGAGCTGAACAACGGCGTTTTCCAGGTGCTGTCCACGAATGGAAATACGCGGCTTGGCGGAGATGATATTGACAGGCGCATTGTTGAGTTTTTGGCGCGCGAGATCGAAGGCGTGGGCGGACCCAAGTTGGGAATGACGAATTCCGAATTCCGAATGGCGCCGGACACTCCATTCGATATTCGTCATTTGTCATTATTGTCGCGGCTTCGCGAGGCGGCGGAGGAGGCGAAGATCAAGCTTTCGAGCGAGACTGAAGTGGAAATCACGCTGCCATTTTTGACCCCGGAATTCAGCTTTGAATGCAAATTCACGCGCGCGGAATTGGAAGGCATTTCGCGCGACATCATCCTGCGGACGCGGGAGCACTGCCTGCGGTCCCTGGCGGACGCGAAGCTTGAGGCGAAGGATTTGGACCAGGTGATTCTCGTCGGAGGGCAGACGCGCATGCCGCTCGTGCGCGAATTGGTTGCTGAATGGTTCGGCTGCGCGGAGTTCGAGGAGACGCGCGGGGATCTTCGATTGGGCACGGAATATCACAAGGCAAAAGGGCCGCAGTTGAACACGTCGCAAAATCCGGATGAAGCGGTGGCGCTGGGAGCGGCGATTCAAGCGGAAATTCTTTCCGGCGGCTTTCAAAATGTGTTACTGCTGGACATTACGCCGCTATCGCTCGGCATCGAAACGTTTGGCGGGTTGATGAATGTGATCATTCCGCGCAACACGACGATCCCGGTCAAGGCGGGCGAGATGTTTACGACGGCGGTGGATAATCAGCGCGACATGCTCATTCACGTATTGCAAGGCGAGCGCGAGCGGGCGAAGGACAATTGGAGCCTGGGCAAGTTCACGATCGAGTTTGCGGCGGCGCCGCGCGGTGTGCCGCGGGTGGGGGTGCAGTTTGAAATCGATGCGAACGGCATTTTGCACGTGCTGGCGCGGGATATCGCGACGGGCAAACAGAAAATCGTGGAGATGAAATCCGCGGTGGACGTGGACGACGCGGCGGTGCAACAGATGGTCGAGGAATCGGTGGAACACGCGTTCGAAGACCTGGCGGCGCGGCGATGGATTGAGGCAAAGTTGAAGGCGGACCAGCTTGTTTCCGCGACGCGGAAGGCGCTGGACGATTGCCGGGGCGAGTTGGAGGCGGAGTACGCGGCGCGCGTGGAGAACGCGTTGCGAGCGGTCGAGGCCACGCTCGCGAAAGAAGACCCGCAGACGAAAATCGGCAATGCGAAACAACTTCAGGCGGACTGCGCCGCGCTGGATGAAGCGACCAAGCCACTGGCGGAATTGATGATGGACAAGGTCACCGAAGCAATGCTGCGGAAGCGTGGATTGGTGTGACGAGCCGTGAGTCTTAGTCACGGCCATAGCCAGTGAGCGGTCGCGTGGAAATATTCTCTGAGCCTCGAACGCTGCCACAAATATCTTTGGCCTGCTCGTAAAGAGAATCGGGCCTTTTCGGCCCGGGTGCATTTCGATCAGCTCGATCACGAATGCTGCTTGCTTTAGATCGCGCTTTTGTCTTCACGCCACATCTCGCTGCTAACTCTGCACCGCCGGTTCGACCGGCAGCGAAATGCGCACGATCCCCGATTGCCCCGACTTGCGCGGTACGATTTCCAATTTTCCGTGGTGCGTTTCGATGATTTTGCGACTCACGGTCAAGCCGAGGCCGAGGCCGACGTTGCGCGTGGTGAAGAACGGTGAAGGCGCTTTCTGCTGGGCTTCGGCCGTGAATCCGCCGCCGTTGTCCTGCACTTCGATTTGCACGTCGTGAACAACGCCGTTGCCGTTGGAATCGGCATGCAAACGGACGCCGATTTTCGGATCGGACGGATTGGCCTGGAGCGCGTTGAGGATGACTTCGGTGAGCGCGTGCCTGAGCGCGGCGCGGTCGCCGGTCATCACAATCGGTTTGGCGCCATCCTCGAATTTGAGCTGGGCGGCCTTGACGGGCTGATGCTTGCGGGCTTCCTGGTAGGCTTCCTCGATCAATGGGTTGACCGGGAACGCTTCATGCGAGAGCAGACTGTCGCGCGCGAGGAAGCGCATCTGATTGATGAGCCGCGTGACGCGCTTGACGCCGTCGGCAAGCGCGGCATCGAGCGAGGCACGGAACTCAGGGTCTTTGTATTTGTCAGCGAGCAACTGTTGATGGGTCGAGAGTGGCACCATGGCGTTGCCGACCTCGTGGGCGAGGCGGTCGGCCATGGTGCGGACGAGGCGCAAATTGGCGGCCTCGACTTCGAGCCGCCGCAATTGTTCGCTTTGCGTGAGATCCTCGACCATCAACAGCGCTGACGCGGGTTGGGCTGTATTCTGGCGCTGGAAAGGAACGATGGTGACGTTGTAAATGGTGCCGGCTTCCGGTTCGAACTTGAACGTCGGGATGGCCGTGCCGGTTTTCAACACCTGATAAATTTTGCTGCCGATCATTTGCGGCAGATCGCTGAACTCCATTTCGCCCGTGCGCTGGTTGGAAACGCCGAAGAAACGGCGCGCCGCCTTGTTGGCGTGGAGCACGGCGAGATCGCGATTGACGACCACGCAGGCGCTGCTGAGTTCGCGCAGGATTTCGGCCATCATCGAATGGCTGCTGGACAACTGGTCATGCAGCCAGATGTTTTTGACGGCCAGGCCGAGCTGTTCCAAGAGGTGGAAAATCAGTTCGAGTTCCGGGTTGCCCAGCGGTTCGCCGGTGATCCGGCCGTCGAACACGGCGACGCCGATAACGGCTTCGCGATCGAGGATGGGCACGGCCACCTGGGTGCCGAGCAGTTCAAATTCCTTTTGGGCTTCGACATCGAGGCGGGCTTCATCGCTGTTGCGGCGCAGGATGCGGCCGAGGCGGGTGACCTGGCCGCCGATGCCGGTTTCAAACGAGAGTTCAAAGTGCTCGAGCAGCCCGGGGGAAAGGCCGAGCGCACAGGCGGCGCGCAGGCGGCGGTTATCGTCGAGGGCCAACTGCTGGTTGCCCCATTCGGAGGGTTGGCGGAGGAACACGGCGGCGCGATTGATGCCGATCAATTCGCGAAGCAAGAGCAGAAATTGCTTGAGCATCGCATCGGCATCGAGCGAATGCGTGAGAATGGCCGAGAAACCACGGAGCGGGCTGAGGCTCTGCAGGGCGTTTTGGGCGGCGGAAACAGCAGTGGGCTGGCCTGCCATTTTTTGAAAATCCGAGAGCGCCGGCTGGGCAGGCGCGTGTGTCGCGCCGCCGTGGCTGGCGTTTTCCCAGAGTCTGTCCAGCAAAGCAGTGAGCACGCGGACCCGGACGGGCTTGGTCAGGACGTGGGTGGCACCCTGGAGATAAGCTTCCTCTTCCCATTCCGATTGTTTGGCGCCGGTATAAATAAGGAGCGGGCACTTGGGGGCGCGGCGACGAAGTTTTTCGAGGAGCCAGACGCCCTGGGGGCTGGAAAGTTCGACATCGACGATGCAGGCATTCGCCAGGCCGTGAGTCAGAAGCGGTTCCGCCTCTTCAAAGGTGGCGCGATGAAGGACGCGGTATTGCTCCGGACTGAGTCCCGTGCGGAGCGACTCTACCAGTTCTGGATGCGGCGCTAGAACCAAGAGCGTCTTCATTTTTCGAGCGGGGCGGCGTGGGTAAAGAAAAGCTGCTGGCGCCTCGGCTTGGTGGTCGGCTGTTGCACGCCGGTCCGAGTCACGATTTTTTTGCACCCCACAACTTGGTTTCCCCGACTGTCGCCCGACACGACGAGGGATTTTCCTGCCGCCATCACGATTGTCAAATGATCCATACGATTCCCAATTCGGTCAAATTGTTTCTTCGAATCTTCAGAGACATTTAACACAAGTCCGTGCGCCGGAGGCAAACACAGCAAATACCGATTCACGGCTCAGGGGGATTACATAGGCGTTTCCAAGGGCGGCACCGGGAGGGCGTAGGGAGAAGTCTTACGTGACGCCGCGAAGCGCGGCTGAAGCTCCAAGCGTCCAAGCTCCAAGATCCAGAGAAACTTCAAGCACCAAACTTCAAATTGCAATTCGCGCGCCGGCCGTTTTTGGGTTTTGGAATTTTGAGCTTCTCTGGTGCTTGGAGCTTCTGACGAGATTATTGCGAGGCGATCAGTTTCTCCCACAGCTTGTCATTGAGCAGAACCTTGCGGAGAAATTCGGTGTCGCCGACAGAGCTGGGCGGGGTGGCATCGGAATCGAGAGGGAGGCGAATGCTGAAGGTGGTGCCTTTGCCGGCTTCGCTGTGGGCGTCGATCTTGCCGCCGTGGTGATGAACGATGAAGTAGCACGCCATCAGATGGATGCCGTATTCCATGGGGCTGTCGCTGCGGACGACGAACGGGTCAAAAACGAGCCGCAGCGCCTCTTGTGGGAGGCCGGGACCATTGTCGCTGACCTGGATGAGCACGCCGGGACGAGAAGTGCCATTATAAGTTTCAGCTTTGAGCGTGACTTCGCTGCCAGTGGGCAGGGTGGCGAGTTCGTCTTTGAGCATGAGCTCGAACAAACGATAAAATTTCGGCTTGTCCACCCTCATGGTGGGCAGCGACGTGGGAATTTCGTTTTTGATCCGGATGTTTTTCGCCGCGAAACCCGATTTCAACGTTTCGATGCTGGATTCGACGACTTCGCGCAGTTGCACCTTGTCGGTGAATTCAAAGGACGGCTTTTCCGAAGCCGTCCAGAGGTCCTTGAGCAGGTTGTTGATGCGCTCAATCTGGCCCTGCACGCTCTGGTAATATTCCTTCCAGAAATCCGGGTTCCGCATGCTGTCGAGGCTCATTTTTTCCTCGGCCATTTTGCTGGGGGCCAAATCAAGGAAGGTTTTGACGGCGACGAGCGAGTTGCGGATGTGATGGCTCAAGCCGGCGGCGAGCAGGCCGAGGCTGACAATGCGGTCGGCGATCATCATGTTGTGCAGCACGGACATTTTTTCGCGCAACAACTGGTCGCGCTCGTGCTGGACCATGAAAAATTCCAAAGCGTGCCGCAGCGTTTCCGCGAGCTGCTCCGGGTCCCAGGGCTTGGTCACGTATTTGTAAATCGCGCCAGAATTGACGGCGGCGATGGCGGCGTCCATGTCCGAAAACGCGGTGGCCAGGATGCGAATGGTGCGAGGCTGTAATTGGCGTGATTTTTCGAGGAGCCAGACGCCTTTTTCGCCGGGCATCCGCTGGTCGGTCATGATGACGGCGATGTCGTCGCCGTGCTGCTCCACGAGTTTGAGTCCGTCCTGCGCGCTGGCGGCGGTCAGCACCCGGAAATTCTCCTCGAACGCGCGCGCGAAGTATTTCAGGGACTTCTCTTCGTCATCGACGTAGAGAATCGCGTATTTCTTGTAGTCGTAGTGATTTTCCATATGCGCTGACGGACTGTTATTCTCATCCTTTCGCCGGAAACTCCAGCGTAAACTCGCAAAATTTCCCGCTCTCGGTCTGGACGGAAATCCGCCCATCGAATTCCTGCACAATGCGGTAGCAAATGCTCAAACCCAGGCCCATGCCTTCGCCAACATCCTTGGTCGTGAAGAAGGGGTCGAAAATTTTATCCAGATGCGTGGTTTCGATGCCCGGGCCATTATCGCGGATGCGCACGGTGCTGCGGCCATTTTTTACCGAGCCTTCAATGAGAATCGCGGGCTTTTCGCCATCGACGAATTGCTTGCTGTGCAACGCATCGAGCGAATTCTGCAGCAGATTGGTGAAGACATGGATCATCTTGTTTTTGTTGGCCCAGACGGACTGGTGCGGCTCCAGTTTCTGTTCGATGGCCACGCGGTCCTTCCATTCATTGGCCAGGAAACGCAGGGCGGAGCCAATGACTTCGGCGAGGTCCACCTGGTCGCGGCTTTCCGTTTCCGGATGGGTGAACATGCGGAGGTCCGAGACGATGGTTTTGACGCGTTTGATGCCTTCCTCGACGTCCTTCAAGACTTCGGCGTATTCGGCCTGCTGTTCGGCCGCGAGATATTTGCCCTTGTTCCGGAGCGTGTAAAGACCGGTGGTCGCGAAATTCAGCGGATTATTGATTTCGTGAATAATGCCGGCGCTCATGCGGCCCAAAGAAGCGAGCTTCTCGGTTTGGACCAATTGCGATTCGGTTTCCTTGAGTTGCTCGATGGTGGATTCGAGCGCGAGGTTTTGCTTGGAAAGTTTGGATTGGTAGCGGTGTGATTCGACGAGGTTTTTGATGCGAACGTGGAGTTCGGTCGTGGAAAACGGCTTCGGCAAAAAGTCGCTGGCGCCCGCGCCGAGCGCGGCCAGCTTGGTTTCCTCGTCTGCTCGCGCGGTGAGCATGATAATAGGAATACTCTGCGTGGACGTTTGTTCCCGCAGTTCGCGGCAGGCCTGCAGTCCGTCTTTTTCGGGCATCATCATGTCCAGCAAGATGATGTCCGGCAGAAATTGCGAGGCTTTTTCAATCGCCTGCTGGCCATCGACGGCCTCGATGACTTCGTAATACTGGACGAGTTGCGATTTCAGGAAGCGCAGCATGTCCGGTTCGTCGTCGGCGACCAGTGCCTTGGGCTGATGTCCGTTGGCCGTGGTTTCGACGGGCTTGAGAGTATCTTCCAGAGATGTCATGGCAGGGAACAATTCCGCGCGGCGATACAAATTCGCCAGCCATTCCTCGGAGGAAACCGTGCGGATCCCGGTCTCGGCGGGTTTTTCTTCCAGCGCGGGTTTCACCCCGGGTTCGGCTTTTTGGAACGGCAATCGGACGGTAAAGACGGTACCTTTGCCTTCGGTGCTTTGCACATCGACATTGCCACCTTGAATTTCGGTCAATTCCTTGACTAGCGCGAGGCCGATGCCAACGCCCTGGTATTTGCGCTTGGACGTGCCGTCCGCCTGCCAGAACCGGTCGAAAACGAACGGCAGATTTTTGGCGGAAATGCCCATGCCCGTATCGGAGACGGTAATGATGAAGGAATCATCCTTATTCCCGGCGCGAAGTTCCACGCGGCCGCCGGCGGGGGTAAATTTCAGCGCGTTGAACACCAAGTTCAAAACGATCTTCTCCAGTTTGTCGCGGTCGGCGACTACGGAGCCAAGTTCCGGATCGACGATGGTTTCGAGCTGCAACCGTTTGTCATCCGCCACCTGCCGGGCGGCGCTGGCGAGGCCTTTGATGAAATCGTTCACGTTCAGCGATTCGTGTTTCACTTCCAGGCGGCCGGATTCGAGGCGCACGAGATCCAAGAGGTCATTGATGAGTTTCAAAAGCCGCATGCCGTTGGAATGCATGGTCGTGAGCACCTCGCGCGTGTCGCCATCAAAAGAACGATGGAACTTTTGCATGAGGGTTTCCAGCGGGGCGAGCAGCAGCGTGAGCGGCGTGCGCAGTTCGTGGCTGATGTTGGCGAAGAAACGGCTCTTGATTTGATCCAGTTCGACCAGTTTCCGGTTGCTTTCCTCGAGTTCCTTCCGACTCTGGTCCAATTCGTGGCGGGAAACGAATTCGCGATAGCGCAGTTTATTGTAGAAATGGCTGCCGATGACGACGAATACGCCAGTGACAAAAATAAAATAGGCGTTTGTGAGGAGGACGTTGTCCAACGGCGTACGGCGCACGACGGCGGCGAGCACGCAGGCCACCACGTACATAACCAGGACCTCGAAGCAAACGATCACGCTGTCCACCAGCGTCCACCGGAGAATGATACCCGCGCCCAGCGTGACGAGATTCAGCGCCCCATAGTAAGGCGAGGTTTCGCCAGTGGTCATGTAGATCATGACTGAGATGAAGAAGCTGGGCAGCGCCGGGAGCAACAAGCCGAGGAATCGGTAATTCTTCAGGCCCGTTGGCGTGGTGACGAACCACCAGATAAACAGGATCAGCGCGGAGCAAGCCACCCGCAACCAAAGGAACGCATACACCTGTTTGGGGTAAACGATGGCGTCCAGGCCCACCGCCACGAGCATGAAAAGGAACCCCAGCACGCACGCCAGGCGAAAATTCTGCACCCGCACCTTGCGTTCGTCTTCCAGAAACGCCTGGCGCAAATCGATGACAGAATTTTTCTCTGGATCAGCCATTCTCAGGTTTGCGAATTTCCACGAAAATATTCACGCCGCTCGGCTCCGCGATGACACGGACGGCATCGGCAGGAGCTTGCTCCGGCGCGAGTTTGGCCACTTCGTCCGCGTTGCGATGAAACAGATGCCAGTCGACAGCGAGTTCCATCCAGCCGCGCGAAGGATTGTGGGAGGCGACGTTCGTGGCAAGGAGCAGCCCGCCGGGCGCGGTCAGATCGTAAAAAATCTGCATCAGTTTCCGGCAGACCGGGTCCGAGAGGTAATCGAAAAGTCCGGCGCAATAAACCAGGTCGTAGCTACCCCGCTGAAACACCGGCACCGGCTTGGAGTGTTCCTTCATCAACTGATGAACGGACTTTTTTACGACATCGATCCGATGCCGGAAACCTAGCTGGCGTTCCAGCGTTTGCAGGACATGGCTGGTGTGCTGGACGGTTTCATCGTTGAAATCAAGCAGCGTAAATTCGAGTTCGGCCCAGGGCGGCGCCTGTCTCAGGAAGGCCTGGATTTCGAGCGCGGGGCCGACGCCCATGTTGAAAACGCGCGTGGCGCGTTTTTTACGGTTCACGCGGTTGGTTTCCTCCGCCAGGCATTGCGTCAGCCGTTCAATGCGGTTTCGATGCGCCACGACGGGGGGCGTATTCAGGAAAAACGCGTTCAGCACCTTGGCGAAGACGGAGCCGCCTTGATAGGGGTCTTCCGACATCATTTTCACCATGGCGTAATCGCCGGCGTAGCCCAGCGGTTTGTGAAACGTGCGATACATGAACGGAGCGCACAGGACCGAGGCATGAAGCTGGCGTTTGACGTAGAGGCTGTGGGCCGGCTGCAATTCCTTCGGCACCGATTGCGCCACGTGTTCGAACCGCTCGAAAAGCATCCCCAGCGTGGACTGCGCCGGCTCGCGCAAGCCTTCGAGAATGTTTCGCTCGTATTCATGGCTGCTGCCGGAAGGCTGCGAGTGCACGTTCAATTCCACCTGCTCCAGCCAAAGCCGCATGTCGGAAAGGAAATTGTGCATGTCCGCCACCACGATTTTGAATTCAGGCGAAATCCGGTACATCTGCGGCCATTCGGCGATGAATTTGTCGAACTTGTGGCGAAGATAGCCGTTGTTGGCCTGGTGAACGTCCCATTCAATCCAGGAACCCTCGTTCAGCACGACTTCGCAGACGAGGACGAGTCCGGCATTGAGGACGTTGCGGATGATCGCGCGACCGGAGTAAACCGTGCGAGTCCCCAGCACGATTCGGAAATCACTCAGGACTTCCGAGGCACGGAGCACCAGGGTCGGATCATAAACCTCCAGCACGGCCGAGATGCGACTCAATCGCAGCGGCGTCGCGTGGATGCTCACACCAAGACTGGTCTGGCCGGCTGCCAGTGTCTCCTGCGCGTCGCCATTCCCGTTGGAACCATTTTCTCCGTTCGATGTTGCCATTATAACAATACGGTCTGGACTGACGCGAACTCGATCACTCGGGTCAGGGTCTGACCTTTTCCGTTAATACCATTTTTTAAGCCAAAACAAAACCGGAAATGGGATGCTCGCTATTGTATTTCAACCAGTTTTCAGGTTTCGCGCGGCCTGAACTGTCTCATCATGGGACACGTGCGCGACCGGATTTTGGCGTTCTGAAGAGGGCAAATGACCCGGTGTTTTTACTGAGGAGCATGCCATCTTTTCATCGGGCTTCGTTCAAAAGTGAACTCCCACCGAGAGCAGGATCACATGGCTGAGGAAGCCGTACGTGCCATCGGCGGATTGGCCGCTCAGGGAGGGAGCGCTGCCTTTGACGACGTGATCCGGCCCGTAGCTGCATTGATAAGCAATATCGAAGCTGTATTTTTGTCCCTTGTAGCCGGTGCCCACGCTGAAGACATGCCGGTCGAGATCGGCGGCAAACGGAGTGTAATGTTTGTTCGGCATGGAGTTCTCGTTGTACACATAGCCGGCGCTGACTTGCCAGCCATTGCCAAAATAGCGCGTGGCGCCGAATTCATAGAGCCAGCTTGATTTCCATTCCAGCGCGAAAGGAATATTTGAAATCGGTACGACCGTGGACGGAGTGTCTTGGTGGATGTTCACGTCCTGCACCTGATTCCAATCCATGTAGTCGGCATCGAACTCAACATTCCACAATTTTGTGGGGCGATAGGAGACGCCGAACACGGCGTTGAGCGGAAAGGTGAAATCCGCGTTGGCTTTGGAGGATTCCCTCGGCTGAACGGAATCCATTTCAGAGGTGGTATGGCCTTTCAGGTTCGGCTGCGATGAGCTGCGGAAGACCGCCGCCAGCGAAACTTTTTCGGTAGGCTGCCAAAGCGCGCCGAGGCTGTAACCCAGGTCAAAGCCGTCGCCGCGAAAACGAAAATAATCATTGTTCGGAGTCGGAGTGAGGCCCTGCCTCAGGTCTACGGCTGCGTAGTCGATGTTCGGGCCGCCGCCGATCATGAAATTGGGCGCGAGTTTGAGGGCGATGACCGGCGCGGCGGTGATATATTTCAGCGAGCCTTTGATGGCCACCGAACGGAAGCCGGTTTTTTCCGGCCAGTTCACGCCCAGCCCGAAGGGGGCAAAGACGCCGAAACCAAAGCTCACCCGGGAATCGTTGGGTGTGAGTGTGGCGTAAAATTGGGGCACTGCCACGAGTTTGTCCTGGTTGTGATAGGTGGCGCCGCCGCCGGGTGGCGAAAAAGTGGGGTCGAGGTACGTGCTGTAAAGCCCGGCGCGCAGATTCATGCCATCCAACTGGGCAATACCTGCCGGATTGTAATAAATTGCCGAGGCATTGTCCGCCGTGGCGGCAAAGGCTTCACCGCGCGCGGTCGCGAAGCCGTCCTGGTCCGGAAGCCTGAATCCATTGGCGAAAACTCCGGGGATGGAGCCCGCAAAAACGAGAACTGCCGCCAGTTGAATGCGATGTGTCACATTATTTTTCATTGTCATTTAGGTTTTCTGAGCTTCTGACACTAAAAACCGCGAATCGTGAGTCCGGCTACAAAGCACATTGTCTGCCAGCCGGTTGGATGGACGATCATTCGGGCGGCTGCGCACTTGAAGAGAACCCGTTGTGCCGAAGCGAATTGGCATCATCTCCGGGACGCGACCGATCTAGCGACATCGGGTGGGATGATGGAGAGGATTCAGCGGCGCGCACGGAGTGACGCGCCCTACCAACCAGCGCACAGCCAATGCTCAAATCGCGTGTTCGCCATTGTATTTATGGAAATGCCCTCGCCGCCTGCCCGCTCTTCGCTCACTTCAGCGAGCCCAAAGGACCAATCGTGCGCGTGCCTGTTGCGCAGCGGGTTGATTGCAGCGAATTTATTTGTTGGCATCCGCCGCGACATACGTATTGTAAACGGACAATTTTTTTATTTTATGGCCAGAACTGAACGACAAGGAATCAAAAATCGCGAAGCTATTGCCGAGATGCCGGAATGGCTCAAGGAAAAAGAATGTCCGCACAAGAAAAAATACATGGCGGGCAAGCGCATCATGCCGAAAAATTTGAACGGCAAGGAAAAGCTCACCTACATCATCGACGAGTGTTTTCTGGCTTACAATTCGGCGCGGCTCAAGGAAGCCTGCCAGCTTTTTGCCGATAAGATGCTCGATCCGGATGTCACCATCGGCATGAGCATCTCCGGCGCGCTCACGCCCGCCGGCCTCGGTTGCTCGAGCATCATTCCGCTCATCAAGGCGGGTTTCGTCGATTGGATCGTGTCCACCGGCGCGAACCTGTATCACGACATGCATTTCGCGCTGAACTACCCGGTGCACAGCGGCAGCTTCAAATTCGATGACACCGACCTGCGCGACAACGACCTCGTCCGCATCTACGACGTGGTGATTCCCTACTCGGACGGCCTCATGGCCACGGATGAATTGCTGCGCGAACTGCTCATCCAGCCCGAGTTCCAGAAGGAAATGGGCACAGCGGAATTGCATTATCTCATCGGCAAGTTCTGCGCGGAATACGAGCGCAAACATAAATTGAAGGACGTATCCGTGCTCGCCGCGGCGTATCGCGCGGGCGTGCCGTGCTACACGAGTTCGCCGGGCGACTCCACCATCGGCATGAATTTCGCCGGCGTGGAATTGCGCGGCAACAAGCTTCGCGTGAATCCGTCCATTGACGTGAACGAGACCACGGCCTACGTGCTCGGCGCCAAGCGCTCGGGCGGCCGCAGCGGCGTGGTGCTTTGGGGCGGCGGCAGTCCGAAAAATTTCATGCTACAAACCGAGCCGCAAATCCAGGAAGTGCTCCGCATCAAGGAAGTCGGCCAGGACTTTTTCATCCAGGTCACCGACGCTCGCCCGGACACCGGTGGCCTGAGCGGCGCCACGCCGAGCGAAGCGGTGAGCTGGGGCAAGGTCGACCCGACCAAGCTGCCCGACGCTGTCGTTTGCTACACCGACACGACCATCGCGATGCCGCTCCTGACGCATTACGCGCTCGCCAAGCGCAAGCCGCGCAAGCTGAAGCGCCTTTACGACCAACGCGGCAAATTGATGAAAGCGCTGACCAAAGAATACTTCACGCACAACAAAGTGAAGATGATCGATGGCAGTGAGCCGGTGCTGGATTAATTGCGGACTTAAATAACGACTTGCGCAAAAGCCAGGCGAAAGCCCGGCTTTTTTCATTTGTAGCGGCGGTCTGTGACCGCTGCACTTTTAAAGTTGCTACTAAAGCCGGAGCATCTCGGTGAGAGCGCCAGACGGCTGGCGCAGTCCGGGACGCGTCGCAGATACCAGAGCGATGTACCGCGCCTTAGCGTCCAGGAGTGCGGCGGCCCTCCGCCGCTTTTTCCGACCGCCGATGATTCACGAGAACGCTGATGCCGTTCGGCATGGGCGACAAGACCGATTTGCCAGACCTTTCCGATTGCGCTAAGACTCAGGTATGAGCATCACCTTCAAAGACCTTTCCGATCGCTACCGCGTTTGCGATGGCAAAAAATTTCGGCTGAAGGATTTCGATACCGATGACACCTGGAAATTCAAATCCCGGGAGCAGGCTGACAAAATGCTCCAGCGGGGCCTCGAACGGCTCAGCGAAATGCAGGGACGGCTTTACGCGCAAAACGAATGGGCGCTGCTCCTGATTTTCCAAGCCATGGACGCCGCCGGCAAGGACGGCACCATCAAGCACGTCATGTCCGGCGTGAACCCGCAGGGATGCGAGGTGTTCTCCTTCAAGGGGCCGTCCACCGAGGAACTCAACCATGATTTTTTATGGCGCTGCATGAGGCGCTTGCCCGAGCGCGGACGCATCGGCATTTTCAACCGGTCGTACTACGAGGAAACGCTCGTGGTTCGCGTTCACAAGGAATTTCTCGCGAAACAAAAACTGCCGAAGAGACTGGTCACGAAACACATTTGGAAGGAGCGCTTTGAAGACATCGCTTGCTTCGAAAATTACCTGAGCCGCAACGGAATCGTGGTGCGGAAATTCTTCTTGAACATTTCAAAAAAGGAGCAAAAAGATCGGTTTTTGAAACGGTTGGATGAGCCGAAGAAGAACTGGAAATTTTCCGCCGCGGACATCCGCGAACGCCAGTTCTGGCCGCAATACATGGAGGCTTATGAAGAAACCATCACCCACACGGCTTCAGAATGCTCACCGTGGTGCGTGGTGCCTGCCGATCACAAATGGTTCACGCGGCTCGTGGTGGCGTCAGTGATTGTTGAAACTCTGGAATCGCTCAAGCTGAAATTCCCTGAAGTGAGTCCTGATTTTCGCAAGGAGTTCGCCGCCGCCCGCGCGGAGTTGGAGAAGGAAAAGGATTAGTGGCACGGGCGTCTCGCCCGTGCGAACAAGAGACTCACGTGGCTAAGGACTCAGCGGTGGATTGATGTCCACCGAATCCGTCGTCCAGTCCACTGTGACCGTCGTTCCATCGGCGAATGTGGTTCGTTCCTGCTGGCGGTCTTTGTCCAGGAATTCGTCGTCGGTCATTTCCAGCAGGCCAACTCGCTTGTTCAAGGCAGCCATTTCTTTCATCAGAGCCAGCCGTTTTTCGTCCACATCGGTCGATGCCACGGGCAATTCCGGCACACCGCCGTACAAAATTCCCTGCAAGAGGTTTCTATCCCCGCCGGTTCGTTGCGCGCCGAACGAGACCAGCACGGCGTCGTGATACACCAGGAAATAAAGCGGCACCGAATTCGTTTTGCCGGCGCTGCCAGATTGATTTACGGAATCCACATACGGAATCACCCAATCCGACCCGGCTTCCGTCGCGGTGAAACCGAGGTTGTGCCGCGACCAGTTCAATAGCGCGATTTGCCCGCGCATCGCGTCGCTGCGGGTGGTGGGATGCTCGGGATTGTAATCTTCGTCCGGCGGCACGTAGCCGATGACATCGATGTAAATGCCGTCCGGATGAATGCCGTGATCGAAAAAGAGCTGGTAATTCTTTTTCAAATGGCCGACTTGGAAGCGCGAGTTGAGAAAGCTCTGCTTGCCGCCGTCCCAATGGCGCATGAACGGAATCTGGCCTTCCTTCCAATCGCCAAAACGCGTGCCAAACGCGGCTTTCGCCGGCAATGAATCGTCTTCTTCATGAATCGCGAATTGCGGATCGTAGGAAGGCGCGTCCACGTAATAGTCGCGGTATTGATCGTGAAAGATGAAGGGGTAACCGAGTTCGTGGCAGGTATCCGCGAGGCGCTTCATGCCGGCCCAGCCGCCAGCGGCTTCGGGCGGCGGCAGCGGGTCGGGATGCTGGCGATCATAGCCGAGGTGCGGCCAGCCGGAGATGAACACCAGCGTGCGATCAATTCCGCGCGCCTTCAAATCGCGCAATTGCTGCGCGCGTTCATCGAAGGTGACGAGGTTATAGTGGTTGGCCTTGTCATAACGATCGCTGTCTTCGCTTTGGTTATGCAGGATACTGACGCGAGTTTGCGGCGTGCCAATGAGGTCGGCGAGGATGAGCGTGCGGGCGATCTTTTCCTTCAAGGAAACAAACAATCCCGTGTCCATGGCGTAACGTCGATAACGCTTCGCCAGCGTCACATAATTTCCATTCTCAAAAAAGCACATGCGAACCGTGCGCAAGTAGCCGAATTTCCCGAGCGTGTTCAGCCAGCGCGGCCCAATGACCGTGGGGCCGCCTGCGGGGTGGGAGAATTGATAGGAGGCGTCGTCCGGTGTTTCGACGATGACCATCATGGCTGATTTGCCTTTGAGAAATCCCCACCACGACATGGACCATGATTCGATCACGTGGCTTTGCAGGACTGTGTGGTCGGAGGGGTCCACTTTGCCATTCTTGATGCGGCGAATGGGATAATATTCATGCGGCCAATCGCGCGGCAGCATCACGCCACGGCCGCTGGGCAGCAGCGTGTAATCGACGTCGTGCGCGTCCATGGCGGTCGGCCAATTCAGCTCGCGGACGATGGTACTGCCCTCCTTAGCGGCGACATCAAACACCAGTTCCTCATTGACGCCTTCGAGGCAGACGGTGAGATAAAGCGTCAGGTCAAGTGGTGGCGGGAGAGCGTTCGGCGCGAGCACATGGCGCCAGCCGGTCAGCGTGATCTTAACGCCGGTTTTGAACCCGGTGTCATAAGGTTCGATGGCAATTTTATCGGCGTCGGCCAGGCGCAATGGGAATTCGCCGCGCGACGTTCTGACGGTCATGTCCTTCGGGCCGGATGGGACCATGGCCCAATGGGCTGAGCCGTTGTCGATGGAGATGCCCAGGTCTTTTTCATCGATGAGCACCTTGTTGGTTTGGCCCGCAATGAGCCATTTGCCATTGGCGTGGGAAATGGAAACAAGCGGCGCGCCCCACTCGGCCCGTGGAAGTGTTTGGGCAAGGAGAGGAGCTGTGGATACAAGGAATGCGACTGCAATTCGTAGGGGTTTGGATTGCATAACCACTGGATGGACGCCATCACGCGGCGGTTGGTTTCAGGCAAGTCATGTTGCGCTTTGCGGAACGTGCGTGCAGTTTTATCTTGTGCGGCTGCAACAAACGGCCTAATTCCAAGCACGCTGATATGACGGCCAAAGAGATTCAACGCATTGCGAAGGAACACGGCACGCCGGTGGTCATTATCGATCACGATGTGATTCGGAAGAATTACGCCGAATTCAAAAAGCACCTGCCCAAGGTGCAGGCGTATTATGCCGTGAAGGCGAATCCCGCACCGGAAATCGTCCGCACGCTTTACAAGGCGGGCGCCAGTTTCGATGTCGCATCGCTGCCGGAGTTCATGACCGTGTACGAGAACATCAAAGGCCTTTCGCCCAAAGCGCAGCAGGATTTCATCTGGGACAAAATCATCTACGCGAATCCAACCAAGCCCAAGGAAACGCTGCTGGCCTTGGATAAATACAAACCGCTGGTCACGTTCGATAATCTGACCGAGTTGGACAAAATCAAAAAATACGCGCCGAACGCCGGGGTGGTGCTGCGGCTCGCAGTGGCCAACACCGGTTCGCAATGCGAGCTTTCGAACAAGTTCGGCTGCCATCCGGGCGAAGCCGTGGATTTGGTGCTGGCGGCGTTCAACCTCGGGCTCGTCGTTGAGGGCTTGAGCTTTCACGTCGGCAGCCAGTGCACGAATTTTGAGAATTTCGTCCAGGCGCTCAACATCGCCGCAGCCGTGATGAAGGAATCCAAATCGCGCGGGCACGAAATCAAGATTCTGGACATCGGCGGCGGTTTTCCGGCGCATTACGACCAGCACGTGAAACCATTCAGCCAGCTCGCGCGGAAAATTAACGCGGAAATCGAGCGCCTGTTTCCCGAGAACATCCAAATCCTCGCTGAGCCCGGCCGTTTCCTGGTCGCCACCGCCGCCACGTCGGTGGCGCGCATCATCGGCAAGGCGGTGCGCGACGGGAAACGCTGTTATTACATTGATGACAGCGTTTATCACACGTTTAGCGGGATCATATTCGACCATTGCCAGTATCACTTGAAGCCGTTCAAGAAGGGGAAAACGGAGATTTGCGCCGTTTTCGGCCAGACTTGCGACGGGCTGGACGTGATTTCGCGTTCCGAGGAATTGCCGCCGCTCGACATCGACGATTTGGTCTATTCTGAGAACATCGGCGCGTACAGCAATGCCTCGGCCACGTGGTTCAACGGTTTCCCACCGGCCAAGGTGGTGCATGTGAATTTGTAGGCCTGGAAACGGTTTTACTTCGTCCTCGCCTTCGCCTAATGTTACGGCACGAGCACGGTGCAGGAAATTGAAGCTGCGATCCGGGCACTTTCGCCTGAAGAAAAGGATCGCCTCGCAGCGGATCTGCCTCGCATCCTTCCGCAGTTAAGTTCTGAAATGGCACTGCAGGAAGTTTTGGCGGCTTCGGGATCGCTGCCTCACCAACAAACTGCCGAAGAAGAGGAACTGGTCCACCGCGCCATCGCTGATTACCACTGTCGCGAATAGCCTCAAGCTGCGCTTGCAATCCATTCCAAGCCGCTCCATGCTGGAGTGGTCTATTATTCGAGTCCCGCCATTTGGGGCTGACGTGACGGAATGAGTACATTACCTGAGAACGAACTGGATTTGGAGAAGCTTTTCCTCCCTGCCTGGGCGCAAGAGCCTGCCTCTGCGAAGCATTACGCCACCTACGAGGGCGGCCAGGAAAAAGCGGATCGCCGCGAACGCCGCGGGTCGCGCGGGCCGCGCCGCGAAGGCGGCTTCGGCGATCGTCCGCGCGGGAATCGCCCGCCCGGCGAACGCCGCGGCCCGGGACCCGGCCGGGAAGGGGGCCGTGGCAAGCCGTTTGGCAAAGGCCGCCGTGAAGGTGGTCAATACGAGCAACGCGAACGCCGCGAAACGCCACCGCCGCTTCCGGAAGTCAACGTCGCGCTTGCACCCGAGGAAAAGGGCGTCGAATCGCTGGCCCGCCAAATCAAGGTCACCGCGCGCGCGTATCCGTTGTTCGACATCGCCCGTTTGATTTTGCAGAAGCCGGAGCGGTATACCGTCCATTTCAGCGTCAAAAAAAACGCCGAGGGCAAAGCGATTCAGCCGTTGTTCCTCTGCGCGCTGGACGACACACTCTGGGTTTCCGAGGACGAAGCCATCGCGCACGTCTTGAACAAGCATTTCGCCACCTTTTACCAAGCGGAACGCACGGCAACCGAGCCGCCCAAGGGCAAATACACGTTCGTCGCGCAATGCGGCATGAGCGGCGTCATTCTCGGGCCGCCGAATTATCACGATTACCAGAACCAGTTGCGCCGGTTGCACGCGGAACGTTTTTCACGGATGCCTTTCGAGAATTTCAAGTCGCGCGTGAAGATTGTTTCCGATGAAGCGGTGGTGAAGAAGTGGATCGAGGAAAAAAGTTTCAAGACGGAATACATCGCGCTGAATGTGCCCGAAGCGCTCCGGCTCGACAGCCGCGAGGCCGTGGAAAAACATTTCCGCGAGACGCACAAGGAAAACATCGTCAAGCAGGTGGAATCGCACCGGCTGAACGGCCTGGCGGCGCGCAATTTGCGCAGTCCGGGCCTGACCTGGCTCGTGCGGCAGGCGTCGGAAGACCAAAAGCGTTTCCCGCTCCAGCTCGCCACCACGCTCAGTCAGCAATTCGCCTCGCACGGCCTGCAATTCTTCAAGGTCAACAAGACCGTCACGCACGTGTCGGTCGCGCGGCCGCATTATCTCGATTTGGAAACCACGCCGGTTTCCGAAGGCGTGCGGCGGATTGTGGATTTCATCAATGCGCACACGAAGACCACGCGGCGCAAATTGATGGAAGCGCTCGCGCCGACTCCGATGGTGCCGAAGCTCGCGGTGGATATTTCCCCGGCCGGCGTCGAAGCCGCGCCGCAACAGCCGCCGCAGCCCGAGCCATCCCCGGAACCGAGCCCGGAGCAGACGGCGGTCATTGCTGATTTGCACTGGTTGATTCATCAGGGGCATGTCATTGAATTTGCGGATGGCCGATTGGAAACCGCCAAGAAGCCTGCGCCCAAGCCGCCGAAGCCCGACAAAAAGCCGGCCGAGAAACCGGCTGACGCTGCGGCAACTGGTGAAGCTCCTGCGACTGCTGAAGTTGCCGCAACCGGCGAAGCAACTCCGACTCCGACCGAGGCTGCTCCGGCTGCAATTGAATCTGCGGCTTCGGCCCAAGCTGAGGTTCCGGCGGAAACTTCGGCGCCAGCCGCTCCTGCGGCGACCGAACCTGCGCAGCCTAGTCCGGATTTGCTTTCAGTGGCTGAAGACGTCGCCGCTGCCGGCGAGAAACCGGCGAGCGAATCGGCCCCTGCTCCGGTTGAAGAGCCATCAGAGAAGGTTTCCGAAACTCCGGCCGCATCCACAGAGCCGCAAAACTCCTGAGTTGCCGACACGTGGTAGGGAGCGTCGCTCCGCGCGCGCCGTGGTGACGTCATGGAACCGATGTTTCATGTCCAGCCATGTTTTCCAGCCACTGCGCAACCGGACTCGTCATCCGGTGTTTGAGCAAATATGAAGTTTCGCCCTGGGCGTGAGTCACGGCTGGATTCCATCATATTGCTCTGCGTGTGGATCGGATTTCCCATCATTGCCTTCCTCCACTACGAAAAGCTCAAAGAGCCTCATTGAAGGGGCAAAGCAGTCGTGGGCGTTGGATTTGAATAAATCGCCCGGCGCTGTGCCGACGTGGTCGGATATCCTCCCTTACATAGCACGTGAAGATCTGAAACAGGAGCCGCCCAAATGTCCTGAAGGCGGCACTTACACCCTTAATGCCGTGAGTAATCATCCCACCTGTTCCATCCCTGGTCATTTTCTCCCTTAACAGTTTTTATTCCCTATCCAATACGCATCGTTTCAAAATGTGATAAACATCGGTCGCTTGAATTTGCGGAGCGGAGGGCAAGGAATTCTTTTCGGTGATCAATACGGGCCAGTCGGAAATATTTTTTGGGCGGCCGCCGTGGGAGCCTTTCACCAAGGTGGCATCGAGCGGGATTATGTCCATCAGCATTCGGAAGCCCAGCTTCTTTTGGAGCAGGCGCCAGGCGATTTTTAATTTGGGATTTGAGATATTGGGATCGAGAAAAAGTTCGACGGGGTCATAGCCGGGTTTGCGATGGATATCGACGGTGCGGGCGAAATCGGGCGCGACAGCGTCGTTCTCCCAATAATAATAAGTGAACCACGCATCTTCTGGGGCGACGGCGATGAGGTCTCCCGCTCGCGGATGATCAATGCCCATCTCGGCTTTTTCCTTCTTGCCCAAAATTGTTATGCCAAAGCGTTCCAAAAACGAGCGCACTTTGCTTTCCAGCGATGGGTTGTTGAGATAAACGTGCGCTATTTGGTGATCGGCCACAGCAAAGACGTCGCTCGCGCCCGGCTCCAGAAGCTCCAGTCCCAATTCCTCGCGGATTGCAAGCCATGGATCACCCCATTCCCGAAACATTCGATTGAGGTGAATAGCTCTTTTGACATTGGTAATCCCGTATTCCGAAAGCAAAACGACCTGCACCATTTGTTTCCGGAAAAAATCGATGAGGTCGCCAACAATGGAATCGATTTCGCGCAGGTCGCGGTGGATGGCGGGATTGATTTTGTAGGAGACGACGTGAGGAGTCTCTGACTGTTTTCCACCAGAATAAGTGAGACTCGTCACCTCGTCTCCTACAAACGGGCCGTGCCGCTGCAAATTGTAATCCAGATGCGGGAGATAAATCAGGCTGAGCGTGGGCTGATGTTCATTTTCAATCCACTTGGCGGATTCGGCGATCCAGCGGGAGACGGCGTCGGCAGAGCCTTGAGGCGTCTCAATTCCGGCGGCTGGGCCCCAGAAACAGGGAAAGGGAAATGGGCCCAGGTCGCGTTGGATGTCCCAGCGGATGTTTCCGGGATTGGTGTAAATGTCGAAGACCTTGCGGCCATCGGCGGGATACATCGGTCGCGGCGTGATCGAATAATCCGTGGTGGAATACATGTTGTACCACCAAAAAAGTTTCGCGCAGGTGAAGTTTGGGTCGCGCTCGCGCAATTCCTCCCAGAGTTTGCGTCCGTGCACGAGATGGTTGGATTG
Organism: Candidatus Angelobacter sp.; assembly: GCA_035606845.1. Lineage (GTDB taxonomy): Bacteria > Verrucomicrobiota > Verrucomicrobiia > Limisphaerales > DASXHY01 > DASXHY01. The sequence continues at coordinate 177,738 of DATNEA010000008.1, read as the reverse complement.
TTTCCAGAACTGGACTTCGGCGAGTTCGCGGTTGTACCAGCCGTTGCCGACGATGCCATGCGCGTGCGGCGTGGTGCCGGTGAGATAGGTGGATTGCGCGGTGCAGGTGACGGCGGGAAAGGCGGGTTCGACACTGGCCTTTTCGCCGCGCGCGGCGAAGTCGCGGATGCGCGGGGTGTGCTCGCCGATGAGGGCGTCCGTGAGGCCGACGAGGTTGATGACTGCGGTGCGTCTCATTTCGTCGAGAGATTCCCTTGAACCGGTTCAATCGGAAAGACCCTCACCCGGGCCCAATGACTCGCTCGCTCCCGATCGCTCGGCCCTCTCGGGCCTTTGCGTTGCAAATTCCTTTCGCCGCTTCCCGAGCGGCTCAAGTCCCATCCGATGGGAGAGGGGGAAGTTTTGTTCGCCTCGAAGAGATAGAATGCAACGGACTTGATCCAGTTTGTTGGCTTGAAAAAGTCAGGGCTCGACGGAGTCTCGCCCCACCTGGGCACGCGCTGGACGCGCGTGATGGAATATGGGGCGGCGCGGCAACGCCGCCCTACCAGTTTATTGCAGGGGATCGTCATGGGTTCGCTCCACCATGCGTTCGCGGGAGCGGCGAGGGAATTATTTTTCGGTCGCTGCGTTCGTGGCGCTGTTTTAATTCGTAAATGGCTTCGATGACTTTCGGCAGGTTCATTTCGTGGATTTCGAAGCCTTGGCCAATTTGTTTGAGCAAGGTGATGGTCAAGTCGCCGCCGAGGTGTTCGCGAAATTCTTCCAGGCCATCGAGGATGAGCAGGCCGTTTTGGGAGTTCACGTGCAGCAATTCGTTGGCGAAAAGTTCGAAGCTGAGATTTTCCAGCAGATTCAGGGTGCGCTCGGCGGACGCGGCGTCGAGGAAACCCATCAGGCGCGAGTAAATCACGTCGAGGGCGATGCCGACGGCGACCGCTTCGCCGTGGCGGATTTGATATTCGGAAAGCTGCTCCAGCTTATGCGCGGACCAATGTCCGAAATCAAGGGGGCGCGCGGCGCCGAATTCAAAGGGGTCGCCGGAGGTGGCGATGTGTTCCAGGTGCAGCTCGGCGCAACGGCGGATGAGGCGACGCATGGCGTCCGCTTCGAATTCGCGGAGGGCGGTGGCGTCGTGCTCCAGCGTTTCGAAGAATTGTTGGTCGCGGATGAGGGCGACTTTCACGGCTTCCACGTAGCCGGCGCGTTTGTCCCGGGGCGAGAGCGAAGTGAGCAGTTGGAAATCGTTGATGACGGCGAAGGGCGGGGCGAAGGCGCCGATGAAATTCTTTTTGCCGAAGGCGTTGATGCCGTTTTTGACTCCCACGCCGGAATCCGCCTGGCTCAGGGTGGTAGTGGGGATGCGCACGTGGCGGATGCCGCGATGGGCGGTGGCGGCGGCGAATCCCACCATGTCCAGCAAGGCGCCGCCGCCGACGGCCACGACATAGGAATGGCGGTCGACGTGGTGGCGATCGATTTGCGAATGGATTTCCGCGACGTGAAAATCGGAGTTCTTGGTGCGTTCACCGCCTTCGATAACGAGCGGCGGGCCTGCGAGTTTCAAGGCGCTCGCGTGAGCGGCGAAATAGGCTTCGATTTGGCGGGCGAGGGCGGGCTGGGATTGGGCGAGCGATTCGTCGAGGACGAGCAGGACTTTTTTGGGATGACCCTGATCTGGGGCCATGGCTTGTTTCAAAACGAGATTGGCCGGGTCGAAGGCGTGTTCGGTAAAAAACACGCGCAGATCGTAGCCGACCTGGATCGTTTTCTTCACGGCAGACATGGCATCAAAGTGGAGTGGGGAGTGTCGGGTGTCGAGTGGCGAGTGGACGGGAGGGTATACTCCCCCGATTTGGTTGGAAAAGGTTGGAAAACGGCGTAAATGACGAATGACGAATGGCGTCTGGTGTAGTCCACAGTCCACAGTCCATCAGTCCGCAGTCCGCAAGTGAATGAGGCGGCGGGTGGAGGCTTCCGTGGCGAATGCGAAAAAATGTCATTTTTTGAGGTTTGATTTGGTTTGTATTGGGGTGGATTGGGTGTGACGTCGCGGGCCGAGTGAACGGCTTGATCTGCCGGCGAGAAGCCGGCAGCACGTTGGGCGGCGGATGCTGCTGGTGCTCGGCGCTCCGAAGTCGCTGCGGACGGTTTGACACGGGGGGCGCATTTGCTACATTGGCCGGCCTTTGTATTAAGTATTATGAACAAGAATCCGCATGTGGCTGTGGTCGGTGCGACGGGGGCCGTGGGTGTCGAGATGATTAAAACCCTGGAGAAGCGCCATTTCCCGGTGGGCAAGCTGACGTTGCTCGCCTCGGCGCGGTCGGTGGGCAAGAAACTAACGTTCAAGGGGCAGGAAATCGCGGTCACGGAGTTGACGAAGGATTCTTTCAAGGGAATCGATATCGCGCTGTTCAGCGCGGGCGGGAGCATTTCGAAGGAGTTCGCGCCCCTCGCGGCCCAGGCGGGTTGCGTGGTGGTGGATAATTCCAGCGCGTTCCGGCAGGACGATAGCGTGCCGCTGGTGATTCCCGAAATCAACGCGGGAGATGTGAAGCTGCACAAGGGCATCATTGCCAATCCGAATTGCACCACGGCGATCACGCTGATGGCGTTGTATCCGCTGCACCAGGCGTTCGGTTGCAAGCGCATTTTTGCATCGAGTTACCAGGCGGTTTCCGGCACGGGCGCGAAGGCGATTGAGGAATTGAAGCGGCAGGTGGAGGAAGTGGTGGCGGGCAAGGCCGCGACGAAGGAAGTCTATCCGCACCAGATCGCGTTCAACGTGCTGCCGCATGTGGATTCGTTTTTGGCGACCGGTTACACGAAGGAAGAGATGAAGATGGAAAATGAGGGGCGCAAAATCATGCATCATCCGAAATTCCGCGCGAGCGTGACGTGCGTGCGCGTGCCGGTGTATCGCTCGCATTCGGTGGCGGTGAATGCTGAGTTCGATAAGCCGGTATCGGTGGATGCGGCGCGGGCGGTGTTGAAGAAGGCGCCGGGACTCGATGTCGTGGATGAGCCGGAGGCCAGGAAATATCCGATGCCGCTGTTTACTTCCGAGAAATACAATTGCGAGGTGGGCCGGATCCGGATGGATTGCGCGCTGGAGAATGGGCTGGCGTTTTGGGTTTCGGGCGACCAACTGCTGAAGGGCGCAGCGCTGAATGCGGTCCAGATTGCGGAGGAGTTGGTGAAGTAAAAGCGCTTTAATAGCTAGCTTAGAAGTCTTTACATCGGCGACCTTCGTAGTACGCTCCGATGGAATTACGAAAATCGCATTTATATTCTTATTGTTGGGCTTCTCTCTGTCCAGCTATGCGCAGAAAGAAGCAGGATCGACAATTCAAACAGTTAACGCCGTCCAAATTAGCGGAAACACGTTCAAAGATGTGCCGCTTCTTGTCATTGCGCACGATGCTCACGGCGTTCTGAAAGATTTCCGGGTTATCAAAGATCTGGCATCCGTCCATTCGATTATTGTCACACCACCTCCGAACGAAAAGGAGATCTATGTAACGGTTTTGGGCAAGGATCGAAACAGATTTCTTGAGAAAGACATGGCGGTGGGGTCAAAAGATGAGGCAGGATTTCAAGGGAGGATCGAGATTGACATTAAAGATGGAGTGGCCATCGCTGTGATGGGTAACTTCATGGTCACACCTAGTCCGGTCTCTCCTGCAACGTTGGATACCATTTCGTCAAAAATACAGTCGGGACACTTGTTGCAGGACGACAAGTCTTTGATCAAAATCAATCGGATCGGCGCAGCGGCTCAGACGAATCCCTGATTGCGCTGGTCAAGCGGGACTGAAATGGATCATGAGTAACTCAAACGCACCAGATTCAGAAATTGAGCGCAAGTTGAGTCCCGGAGAGAAGCTGTTATGGAGCGGACAGCCGCGCCAAGGATTCCAGCTTCGTTCGTCCGACCTGCGCGCAATTCCCTTCAGCCTGCTCTTCTGCGGCTTTGCGATTTTCTGGGAATTCGGAGCTTTTTCAGGAAATGCTCCATTGTTATTCAAGTGTGTGGGATCTGTATTTGTTCTTATCGGTCTTTACTTTGTCGTAGGCGGGTTTTTTGTAGATTCGATGATGCGCAAGCGCACTTTCTACGGAGTTACTTCCGAGCGAATTATCATTCTCAACGGATTTTTTTACGGCGAATCAAATCGTTATCATTGCAGGATTTGCCAGGTGTCATTATGTCGGAGCGCAGCGACGGGAGTGGCACGATTGTCTTTGGGCCGCAAAATCCGCTCGCGCAGAGCTTTCCCGCCGGTTGGCCCGGTCGGAGTCAATACGTGACCCCGACATTTGAGATGATTGGGCGCGCCAAAGAGACTTACGATTTGATCATAAAGGCGGAGAAATCAGCAAAAGGAGCAGAGCCTGCGGGGAGGCCGGTAGCGATGTGGAATTGCCTGGGTTTTTCCTTCCGGGCAACCAAAAGTGGGGCCGACAGCACGAGGAAGCTCCAGAAGTTTTTATTTAGATTAACGCTCGCCCTCACCCCAGCCCTCTCCCCGGGAGAGGGCAATACTTTGGGACGCTCTGGCAGGCTCGTTAATCACCGACTCGATCCAGCGTTCGGAAGGCAAAAAATAGGAACGCACGGGCGAGACGCCCTTGGCACGATGCACTAAGGCTTGGGGTTTTCCTTGGTGAAGGCGTTGACGATTTTGATGTGGGCTTCCTTGGCGGCGTCCATGACTTTGACGATCTCGCCGAAGGGGGCGTTTTTGTCGGCGCTGATGGCAACTTGCAAGTCGGGCTTCTTTCCGGCTTCAGCGGTCAGCTCGGTTTTCAATTGGTCGGGCGTGACGGGGCGGGCCTCCGCGCCGATTCGCAGCGCACCCTTGGAATCGATGCTGACGATGAGCGGGGCGTTTTCGTTCGCGCCGGTTTTGTGGGCCTGGGAGGATTCGGGTAGAGCCAGGCGCAGCGCGGGCTGCTGCCTGAACGTGGTGGTGACCATCAAAAAAATCAGCAGCACGATCAGCACGTCGATGAGCGCCACGATAATGACGGCGGGCGTTTGGCGACGTTTTTGGGCGCGGAATTGCATGTTGGTTAAATGGCTCGTTCGTTAAAAAGGTGATTCGCTAAAAAAGTGATTGGTTGGCAGCGCAGTGGGCTCATCTAACAAATCACTCATTTAACTGTTTTAACCTCTTCCGCAATTTTCACCTCATCCTTCGCGCTCGCGGGCTTTTTTAGACCTTGGACTTTGGACTTTGGGCTTTGGACTTCTTCCCGATATTGGCGGCGGATGAATTGGTCGCAGAGGGATTCCATTTCGATGGCGAGAGTTTCAATTTTTTTGCTGAAATAACTCCAGGTGATCAGCGCCGGGATGGCGATAAGGAGGCCCCAGAGGGTGGCGCGCAGAATCAGGGCGATGCCCTTGGCGAGTGTTCCGGCGTCGCTCAAGCCGTTCTGGCCGAGGTGCCCGAACAGCGTCATCATGCCGATGATGGTGCCGACGAGGCCGAGCAGCGGGGCGATGCCGACGGTGATTTCGAGCACGACCAGGCCGCGTTCGAGCTTGACGACTTCGTGGCGGGCGCGCGTTTCGAGCGCGGCGACGTTTTCCTCCTGCGGCCAGTCAAGGTGATCGGCGGCGTCGATCAAGAGGCGGCTGAGCGGCGACGGTTTTTGTTCGCACACGCGGCGGAGCAGGGCGACGTCCTGGTGCGACCGGCAGGATTGGACGGCGGTTTCGATTTCGGGCGGGACCACTTTGCGCCATTGAAGCGCAATAGCGCGCTCGATGACGAAGGCGAGCGCGACGACCGAAGTCAGGCCGAGCAAGATATAAACGATGAGTTCCATGTTGTTCCTGTGACTGGTTTCAGGGTGACGTGTTCAAAGGTTTAGTAATAAAACGTAAATTGGACGTTCCGGGAATCGCCGACTTCGCGGCGCATGTCGCTGGGCCAGCGTTCGTAAGGGACGTTGTCCAGGACGGCGAGCTGGCAAACGTAGGCGAGTGTCTCGCCGACGGTCGTTTGCTCGACTTGCATGTCGGTGATGCGCCCATCGTAGGTGAGTTTAAATTGCAGGACCACCTTGCCGGTGCGGTCGAGCGCAAAGCCCCGTTCATCGAGCAGGTCGTTCCAATGTTGCTCGACGGCTTCGATGAACGCGCGGTCATATTCGCCAAAGGGCGTGGCTTTGGCGTCGAACGAGGAGATTTCGAGGTGATGGCGCACGCCGCCGTCCTGCCTCATTTTTTGGCCGGGCATGAGATTGTTCTGCTGCTGGCGCATTCTGGCTTCCACCAGAGTGCGCGGACGGGAGCGCTCGGCCTTGCCGGTGTCCGGGTGCAAAATGGTTTCGGGCTTGGCCATGGCGAGATCGCCGATGGGCGACTGCGGTTTGGCTTTTTCCTCTTTTTGTTCCTGCTGACCCTTTTGCGCGTCTTGGACGGAGGGCGCCGGGCTGGGGCGCAACGGTGTATAAATTTTCGGAGCGCTTTCGGTCTTGGCGATGAGTTCCTGGTTGCCGGAAATTTTTGGTGTGTCGGTGTCGGCTTCGTCGGGATTGGCGGCTTTCGAGTTTTGCGAGGAATAGTATTTGGCGTTCTTCGGCGCGTCGGGAGTGGCGGCGGCGGGATTGACTTCCACGAACACGAGCGGCGCTTCGGTGGGCTGCGGTGGCGGTCGGGGGTTCGGTTTTTTCTCTTGAAGCTGTTCGGCGAGGGCGGCGAGGAATTTGACGCGCGCGAGCCAGACGGGGAGGACGCGGCGGGTGAATTCGTAACCGCCCCAGCCGGCGAGATGGAGCGCGAGGGAAATAATCAACGCCCACAGGAGCCGCTTGCGTTCAAAGCGGCTGGGGCGCAAGGACATTTCCTGCGGTCCAGATACAGACATTCGGATACTACATTGCCTTAGCTGAAAGGAGCGGGCAACTGTTTAGCAGAGCTGGTTTTGTGCCAGGGATTGCAGCGTCCCGGGCTCATGCGAGCGCCGCTCAATCCAGCCAAGGCTTGTTCACAAAAATTCGTTTCGACGTGAAAACATTTTCCGCCTAACGTTTTCGCCAATGGCTGCCGAAGCGCAACTCACTCCGATGATGGCGCAGTATCGCCGCATCAAGGGCGAACTGCCGAAGGATGCGCTGCTGCTGTTTCGCCTGGGGGATTTCTACGAAATGTTTTTCGAGGACGCGCTGGCGGGCGCAGGGCTTTTGAACGTGACGCTCACGAAACGCGGCACCGTGCCGATGTGCGGCATTCCGTTTCACGCGGCCAATGCTTACATCGGGCGGCTCTTGCGCGCGGGGCGCAAGGTGGCGATTTGCGATCAGGTGGAGGAGGCGCGGCCGGGGCAGCTCGTCAAACGCGAGGTGACGCAGATTCTTTCGCCGGGCACACATTTCGATGAACGGATGCTGACGGCGGAGCGGAACAATTTTCTCGCGGCGGTTTGTCCGAATGGAAAAGTGATCGGGCTCGCGATTGCGGATTTGACCACGGGCGATTTTCTCACGACGGAACTGGAGGATGAAACGGCGTTGATGACGGAGCTGGAACGATTGCGTCCGGCGGAAATAATTTTTCCATCTGAAAACGCCCGGCTGCGGGAGAGTTTGCAGACGCCGTTTCCCATCTTGAGCGGTTATGATGACTGGACGTTCGCGCCGGAAACGGCGCTGTTCACGGTGCGGGAGCATTTTAAGGTGGCGTCGCTGGATGGATTTGGACTCAAGGAGCGGAACGCGGCGATTGGCGCGGCGGGCGGTATCCTGCATTACCTGACGCAACATCTGCGGCGCGACGTCGCGAACCTGACGCGGCTTTCGTTTTATCGGCGGAATGATTTTCTGGCGTTGGATTATACGACGCTGCGGCATCTGGAGATTCTTGAGCCGTTGCACCAGGACGCGCCGCGCACATCGTGCCTTTACGGTGCGCTGAACCGGACGGTGACGCCGATGGGCGCGCGGCGATTGCGCGACTGGCTTTCGCAACCATTGGCGGCGGTGGAACCGATTCAGCGGCGGCAGGAGGCGGTGCAGACGTTTGTGGATGATTCGGCGGCGTTGCAGAATTTTCGCGCGCAGCTTGCGAGTGTGCGCGATTTGGAACGCACGATTGGGCGGCTCAGTTCCGGCAGCGGTAACGCGCGAGATCTGGTTGCGCTGAGAATGGCGCTCGAGCAGATTCCGGCGATTAAGGCGGTTTTGGCGAGCGCGGGGAAAACGGGCTTGTCTGAGGGAGTTGCGGAGGAATTTCCGATCGCGGAAGAAACCGGACAGAAACACACGGGCAAGATGCCCGCGCCACTATTGAGTGAGTTGGAATCGCAACTCGCGGAGATGCCGCATTTGGTGGAGCTGATTGCGCGGGCGATTGTGGATGAGCCGCCGCTGGCGATCAAGGAGGGCGGAATTATTCGTGATGGCTTCAGCGCGGACCTTGATGAATTGCGCGCGGCGCAGCGTGGCGGCAAGGATTGGATTGCGAAATTGCAGGCGGATGAGATTACGCGCACGGGCATCGGGTCGCTGAAGGTGCGGTTCAATTCGGTGTTTGGCTATTACATCGAGGTCACAAAGACAAATCTCGACAAGGTGCCGGCGCATTATGTGCGCAAGCAGACGATCGCGAACGGCGAGCGGTTCATCACGCCGGAGTTGAAGGAAATGGAGGGGAAAATTCTCGGCGCGGAGGAGCGCAGCGTGAAGCTGGAATATGAACTGTTCCAGCGCGTGCGTGAGGAAGTGCTGGGGCAGCTCGCGCAGCTTCAACGTACGGCGGCGGCGCTGGCGCAATTGGATGTGCTCGGGGCGTTTGCGGAGACGGCGCGCTTGTTTGGTTATTGCCGGCCGCAAATTGCCGATGAAGGCGTGTTGAGCATTCGCGACGGGCGGCATCCGGTGTTGGAACAAAATTTAAATGAGGAGCGGTTTGTGCCGAATGATACGGCGTTGGCGGGAGTGCAGAGCGAACGCCGGCAAGATGCCGGCGGCACGTTGCTGCCGCAGATCGCGCTGATCACGGGGCCGAACATGGCAGGGAAGAGCACTTACATTCGGCAGGTGGCGTTGCTGACGTTGCTGGCGCATACGGGGTCGTTCATTCCGGCGAAGGAGGCGCGGGTGGATTTGGCGGACCGGATTTTCACGCGCATCGGCGCGAGTGATGACCTGGCGCGCGGGCAAAGCACGTTCATGGTGGAAATGTGCGAAACGGCGAACATTTTGAACAATGCCACGCCGCGGAGCGTGATTGTGCTGGATGAAATCGGGCGCGGCACGAGCACGTTCGATGGGTTGAGCCTGGCGTGGTCGATTGTCGAGCATTTGCACAATCAAGTCGGCGCGAAGACGTTGTTTGCGACGCATTATCATGAACTGACGGAGCTGTCGGCGCGGCTCCCGCGCTTGAAAAATTTCAATGTGGCGGTGCGCGAGTGGCATGATCAGATTGTTTTCTTGCGCAAGATTGTCGAGGGCGGCACGGATAAGAGCTACGGCATCCAGGTGGCACGGTTGGCGGGCGTGCCGAAGCCGGTGTTGGAGCGCGCGAAGGAGATTTTGCGCAACCTGGAGGAATCGGAACTCACGCCGGAGGGCAACGTGCGGCAGTCATCGCGCCGGCAGCAGGACCGCGATAAGTTGAAGAAGCTCGCGCCGCCGCCGCAGTTAGATTTGTTTGGGTAGTGGCGCGGGCGTCTCGCCTGTGCGAACACAGGAACTCACGGGCGTCTCGCCCGTGCTACTATTTTCAGGCGGCGCCGTCGACGATCTGGCAGACGAGCGGGGTCATTTTGACGCCGGTTTGCTTCTCGTATTCGCGGGACATGAATTCCATGAAGGGGGCGGCCTGGTGATGGGAAACGAGATTGATGGTCGCGCCGCCGAAACCACCGCCGGTGAGCCGTGCGCCCAAAATGCCCGGGGCCTTGCGCGCGAGTTCGACGAGGATGTCCAATTCCTTCGTGCTGTTCTTGAGATAATCGCGGGAGCTTTCGTGACTCTGGAACATGTATTGCCCGAATTGCTGGTGGTCGCCGGCGCGCAGGGCGCGTTCGCCGGCCACGACGCGGGCGATTTCGCTCACAACGTGTCGAGCGCACTCATATTCGCGTGGGGTGAGTTTGTCCTTGCTGGCCTCAACGGCTTTCAAGTCGACGGTGCGCAGGAATTTCGCGCCAAGTTTTTTGGCGGCGTTCTCGCAGTTCTGGCGCAGCTCGTTGTATTCGCCGCCAACTAATTCGTGTTTCACACCGGAGTTGCAAACGATCACGGCTTCGCCCGGCATGGGAGAATTGCCGACGACGAGCGAGCTGCAATCGATGTCAATGACGCTCGAGGCCTTGCCGAACAGCGAGGAAATCTGGTCGAGGATGCCGCAATTGACACCGACAAATTGGTTTTCCGCCGCGCGGCAGATTTTTGCGATTTCGAGCTTTTCCGGTTGCGACGCGGGCGGGAGTTCGCCCCTGGCATTTTTTTGCGGCGGCGCAGTCTGGCTGGTGGCGGAAAGGCCGAAGGGATAGAGCTTGCGAATGGTTAGCGCGGTGGCGACTTCGAGCGCGGCGCTGCTGCTCATGCCGGCGCCCATGGGAATCGTGCCGTGAATGGCGGCGTTGAACCCGCTGAAATGCACGCCGCGTTTGCGCAATTGCTCCAGCACGCCTTTGACGTAATTCGCCCAGGACGCGGCGGGGTTTTTCTTTAGTTCATCGACGGAAAAAATTTCGCTTCCTGGGAACGCCGAAGTGACGAGTTCGACTTTGCCGTCCGTGCGCGACGACGAGGCCATGAGGATGTATTTGTCCACCGCGAGAGACATGACGAGGCCATCGTTGTAATCCGTGTGATTGCCGAGCAGCTCCAGCCGGCCCGGCGCGCTGACGACATGCGTGGGTGTGTGGCCAAAGTGTTTTTTGAAAACCGACTGTGCTTCCTGAATGTCGTTGCTTGCCATAATCTCGTCTCGCGGGAAGGGCGACAGCCCCGTTGATTCACCGGCGAGCGGAGATTAGAGACGGTCAAATTTTTTGGCGAGATTAAAATCCTTTTCGGTCAATCCGCCGGCGTCATGGGTGGAAAGCGTCAGCGTGACCTTGTTCCAGCGGATGTCGATATCGGGGTGGTGGTATTCTTTTTCGGCGGGTTTCGCGACCGCGTTGACGAATTTCATGGCGGCGGGGAAATCCTTGAATTGAAAGGTGCGTGTGATGGCCGAGCCTTTTTTCTTCCAGTCCGGCACGGAAGCGAGTGCGGTTTTGATTTGGGCGGAGGTTAATTTTTCCATGAAGACAATTCGCACAGATTGGGGAAAATTCCAATGGTGTTAATTGCTCAGGCGCAACACCAAAGCGGATATTCTTTGCGGGTCGTTCCAGAGCGCTGCCATGCCCGCGAACGGGAGCGCGCGAAGGCTGGCAGTCCGGGCGCAGGAGATCGATCCCAAACAAGCAAATGACCTGTATCGACGTCGGAGAAATTTACACACACTTTGTTTCGCTGTAAGACGCCGCTGAGCCAGTAGTTCCGCCTGCGGGAACTCAAGGGTAGCTCGTTTTTGTCGGAAAAGTATATAGCGTCGATGAGGACTGGCCTTTTTGCAGCGGGCAAAAGGAAATTGTACTTTAGTTTATGCTTCTCCTGCGGATAAGGCACTTATATCGATAGCGATAAAGTTATCGTCAAAATTTGGTTGTTGGCATTGAGAACGCTCCTTGAGGATTTGAACTAATACCTAACTGGAACTACCTGAGGAAAGCTGCATGTCTATACGAAGATGTGTTATGAAGAATAAAATGAAACTGGCCGGATTGCTGGGCGTCTTGCTGCTGGCCGCGGCAGGTTCCGCCAAAGCCAACGAAACAATAATTGATTTAACCGGAGGCCCGCCGGCGATGGGTACTGCAAACGGGGCTGTCCTGTTCGCGGCTGATCCGCGGCCAACGGGCACAGGCTTTATTAACCCGTTCCTGCGCGAGCAAAACAACGGCTCGGAGACCGGGGTCAATACGAGCATCACCCCGCCTCCCTACGACGACAAGCCGGGCCCATTCACCCGGGATCAGCTCGTAAGCGACCTGAGTGTGATCAGCTACAACTCAGCAAATTATTACGAGTTCGCCCTGGATGCGAATCAATCGGGGAACGAGCCGATTTCGTTGATAACGTTCAAGATTTTTGTCACGACCGGCGCTCCGTTTACGAGTGCGAGTGATCTTATGAACGAGGTGAATACCGGTACTCCCAGTTTCGATCTCAATAATGGGACGCCCGGTTCCGTAAGGGTTGATATTACTTCGAATACCGGCAGCGGATCGGGTGACATGTTCATTCTTGTCCCCGTAGGGGATATTGGCACCTCAGGGAATCTGTATCTCGAGGCCGGATTTGGCGCCGACGCTGCGGGAGGGGGCTTTCCGTCAAATGACGGATTTGAGGAGTGGTCCGCTATAACGGGCAATCGTCCCGTGCCGGACGGCGGTTCGACGATGGCGATGCTGGGCGCGGCGATAGTCGGGATGGGTTTGCTGCGGAAAGTGACGTTCAGCAAGAGCTAAGACGACATGCTTCAACGCGAAAGGCGCGGAGTTTTATGACTCTGCGCCTTTTTTTGCATCCAGAGAAAGCGATACTTTGGGGCGCCATGGGGGACTCGACGATCCCTGGCTTGATCCAGTTTGGGAATTCGCAGGGTTTTGAGCCAGTTAACCGGCCAGCGCGGCGAACAGGTTGCGGATTTCGTCATCCACGTCTTCGGCGGCGCCGACGGTATCGGTGATTTCGGCGCGGAGGAGTTCTCGGTAGCGCTGCCGGAGGCGGTGCACGGCGACTTTGACGGCGCCTTCGCTGGCGCCGAGTTGCGCGGCGATTTCGGCGTAGGGGACGGAACGGCTGGCCTCGGTGAGGGTGGGCTTCAACCGCTCGAATTGCCTTTCCTTGCCATCGCGTGCGTATTCCTCGCGCAACCGGCGCAGGACCTGGTCGAGCAGTGCGAGAGCCCAGCGCCGCTCGAAGATTTTTTCGGCGGTGAGCGTGTCGGCGGGTTCAAAGCCGACGGCGCTTTCGGCCATGGCGGCATCGATGGAAATGGGAGCGCGGCCGCCGCCGCGTTTTTGGGCGACGGCTTTGTCCCATTCATTGGCGAGGAAATGTTTGACGGAGGCCAGCAGGAACGAGCGGAAGCGGCCTTTGTCGCGTTGGACATCGCCGAGGAAATGTTTTTCCAGCAAGCGCGCGAAGAATTCCTGGGTTAAATCCTGGGCATCATGCGGATTGCGGCCCTGGCGGCGGATGAAGGCGTAGATGGGCAGCCAATAATTGCGGCAGAGTTTTTCCAGGGCATCGCGGGCCTGGGTGGAATCAGCGCGGCCGGCGGCGGCGAGCACGACGCTCCAGTGCGTGGGGCTGAAATGGGGCCCGGCCGGAGTGGTTTCCTGGTGGGTGCTCGTCATGGCGGTTGACGAAGCATTGATAAGAAAATAGCGATGGCCAAGCCAAAAGCAGTTGGTTTTGCGAATGAATTAGTTGGATGAACGCTCACCCTCTCCCCCGGGGAGAGGGTGAAGCTTTGCAACGTCTCGAGTTTTCAATGATCATTGGCTCAGTCCAGCGTGAAATCGGCTTTGATCTGAAACTGGTGTTTAGGTCAAAACGACAGGACGCGTTGGACTTCGTCTTTGCTGCCGATGATGAGCGGGGTGCGCTCGTGCATGGCCTGGGGCTGGATGTCGAGGATGCGTTGTTTGCCGTCGTTGGCGACGCCGCCAGCTTGCTCGGCGACGAAGGCGAGCGGGTTGGCTTCGTATAAGAGCCGCAGTTTTCCCTTGGGCGATTTGGTGGTGCCGGGATAAAGAAACACGCCGCCGCGAATCAGGGTCCGGTGAAAATCCGCGACGAGCGAACCGATATAACGCGAGCTGTAATCGCCGGCTTCCTTGGCCCAGTCGAGATAACGCTGGATGCCTTCGGGGAAGGTGTTGCGGTAGGCTTCGTTCACGCTGTAGATGCGGCCGGCTTCGGGCATGCGCACGTTTTCCTGCGCGAGCACGAAGGCGCCGATGGAGGGATCGAGAGTAAACATGTGCACGCCATCACCCGCCGTGTACGCGAGCACCGTGCTGCTGCCGTACACCACGTAACCGGCCGCGACCTGGCGATGGCCGGGTTGAAGGATGTTTTGCTTCACGTCCTTGCCAAGGCCGGTGGGGCGGCGTTCGAGAATGGAGAAAATCGTGCCGATGGAGACGTTCGCGTTGATGTTGCTGGAACCGTCCAACGGATCGAACAGCACGATGTATTTGCCGGTGGCGGCTTCCTGGATGACGTGCGGTTCCTCGTCTTCCTCGGAAACGAGCAGGCCAATGTTGCCCCGATAACCGAGGCAGCGCACGAGGGTGGCGTTGGCGAATTCATCGAGCTTTTGGACTTCTTCGCCCTGGACGTTCACGCGGTCGGTTTTGCCCATGATTTCCACGAGGCCGGCGCGCTGGATTTGCGAGGCGATGATTTTGGTGGCGAGAGTGACACCGGAAAGCAGCCAACTGAATTCCGCGTTGGCGTGCGGGCTGCGCCGGTCCAAAAAGTGCCGTTCAACGGTGGTAATTGATCTTGCGTCTGACATGAATGCGCAAAAGTACCGGGATTACCGCCGCGTGCAAATAGAAACGAACCCTGCTTTCGGACATGTTAAACTATGCCAGACCGAATTCGTCGCGGCCATTTTGGATGGAGTGCCGCTGATGAGCCGCAACGTGCTATGACGAGAGGGCGTTTTCCGAAACTGACGCTTTCGGTTTGGCGAGTTGCTGCGGGTCAGAGGCCCGCGCTCCACGAACCGCGTATAGGGGATTCACCCCATGTGCTGTCTCTTGCAAATGCGTAAACTCCCCGTCGGTTTTTGCCGTTCTATGCAATCATGTCCGGTGATTTTGCTGGCCGAAGACGACGAAGACTATCAATTCCTCCTGAAACAAGTCTTTGCCAAGGCCCACATTCCCAATCCCATTCACGTCGTCCGCAACGGCCAAGAGGCGATTGCATATTTGAAGGGGGAAGGTGTGTATTCCAATCGCGAGGAATATCCGCTGCCGGATGTTTTGCTGCTCGACCTCAAGATGCCGCGCGTGAACGGTTTTGAGGTATTGAAATGGATCCGGAGCGAACCGGGCCTTTCCGGGCTGCGCATCCTGGTGCTCACGTCGTCGGACGAAATGCGAGACGTGAACGAAGCGTACGGGTTGGGAGCGAATTCGTATTTGGTCAAGCCGATCGACTTTCAGGATTTCACGCGGCTCAGCCGGCTGATTGCGGATTTTTGGTTCAAGGCGAGCCGGGCGCCGGAAACTTCGCGGCCGCCGCGGGAAGGTTCGATTAAGCCGCACCCTTTCAAAGACCATGATTTGTGATGAATCTGCGGCATTGAGATGGGTAAATCGCTCATGCTCCCTGTGCACCAGAACCCTCGCCCCTTCCCTCTCCCATTCGATGGGAGAGGGAGAAGTTGCTCCAGCGTCTCTCGTCGAATACCGCCATCGATATGTCATGGTTCAGGGTACAAGGCGCGAACCCTTTTCCGGGGAATTCTCACTGCCGCCCTCTTCCGTCCGGCGGGAGAGGGTGAAGCTTTGGAAGCCTCGAAAAGTTCGCACACCGGTGACTTAATCCAACCCACAAGTGGAATGGGCACAAGACCCAGGCTTCCGGATTGGCGACACCCGGCTTATCCGTTCATATGCACGATAACCTCAAGCCGTCGAAGCCATGGCATTTGAGGGTGTTGAAGCGGCGGCATCATCGCGCCGCCATGATTGCCGTGTACGGCTTTTTGAGCGGGAGCCTGGCGATTGCCGTGCTGGCGGTGATGGCGCATCTGGCGCATTCGCCGCTGGTTTTTCCGTCGCTGGGTCCGACGGCGTTTCTGCTTTTTTACGAGCCGTTGACGCCGCAGGCTTCGCCAAAGAACACGATCCTGGGACATCTGATCGGCGCGGGAGCGGGATGGTTGTGCCTTCTGGCATTTGGTTTGGCCAATGAGCCGGGCGCGGGACTCGGAATCATTACCTGGCCGCGAATGGGTGCGGCCGCGTTGTCCATCGGCATCACCATTGGGCTGATGGAATACTGGGATGTACCGCATGCTCCGGCCGGCGCGACCACGATGATTGTGTCGCTGGGTTTGATGTCGCAATTGTGGCAACTGGGCATTTTGATGGGGGCGGTGGTGGCGCTGGTGGCGCTCGGCTGGGCCATCAATCACTTTGTGGGGATACATTATCCGGTTTGGAGCCCGGTGCGGCACTCGTCCGGGATGGAATCGTCCGGTTGAACTCTTCAAGACATTTCTGCAAAAGCAAGCCTTTGGATCAACGCTCGAAAAAGATATTTTCGCTTCATTGAAAATACCTTGGTTCGCGCCGATCAGGAGATCGACGCTCCGACATTGCGGAGGTTTCTTCAAGAGACAAGGCCAAACAAGTGACCGATCTTGCAGGGAGAAAAATCGGGGCGATTGCGAATTTGTCGGAACCGGTAACGCTCTAAGGCAGTGCCGTGCTTAACACTCTATACAATCGAGTAGAACTGATGGGTGCGTCCGTAATGGTTATCAGATTCCCATTGCCCACAAAGTTCGTCAGTGATCTCCAATTGAGGGGCGACATACTGTCCGAGAATTGAACGTCGTTAGCGAAGCCGGGCGATGCATTCACTTCGAGCACGCAATAGGCAGGTGTCAGACTCAAAATCCGGAGCTCAGCCGGGCCTTCCAAGGCTGAGGCGATTTCCGAAAACAACGCTTGTTCTTCCGCGGTTCGATATTTCGTGCCGGCATTCGGGAGGACTTGATCTTTCAATTCGTAAGCACTGTAGGTCGTCACCAGGGCGTTCGTTGGCACCGGATGTGGCACGGGGATGGTGGAGTAAATATCAAGGTCTCCCGCAGGGAATACGTTGCCGGCTACCCAGAGCCCCCCCATGGCGGTATTCGTTAATACGGTGCCCTGCGGAACCGGTAAGAGTGGTCCGCCGTCGTTTGCGTCAGGACCGTTTCCCAGTCCATACAGCAAGCCCGCGGTTGGATCGCCATGAACGGGTTTGAAGTAGTTGTTGACGATATTGGCATTGACCTGGGGCTCGCCGGGTTCATTTTTAACCCGAATACCATAGCCCCAGCCGGTCCAATAACCCCAGTCGTAGATGATGTTGTTCACGTAATCAATGTCGGCATCGTCCGCTCGAAATTGCGGATTTCGCTCGTCGTTGCGCGCCCAGACATTGTGATGCATGGATATTCGGCGGCGTTTTTGGAAAGGCGCCGGATAGTAGGACACCGTGCAGGGGTGGTAGCTATTCGCAATGAGGCACCAGGAGACCGTCACGTCGCTCACCTCTCCCCAGATATCCATTCCCGAATCAATCACGTTCAAGTCGGTGACGTGATCCACCACAATGTCATGAGCGTAATGGTCGGGACCCGAATCTCCGTCAATGCTGATGAAATCCATGTTATTTGGTCCGGCATCGGCAGCGCTCTTGTACAAGCCGTGAAACCGCAAATACCGCAGGATGATGTCGTGAGTGCCGGCAATGACAAATTGGTTGGTGGCGGCCGTCTTAGTGAGAGTGATTCCGGGGGGCGGAGCGGTGCCGCCATCAATTGTGAGATAGGGGCGGTTGAGTATCAGATCATTCGTAATCGTAATCGTTCCCCCGACATCGAAGACGATGATGCGGGGTCCCGTGCGATTGTAAACTCCGTCGCGAAGGCTTCCCGGGCCGCCGTCGGCAAGCGTGGTGACGTGGTAGGTGTCGCCACCCTGGCCGCCTAGCGTCGGATAACCATATCCTTCGTAGGCAACGGATTGGCCCGCAAGTTGGGTGGCCGAGACGGCGAATGTTAACAGCACGGCTGCCACTTTGAACCCGCTCGTGACCCCGTTGGCGATGAATTTAATGCCACGCGCAAATTCCATTCCGGCAGCCAACCTATTGAAAAACTGTGACACAAACACTCCTTATTCTCCCACGAGAGTCGCTCATGGCCCACACGGAAACATCCGCAAGGAATAGATGGTCGTCAAGGGGGCGGAGGTTCCACCCAATCGCTCGAAGAAATTTCACGGATTGCCGAGACATCCGATCAGCCCTTCGCGCCAGGGGGGGAATTTAGGAACTGCTACTGTTGGTGCCCACGACAGGACTTGAACCTGTACGATGTTACTCACTAGAACCTGAATCTAGCGCGTCTGCCAATTCCGCCACGTGGGCTTTTGCCGCCAGCCTGACGACTGCGACGCTCTTTCGAGCGCCAAACCAATATCACAGCCCGCAGGCCAAGCGCAAGCCGGCAGTTGTGAGGGAAACCGTCGGTCGCGTAAGTGAGTACGCGTCGGCCAACTTGGCATTCGGATTGATTAGCGCGCGTCCTCGGCGAAACAGCAGGGTACCAGCCTGCGCTACCAAGGGGGTGCCGTTGCCGTCGTTCTGCGTACACCGAATTTATCCAATCCGAAACGAAATGCGCGCGATGATGTCACGGCCGAAGCTGTGCTGCAGCCGGTCCAGAATTTCCTTGCGGCGATAGCGCACGATTTCGGCCAGCCACACGCTGCTGTCCACAGTGACGAACAACGTGCCTTTGCGCAGTCCGACCGGCTGGGCGTGCGCGATGATGTTGGGATCGATGAGGCTGTTCCAGACCTTGACGATTTCCACTTCGGCCTGGCGGCTTTCGATGCGCAAATGGCGCAGCAACCCGGGCATGACCGCGCCGGCGGATTTGGCGCGATCCGCGCGGGCGATTTCCTGCGCGCTGAGATCGGTGCCGCGCCACGCCGCCAGCACGCGTTGGCGCGCCGAGGATTTCGGCGGACCGAGCGGGCGGATGCGTTTGGGGGGCGGGGGCATGGGCTGGCTGTGATTTGTTAAATTGTCATCGTTATCTAAATTCTGATACCACCGCCCAGACCGAATCTCAAGACCCGGCGCAGTTAGAGGCATCACGGGAAGTGAAGTGCCCTAGCCACAAAAAACTGAGAAAATAGGATAACACCCCGATTCCGAATGCCGCACCTGCGGTAATCAGATAAAGGCGTATAGATCGCGGTTTGCCTAAAGCCAGCGCCACGCCTGCGGAGACAAGAAAAACGACGACTATCAAGGCGAAAGCCATCAAGACAAAAAAGCTGGTCAGAGTGCCAGGATCAAAATCTGCGAGAATCATGTCGGTCCCGAAAGACGCGGTTGCGAAGCTTCTATTTAACTCATTTAACCAATCATGCCTCAGCCTCCTCCGTCTTCACTTCCGGATGTTCGTCGAGGACGAGGACGCCGTGCGGGGGCAGGTCGTAGTTGCCGGAGAAGGTGTTGCCGGTGAGGAAATCGTGCATCGGTTTGTAGAATTGGATGCGCACGGGGGAATTCTGGTGGTTCAACAGGAAAAAGATTTTGATGCCTTCCTTTTCCCGCATGCTCACCTGCACGGTGTCGGGAACTTTCAACAAAGGATGCAAATTGCACATCTGACGCAGCCAGCCGACGAGGTCATAATAAAAATGTTCGTGGCTTTGCGTGCCGATGTAAATCGCGCGGCCGAGGCCGTAGGTGTTCATGGTCATGGCGGGCCGATTCGCGTAAAAATCCTTCGCGTAGGTGGCGAGGACCTGGCATTCCCGGGGCTCGATGATGTCGCACCAGAGCCGCGCCGGGTGCAAATGGCTCGTTGGGAAGGCTCCTTTGAATGTGAGATGGTTTTCTTCGCCGGGCGGAAGCGGATCGAATTCCAGGACTTCCAGCCCGAACAAATCGGTCAAATCACGCGGATAACCGGTGTCCGGCGCGATGCCGTTTTCATCCACAAGACCGGTGTTGAACGTTGCCACGAGCGTGCCGCCGTTTTGCACGTATAATTTCAGCATGTCCACTTCGCCGCCAGAGAGCAGGTGCAGCGAGGGCGCGAAGACCAATTTGTATTGCGATAAATCCTCGCTGGGCCGCGCGAAATCGACGGAAATGTTCCGGTCGTGGAGCGCGTTGTAGATGAGCTGAATGTGGTGCCGCAGGTTGAAATGCTTATTGGGCTGATTCGGCTGCTGCAGCGCCCAGTCGTTATCATGGCTGTAAAGAATGCAGGACTCGGCCACGACGCGCGTGTTTTTGATGGCGGGCGCGAGCAGTTTCAATTCTTCGCCGATCTGGGCAATTTCACGATAGGTGCGGCTGTCGAGGCGCGCATGGTGCGACATGACGGCGCCGGAAAATCGCTCGTTGCCAATGCGCGGCTGGCGCCATTGATAATACAGCACGCCGCACGCGCCGCGCGAAACGAGTTGATACGTAAACAGCCGCACGACGCCCGGCCGCACGAGCGAATTGACGTCCTGCCAATTCACTTGTCCGGCCTTTTGCTCAATGACCCAAAAACCCACGTCGCCATCGGGCGCGCGGATGTCTTCCTTTTTGAGCGACCGAAGGATGTCGATGTCGCACGCGAGTTCGGCCGCCTTGGTCTTGATGGCGGCGTTGCTTTCCACGGAAACGAAATCGAGAATCTGCGCGACATCGAAATGATCGAAGCGGCGTTGCAACGCGCGCAGGTTGGTGGTGAGGGGGATGTCCGGGGTCAATTCGCGCAAGACATCGGCCTGCATTCCCACAAACGCGACGATGGTATCGCTGCTGAACCGGGCCCAATCCAGCAACAGGGATGGATTGTGCGCCGTGGGCGCGTGCATGGGCATGGGGACCTGGTCGAACGCCGTGACGGTCTGGCCGAGAAAACGGGTTCCGAGCCGTTCGTTCAGCCGCTCGATGGTTTCGTATTTGAGCTTGAGCCAATTCTGCCATTCGAGCTGGGTGTCGCGATTGAAAGACCATTCGGTTTGATGGCCGCCGATGCCGCTGTCGATCTGCCAGGCGATGAGATGTGGGTGTTTGCCGAGGGCTTTGGCCATGGCTTCCACGATGCGTTTGGCGTGGTTCCAATAGACGTCGTTGTTGAAACAAACGGCGCGGCGCGTGCCTTCGTGGAGGACTTCGCCGTTTTCGTCGACGGGGAGGATTTCGGGATGTTTTTTGGAGAGCCAGAGCGGCGGAGCGGCGGTGGGCGTGGCGAGCACGGTTTTGATGCCGGCGCGCCCGAGCACGTCCATGGCGCGCTTGAGCCAGTCAAAATTAAATTTGCCGTCTTCCGGCTCGCACAGGCCCCAGACGAAATCCCCCATGCGAACGACATTGGCACCGGCTTTGACCATTAATTCCGCGTCTTGTTCCCATTGAGATTCGGGATTTTCGGCGGTGCCGCCGTAAGGAAAGACCCATTGTTCGGGATAATAATCAACTCCGAAATACATAGGTTGAAACGCGTGAGCGTTCTGAAGTGACTCTATGGGCAGAGGCGCGCTCCCGCAACCTCAAAGTGGCGGGTGTTGCTGACTTCGGTGACCGTGTTTTGTGAGCCGGGCGTTTGGCGGAAATCCGAAAACCGAAATCCGAAGCCCGAAAGAAACCCGAATTGCCGAAGCCCGAAGAGGCAACGTCAGGCAAAGCCGCACCCCTGTTTCGGATTTCGCGTTTCGGGTTTCTTTCGGGCTTCGGATTTCGTCTTTCGGTATTGAACTGTGTTCTCCCCCGTTCTCGCGGTATGATCAAATTCTCCTTTGACCTGGCCCGCAGCGAAAATTACGTTGCTTCAGTGCAGAAGGGAAATGCCAGTACGTTCGATTCGCCGCGCGTGCGCTTTGTCATGCGCATGCCGATGCCGCCTTTCTTCGCGAATTACGTGGGACGGAAACTTTTTCGCTTCCTGCTGACCATCCAGGGCCTGGGTGCGTTCGCGCTTATCACGCTGGGAGTGATCATTACCAAAATCGGCGTGGCGCGGCGCGTGATTCGGCCGCTGATTTCGCGGGAAATTTCGCGCGCGGGCGTGCGGTTGCTGCCGATGTTCCTGTTCCTGGCGACGGTGTTGGGCTTGTTGATCATCGGCCAAACAGTTTCGTGGGCATCGAAATTCGGCGCGACGCATACGGTAACCGAGCATCTGGGAGACATTTTTGTCATCGTGGTCGTCCGCGAACTTGGGCCGCTTATTGCGGCGGTGCTTGTTCTTGCGCGTATTGGCACCGCGAACGTTGTGGAACTCGGCACCGCGCGCGCGATGGGAGAAGTGGAAGCCCTGGAGGCGCTCGGCATTGATCCGGTGCATTACCTCGTCGTCCCGCGCGTCATCGGGATGGCGGTGGGGATTTTTGCGCTCACGGTCTATTTGATTATTGCGGCGCTGGCGAGTGGCTACCTATGGGCATTCCTGCAAAACGTTCCATTGCGACCCGGCGATTACTTCGGCCAGCTCGCGGCGGCGCTCAACGGTCTCGATTTCGTGTTGCTCGCGCTGAAGACGATGCTGTTCGGTTTCATCATTGCGATTGTGACCTGTTATCACGGACTGGCGCAGCCGCTGCAGCTTGAGGAAGTATCCTACGCCACCGTCCGCGCCGTGGCGCAAAGCGTCATTGCGTGTGTGCTGATTGACGCTTTGTTCATCATCATTTATCTCGCCACCTGATGAGTGCCGCGCCTGAAACTTCCACCCGATGCGCCATCGAAATGCGCGGTGTTTCGATCGGCTCCATGCGCGACCTGAGCACGATCGTGGTGGAAGATGTGAATTGGGCGGTTGCGCCGGGCGATTTCTGGGTCATCAGCGGCCTGCAAGGCTCGGGCAAGAGTGATTTTCTGATGCTTACGGGCGGCATGATGGCGCCGGTCAGCGGGATTTATTGTTTCTTCGGCGAGGAAATGCCGATTTTTGAAGAGCATCGCCTGGCCGATCGTTTGCGGCTCGGTTTCGTTTTCGAAAGCGGCCAGTTGTTCAATCATCTGACGGTTTCGGAAAACGTTTCGTTGCCATTGCGTTATCATAAAAATTTGAGCCGGGAGGACGCCGAACCGGAATTGAACCAGTTGCTGGAGTTGACCGAACTCGGGCCGTGGGCGGACAGCACGCCGGGGGCGATGGCCCGCAACTGGCAGCGGCGGGTAGGCCTGGCGCGCGCGCTGATGTTGCGGCCGGACGTGTTGCTGCTGGACAATCCGCTCGCGGGATTGGATTTGCGTCATCGCGGATGGTGGCTCAATCTGCTGGAGCAAT
This sequence comes from Candidatus Angelobacter sp., assembly GCA_035606845.1. Lineage (GTDB taxonomy): Bacteria > Verrucomicrobiota > Verrucomicrobiia > Limisphaerales > DASXHY01 > DASXHY01. The sequence continues at coordinate 154,601 of DATNEA010000008.1, read as the reverse complement.
TATCGCGCGGGCACCCGTGGATGAATGGCCGGCCAACGACCCTTGTCGTCACGACGAACGATTTGCGGCTCTGGCGCGGAGGCGCGCGGCAGTTCGCGATGCTCAAGAACAAACGCTTTCTCGTGCTCGGCCATTGGGGACAGGTGGAGGCGGCGAGCGATGAACTGGTGAGAGAATTGAGAGCGTCGACTCTGCAACAAGACCAATGAATTTACGATATACGATTTGCGATTTACGCGCCGGAAGGTGGCTGTGTGATTTCAATCGGCAATTGGCAATCGGCAATTGGCAATAAACATGGCTTTACAAGATCTGACACCGCAACTGCGCACGCGCCTGAGCCGAATGGAACGGGCGGTGGGGTGGTTTGTCATGCTGGCAACGGCGTTGCTGGTGTTCGGGTTTGGGTTTTACGTTTACAAAACCGCTGAGCGCAAGGGCTGGTTCACGCCGAAATTCGAGTATAAGACGTCGCTCAACGATGCGTCGGGACTGAAGGTGGGCGATCCGGTGAAGCTGATGGGATTTCCCGCAGGGCAAATCACGGACATCATCCCAGAAGCGCCCGATGCTTACTACGGCGTGACCATCAAGTTCACGATTCTCAAGCCGCACTACGGGTATATTTGGGACGATTCGAAGGTGGTGGTTTCGTCGGACTTGCTGGGCAATCGGTTTCTGCAAATCACCAAGGGCGCCGCCGGCATCCCCACTATTTTGGAGGACAGCAATGGCGTGCCCCGGGCCAGGCTGAATTTTCGGGTCATGCGAAAAGCTCGCAAGGACTTGTTGCAGAGCATCAGCAGCACGAATGGTCCAGACTTTCAGCGCACGCACCGCTACGAATTTACCAAGTTGGTCACCACTGAACTGGCCGCAATGGCGCAGGCCAATTCCAACACGTTTTACACGAATTTGACCGAGGCCTATTGGATCCAACCGGATGAATCGCCTTCGCTGCAGGACCGCTTGCAGCAGGTGGTGGATGAAGTGGAAGGCGCTTTGCCGAACGTGTTTCGACTCACCAATCAGCTCTCCAGCACGCTGGCGAATGCCACTACATTAACCTCGAATTTGAACACGGTTGCGTTCAGCGCCCAACCCGTGGTGAGCAATCTGTCGCTGCTGACGGGCCAGTTGAATCGGCCGGGCGCGCTGGGTGATTGGTTGTTGCCCACGAATGTGAATGAAAAGCTTGATTCGTTGATGGGCAATGCCAACGCGGACGTCGCCACGCTCAACACGAATTTGGACAACCTGAATCTCACACTGCTGCACCTGGCGGACATCACGAGCAATCTGAACCAACAGGTGCAGATGAATTCGAGCATGCTCAGTTCCATCACCAAAACGGTGAACGACGCGGATGATTTTGTTCAGGGCCTCAAGCACCATTGGCTCCTGCGCTCGGCGTTCAAGAAGGAAAACCAAAAAACGAATGCGCCGCCGAGGGTGAGGAATCCGGCGCTGTCGCCGAAGCAGAAGGGCGCGTATTGAGGCACCTCGTCGTAAAAATCCTGCGGATAAAGATGGGGCGCGTCGCTCCGCGCGCGCAGTTCGAAAATCATACGATGTATCGAACCACGTGCGGCGCGCGCGGAGCGATGCGCCCTACCACGGTGGCCGGGAACTAACAGTTATTCTATAATTCATCTCATTTAGGATTCTCGAAAATGTCCCCTGACGAAATTCCAAAGCTCCGCATGGCGCCGCGCGAAACCGCGGAACAACTCGCGCACCGCGTCGAACACGAACAACGCGCGTCCGATCGCCAGCGCGAAAGCCAGCTCGAGCAATCGCTTACGCCGTTCCGTGTCGGTTCGGTCCGCTATCTCAATGCGGTCCCGCTCACGCGCGGGCTGGAGGACGAAATCATTTTCGCGACGCCTTCGCAACTTGCCAAAATGCTTCAGCGTGACGAACTCGATGCGGCGCTGGTCAGTATTACGGAAGTGCTGTTCAACGATCGCTACGACATTCTGGATGGCACGGCCATTGCGTCACTGGGCGAGGTGAAGAGTGTGATTCTGGCGCACCGAAAGCCGATTGAGGAGGCGCGGGAAATTTTTTGCGACACGGCCTCGCTCACGAGTGTGAATCTGTTGCGCGTGCTGCTGGCCGAGCGCGGCTTAAAGCCGGAATTCAAGCCGCTCGCGAGCTACGATTTCAAGTCGCTGCCGGATTATGCGATGTTGATTGGGGATCCGGCGCTGGATTTCATTTTCACGCAGCCTGAGCACGAGATTTTCGATCTGGGTACGGCGTGGTATGAAATGACCAACCTGCCTTTCGTGTTTGCCATCTGGGCGCTGCGACGCGGCATCGATACGGCGGCGTTGCGCCGCCATTTGACCGAGGCGCGCAAGTTCGGGTTGGACACGCTGGACCACATCATTCGCAACCGTACCGAATATACCGAGGATTTCCGGAAGGATTATTTCGGCTGGCACATTCATTATCATCTCGGGTCGGATGAAAAACGCGGCATTGCGAAATTCATTGAGTTGTTGCGGAAGCATAAGGTGGGGGTGGTCCATGAGCCGAAGTTTGTGTTTTGAAGCATGGGGAAGGGAAAGGATCGGAGCATCCTCATGGGTGTGTTGCCCAAACGTCCGGAGCGCGGCTCCGGTGAGCCGCAGCGACATTCAATTTTCGCAAGTCGCCGAATCTTTTTACACGTTTTGCCTCCCACACCTTGCTGCGGGTCGCAGACCCGCGCTCCTTTCGATTCGGGCTACACGCCGCTCACGACGACTCCCACGAAAATGCCGGCGCGGATTTGCATCTGCGCCTGGGGCGTTTTGAGGAAACTCTAATCCTTGTCTTTCTTTTCGTCGTCGGCTTCCTTTGCCTCGTGTTCGGGCTTTTCCTTTTCCACGGAGACCACTTTGCCGCTGATGGCGTCCACGTTCACTTCGGTGATGTCCGTCGAGTCCGGCGTGGCCATGTCAAACGACCAGATCAACTTGCCGTGTTCCTTTTCCAGTTCGGATTCCTTGACGGTGCCATTGGGGACCCGGCCCAGGGCGGTTGTCTGCGCGTCGGCCTCGCTGACCTTGGCTTCGGCTTGCCATTTGGCTTGTTTGGCTTGTTCGGATTTCTCGGTTTCGCAACCCGCCATTGCGACAACCATCAATGTGATTCCAATCAGATGTTTGGTTTTCATAGTGTTTTGGAGTTTCCTTGTTGCATTATTCTATCACTCGAAAATGAATCCGCCGCAAAATGTGTATGACAGTTTTGTCATGCGGGGGCCATAAAACGGGATGCATTTGGCAATGCAACGGGCGGCGCGGCTGCCGCTCTCAATACATTTCAGGAAGAAACTGGGGTGAAGATTCCTTTGCCCTTTGGCGCGGAATAACGCAGATTCGCGGGGAACATGATCGCTGCGATTACAGGAATGTTTGGCGTTCCGTCCACCGTGAAGAACCGGGTTCTTTCGATGTATGCGTTGCTGCTGCTCGCCAATGTGGGAGCGTGGATTTGGGCGCTGGTCGCTTTCCGTGATTATCCGGTCCTGTTGGGCACGGCGTTTTTGGCTTACACGTTCGGACTGCGTCACGCGGTGGATGCCGATCACATTGCGGCCATTGACAACGTGACTCGCAAGCTGATGCAGCAAGGCCAGAAGCCCGTGGGGGTTGGCTTCTTTTTTTCTCTGGGGCATTCGACAATTGTTTTCGCGTTGTCCGTTGTCATCGCGGCGACCTCGGTCGTTTTGAAGAACCGTTTTCCGTATCTGCAATCGGTCGGAGCGATTATTGGCACGTCCGTTTCTGCCTTCTTTCTTTTGGCAATCGCTGCCGCCAATGCGCTCGTCCTGGCTTCAGTGATCAAGACGTTCCAGCATGTCAAACGCGGCGGCCAGTTTGTGGAGGAGGACTTGAATCTGATTTTAGGCAAACGCGGATTTTTTGGGCGCATTTTTCGGAATTTGTTTCGTTTGGTTGGACATAGCTGGCAGATGTATCTCATCGGCCTTCTGTTTGGGCTTGGTTTTGATACCGCGACTGAAATCGGAGTGCTGGGCATTTCTGCCGCCGGGGCCGCGAAAGGGCTTTCGATTTGGTCCATCCTGGTGTTCCCGACGCTGTTCACGGCGGGAATGGCGCTGGTGGATTCCACGGATAGTATTTTGATGCTGGGCGCGTATGGTTGGGCGTTCGTCAAGCCCATCCGCAAATTGTATTACAACATCACGATCACGGTGGTGTCGGTGCTGGTGGCGTTGATCGTTGGCGGGATTGAAATCTTGGCGCTGGTCGGCGACCGATTGCAAATGCACGGCGCGATATGGGACGCGATCAATTCCTTAAGTGATAATTTCGGGACCGTTGGTTTTGTGGTGATCGGGGTGTTTGTCGGCAGTTGGATCATCTCGATGATCATCTATTACGTGAATGGCTATGACGACATTGACGTCAACAACGCGGCGGATATGACATCTTGAATCAGGCACAGGTGAGGCCGTTCATTCCCGATTCGAGGAGGCGCCGATAAAAATAGCGCCTGATTTGTTCGCCATTTTTTATCGTTTTGTCGTTGTCAATCCGCCATGGAACTGTTTTGTTATTCCATGGCAGCGCATAAAGAAACCGACAGTTTCGACTCCAAGTTCTACAAGCCGGCGGATGCGTTTTTCCCGGCTTACAGCGGCATCGGGCTCACTTTCGATGACGTGACGCTCGCGACGCTTTATTCCGAGATTCTCCCGCGCGAAACCCAGCTCGACACCAACCTCGGCAGCGGCCTTCAGCTTCACATTCCCGTTATTTCATCGGACATGGACACAGTCACGGAATCGCGCATGGCCATCGCCATGGCGCTCAATGGCGGCCTCGGCCTTATTCATTACAACATGCCCGAGCGCCAGCAGCTTTCCGAGGTGAGCCGCGTCAAACACCACGTTCACGGCCTCATCCAGGATCCAATCAAAGTCGCGCCCGACCAGCTTATCGGCGACGTGCTGGAACACATCGAGCAAAAGAGATTCGCCTTCAGCACGTTCCCGGTGGTGGATGACAAGGGCAAATTGCTGGGATTGCTGCCGGGGCATGTGGTGAAGCCGCGTTATGCCAAGCTGAAAGTAGCGGAAGCGTTGCAGCCGCGTTCGCAGGTCCACACCATCAACCAAAAGGAACTCGGCAAGGACCCGATCGCGCGCGCGGACAAATTTTTCACCGAGCACCTGGGCATCCACAAATTGCTCGTGGTCGACGATAAAGACATGCTGCGCGGGCTGATCACGATGAGCGACGTGGAGCGCATTACGCAGGAGCGCCGCGCGCAGTTCAAGCCGGCTCGCGATGCCAATTTTCATCTTATTTGCGGCGCGGCGGTTTCCGCCACGCGCAACGCCTTCGGCGAACTGGATCGCGAACGCATCCTCACGCACGTCAGCGGCCTCGTCGAACGCGGCGTGGACCTCGTCGCGGTTTCCACCGCGCATGGTCATACCAAAGGAGTTGGTGACACGGTCAAAATGCTGCGCGACGCCTTTCCCAAATTGCCGATCATGGCTGGCAACGTGACGAGCGCGGAAGGCGTGGAATTTTTGGCGCGTTGCGGCGCGAACGCCATCAAAGTCGGGCAGGGGCCTGGTTCCATTTGCACTACGCGCATTGTGGCCGGCGTGGGCATTCCGCAGATGACCGCGCTTTACGTGTGCGCACAGGCCGCCGCAAAGAAAAAAGTGGCGATCCTGGCCGATGGCGGCATCACGAAATCCGGCGACATTGTGAAAGCGTTGACGCTTTCCAACGCGGTGATCTGCGGCGGGATTCTGGCCGGTTGCACCGAGGCGCCGGGCGAGGTGCTGGAAATTGGCGGCAAACTTTACAAACAATACCGCGGCATGGGCAGCCTCGCGGCGATGAAGGCCGGCTCCGCTGCGCGTTATGGTCACGAAAAAAATCCGGCGCAGAAAGTAGCGCCGGAAGGCGTGGAGGCGCTCAAGGAAGTTGCCGGTTCGGTGGACCGCGTGCTCGCGCAACTCATCGGGGGCATCCAGAGCGGCATGGGCTATCTCGGCGCCGCGAATCTTGCGCAGCTTCGCGAAAAAGCGCGCTACATTCGCGTCAGCCCCGCCGGCCAGCGCGAAGCCGCGCCGCACGACGTGGTGGAACTGAAGACGGGGAATTGAAATGAAGTCTCCGCGCTGCATCATCATCGCGGGCCCGAACGGCGCGGGGAAGACGACTTTTGCGAAGGAATTTTTGCCAAAAGAGGAAGTCATTCATTTCGTCAACGCTGACTTATTGGCGGCGGGGCTATCTCCGCTAAAACCTGCACTTGCCGCCATGAATGCTGGCCGATTGTTTTTGGCCGAACTCGACAGAGCTTCGCGTTCGAGAGCACGTTGAGCGGTTTGACTTGCCTGACTCGGCCCAAGCGGTGGAAGGCGAGCGGCTATCAAATTGAAATTGCTTTTCTGAAGCTCGCTTCGGTGGATCTGGCCTTACACCGTATTGCCGCACGCGTAAGGCAAGGTGGACATGATGTTTCCCACGCCGATGTTTTGCGACGATTTGATCGAGGTTGGAGGAATTTTGAGAAAGCTTACAAACCGCTGGCGGATGACTGGGCCGTATACGATAATTCAGGCGAGAAGCTTGAGATGATCGACGGAAACAAATGAAATCGAAATCTGCAAAACGCGACACAAAATCATTTGCCTTAAGAGTTGGCCGAGCTCTTCGTCGTGCCCGTCTTTCTGCTCGCAAAACCGCGCGCATGCACGGCACACCCATTTACATCTGGCGCGACGGCAAGGTTGTGGCAGAAAAGCCGTAGGAGCTGATTAAAACTCAATCGCTTCGTTCAATTGCCCGCATTGCACGCAACGCGAACGGTCCACGTCCGGATCATCGGTATAAACGGAACCGCATTTCGTGCAGCGGAAAATCCGGTCTTGTGAAGGCGTCGGCTTGAAGCGCCGGCCTCGGAATTCGGTGTAAATCACTGCGGCCGTCAGCGTGCCAAGCAGCACCATCAAATATCCGAATAGAATTTTTGCAATCGCCATATCAATGAGCCGCCGGTGTCGCGTTGGTCGGCGCCGGGGGTACCGTGTGCCATTCAAAAACCAGTTTGCCCTCGGTTACTTTGTCCGCTGGCACCTGCTTGAGGGTTTCGGACAGCGCCGGCGCGAAGCGGAGGGTCTTCACAAAATTCAGCAGACTGGATGCGTCCACGCTCGGATCGCCGGCCAGAATGACGGGCGAGAACGGAAATCCGCGCCCATCCACAAGCAATTGCACCACGCTGTTGGTCAGCACGTCCGCGTTCGTTTGCGGCGGCAAATGAACGGGCGTCAGCAAGCGCAGCCGCGCGAGATCGCCCTCGACCCGCATTGTGGAAGGCGTGGCCAACGGCGCCATCGGGCCGGGGCCTCCTTCGATAAGTCCGGATTCAATGTGCGGCTGAAATTGCGGAGGCTGGGTCGTCTGCATATACGCAACAAATGTCGCACCGAGTTGTTCCGTCGCCAGTTCCAGCGGCCGTGCCGGCTCGCTCCAGTTCGTCGATGCGAATTCCGGCGGCGTGAATTTCATCCAGCCCGCCCCCGAAAAATTATCCAGGTGCGGCAAAATGAAAAGCGTGGGATCTTGCAGCGCCAGCAGGGCGTTTGTTCCGTTGCTGTCCACGTGGATCACTGGCGGAACCGGAGGTTGAAAGGGTTTGACTGGGGGTGGATTTCCGACCAGGAAAACCAGACCGATTTGCACGCCGAAGGCCAGCACAACGGCCACCCACAACCCGAGCCGCCGGTGCAGGGAACGCTTGCCGGCGACTTTGCCGGAGGCTGGCTGTTCAACCGTCGCGCGTGTCATGGCTGAGACTTGTCGGGCAGGGCATCGAAGGCGCGCGGCATGGTTGCCAGGTGCAGGTTGCGAATGCCCGCCTTTTCCGCCAGCACTACCAGGCGAAGCGACCTTTGCTCGGTCACGTCCTTGTCCGCCAGCACCACCAGGGTCAACGGCTCGGCGCTTTTTTTCGCGGCGGCGCTCAGGCGGGCGGACAAATCAGCTTCGGAAATCAACTGATTATCGAAGTAGAACGCATTGGTTGTGACCGCGACGGAAATCGTGGGACCTTCCGCGCCGGCCAATGTCAGGTCGCCGGCGGAGGGCAATTTTACCTGGATGCCCGGCGCGTAGAGCATCGTGCCCAGGATGACAAAAATGATCAGCAGGAAAAACACGGAAGCAAACGGCGCGGCATCGAGTTGCCCGCGAAAAATGCGTGCGTTCCGCGGGAGTTTCATGGCATTTTGACGGGTGTTTCCGTGACAATGTTCACGATTTCCGTGGCCGCGCGTTCCATGTCCAGCACGATCGAATTCACCCGGCTGACGAGATAATTATACGCCGCGTGCGCCGGAATCGAAACCGCCAGCCCCGCGGCGCAACAAATCAGCGCCTCCCACACACCTGTCGCCAGGTCCCCCGCGTGAGCAGTCGGCCCGTGCGATTGGATTTCCTGGAATGTGGTCATCAATCCCAGCACGGTCCCAAATAATCCGAGCAACGGCGCCAATTGTGCGATCGTCGCCAGCAAATTCAGTTTTTCCTCCAGCCGCGGCACTTCGACCAATCCCGCTTCCTCCAGCGATTCGCGGACGCGGTCCCGTCCGTTGTCGCGGTTCAAAATCGCGGTCTTCACCAGGCGCGACACCGGTCCCGGTGTGGCGTCGCAAATGGAAATGGCTTCGACCACGTTGTCGCGCCGGAGCACGTTGCGCACGCCGTTGAGGAATTCGGTGGAATTAATCTGCTCGCGATGGCAATGGAAAAAGCGCTCGATGAACACCACAATGGCCACCGCGCCGGCCAACAGAATCAACCAGAAGACCGGCCCTCCGCTCTTCAAGATTAACGGCAAATGCATGGGTTCTTTATACGAGTTGAGGGTCGAAGTTCAAAGGGCAAAGTTGGGGGCGTGAAACGTGAAGCGTGAAGAGTGAAACGTGAATTTATTGGAACGCGAAATGCCGTATTCACGTTTTACGTTTCACGTTTCACGCATCACTTCACGTCTTTGGACTTGCCTCGTTACGCCCGGTCTTTGATGCTCTGACGTAGGCAGCACGCTATGATCGAAGAGCGCAAAACGCCGCACGTGGACATTCGCTGGCTCAAGGACATCGAGCGCGTCCTCATCACCGAGCAGCAACTTGCCCGGCGCATCGCCGAAATGACCCAGCTCATCCAGCGCGATTTCTCCGGGCGCGAAATGGTCGTCGTCTCCGTCCTCAGCGGCACCATCATGTTTCTGGCGGACCTCATCCGGCATCTCAATCTGCCGCTCCGCCTCGATTTCATTGGCGTTTCCAGCTACGGCGCCGGCACGGAATCCGGCGATCTCGTTTTCACCAAGGAACTGCGCATCGATGTCCGCAATCGCGATGTCCTTTTGATCGATGACATTCTCGATACCGGCAAAACTCTGACGCGAGTGCTGGAAAAATTGAAAGCATTGCGCCCGCGGAAGGTGCGCACGTGCGTGCTGCTGAACAAAGCGGCGCGTCGCGTGGAAAATGTGAAGGCGGATTACATCGGTTTCGAGATTCCCGATTATTTCGTGGTGGGCTACGGCCTGGATTTTGCGGAACGCTATCGTAATCTGCCGTTTGTTGGCGTGCTGCACGATCACGTTTTCAAGGAAATGACCAAGTCGCCGTACGTCAAAAAATGAGGTAGCGCAGATATCGCAATATCTTTGTCACTATGCTAGTATTCGGAACCGCAAAAGTCAGGCTTATGAAAAAGATCATTGTCCTGTTTGTTTCGCTTCTCGTTTTCACGTTCACCATCGTCGCCCGGGCCTCTGGCGCGGACTTGGCCCAAAACCTGCCGCAAAAAGTTCTCTATGTCGGCCACCGGGGGAGCGACTTCGTTCCGTTCCTCAAACAGCATTTCGCCACCGTTCAATCCGTCTCGCGCGAAAAATTCCAGCCTGCTCAGGTCCGGGACTTTGATGTGGTGGTGCTCGATTGGCCCCAAAGCCATCAAATGCGCGGCGCATGGCTGGACGGCTCGCCGCTCGGGCGGCGCGAGGATTGGTCCAAGCCGACCGTGCTGCTTGGCAGCGCGGGGCTCAATCTCGCGGTCGCCTGGAAATTGAAGGGCGGTTCCGGATGCACCTGCCTCGCGCCGGTCGCCTATAACTTGCAAAACCATCCGATTTTCAAAACGCCAATTCCGATTGATATCACCGCCACGACCAACATCTCCACTCCCGAGCAATTCCAGAAAGACCTTAAAGGCCAGCCGACCATTGCCGTGCTGCCACTGATCAACGGCATTCGCCAGTATGAAACCGTGATTCGCGATAATGCGCGGGGTTGGTCCACTCATTATTACGAGTTCGCGGACATGCCGGAAGTGGAACTGTTCTCCGGTGGCATCAATGAACAAACTCCCGAGAGCGCGGCCTTTTGGCGGCAGGGTAATTTGCTCCATTTCGGATTCGAGCAGTCGCCCGCGCAGCTTAATGCCACGGGACGCGCGATGGTCGTCAACGCCATCGTTTACATCAGCCATTTCACTCAGGACCGGCCCATCGACATCACGCCTTCGGTATTCGGGGAAGAAAAAATCGGCATTTCGAGACAGCGCGCAAAGTATTATCTGGCTGATCATCCCGATTGGGCGACGAATGAACTTTCCGCGGCGGCGCTCGCCTCGTTCAATTGGCGGGACTCCGCGGAAGTGAAAGCCTGGACCGCAACTAATCTGATATGGCTGCATCCTGGCCCTGGTAATTTTCTCGAGATCGATGCCGAAGCCAAAGGCTTTGGCGTCCCGTTCGATTCACCGGACTTTTTGCCGAAAACGATTGCGGCCCTGCGTAACGAGAAAACCAAAACCGTTGCGGCTACGCTGCTCGCTCGTTACGTAAACGAGCCGCCTGCGAACAACGCCGCCGCGTGGGCCAAGTGGTGGAAAGAAAATGCGCCTTACGTGTTTTATTCCGAGCTGGGCTGCTATCGCTGGTACATTGATCCGCTCGCGAAAAAGCGCGGGATTCCCACGAAAGATTTACGCGGACCGGCGCGCGCCGACCCCGACAAACCGATTTGATGCACATTTCGATTCACTTCTACTCCTATTTCAAAGACCTGGCCGGTTGCGCGGAAACCTCGGAAGATATTCTCGAGGGCAGCCGCCTTGCGGATGTGCTGAAAACGATTTTTCGTCGATTTCCCAAACTGGCGGCGATGGAAAAATCCATGCTGGTCGCAGTCGGCGTCGATTATCAGCCGAGGGATTATATTTTGAAAAATGGCGATGAGATTTCGCTTTTCCCGCCGGTGCAGGGTGGATGAAACGTGCCGCCGGCATCTTGCCGGCGGCCTTATTCTGCCGGTAGCACTTTAATGAAACACCAACTCACCATTACGACCGAGCCAATTGACGAACCTGCTTTGCTGCGGGAACGCCGCGCATCGGCCGGGATGGGTGCCGTGATTTATTTCCTCGGCGTGGTTCGCGAAACCGAAGACGAAAAGAAAATCGCCGCCATCGAATACGAAGCGTTTCAAAAAATGGTCGAGCACCAGTTCCATTTGCTCTTTGGCCAAATGGAAAAACGCTGGCCCATTGAATCCGTACGCCTGGTTCATCGTGTTGGGTTGGTCAAAGTGAATGAGCCTTCTTTGTGGGTGGAAGTGATCGCGCCGCATCGCGGTGAAGCGTTCGCCGCCTGCCAGTGGCTCATCGGCGAAATGAAACGGGTGGTGCCGATTTGGAAAAAGCCGGTGCCGGCGTAGCGCCGGGGTATAACGCCCCTTTTCGGGGAGCGCCGAGCACCAGCTCGGCACGTTTCGGAAAAGCGGAACTCGCCGAGCTGGTGCTCGGCGCTCCTTCCCGATTGCCAAAGTTGCACGTTAATGCCGGTAAATAGTCACATTCGTATTGACGCGCGCGTCATCCCGTGACACAAGCAGTCTTGGAAATGGCAGACCCCGATTATTCCATACTGTCCGGTTTCCAGGGACAGATTAACCGGCCCAAAACCTCCCTCTTTTATCACGTCGGCCTGGTGCTGGTTACGGGCACGATGCTTTTGCTGCCGGTTATTTACCTGGCCATGGTCGGCGCGGTTGCTTACGCGGTTTATTATCACGCGGTGCATAATTTCGGTCCGATCATGAACAGCTTCGCTTTGGGTGGGCTGCTCAAATTCCTCGTTTATTTCGCGCCGCTGCTTGCGGGAGTTGTGGTGGTGTTCTTCATGTTCAAACCGCTGCTGGCACGGCAACCCAGGCACGCCCAACCGCTCGCTCTGAATCCCGCCACTGAGCGATTGCTATACGCGTTCATCGAAAAGATCTGTGATGTTGTCGGCGCGCCGTCGCCCAAACGCATCGACCTCGATTGCCGGATCAACGCCGCCGCCGGTTTTCGCCGTGGTTACTTCAGCATGCTTGGCAATGATCTCGTGCTTGTTCTCGGCCTGCCGTTGGTGGCCAATCTGACCGCTCGCGAACTAGCCGGCGTTATCGCCCATGAATTCGGCCATTTCACGCAAGGCGCGGGAATGCGGTTGAGCTACGTCATCACACGCATCAATGTTTGGTTCATCCGCGTCTGCTATCAACGCGATTCCTGGGATGAAGCGCTGGAGTCATGGGCGGCGCGAGTCAGGGACGGGCGCGTGGCGTTGATTGTATGGACCATTCAGCTTTCGGTCTGGTTTTCGCGATTGATTTTGAAGCTCCTGATGCTCATCGGCCACGCGGTTTGCGGATTCATGACCCGGCAAATGGAATACGACGCTGACGCTTATGAAATCAAAGTCGCCGGCAGTGAATGTTTCGAGCGAACGATGCGCAAATTAGCGACGCTTGACGCAGCGTGGGGTGCCACCCAAAAACAACTCGTCCAATCCTGGCGCCAAACCAAAACGCTACCCGACAATCTGCCGGAAATGATCCGGAACTCACACCAAAAACTCTCCCCGGCACTGCTGCAAAGAATTGACGACACCCTCGGCTTTCATCGCACGAAACTGTTTGATTCGCATCCCTCGCCCGCCGACCGCATCCGCCAGGCGCGCCGCGCGGCTGATCCGGGAATTTTCCACGATGATCGGCCGGCGTCGTCCTTGTTCGCCAGCTTTGAGCATCCGTCACGGTTCGTCACGCTGCTGCATTACACCGATAACCTTGGGATTCCCATTACGGAAAAAATGCTGACACGGGTGGAGACGCGACGCGATGTGGCCGCGGTTGCGGGCGGCGTCCAAACGAAACAGCCTTATTCTCTGGGCGGCGCGGTAGCTGACGATCTGCTTCATTCCTATTTTCTGGGCATTCTGCCGTTGATGAAACCGCTTCGTCTCGATTTGCCCGTCGCTTCCACGAAACTCGATGCCGATTACGCCGAGCTGAGCCAATTGGCCGCGAGCCTTCAGCAAATCGCGCCGCAGCTTGCAGCATTCGCGCAGCAAGATGCCGAATTCTCTGAGCAATTGGCCTCAGTGCGGGCGGCGCATTGCCTGCTGAACAACGGATTCGATGTTTCTGAAGGAATGCTTTCGCTGCCAAAGATGGATCTCGAAACCGCCGCTGCCGCCGAAGCGGAAGCGGTCACTGCACGGCAAAATCTGCGTCATTCACTTCGCGAGGTTGTGCCCAGCTTGAAGCGACGATTGGAACTCGGTCTGCGGCTGGCGATGGCCAATGTCGGCGAACCCGCGTTGGGTGACAGCAACTCAGCCGCCGAACTCGTCGCATTTTTCAATGACAACGCGGACAACTATTCGCGGCGGCAGGAATTGGCGGAAGCTATTCTCACCTTGGACAAAATCAAAAACGTGAAATCCACCGAAGGAGAGGATTCGGCCATGCGGCGGACCGTGGCTGCGCAGGAAAATTTTATCGCGTCCTTGTCTGACAAATTAAATCCGCAAACGGACGCGGCGAGAGCCGGGGTGGACGCTCCCAAACTTCAAATCGCAAAATCCAGCGCTGATATCACCGGAATTCGCACAAAGAACCGGGAATGGCTGCAGAATTATGATCGCAAGCTCGGCGAATTGGTCCGGCTCGTGATGCCGGCTGAGAGTTTTACGCCGGCGTAGCGGCGTCTCGGGAGAGCGCCGCATTTTTGCTCTCTTCCAAATTGGTGGCGTCCTGCCGAAGCGTCGTTACATCCGTCACTTCATTGCGCGCGCGATGGAGTTCCACCAGAGATCGTGCAGTTCCTCGAGGCTGGCGCTCAAGGTCTGTTCACCCGTTTTGATTTGCAATGACGTGCCGCCGACTTTTCCAATCACCGCGGCCGGGATGCCTAAAATTTTGGCCTGCGCCAGAACTTTGCCCGCGTTCAGCGCGGTGACCGAGATGACGATACGCGATTGCGTTTCGCCGAACAGCAGGGCGTCCAATCTGGTCGTAGCGGCGTCTCGGGAGAGCGCCGCACTCTTGTCATCAGTCGAGTTGACGGCGCTTTGCCGAGGCGCCGCTACGGGGGTTAAATCGATTTCGGCGCCGATTAAGCGCGGCGTGTCGCGGCCAACGAGTTGCGAAATGCAGCTCTCCGCCAGCGCCACGGCGAGCCCGCCATCGCTGCAATCGTGCGCGCTCTTCACCACGCCGGAATGAATCAACGCCCGCAATCCCAGGTGCAGTTCTTTTTCCTTATCCAGATCGCACCGGGGCGGCGAACCAGTTTTCTTGCTGTGAATCACCTGCAAATACGCGCTGCCGCCGAGGCCCTGCAGCGGATCATTCGTGTCCACGGGTTCGCCGAGCAAAATGATGGCATCGCCTTCGTCCTTGAACCATTGCGTGGTGACGTGTTCCGGTTTTTCCACGATGCCCACGACAGCAACGGTTGGCGTGGGATCGATCGGACCGTTCGGGCTTTGATTGTAGAGCGAGCAATTGCCGCCCGTCACCGGCGCATTGAACGCGCGGCAGCCGTCCGCCAGTCCGCGCACGCTTTCCTTGATCTGCCAGAACAGCTCCGGCTTGTGCGGGTTGGCCATGTTCAAATTGTCCGTCGCTCCCAGCGGCACGGCGCCGGAGCAGGCGAGGTTGCGGCACGCTTCGGCCACGGCGGTTCTGCCGCCTTCGTAGGGATCGAGATAGACGTAGACGCCGTTGCAGTCGACGGACATGGCGACCAACTTTTCCGTGACGGTGGGACGAGACTCCGTCGAGCCCGGACTTTCCGGCAAAGAATCGCTCTTGATGCGGATGACGGCGGCATCGCTGCCGGGGCAAACGACGGAACCATCGCGCACCATGTGGTCGTATTGACGATACACCCAGTTCTTGGAAGCGATGCTCGGCCAGGCGAGCAATTGTTTCAACGCGTTCGCCGCGTCAGCGCCGCTCGCGATGTCGGCAATGCCGTCCAGACGAAACGCGCGAACTTCCTTCAAATATTCCGGCTCCTTCGAGTCGCGCTGATAGATCGGCGATTCGTCGGCGATTTTTTTTGCGGGAATGTCCGCGACCACTTTGCCGTGATGCTTCACGACCATGCGGCCAGTGTCGGTCACGAAACCAACTTGCGCCCAGGGCAAATCCCACTTGTCGAAAATCCGCTTCACTTCCTCCTCGCGGCCCTTGTGGACGATGATCAACATCCGCTCCTGCGATTCGCTGAGCATGATTTCGTAGCTGGACATGTTCGGCGCGCGTTGCGGCACCTGGTCCAGTTCGATTTCAATGCCCGTGCCGGCGCGCGCGGCGGTTTCGCAGGTGGAACAGGTCAGACCCGCCGCGCCCATGTCCTGGATGCCCGCCACCGCGCCGGTCGCGAGCAGTTCAAGGCACGCTTCGCACACGAGTTTTTCCATGAACGGATCGCCGACCTGCACGGCGCCGCGTTGTTGTTCGGCGGATTCCTCGGTCAAATCCTGAGAGGCAAATGCCGCGCCGGCCAGGCCATCGCGGCCCGTCGCTGGGCCGACGTAAAACACGGGATTGCCAATGCCCTTGGCCGCGCCGCGCGCAATCTGTTCATGCCGCAGCACGCCGAGGCAGAACGCGTTCACGAGCGGATTGCCTTCGTAGGATTTATCAAAATAAACCTCGCCCGCGATGGTCGGAATGCCGAAACAATTGCCGTAGTGCGCGATGCCGCTGACGACGCCGGCGAACAAGCGTTTGTTATTGCCGATAGCCGATTGGCGATCTTCGATTGTGGCGTTGCCCGCGCCCGGGAGGGTGGCTTCGCGCAGAGTGGCTCCGTGTTCTTCCGTAGCAGCCGAGGTGACGAGGCTCTGATCTTTTTTGCCATTTGAAGTGAGACTCCTCACGTCGTCTCCTACTTCAACGATCGGCCCGAATCGCAGCGAGTTTAACGCGCAAATCGGCCGC
Organism: Candidatus Angelobacter sp.; assembly: GCA_035606845.1. Classification (GTDB taxonomy): domain Bacteria; phylum Verrucomicrobiota; class Verrucomicrobiia; order Limisphaerales; family DASXHY01; genus DASXHY01. The sequence continues at coordinate 138,259 of DATNEA010000008.1, read as the reverse complement.
GCGCCCATCGTGAAAATATCGCGCACGATGCCGCCGACGCCCGTGGCCGCGCCCTGAAACGGCTCGACCGCGCTTGGATGATTGTGCGATTCGATCTTGAACGCAATCGCCATTCCGTCGCCAATGTCGATGATGCCGGCATTTTCCTCGCCCGCGCCGACGAGAATTTTCGGCGACTTGGTGGGAAAGGTTTTCAGGAGCGGGCGCGTGTTCTTGTAGCTGCAATGCTCGCTCCACATCACCGAGAAAATGCCCAGCTCGGTGTAAGAGGGTTCGCGGCCGCCGAGGATTTCCCTGGCATGCGCGTATTCCTCCGGCGTGAGGCCGTGTTTGGCAACTAATTCAGGTGTAATGGCGGGTTCGGTCATGAAAGGCTGAAGGGCTTCTGAGAATTCTCAGGCCAAATGGTTAAGTATTGCTCACCTTCGGTTTCTCGATAAGCCGCAATAAGTTTTTCAAAGTTTGCACGCGTTTGCAAAAGAGGTTTAACGGTCTCAAAAATTTTATTTGGATCATCGGCAAATATGAAAATGTTCATTTCACCTGAACCAAAATCGTGGCCATCGACTTTGGCACGACCATCCAGTTCTTCCGTCAGCAGATCCTCGATCTCGATGAGTTCATCATAATCCGCTATGGAGTCAGCGGGGAACTGAAGAACCAATTGGTATTTCATCTCATGCCGCTACTTCCACTTCACGGGCTTGGCTCGGTTGCGGAATAGGTTCTCCTCGCTGCCGCATGTCTTCGATATGCATTGCAAGCGCCTCCTTCATCAATGAAATTGTCTCCTGCTCAGTACCACCGGCGGCAACACAACCTGGAAAATCTGGAGCATACGCGCTAAAATTTTGCTCCCCGCGTTCGATGATGATCGTGTATCGCATAATCACTTAAGTCCGGCTTGTTTCAGAATACTATTTAAAGTTTTAGGGTGCAAATCCTGTCCTGGATGCCGGCTATCGTGACCGTACCCGGCTTGGCGGGGTGATGATATTGCCGGTGACTTCCACGGGTTCGCACCAGGAACCATCCGTCAGCCTCAATCTGCCGAATGATTTCCCGTATTTTCATTGCTTAGGCCGCCTTCGCCAGCCGGCTCTGCAACTCGGAAATCATGCTCTCGAAAATCAGTTTTCCGTCTGCGCTGCCAAGAATCGGTTCGCAGGCGCGTTCCGGATGCGGCATGAGGCCGGCCACGTTGCGTCGGTCATTGCAAATGCCGGCGATGTTTTGCAAGGAGCCATTCGGGTTCGCGGCATCGGAAACGTTTCCATTCGCATCGCAATAATGCCACAAAATCTGGTTGTTCGCTTTCAGGTTTGCGAGCGTTTGCTCATCAGCGAAATAGCAGCCTTCGCCGTGGGCGATCGGCACGCGGAGGATTTTTCCAGACGGAATCTGGCTGGTGAACGGGGAATCGTTCGTGAGGGTTTTCAGGAACACGTGCTCGCAATGAAATTGCAAATCGCGGTTGCGAATGAGCGCGCCGGGCAGCAAGCCTGCTTCGGTCAGCACCTGGAAACCATTGCAAATGCCGATAACCAAGCCGCCATTTTCGGCGAATTGTTTCACAGCTTGCATGACCGGGCTGAAACGCGCAATTGCGCCGCAGCGCAAATAATCTCCATAGCTGAAACCGCCGGGCACGAGCACCGCGTCGGCGTCGCCGAGCGAACTTTCCTTGTGCCAGAGCAGCCGGGCGGAATGGCCGAGCACGCGCACGCCATGGACGGCGTCCTGGTCGCAGTTCGAGGCTGGAAATTGTAAGACAACGAAATTCATACGTGATTCGTGAAACGTGAAACGTGAATTCACGTTTCACGCATCACGTTTGATTTATTCTATTTCCAGTTTATAGTCCTCAATGACGGGATTGCTCAGGAACCGGTGCGCGGCCTCGTTCAATTGTTGCCGCGCGGCTTCCTTATCCGTGCCATCCAGCTCGATCTCGAGATATTTGCCCACGTGCACGGCTTTCACCCCGCGATAACCCATGTGTTCGAGCGCGTTTTGCACGGTCTTGCCCTGCGGATCGAGCACCGCCTTTTTCGGCGTAACAATAATTTTGGCTTTCATCGTAAAAAATCGAGGCGGCCCGATCAAAAATGGAGGTACCGCCGAAAGAATAATTGTGCGCCAGGTCAGCCGCCGTTGCGAGAAGTTTTTTGACGCGAACGGGGTGTCGGGAGGCTGCTGGATTAGTGGATAAATGGATTTTTGGATTGATCGGAACACTCGCGTCGAGCCGCCGAATTCATTCACCCCATCAATCCTTGCTTTTCTGGCTTGACATACATAGCCTGTCTATGCATAGTGTCCCTATGATTCCAAAGGAACTCGTCGCGGCTTCGGCTGAGGCGTTGATTTTATCACTACTTTCCAAGGGCGAGAGCTACGGTTACGCCATCATCCAGGAAGTCCGCGCGCGCTCCGACAATCATCTGCAATGGACCGACGGCATGCTTTACCCGGTGCTGCATCGCATGGAGAATAATGGGTGGATCAAGTCGCGCTGGGTGAAAATGGAGAACGGCCGCAAACGCAAATATTACTCGCTCAAAGAGGACGGAAAAAACGCCTTGAACGAGCAGCGCACGCAGTGGCTCAAGGTCCACGATGTGCTGACGCAATTATGGGGAGAAAAATATGCCTAACCTCGAAGAAAAAATCGCGGAATGGCGGCGGAAAATGGCCGCTGAAGGAATCAGATCACCATCGGTTCTCGACGAACTCGAAAGCCATCTGCGCGAGGACATCGAATGCGGGATGAAAGCTGGCTTCAGCGATACGAAAGCATTTGAAGCCGCCACGCGGCGGATGGGACAAAGCAGTCTGCTCAAGGCGGAATTTGCCAAAGTTGGACGTTTCGCCGAGGCCCGCCCGGGCAAGGTCATCGGAATTGCGTTGTGCGTTCTAGCGGCCATGTTTGCGCTTTGGGCAATTCCCTTCCTGGTCACGGTTTCGGAAATGACGCTTGGCGAACGCGTTCTTGGATTTGCCGCGGTCGCCGTCACGCTGTTCGCTCCGATCAACTGGCGATTCAGTCATCGATATCTGCCGCCGATTCGGAGCCGCGCATTGCGGATGACCGTTGGCTTGGTGTGCAGCCTTGCGGGAGTGGCCTGGCTTTACGCGTTTGGCGCCATCCTCCTCAGGCTCATCGTGCCGAGGATTTTTGGAAGTTTGTCGCCGACATCCATCGGTCCGCATCCTTTCTTTATCATGGCCGTTTCATTGCTGTGGGCCCTGGCCTTGGCGGCCTTGCTTGGCAGCGTTGCCTTCGGCCTTGAAGAAACCGCCCGCCGGCAAGCTCGAAAGGAAACTTATGTTTAACGTCGAGCAAGCCATAACAAAATGGCGCCAGCAAATGGCCGCTGAAGGAATCAAGTCCCCGGTGGTGCTCGATGAGCTGGAATCACACCTGCGCGAAGACGTGGAACAAAGGATGCGCGGCGGCACCAGCCCGGAACAGGCTTTTCATGACGCAGCACTTCAAATGGGGACAGCGGGACAGCTTCAATCAGAATTCGTCAAGCTAAGCCGGCCGCAGGCGAGATTGAGCGAGAAAAACTTGCGGATTGGTTGCGCCGCCATCGCGACGTTCGTTTTTTTGACTCAAGGGTGGTATTTGATGGCTTCCGACACTGGCTTGGTCGGTCGTCTCGCAGGTTTGGTTTTGGTTGCAGCGATCGCAGTTTACATCGGCTTCCTTCCGGCGCTGAACCGTCTGGCGCCAAGGCTGCCAGGCGGACGTGCGGTGTGCAAGGCGTGTTCGATAATCATCCCTTCATTCGTCGGCGTGCTGTACGTGAGTCTTGCGCGCATCAATCTTATTCCGTCGGGGATCGTGGTCAGTGTCGTGTTCTGGTCGTTGTTCATGGCGGTGGTGACCACGGGGATTGTCCTTTCCCTTGGCGCGGAACCAGAGGTGCCGAATTTCTGGGCGCCGGGAGTCTGGCAAACATTCACAGTTGCGCAGGCGGAAGCGGTTCGTTTTCGGCATGATTTTATTGGGACGGAGCACCTGTTGCTCGGGTTGTTGCAAGTGGAAGGCAGTTCGGTTCGAAAGGTCCTCAGCAGAACGGGTGTCAGCGCGGAATCCGTGCGCGCGGAAATCGAAAAGTTCATGGGTTCCGGTGCGTTTGGTTTGGCGGGCGGCGGTGAGCCGAGGTGCACACCACGCGCGCAAAAGGCCTTTCAGCTTGCCACTCGGGAAGCTCAAATTTGCCACACTCAACGGGCGGACACGGAACATCTTTTCCTGGGATTGATTCGCGAAGGCAGCGGCATTGCGGCCAGGGTGCTGAGTGCGTTGGGAGTGGATGTTCAAACCGCGCGCCGCGAAATCCTGGATGAACTGGCCAAGCGAAAGAATCGCGATGAATGACGTTGAAAAGGCAATTTCCGCCTGGAGAGAGCAGCTCTTCACCACGGGCATCAAATCGCGCACGGTGCTCGATGAACTTGAAAATCACTTGCGCGAGGACATCGGCCGCCAGGTGCGGTCTGGAACCGCGGTGGCGTCGGCCTTTGCGAATGCGTCGCGGCGCATCGGAACGGCGGGCCGGCTTAAGGAAGAGTTCGATCGAATCGGAAATGATGAAAGGAAACATATGAAACGAAAGCTGATGATCGGGGCGGGAGTTATTGGCGTGCTGATCGGCATGGCATTGGTCATGCCCGCCGTCGCGCAATACCGTCAAATTGGCGCCATGCATAAAAATGAGCCGTGGCTCTTTCTTTTGGGAAGCCTCCTGACTCTCGCCGGTGGCGCCACAACGCTCCGTAATCTTCGGCGGAAGCGTGCTTGACGAACGCTCTTTTGGTTCAGGAGTTTTCACGTTTAGTATCCGGCACTTTTATTTTTTGTTTGCGTGGCTTTCGAGCCAGGTGGTGATTTGGGGGAGGATGGTGGGCCAGGAGAAGGTTTGGGACCGGCGCCAGGCGTTGGTGCGGTAGCGGGTATAGGTTTCCGGAGTTTTTACGATTTCTGCCAGGCCGGCGGCAAGGGATTCGGGAGTTTCGGCGGTGGTGACGAGGCCGGTTTGGCCGGGGACGGTGGAATCGATCAGGCCGCCGACAGGGTACACGGCGGCGGGGGTGCCCATGGCATTGGCTTCAATGACGTTCAGTCCCCAGCCTTCGCGCAATGAAGTGTGGACGAGGAAATGGGCGCGGCGAAGTTCGGCGTGTTTTTCTTCTTCGCTCAACCAGCCGGTGAAATGGACGCGGTCTTCAAGCTTCAAGGTTCTGGTGAGTTGCTCCAGTTCGGATTTTAATTCGCCATCGCCGACGATTTTCAATTGAGCGGGAATATGGCTATCGGTGAGCAGTTTTAGGGCGCGGATGGCATGGTCGAATCGCTTGTTGGGCGCGAGGCGCGCGACGCAGATGAGCCGGAGGGGAAGTTGCAATGGTTTCTCTTCAAGCGCGGGAATCGGCGTCATGTCGATGCCGTTGGGTATGACGGTGACGCTGCGGACGCCGTGGGCGTGCAGGTCTTTTTTGGTGGATTCGGACGGGGTCCAGAAGGGAATGTTGCGATAGATCCAATGGGTCCAGCGTTCCTGCCAGCGGCCGATGGTGCTCAGGGGCGGTGAATAAAAGGAGTTCCAGATGGGGCCGAGGACTTCGTGGATGTAGGCGACGCAATTGGTTCCGGACCACCAGGGCGCGAACCAGGCGAAGCCGTGGTGTTGGTCGATGACAAGATCGAATTTCGGCTGGCGTCGGTACCAGGCCATGGCTTTGAAAATCGCCGCGGCTTTGCCGGCAATCGAGGCGGCTTTGCCGCCGCCGCGGACGATTTTAATGCCCTGATACATTTCTTCGCGCGCGCCGCCGGGGAATTCGTAGGTGAACCAGACGACTTCGTGGCCGCGTTCGACCAGGGCGAGGAGATGGGCGAGGGTCACGCGCTCGGCGCCGCCCGAGATGGGGTTCTTCGGGTCGCGCCAGTTGAGCATCAGAAAACGCATGAATCAGAGTCGTGAAATTTTCTCGAGGAGCGCGGTGGTGGATTTGCCGGGGACTATAGGCAAAAGCATGATTTTTCCTCCGGCGCTTTCGACGATGCGGCGTTCTTCCTGGTTGAGGGTTTCGAGGGTGTAATCGCCGCCTTTGACGTAAATGTCGGGTTTGGCGACGCTGAGGAATCGGGCGGCGCTTTTTTCGGCGAAGATGCAGACGCCGCTGACACTTTCGAGGGCGGAGAGCACGGTGGAGCGGTCCTGTTCGTTGTTGACCGGGCGGCCCGGGCCTTTGAGTTGCTGGACGGCGGTGTCGCCGTTGAGGCCGACGAGGAGGAGGTCGCCGAGGTTGCGGGCGTCCTGGAGGTAGGTGACGTGGCCGGGATGAAGGATGTCAAAACAGCCGTTGGTGACGACAAGGCGCTGGCCGGAGGAGCGGACGCGCTCGCGCCAGGCGGGGAGGTCGGCCCAGGAAATTTCTTTTTCGTGGAAATTCACGAGTGGATATTGGCGGTACTGTTTCGGGGTTGGCAACATTTGAGTGGATGGCGGCAGTGGTCATTTCAAATTTGCTTTTTTTATGGTTTGAATGGGCTGGAGTGCGCTGGATTGACGCGGAATGTCCAAAGTCCAATGCCCAAGGTCCAAAGCCCAAAGTCGGCCGGGGATGGGATGGAAAACGGAGTGAGTATACCCCCCGAAAAGGTTGGATTTAGTTGGAACGCGCCGATCAGGAGATGGGCGCTCCGGTTTTCGCAGGGGCGAGACGCCCGTGCCACTATTGATGTTGCGTTTGGAGGCGGCGGGCTGCTAGGCGCTCGGATTGGGCTTCGGCGGATTTGCCCTGGCGTTGCAAGACGACGGATAGATTGAAATGGATGGTGGGGTTGTCGGGAGCGAGTTGCAGGGCGGTGCGGTAACAGGTCGCGGCCTGGTCAAGCTGGCCTTTGGCGACGAGGGCGTTGCCGAGGTCGGCCATGGCTTCGACGGAGTTTGGATCGATGGCGAGCGCGATGTGATACTGAGTGATCGCGTCGTCGGTATTTCCTTTGGCGGCGAGCGTGCGGCCGAGGGTAATGTGGGCGGGGATGTAATCGGGCTGCACTTCAATGGTGCGGTGATATTCGGCTATGGCGTCGTCCGTTTGGCCGTTTTGGGCGAGCGCATTGGCGAGGTTGAAATGGGCGAGCGTGAGCTTGGGGAGGGCCTTGAGTGTGGCGTTGTATTCCTGGATGGCGTTGGTCAGGGCGCCTTCGCGGGTGAAGACATTGCCGAGTTCGAAATGGGCGGTAGCGAAGTCCGGGTTGAGTTCGAGCGTTTTGTTGAAATCGGCAACGGCGTCGTTGAGGTGTCCTTCGATGGCGGCTTCCAGGCCCAGATCGTAGTAGGCGATGTGGTCGTTGGGACGGATGGCGATGGCTTGGTGGAATTCGGATTCGGCTTCATCGAAGCGGCGGAACTGGACGAGGTAACGGCCGAGATTATCGTGGGCGGCCCAGGAGGCGGGGTTGTGCGCGATGGTGTCGCGCCAGAGGATTTCGAGATTGCGATAGATGCCGGTTTGGAGCCAGGTGAGCACGGCGAGCACGGTCAGGCCGGCGGCGATGAGCCAAAATTGTATTCCCCTGAACCCTGACCGCCACCTCACCCCGTCCCTCTCCCCCACTTCGTGGCGGAGAGGGTGATGATCGGCCGTAAGGCTTGTCGCTTCTCGCTCGCGATTTAGATCCTTTCGAAAGAGCGATGTGATCCCGGCGCCGGCGAAGGCGAAGGGGCCGATGGCGGCGGCGTATTGAAAGTGGTCGGCGACGAAGGAGTAGCGGAACGGGAAGATGTTGACGAAGCCGAGCGCAGGGAAAAGCATAATGACGAAATACGCGAGGGCGAGCAGTAGCGGGAGCGTTCCGGCGCGGCGTTTCCACCAGAGCACGACGAACAGCGCGACGGCGGCGGCGAGCGGGAGATATTCGAGCGGTTGCGCGGCATGGAGGACCCAGCGCGGGTAAAAGAACATCAACGGATGCGGCCAGCACAGTTTTCCCAAGTAGAACCAGAAGGCGCGGCCGGCGATGATGAATTTTTGGCCGAGAGAGAGTTTCCATTCATCGATGTCACCGGCGGCGAGAACGAAATGATGTTCGATCGAGGTGGTGAATAGGCCAATGGCGAGGCCGACGGCGAAGAATGGCAGCGTGAGGGCGATGTCTTTCCAGCGGAGGCGGCCGCGTTTCCACCAGGTGAGCAACAGGATGACGCAAGGCAGGCCGACGATGGCGGTTTTGGTCCAGAGCGCGCAGACGTAGAGAGCGAGCGCGAGCCAGTAAAATTGTTGCGGGCCGAAGCATGGAGATTCGGGGTTCGGAGCGGTTTTCGCGGCGGGCGTTTTTTGTCGCGGCAGCCAGAATTCAATGGCGGCGAAGGTCGAAAGCAGGAAGAAAAAGACGGAGAGCGTATTTTTGCGTTCGGCGATCCAGGCCACGGATTCGACGCACACCGGATGGACGGCAAACAGCGCCGCGCCGAGCCAGGCGCCTTTGACATTGAGCCGTCGCAGAATGCGCCAGACGAGAATGGCGTCGATGGCGTGGAGGAAGATGTTTTCGAAGTGATAGGCGAAGGGATGCAGGCCCCAGAGATGGTAATCGATCCAAAAGCTGGTGTAGGTGAGCGGGTAATATTGCTGGGTGGCGCCGGGCACGAACCAGATGTGCCACAGGCCCGTGAGCGAGCGGAGCGGCAGGTTGTTGGTGACCATGGAATCGTCATCCCAGATGAATTGGCCGTGGAGCGCGGGGATATAGGCGATGATGACGATGAGCGCGAGAAGGAGGGCCGGCAGCGCGGCTTGCCAGAGATCCGGTTCGGTGGATTTCTGGAGCGCGGCGGGTTTGGCGGTGGTTCTCGCGGGACCCGAGGTCATTTAACAATAATATCGGGATGGATTTAATAGGAAAGCAGGAAGGCAGGAAACGGGATTCGTTTCCTGCCTTTCAAACGTTCGAATATTTCTTCGTTGAAATTATTTCGGCTGGGGCGTGTAGCGGAGATAGGGTTTCACGCGGCGGACGGCGCCGAATGTTTTTTCGGCGTCGGCGTCCGAGACGGATGGGGATATGATGCAGTCCTGGCCTTGCTTCCAATCGGCCGGCGTGGCGAGCTTTTTGTTGACGGTCAATTGGAGCGAATCGATGACGCGGACGAGTTCGAGGAAATTGCGTCCCGTGCTGGCCGGATATGTGAGGGTGAGTTTGATTTTCTTGTCCGGGCCAATGATGAAGACCGAGCGCACGGTGGCTTTGTCGTCGACGTTCGGATGGATCATGTCGTACGCGGTCGCGACCTTGCGGTCGTGGTCGGCTATGATCGGGAAATTCATGGTGCAGGACTGGGTTTCGTTAATGTCCTTGATCCAGCCGTTATGAGAGTCAAGCGGGTCGACGCTGACGGCGATGACTTTGACGTTTCGCTTGTCGAACTCGCTTTTGATGCGGGCGACAGCGCCGAGTTCGGTGGTGCAGACGGGGGTGTAATCAGCCGGGTGGGAGAACAGGATGCCCCAGGAGTTTCCAAGCCATTGATGGAAATCAATGGTTCCTTCCGTGGTGACAGCCGAGAAATTTGGGGCGACATCGCCTAATCGTAGTGCCATATGCTTTATTCAGTTAAGTGTTGCAACGTATCGGAAAGACTTGCTGTGAAATGCGCGCGAGTCAAGCGCAGTTTAAGGAGGCGGAAGGTTGTGAGTCGGTGGAAAGTGGCTGTCCGACATGGACTCGAACCATGAATAACGCCTCCAAAGGGCGCTGTGTTACCATTACACCATCGGACAAGGCCGGAGAAAAAGTAGCTTTGCGGAGGGCGTCAGGCAAAACAAATTTCGAGCGTGGGCGTAAGAAAGTGATTAGGCATTGTCAGCGCTTGAACTGTCATCTGCATTGAAACGAGCGACTGGAAAGTCGCCGAACTCGCAGACAGGAATGTCTGCGCTACGTGGCGCATGCTTCCCGCTCTCGCCGTGATTCAGAGACGCGCTGAGTCGCGGAGGCTGATTTGTTTGCCGCCGGAATAGAGATCTTCGATGCGGCCGTTTTTCCATTGGCGGGCGCGGTAGAGGGTGGCGAAGGTGAAATCGGGGGCGGCGCCGCCCTGGCCGCCGACGAGTTCGGCGCCGACACGGACGTTGTCCATCAGCCAGGCGGGCAGGCGCAGGTGATAGGGATTGCGGCGCACTTCGCCGACGTGAAATGACAGCGCGGCGAGCATATTGGCGACGTCTTCAGCACTGGATTCGACCATCAGATTGGGCGACTGCATCTGGCCCCAGAATTCGGTTTCGATGAGGATGGTTTGGAAGGTCGCGGGCAGGGTTTGAAGGGCGTCCATTACCAGGAAATGCGTGCCGATGTGGGTGCTGTTCCAATCGTGTTCGTGCGGAAAAAAAATGGCGCGCGGCTGATTTTTGGCGAGAGAGGCGGCGATGGTTTTTACGGCGGCGGCCCAGTATTGCGGATCGTTGGCGCGGGTTTTGGGGTTGATTTTTTCGAGGCCGTTCGGGGCGGTTTGTTCCAGCGAGAAGCCGAGATATTGGCAGGCGTTTTTTAGTTCCTGCAGGCGGCCGGGTTGGCGCTCCTTGTTGCTGCCGTGGGTGACGGCGGCGTTGATGACACGCAGGCCGGCTTCGCGCTGCATTCGAAGGGCGAGCGCGCCGATGATGCATTCGTCGTCCGGATGCGGAGAAAAAATCAGGGCGGTGGGAGCGCCGGGCGGCGGCACCGGAATGGAGAGCGGTGGAATTTCTCCGAGCGGAAGTGATTTGCCTTCGGCCATGAGGCGGGCGAAGGAGGCGACGTATTCGCGATATGGGTTCATAGCCTTTTGTTTGGGCGAACATAAACTGAGTGGTGGCGGAGCGCAGTATTAAAGCGATGACGCTGCCGTAGTGGCACGGCGTCCCGCCCGTGGCACTAATAAAATCTTTGGATTTCTGGCGGCGGCGGGCACAATCGCCGGGAGCCGAAACAATGATGCATTGAGGCATGAATTCTAAATTAAAAGTTCCGGCGGTGTTGGATCCGGAGTTTCAACCGGCGGCGATTTTCAATCGGGATTACCTGAAAAAAATTCAGAATGCGCGCACGACGGTGTCGCTGGTGATTGGGCTGGAGCGTGAAGGAGGCTTTTTTTCGCGTTATGAGACGCAGGTCAATGTGGAAGGCGATGCCGAGACGTTGCGGTACGTGGAAGGACTGGTGAAGTTTTTGCTTTGGGCGCGCGGCGGAGGGAAAATCCATTTCGGTGGGCCGCGGAAGATTGGGGAGCATATTCGCGGACTTTATTCGAAGGATGGAGCGCGGGCGTTTGATGTGGAGTTGATGAGCCGCGTTTATGAGAGGCCGTTTGAGGTGGTGGTGAGCGAGGCGGCGTCGGTGCCGGCGGAGAATGAATTGGATGCGGTGCTGGGCGGGCATTTGGATGGGTGCCGCATTGGATTCGACCTTGGCGCGAGTGATTACAAGATGGCAGCGGTCAAGGATGGGACGGTGGTTTACAGCGATGAATTTCCCTGGAACCCGAAGGATGAGGCGGACCCGAAATATCATTACGAACATCTCAATGGCGGGTTGAAGAAAGCGGCGGCGCATTTGCCGCGCGTGGATGCGATTGGCGGGAGTTCGGCGGGCGTGATCGTGAACAATCGGATCATGGTGGCGTCGCTGTTCCGGGCGGTGTCGGCGGCGCGTTTCGATGACGCAAAAAACATGTTTCTGCGCCTGCGCGATGAATGGAAGGTGCCGGTGGAAGTGGCGAATGATGGAGACGTGACGGCATTGGCGGGCGGGATGTCGCTGAAGGCGAAGGGGCTGCTGGGGATTGCGCTGGGGTCGAGCCAAGCGGCGGGTTTTCTGACGCCGCGCGGCGGGATGACGGGTTGGTTGAGCGAACTGGCGTTTGCGCCGGTGGATTATAATCCAGCGGCGGCGGCGGATGAATGGTCGGGAGATCGCGGGGTGGGCGTGACGTATTTTTCGCAGCAGGCGGTGAATAAGTTATTGTCGGCGGCGGGCATTTCTTTGCCGGAGGAAATGGGTTTGCCGGAAAAATTGAAGGAAGTGCAATCGCTGATGAAGGGAGGCGATGAGCGGGCGGTCAGGATTTACGAAACCATTGGCGTCTATCTCGGGTACGCGATGGCGCATTACTCGGATTTTTATGATTTCAAACATCTGCTGCTGTTGGGCCGGGTGATGACGGGAAGCGGCGGGGAAATTTTGGTGGAAAAGGCGCGGGAGGTGCTGGCAGCGGAATTTCCGGAGCTGGCGGCGGGGGTGCAGTTGCATGTGCCGGATGAAAAGAGCCGGCGGGTGGGACAGGCGGTGGCGGCGGCGAGTTTGCCGGAGATTGGGAAGTAAGCCGTGTTAGATTTAATAAACGCCCTCACCCCGGCCCTCTCCCGTCCGACGGGAGAGGGAGAAGTTGCTCCAGCGTCTGTCGTCGAATACAGCCGCTGATTTGCCGTGGTTCAGGGGCCGAGGCGCGCTTTTTTCGGAGTCCTTACTTCGGCGGCTACGATGACTGTCGCTACTTTCTTCTGAAGAATTTGCCGAGGCCGCGGGTGATGTTGCTGACGCTGCCGCTGGTGTTGGTGCCAAGGCCTTTGGTCAGGCTGCCGGCGAGATTGCCTAAATTGCCGGCGGAGCTGGAGACCGCTTCAACGGATTTCTTTTCGATTTCGGAAAGGACTTTTTTGGTGAGTTCAGCCGGGGTGATGCCGTCGGGGCCGGTGCCGAGATTTTGCAGCTCAATGGTGGGAAGCGGAATGGTGATGGTTTTGCCGCCGAGGTCGGTGAGGGTGGCGGTCAGTTTCGCGCCGGTGATTTTGAAGTCGTCGACTTCCAGTTTTCGGTTGGCTTTCTTTTGTTCCTTCGGCGTGGCGTTGGCAACATTGGTGCCGTGAGGACCACTGGTGGCGGCGTTAATATTGTCCTCAATTTTCTTCAGGTTGTTGCCGGTGAGGCCGCCTTCGAAGGTGATTTCGGGAGATTCGACATCGATGGATTTGATGATGACTTTGTCGGCAAAGAGCGAGCCGGGTTGCAGGGCGAGGCTGGCGGTGCCGACGGTGATGGAGTGCGGCGATTTGTAAGGCTCCGGATTGCCGACGGCGAGGCCCTTGATGCTGCCCGCGCCGGACAGCAGTGAGAGGTGGACGCCATCCAGTTTGACATCGACCTTGGTCAATTTCGGTCCGATGGTTTCAACGCCGCGTTTGACGGCGCTATCGAGGAAGAAATGGACGGCGAGAGCCGCGATGATTATCAATGCCACCAACGCGATGCAGACACGCAGGAGAATTTTTTTCATAGGCGTTCACTGGATTTTCGCCGAGGAGCCGCGACGCGTCAATGTTTGAGAAGCTCTTGAACGATCGCAGACAGGGCTTTGGGCTGGTAGGGTTTGGCGAGGAAGCGGTCGGGTTTGACATCGGTGGCGGCAAAGACCGATTCATCGACGGTGCCGCTGACCATGATGATTTTTTGTTTTGGATGCAGACGGCGACAGGCGCGAATGAGGGCGAGGCCGTTCATTTGGTGCATGGCGAAATCGGTGATGACGAGGTCCGGCGGAGTCTCGGCCGAGGAATATTTCTGAAGCGCGATGTCGGGATTGGTGAAGGTCTCGATGCGGCAGTGGAGGTCGCTCAAGACCTTTTCGGCCAGTTCAAGCAGGACGGGTTCATCGTCCACCACAAAGATGAGCGGACATGACCGGTCTGGCTTTCCATTTTTCCGTGGGGTTCCCATATGGCGATAAAAATACTTAATACGATAAATTCGTAACTTGGCAAGAGGGATTGATAGACCCAAAAGCGGGGAATTGCGCCCCAGAAAACCGGACAGTCGCGGCGGCGGAGAGCGCGATCCAGATTTACCGTTGCGCGGGTGAAATACCGGGCTTAATCTCCACAAGCGATCGCCACCTCCATCGCAAGGATTTTGTTTGTTATGAAGAAGCCGAAGAAGACCACCGCTGCCAAACCGCCTGTCGCTCGAACCATTTCGAGCCAGTCCAAAGCGGAGGCGGACGCGGCAAAGCTGGAAGCCGCGGAGGCGCGGGAGAAAAGCGAGGCCAAAACGGCGCGCAAAACGAGAACAAAAGCGCCGGAATCCGCGGCGAAGGTGGAAGCTTCAGAGGAAACGAAAGCTCCGTCTGTTTTGAAACCGAGAGCGAAAAGAAAAAATGCCCCGACGGCTGAACCGGCGAAACAGACAGCGTCTCAAGCGAGTCAACGGGCGGAAGCGAAAGCGGAAACCACGATCAAACCAGCCGCCATAAAGAAGCCCTTGGCGACCCCGAAAGCACCGGTTTGGCCGGCGGTGAAGCCTGCGCCAGCGGCCGAAGCGAAGCCTTCGCGGAGGAAGATCCAGGCAGCGCCGAAGGTGGCAGCTTTGGGGCCGGCAAAGGTTGAAGCCAAAATCGAGGTTCCAGCCAAAGAAGCAAAACCGGTTGAGCCATTCAAAAAAGAGATGGCTGAAATCCCCCCGGTCGCGAGCAGCAAACCAATACCCGCCGCGCAACCGACCGTTAAATTGCGGGTGGCCGCGAGCGAAAAGAAGGTGAGTGAAGCCGAAGCTCCGGCGGCGAAACCAATTTTGCCGGTGTTTTCGCCTCCGATTAAGCAGGCGGTGCGGAAGGCACCGGAGAAAATTCCGCCGATCCTGCTCGAAGGCGACAAGCCGGAAGCGAAGAGCGTGAGCGGTCCGGGCCGGCGTTATGCGCTGGGGCCGACGGCACCCGCCAAAACATTTCAGACGGAAGGCGAGTTGCCGGAATCGTATGGAACGGGAGAACTGCTGCTTACGGCGCGCGATCCGCATTGGCTTTACGCGCATTGGGATTTAGCCGGCGACCAGCAGCGGCGTTACAACGCATTTTCGCGCGATGGCCACCTGGTCGTGCGCGTTTACACGGGTGAAGCGCGCGGGAAACCGGCGGTGCAGGTGCAGGTGCATCCCGAGTCGAATCATTGGTTTGTCCACGTGGACAAGGCGAACACGCGCTACGTGGCGGAGCTGGGTTATTATTCGGCGGCGGACAAGTGGATGGTGGTGGCGACGTCGGCTTCGACCTTGACGCCGCAGGATGCGGTTTCGGCCGAGACGGGCGCGGAGTTCGGGACGATTCCGTTTGAGGTGCCGATGGGGAAGTTGCTGTCGCTGGTAAAAGGCGCGGTGCAGGAGAACGCGCCGCTGGCGCAGGCGTTGCAGGAGTTGCGGGCGGAAGGACATCCCGATTTGCCGCCAACGCCGGAAAAGGCGTCGACGACACAGCATGCGTCGAGGACAAACGGGCATTCGGGACAAGTGGCGCGAGGCGGATCAGCGGTCAAAGCGGGCGCGGGGACAAAACGAGTTTCGCGATGGACGCCATCGGAATGGACGCCGGCGCAGGAACGGGCCCTCGCGGAGGTGATCAGCATGGACCACGTGCGGCGGGTGTGGATGGGATCGCTGGAGATCACGGAATTGATCCGGCGGCAATTCGTCAATGAACTGGCTTCGATGTCGGCGGCGGATCTGGGCGCGCCAGCGCCGACCTCGCCATCGGGCGCGGCGATTTCAAGTCCGGGCGCGCAGCCGGCACAGCCAACGAAAAGTTTTTGGTTTAATGTAAACGCGGAGTTGATTGTTTATGGCGCGACGGAGAAGGATGCGACGGTGACGATTGGGGGACGGAAGATCAGGCTGCGGCCGGATGGTTCGTTCAGTTATCGGTTTGCGTTGCCGGATGGGAATTACGAAATGCCGATCGTGGCTGTTTCCGCCGACCAAATGGATGGGCGGGCGGCGGACCTCGCTTTCAGCCGCAGCACGGAATATCGCGGCGAGGTGGAAGAACATCCGCAGGATTCCTCATTGAAGCGGATAAGTGCGGAGGGTTTTTGAGATGAGCTGTTTTGCATTTGCGCCGCCGGCCGGGATTGCGCAATGAAACGCGCTGTCCGCACCTTGATCCAGATTGTCGCGGCGTGCCTGGTGATTTTTGGAGTGCTGGAAATCGGGCTGGAGATTGCCCATCATCAGATTCAGGTGCGCCATCATGCGGAGCCTATCCAGACGAATGTCTGGAGTTATGTGATTGGCGCAGTGTTGGTGGCGCTGGGAGTGGTTTTGTTTTTGGGAAGCAACTCGCTGGCGGAACAATTAACGGACGATATTGATGATGAGGAGCCCGGCGGAGATGATTGAATTCAAATATATGTTTGACGCTCGCGCTCCCCGCGAATCCGAACTCTCACCCCGCCCCAATGACTCATTCGCTCCCGCTCGCTCAGCCCTCTCGGGCCTTTGCTTCGCAAATTCCTTTCGCCGCTTTCCAAGCGGCTCAAGTCCCATCCGATGGGAGAGGGAGAAGTTGCTCCAGCGTCTCTCTTCGAATATAGCCACTGGTATGTCATGGTTCCGGCGTTCAACGCGTGAACTCTTTTCGGGGAATCCTCACGTCGGCTGCTACGGTTTGAGGGGTTGATTCGACATGCAAGGGTATCTTTCGCTCATCCTCCACGCGCATCTGCCGTTTGTGCGGCATCCGGAACATGAAAAATTTCTGGAGGAAACATGGCTGTTTGAGGCCATCACGGAAACGTACGTGCCGTTGCTCCAGAAAATGGAGGGCTGGCTGCGCGATGGGATGGAGACGCGGCTGACGCTGACGCTGACTCCGACCTTGTGCGCGATGCTGCTCGATCCGCTGCTGCAAGATCGCTACGTGCGGCATCTGGAGGAGTTGATTGAGCTGGCGGAAAAGGAAACGCACCGGACACATTGGGACAAGCCGCTGAACGAGCTGGCGCAATTGTATCTGCGGCGGTTTGAAGACATCCGCGAGACGTATTTTGCGTACGCAAAAAATCTCGTGGCGGCGTTTGCGAAATTCCAGGACGCGGGGCGGCTGGAGATCATCACCAGCGCGGCGACGCATGCGTTGCTGCCGTTGCTGGCGAATCATCCGCCGAGCTTGCGCGCGCAGATTTTGGTGGCGCGGGATCATTATCGGAGTTGCTTCGGGCGGAATCCGCGCGGCATCTGGCTGCCGGAATGCGCGTACGTGGACGGCGTGGAGAAGGTGTTGCAGGAGGCGAACATCCGGTGGTTCATCACGGACACGCATGGATTGCTGCACGCGAATCCGAAGCCGAGGTATGGCGTGTTTGCGCCGATTTTTACGCCGAACGGGATCGCGGCGTTTGGACGCGATTTGGATTCAGCCAAGCAGGTGTGGAGCAAGCACGAGGGGTATCCGGGCGATGCCAATTACCGGGAATTCTATCGCGACATCGGGTTCGATTTGGATTTGGACTATCTGAGGCCTTATTTGCCAGCAGACCAGCGCGGGTTCACGGGCATCAAATATTTTCGGATCACGGGCAATTCGGACGAGAAGAAAGTTTACAATCACGCAGCGGCGATGCGGACGGCGGCGGGGCACGCGCAGCATTTCCTGGACGTGCGTGTGAAGCAAATGGAGCGGCTGGCGGGCATCATGGACCGTCCGCCGCTGGTGCTTTCGCCGTACGACGCGGAGTTATTCGGGCATTGGTGGTATGAAGGACCGGAATTTTTGGATTATTTCGTGCGGAAAGCGTATTACGATCAGCAGGTTTTTTCGTTGATCACGCCGGAGGAGTATTTGAGGGAATTTCCGTCGAACCAGATTGCGAAGCCGGCGGCATCGAGTTGGGGCGAGGAGGGGTATTGGCGGGTATGGTTGAATGAAAAGAATGAGTGGATTTATCCGCATCTGCACGCGGCGCAGGAACGAATGACGAAGCTGGCGCGAGAGTTCACGGTGGCGACGCCGCTGCAGGAACGGGCGTTGAAACAGGCCGCGCGCGAACTATTGCTGGCGCAATCGAGCGATTGGCCGTTCATCCTGCGCACGGGCACGAGCCCGGAATACGCGCGCAAGCGGGTGAAGGATCATTTGTTCCGTTTTCTGGCGTTGCATGATCAATTGACTGGCGCGGGCATTGACGAACGGTGGCTGGGACAGGTTGAAGCGCGCGATAATTTGTTTCCGGAAGTTAATTACCGGTATTGGGCGTAGTGGGATTCTGTTGCTGCCGCCAGCGCATGGCGCCGACTTCGACGTAAAGCTTCACATTCAACTGTTATATCAACAGTCAATCATCCGGATCCCGGCGGAAAATGGGCCGCAATTCACGCGATGGCGGATTTGACATGGAAATTTTAACCAAATCGTAACGTGATAAAACAAATAGAAATTGATTAACTTAATTTGAAATGAAAAAAACAATTCTTTCGCTTCTTGGCGTCGGCTTATTGTTCGCCACGCAAACGAGCGCGAACGCCCAGACGCTCATCAACGGGGCGGGTTCGACGTTTGATTACCCCGCCTTCACCAAATGGTTTGAAGCCTACGGTAAAATTGATTCAAATGTTCGTTTCAATTATCAATCCATCGGCTCCGGCGGCGGACAAAAACAATTGCTTAACCAAACGGTTGAATTCGGCGCTTCCGACGCACCGATGACCGACGAAGCCCTGTCCAAGTCACCCGGCAAAATTCTTCACATCCCGGTTGTCGCTGGCGGCGAAGCCGTCGCTTACAATTTGCCGGGAAATCCAAAACTCAAATTGGACGCCGACGCCCTCGCCAATATGTATCTTGGCAACATTACGAAATGGAACGACCCAAAAATTGCCGCGCTGAATCCGGGAATTGACCTTCCGAATTTGCCGGTAGTCGTCGTTCATCGTTCTGACGGCAGCGGCACAACGTTCATTTTCTGCGATTATCTTTGCCGCGTCAGCCCCGTTTGGGCGGACACCATTGGCAAAGGCACTTCGGTAAAATGGCCGGCCGGTCTCGGCGGCAAAGGCAACGAAGGTGTCGCCGGCCAAGTCGAACAATTGCCCGGCGCAATTGGCTATGTGGAACTGGCCTACGCCGTCGAAAACAAAATGACCTACGCCGAAATGAAAAACGCCGCCGGAAATTTTGTTTCCTGCACGCTGGAAACTGTCAGCGCCGCGCTCGCGACCGCGAAAGTTCCCGACGATTTCCGCTTCTCCATGGTCAATGCGCCGGGCGATAATTCGTATCCGATTGCCGGCGCGAGCTGGGTTTTGGTTTATCAACATCCCAAAAATCATGACCACGCCAGAAAACTCGTCGCGTTCCTGAAATGGGCGGTGACGGACGGACAAAAACTTTCGCCGCAACTCGGTTACGCGCCGCTGCCGGACAATGTCGTGCAACGCGAGTTGAAATTGCTGGACACGATAAAATACTGACTTCGCTCCGCAGGAATAAAAGTTTGAGTCTTGCTACATCGACTCCAATACAAATGAGAATGACGCAACGCGCGCCCGCCGAATTCGGCGACCGCATTTTCAAATGGCTGACACTGCTCATGGCGCTTTCCATTTTTGCGCTTGTCGCGCTTATTGGCTTTGAGCTTTTCAACGGCTCAAAACTCGCGCTAAAAAAATTCGGCTGGCATTTTCTCGTCAGTCAAAATTGGGACCCCGTCAACGATGCTTTCGGCGCCCTGCCATTTATTTTTGGCACGCTCGTTTCATCCGCCATCGCGCTCGTGATCGCCGTGCCCATCAGCATTGCGACGGCGGTCTATTTGACTGAGCTCGCGCCGCGCTGGTTGCGCCAGCCGCTCGCCATGTTCATCGAACTGCTCGCCGCCGTGCCCAGCGTCATTCTCGGATTGTGGGGGATTTTCGTGATGATTCCGTTTTTGCGCGACCCGGTTTTTCCGTGGGTGCAAAAACTTCTCGGCTGGCTTCCGATTTTTCAAGGCCCGACCATTTACGGTTACAGCATGTTGGCCGGCGGAATCATTGTGGCGATTATGATTATTCCGATCATCACATCTGTCTCGCGCGAAATTTTGCGCTCCGTTCCCGGGTCGCAACGCGAAGCCGCCTACGCGCTCGGCGCGACGCGCTGGGAAGTCACGCGCATTGCCGTTTTGAGCTACGCGAAAAAAGGGCTGTCCGGCGCCGTGATTCTTGGACTCGGGCGCGCTCTCGGCGAAACAATGGCCGTCACAATGGTCATCGGCAACAATCCGCAAATCGTCAAATCTCTTTTCGCACCCGGTTACACTTTGGCCAGTGTCATCGCCAACGAATTTACCGAGGCGACCGGCGATTTGTATTTGAGCGCACTCTTTGAAATCGGACTCGTTTTGCTCGGTGTGACAATCATCGTGAACGCCGCCGCGCAATTGCTTTTGAAAACGTTCGCCGGCCCGAACATCAAACCACAACATTAAACTTTCCAGTCACAGATGAATATTGCTGAAACACAGCTACAGATGTTTCCGTCCACAGGTGGCGCAGATTATTTTACCGTTTTTATCCGTGAAATCCGCGGATGTTTCTGTGTTTATTCGCGGTTAAAATGAAATGACCGCTCCGAACCACAACTGGCGCAATTTCAAAAACGCCTTGTCGCAAGCCGTCACGTTCGCGTGCGCGGTGCTCGTCGTCGCGCCGCTCGCTCTGGTGTTTTATCATCTGGTCAAACTCGGTTTCAGTTCTCTTAATTTCGCATTCTTCACGCAGTTGCCAAAAGCCGTCGGTGAAAGAGGCGGCGGCATGGCTAACGCCATCGTCGGCACATTCATTTTGCTTGGACAGGCGGCGGTGATCGGCGTTCCGATTGGCATTCTCGGCGGAATTTTTCTGTCCGAATACGGCGGCTCAAAATTTAATTGGTGGATTCGTTTCGCCGCTGACATTTTGAACGGCGTGCCGTCCATCACCTGGGGAATTGTCGTCTACGCGCTTGTCGTCGTGCCGATGCACGGATTTTCCGCAATCGCAGGCGGAATCGTTTTGGGCATGATGATGATTCCGCTGGTGATGCGAACAACGGAGGAAGTTATGCAACTCGTGCCCGGCGGTTATCGCGAAGCCGCGCTCGCGCTGGGAATAGCGAAGTGGAAAACAATTGTGCAAATCGTCGTTCGCACCGCGATGAAAGGAATTGTCACCGGCGTTTTGCTGGCGCTCGCCCGCGTCGCCGGCGAAACCGCGCCGCTGCTTTTCACCGCATTCGGGAATCGCCTTTGGACGCGCCATTTGACCGAACCCATCGCCGCGCTGCCGCTGCAAATTTTCAATTATGCGATTTCGCCCTATGGAGACTGGCATCGGCAGGCGTGGGCGGGCGCGCTTGTTTTGCTCGCGCTTGTGCTGGTCATCAACGTCGGTGTTCGCTTTTTGACGCGCGACCGGTTCAAAAATAAAATCTAATTCATGGCTGAAACTCAGAATCATTCCGCCGCATTGACGATTAAAAATCTATCCGTTTTTTTTGGAAAAAATCACGCGGTAAAAAATGTCTCGCTCAACATCGCCGCCCGGGCGGTCACCGCCATCGTTGGGCCAAGCGGCTGCGGCAAATCCACATTTTTGCGCGCCATCAATCGAATGCATGAATTGAATCCCGACGCGCGCATGACCGGAGAAATTAAATTGTTCGGCGATGATATTTATTCGCGCAATGTCCAGCCCGTCGTCGTTCGCCGTCGCGTGGGGATGGTTTTCCAAAAATCAAATCCGTTTCCCACCATGTCCATCGCGGAGAATGTCACCGTCGGTTTGCGCTTGAACGGGATTACGAATCGCAAATTGCTCGCCGAACGGACTGAACAATCGCTGCAAATGGCCGCGCTTTGGGATGAAGTCAAGGATCGTTTGCGCGCGCCTGCCGTCAGTTTGTCCGGCGGCCAGCAACAGCGGCTTTGCATCGCGCGCGCGCTGGCCGTGCAACCGGAAGTTTTATTGATGGATGAACCGGCTTCGGCGCTTGATCCGCTGGCGACTTCCAAAATCGAAGACCTGATTGTCGATTTGAAAAAGGATTACACCATTGTCATTGTGACGCATAACATGCAGCAAGCCGCGCGCGCGTCGGATTTCACCGCGTTTTTCTATCTCGGCGAACTGGTTGAATTTGACACAACAACAAAAATTTTCACCAACCCGGCGCAAAAACGAACGGAAGATTATGTGACCGGACGATTTGGTTAGAATTGAATTGGTTATGGAAACTCATTTTGAAACCGGATTGGACAATTTGAAACAGCAGTTGCTGACGATGGCCGGCCACGCCGAAACCGCTGTCAACCAGGCGTTGCAGGCGCTGGCGCAGCGCGATTACGACCTTGCCCTGCGTGTCAAAAAAAGCGACAGCATCATTGATCAATTTGAAATCACCATTGATGAATTGGCCATTCAACTTTTAACGAAAGCGCCGCTCGCCACCAATTTGCGTTTCGTGACTGTCGCGATGAAAATCTCCCAAAACCTCGAACGCATCGGCGATGAAGCTTCAAAAATCGCCAAACGCGCGCGCGATCTTTCGCAAGAGCCGCCGGTGAAACTCAATCTGGATTTGCCGCGCATGGCCGCGCTCGCGCTCGAAATGCTCAAGGCGTCGCTCGACGCTTTTGTGAATCACGATTCCGCGGCGGCGCGCGCCGTCATTCCCTGCGACAAGGAAGTGGACGCGCTCAATAAAAAAATTCACGCCGCGCTCGCGCAACACATGGTCGCCAATCCCGACACGATTGGCCGCTGCCTGCATTGGATGGTCGTTTCAAAAAGTCTTGAGCGCATCGCCGATCATGCGACAAACATCGCCGAGGAAATTGTTTATCTTTGCGAAGCGGAAGACATTCGGCACGTTCACGCTCCGGTTCCGCCGCCGAAATAAAATTAAACATGCCTGCGAAAACAAAAATTTTGATCGTGGACGACGAGCCGGATGCAATTGAATTGCTTGAATTCAATTTGAAACAGGCGGGCTTTGAAGTTATCGCGGCGGAAGACGGCGCGGAAGCCTTGCGAAAGGCGAAAAGTTCAGCGCCCGCGCTCGTCGTCCTCGATGTGATGTTGCCGGAATTGGACGGTCTGGAAGTTTGCAAACTGCTTCGCCGCGACCCCGCGACGGCCGCGCTTCCAGTCATCATGCTCACCGCAAAAGCGGCGGAGTTGGATCGGGTGCTCGGACTCGAACTGGGCGCGGACGACTATATCACCAAGCCATTCAGTCCGCGCGAATTGGTTTTGCGAATCAAAAAAATTCTTGAACGTGGGAAATCCGTTTCCAAAAAAGTTGAGCAATTTGAAATTGGCGAATTGCGGATTAACGTGCCGCGTCATCAGGCAAGCTGGCGCGGAAAAGAAATTCCGCTGACGGCGACAGAATTCAAATTGCTGGCGCTGCTCGCCGAGCGGCGCGGACGCGTGCAATCGCGCGATCAATTGCTGCGCGACGTTTGGGAATATGACAGCCTGATTGACACGCGCACCGTGGATACTCACATGCGTCGCCTGCGTGAAAAACTCGGCCCTGCCGCGAAATTTCTCGATACGGTGCGCGGCGTTGGCTATCGCTTTCTGGAAGAATGATCTGGAAAATCGCCACCGCTCTCGCGCTGCTTGTGGCGGCGGGAATTTGCCTTTTTTGGAAACGAAAAGTTTCCCGATCCAAAGCTTCGTTTGAAAACCAAGTCGCGGCGTTAAAAAAATCACACGAACGCGAAGTGGAACAAATGCTCGCGCGCCGGCAAGCCTTGTTCGACAGTCTGATTGAAGGCTTGTTGTTGCTCGATCAAGATGGACGAATTCAATTTGCCAACCGCGCCTTTTTTGAATTGTTCGATTTGGAAGACCATGTTCGCGGCAAAACAATTGTGGAAATTTTGCGGCTGCCCGAATTGATCGAATTGATTCAACGCCTGAAAACAGAAAGCCGCGTTTTGGACTATGAGTTAGTTTTGCCAGGAGCAAAGGAACGGCATTTCAACATCAACGCCGCCATCGTTCAGTCCGAAAATCGTCAGGCGGGAAATGTCCTGGTCTTTCACGACCTCACGCGTCTCAAACAACTCGAAAAAACGCGCGAGGAATTTGTCGCCAACGTCAGCCATGAATTGCGGACGCCGCTTTCCATGATCAAGGGCTATGTTGAAACGCTGCTCGGCGGCGCAAAAGACGAACCGGAAACCTCCGAAAAATTTTTGCGGATTGTGGATCGTCACGTTGATCGGCTCGCGTTTTTGATTGAGGATTTGCTGACGATTTCAAAATTGGAGTCGGGAAGGATGGTTTTGAACCGCGAGACGGTTTCGCTGAATTCCGTCGCGCAAAATACATTTGAAGAATTGCGCGAGCGCGCCGCCGCGCGCCAAATCAAATTCATCAATGAGTTGCAAAATGAAACGGCCTGGGCCGACGCCGAGCGTTTGCGGCAGGTTTTTTTCAATCTGCTGGACAATGCCATCAAATATGGACCCGAAGGCGGCGAAGTTTCGGTTCGTGCGCGGACGATTTCTCAAAATGAAATCGAAGTGCAGGTGCAAAACGACGGCGCGGGAATTCCTCCTGGGGCGATTGGCCGGATTTTTGAGCGATTTTATCGCGTGGACAAAGCGCGTTCACGCGAAGCCGGCGGCACAGGTTTGGGGCTGGCGATTGTGAAACATATTGTTTTGGCGAATGGCGGGCGCGTTTGGGCGCAAAGCGAACCGGAGCGCGGCGCAACTTTCTTTTTTACCCTGCCCAAAACCGGCTTCCATCCAAAAAAATAGCGGTGCGATAAATTAGTTGATTGCCGGTGAGAATTTTCGCTTCCATTGGAAAGTTCGTGAGATCACATCGGCCTATCGGCGTTGAAGCGGGGGATAATTTGTTTCCTGAGGTTAATTACCGGTATTGGGCGTAGCCGGATTTTGTTGCTGCCACCAGCGCATGGCCTGGAGTTCGCCGTAAATTTTTGTGCGCTCCCAATAATTCGCCCTTTGTTCGTCGGTCATGGTGACGTAGGCGTTTTGGTTTTGGGCGGTCAATTGTTGGATGGAGGTTTTCTCCTGCTTGAGATCGGCCAATCGCTGGGCGGGTGTTTCGCCGCCAAGAAAATCGTAGGCGGTATTTTGGTCGAGGTTCTGGAGCGCGACGGTTTCGGAAGCGATGCCAACAAGTTGGTTGATGATGAATTTGCTACTGTCGCCGGACATGACATGGTCGGCGAAGTTCACGCCGGCCTGGGCCAGGTTTTGGACGGATGCCGCATCGCCGGAGTTGAGGTATTGCTGTTGCGCGTTCTGAATTCCTCGGGCGACACCTTTGAGGTCCGCCAGTTCGGGAAGATTGTCACCGGCCATGGCAGCCATCGCGGCAATGTGCGTTTCCATGGCTGATCTGCCATTAAATTGGCTCAGGCTTTCCGTGTCGAGGATGGTATCCATCGAATAATCGGTGAACTGACCTTTGCTGGAGGCGGCGAGCAACTCCTTGATGGCGGCATCCGGCCGATTGTTTTTGAAATAGTCCTGGGCGGACAAATAGTTCGCGAGCGAATTGCTGGGCGAGGAGGCTTTGAACGCGTCCAACCACTTGCGGCGATCTGCGGGGAACGCATCGCGGGCGAGCACCGTCCATTGCAGGCGGGGGTCGTTGGGGAAATTGCGCGCGGCTTCGAGCAGGTAATTGGTGTCCTGCAAGGCGTGGAAGGCGGCCAGCAAACTGCCGAGGTCGCGATTGTGTTTGGCCAGGTAGCCTTCGACTTTATCCCGTTGAAACGCCGGCAAGCCGCCCGGGCCGGAGTTTTCGGCTGGTTCCGAACGCGCGATTTCAGACGGGCGCGGCGGGTCGTAGTGCGGTGGGGAGGGTTGCTTCTCAATAGTAACGCTCGGGTGTTCTGACGTCGCCGAACGCTTTTGGGCAAGGTAAATCCCGACGCCAATCACGATCGCAAACACGGCTAAAGCGGCGGTTAGTTTTCCGATTCTTTGCACGCGGTTCTCGTTTCCTGCACTTTCCAAATTTGACCGTCGCAGGAGAACATTGTCACGCGCAAAGGGAATTTCGAAGGCGGTTCGATCCCATTTTGTCGCGTTATTCCCCTGAATTTGCGCGATTTGGCCCTGGCCGTGCCTTCGATTCCGCAAATCCATGGCGCAGAAACAATCAAAATTTTTGAGAATTCTGATTGACCAGAATGGCCTATCTATGTCGAGATGATAGGCCGCTAGTTGTTTTAACGGGTCTCCGCCGCGCCGGGAGCGGTTGCGGGGGAGAAACCACTGCCGGTTTCGGCCGCGCCGGTGGGTTGCTTTTAATCAGAATGGCAAAGGCTCTAAGTAGAAATAAAAACGGCTCGCGTTCAGGCAGCACCAAATACGATGCGCATCAGAAGGTCCTTTCGCAGACGTATGGCGCCCTCGCCGATCTCCGGCGGGAATTGTCCGATTCCAAATCGGCGGTGGCTGAACGCGAAGAATTGCTGAACAGTTTCTCCCTGTGCGCGGATTCGCAGCGGGCGTGGCTGTTGCTCGAGGATTACTTCGAGAAGTTATCGCTGTCGCGCCGGGATTTTCCGGCGACGGATTGGTGGCCGCGTTTGCTGGCCGCGCAAGGCAAGGCGCGGCTGGAGGAACTGGCATTTCTGTTTTTGCGCGCTCGCCGCTCGCCGCCCACGGAACTTTCCGCCCACGCCAATCTCAGCCGCTTCGCGCAAGTCGAGGAAGCGGAGCAGGAGCAACGGCTGATTCGTGAATTGGAGCATTGGCTGTTTCCGGCCAAACCGGTGCATCTGGATTCGCCGCGAGCGACTTTGCGGGTGGTTTGCCAGCCGCAGCCGGATGCGGAGAACGCCTCGCGCTTCCGCCTGGCGGTGCAATTTCATTTGATGCGTCCGCGGACCGGGGAAAAAATCCGCTCGCTGCGGGACATGATCGAACTGACGACACGCGCGGCGCATGAGCAGGAATTGTTTCCGCCGCATGATTGGGATTTTATCCAATGGCTCGCGCATACGCACGCACAAAGGCAGGACGGGGATGACACCCTGGTGTTATCCAATTCGGAACTGATGCATTGGCTGGCGCATTGGGGCCACACGGCGCGCCTGGAATCCGGCAAGGACCAGAGGCCGCTGCAATTTCATGGAGAGATCGCCGAGTTGATGCCGCACCTGGAAAATGGCGAGGGCCGCGATTTGTCCTTCACGCATCGGCTGAAGCTGCCGGATGGCAAGGTGCATGCGCTGCCGGAAGTTCACTTTTTTTCCAGCCAGCCGCCGCTCGCGCTGACCGGGAACACATTTTATCTGTTGCGCAACGCGCCGCCGGCGACGGTGCTGGAGTTGTGGAAGGATCGCCCCGCCGTGCCGGTGCGCAAGCTGAGCCATCGGTTGCTCACGCATTTGCGCCGCACGCAGGCGAGCCACGGGCTGGATTGGGAGGAATTATGCGTGGCGCATCCGGCCAAGCCGCAATTCATTTTCGAGTTGCTCGATGAAACGGTGCGGTTGCGGTTGCTGGCGAAAAGCGCGCGCGACGAAAGCATGTGGTTTTGGAACGGGCACGATTGGCTCTCGAACGAGCCGCGGAAACGCGCGTCTGACAAACCGGAAATTTTGGACGACCCGCGCCTGGAACCGGCGACGCAATGGTTGCGGCAATTGGATTGGTTCACGCCCGAGCCGGGGTTGTGGGTTGGCGATGCGAACGAGAATTTTCTCGGCCAGCTCGCGCGCGCATGGGTGGCTCGTCCGCCGGAGGTGGAATGCCTGGGCAATCCGGCGTTTCACCGGTTGTTCCTGCATCCGCGGCAGCTCAAGCCGCGGTTGATCGTCAAAGGCAGCGGCATCGATTGGCTGTCGGTCTCGGCGGAATGGGAGCAGGAAGGGCTCAAGCTCACGGCTGCGGATTTGCAGCGGTTGGCGGCGGCGACGAGCCGTTTCGTCAAGCTGCCGGATTCGGGATGGGTGGAGTTGGATACGGATGCGGTGCAATCCGCACATGAAGCGATGGCAGACATCGGCGTGGACGGACTCGTACCCGTGGCGCAACGGATCGGGCTTGAGCAGGCGGCGCATTTGGATGAGGAAAGTCTGAAGCGCTTTGCCGATTCTCCGCAGGCGAAGGTGCTGCGCGATAATCTGAAAAATTTCAAAGGCATTCCTTCGACCGATATTCCGGAAACGGTGCAGGCGGGATTGCGGCCGTATCAGAAGGACGGTTTTGATTTCCTCTGTCATCTCACGCAAATCAAGCTCGGCGGCATTCTGGCCGACGACATGGGTCTCGGCAAAACGTTGCAGACGCTGACGTGGCTGGCCTGGCTGCAGGCGCAGAATAAAAAGAACCACAAGCCATCGCTGGTGATTTGCCCTGCGTCAGTGCTGCACAATTGGCGGCGCGAGGCGGAGCGATTCACGCCGCACTTGAAAGTGCTGGTGCTGGAAAGCGGCGCGGCGCGGCATGGCTTGCGGAAAAAGATTCCGCAGCATGACATCATCGTGACGAATTACGCGCTGTTGCGGCGGGATTTGGAGGAATTGCAAAAGTTTGCGTTCCGCACGGTGATTCTGGACGAGGCGCAGTTTATCAAGAACCCGGGCGCGCAGGTGACGCAATCGGTGAAGCAATTGAAATCCGAGCACCGCCTGGCGCTGACCGGAACGCCGCTGGAAAACCGGCTGCTGGATTTGTGGAGCATCGTGGATTTCGTGCAGCCGGGTTATCTCGGGACGCAGGAACGGTTTCTGGAAACGTACGAACCCAAGGGAATGGAGAACGCGGAATCCGCGCAGCGCATCGCGCGCCGGCGGCTTTCGGCGAAGCTGCGCCCGCTGTTGTTGCGCCGCTTGAAAAAGCATGTGGCGAAGGATTTGCCGGACCGCATCGAGCAGCGCCGCGATTGCGAATTGGGCGAGGAACAGCGGAAGTTGTATCTGGCGGAATTGCGTCGCAGCCGCGACCAGGTCATGCAAGTGGTCGCGACGCAGGGCATCGGCAAGAGCAAGATGCACGTGCTGGCGGCGCTGACGCGATTGCGCCAGATTTGCTGCCATCCGAAGCTCGTGGGCAACGATTCGACCTCTGGCAAAACGGAGACGTTGTTCGAATTGCTCGATTCGCTGGTGGCGGAAGGGCAAAAAGTGCTCGTGTTCAGCCAATTTGTGCAGATGCTGGAATTGCTGGAAAAGGAATGCCACGCGCGCAACATCAACACGCACATTCTCACCGGCCAGACGAAGGATCGGCAGGAAGTGGTCAGCGCGTTCCAGAGCGATCCGAATGCCGCCGTGTTCCTGCTGAGCTTGCGCGCGGCGGGCACGGGCTTGAACCTGACGAACGCGAGTTACGTCGTCCTCTATGATCCGTGGTGGAATCCGGCGGTGGAGGCGCAGGCCATCGACCGCTCGCATCGCATCGGCCAGACGCAAACAGTGAATGCTTACCGGCTGATTTCACCGGGAACGGTCGAGGAAAAGATTTGGGAATTGCAACAGAGCAAGGCGCAGACGATTTCCGACGTGCTGGGCGAGGAAGGATTTGCGCGGAGCTTGTCGAAGACGGATTTGGAATATTTGTTTTCGGAGGATTGAGTGCCCCTGACACGAGAATATAAAGAGACGGTTTTGGCGCGCATTAAACGCGATCCAAAATTTGCTCGGGCGCTTTATGCTGAAGCGGTGAATGCTCTGCTGGAGGGGGAAGCGGACGAGGCACTTTCGATTCTGCGAGACGTTATGCGCGCGAGCGTCACGTTCGAAAACTGGCGCGACAAAATCATTTCTGAAGATTCGATTTGAAGCCGGAAATGGAATTGGCAGCGTGACCGGTTCTTGACAATGGGCCCGAAACCAAAAGCAATATCTCGCGATTCGTTTTGGTTTCAGATCGCGACAGTGGGTTTGTCTTTGGCGCTTTGTTTTGCGGTTATTTTCATCTTCTGGGTTCAGCCGGACGAATTCGCGGCGATACTTGTTCTCCCTCGATGGTTGTGGATTGGTCCGGGTTTGGTGCTCGCGTTACTTGGCTGGACTCACAAACGCAAACTCATTTCAACAACAGCTATTATCCTGTGGCTGCTTTATGGCGTCTTCTTTGTTCAGGAACTTCGGACCGTAGTTCGATGGCGGTCGGGAGTGGCGGCTGAAGGCGCTGGATTGCGCCTGATTACGCTGAATTGTAATGGCGGCAATGAATCGGCAGCGGCGGAAGTCAAAGCATTTCATCCTGACCTGGTGTTTTTTGAGGAGTCGCCGTTGCGACCGGTGGTCCGGAAAATGGCGACGAATCTTTTGGGCGCGGATGCGAAAAGTTTCTGCAGCAGCGATGTGTCTTTGCTGGCGCGAGGCAAAGTCACTCCGGTAGCGGTTGAGAATCAGGAGAGCGCTCCGTTTATTCACGCGAAAGTCAAATTTTCTTCCGGCTTCGTGACCGACGTGATTGTGTTGCGCCTGCAACCTTATAACATTCGCGCCGATTTGTGGTCGCCGGAATGCTGGCGCAACCAGGCTGCGATTCGCCGGAGACAGCGGGAGCAATTCGAATGGATTCGACGCGAACTCGACAAGATTCCGCCGAATGAGCCAATTCTCCTCGGAGGTGATTTCAATTTGCCGGCGGGCGACAAGCTGTTCGGAATTTTGAAGCCGCGCGTGCGGGAAACTTTTCGCGAGGCTGGGCATGGATGGGGCGATACTTTGGATGACAACATTCCTGTTTTGCGAATAGACCAGATCTGGTGCGACGAACACTTTCGTGTGGTTTCATCTGAGGCGCACCAGACCGTAAATTCAGATCATCGAATGGTGATTTGCAATCTTTCAATTGTGGGAAGCGGGGAAGCAGAATCCCGGGAAAAGACGGATGTTCCATTGTCCAAAAAGTAACGATTAGTTCTTGATGGCGGGGAGATTTTTGGCATAAGAGGTGCGGATAACCCCCTCATATGACTACTACTCAAGAAACCATGCTTCCGCCCGCCCCGACCAGCGTACGGGAAGAGCGTTCCTATTTGCCGGTCATCATCTCCGGTTTGATAACGACTGCGCTGGCGCTGATTGGCGTCCATGTGCTGGATGTTACCGCCGCGGATTTTCATATCATGGGGTTGCATGCGGATTACGTGATTCCGGCGGGAGCGATCATTGTGGGAGTGGTGGCTTCAAGCGGCTACGGGCTCGCATCGTGGTTCAGCGGGGTGAAGATTACGAAGGCATTGTTGTGGGCGGTTTTGGTGTTGCAACTGGCGGGGTATTTTGGGGCGCAATACATCGAGTTCAAGAGTTTGCACCTGCATTATCGGAAGGATGGTTCGCCGGTTGGATTTTTCACATACTACGATTTGGTGACGCGGGCGTTCGCATGGAGACAGGAGAATGGAAAGGTCGGCGAGCCGTTGGGCACGTTGGGATACCTTTTCCGCGGGTTGGAGGTGATTGGTTTCGTGGCAGGTGGATTGATCGTGCCGGCGGTGTTGCGCAAGGCGCCGTATTGCGCGGATTGCCAGCGTTATATGAAGACGAAACAACTGACGCTCATCCCGGGAAGTGTGCCGGCGAAAAAGGTTAAGAAGTCGGATGCGGCCGGGCAGGCGGCTTATGCGGCGGAGCAGCAGAAAGCTTTTGATCAGGGCAAGCAAACGGTTGGGGCCGTCCAGCAACTGGCGGTGGCGAACAGTTCGGCGGATTTTAAAACGAAGGTTGAGGAACTTAGGCTGGCCAGCAAACAAGCGGCCAAGTTACCGGGACGATTTGCGTTGCACCTGGTTTACTGCAAGAGCTGTTACGGCGGGAGCTTGGTGGCGAAATTATTGACGGGCCGGGGGAAGCATCTCAAGCAGGTCGAAGTCGGGCGCTCAAATCTGCATTCGGAGTTTGTGAGGTCGATTGTGTAATGCGGAATCAAGTTGGATTGACGCTCGCTCTCCGCGGAAACCCTAATCCTCACCCCTGCCCTCTCCCATCCGATCAGAGAGGGAGAAACGTTCCAGCGTCTCTCGCCGGATACAGCACCTGATATACCGTGGCTCACTGACTAATCCAGCTATGGATGATCTTATGGCGGCGCTCTTCCGAGACGCCGCTACATGGATTCCGCGCGCGCCGTTTAATCATCATCGACTACTTTGACGGCCCAGGTGGGATATGGACTTGGTGCCTTTGATGGAGCGCCAGAGGATTTGGTTCAGGAGGTCTTCGGGACATTGGTCGGGGAGTGACAAGGGCAGGCGCGCGGAGACGTAGGCATCTTTGCGCAGGGCGGCGTCCGAAATTTTTCTTGCCGGAGAATTCATGTCGTCCAGCGGGATGTTGTTGCTGACCGAATCGTAGGGAGTGAAATCGAGTGTGCTGGTGAAGCAGTCGAACATCGGGCGTGGCGGTGGCGTCGAACTGGTTCATGGGCGGCGTAGGCAGCAGTGCGATAGCCGCTGACGTGGTCCCAACCGTTTTGCGGATCATCTTCGATGGCGAAAATGCAGGTGTTCTTCCAAAACATGCTGTGGCTGACGGCATCGACGATGTGGCCGAAGGCAGGGAGACATGCTGCGATATTTTTCCCGTGGCGGGATCGAGGACGACGAGTTCATGGGTGATGCCGGCAGGCGCGACCAACTAATTCGCGGGCGTTACGAGGCTGTTGGGGAGATGCCCGATAGTTGCGGTGGCGAACCAAAAATCATCGGCGGCTGCAGTGAGGGCAAGACGCAGGCCAAGTGTGAGTGAGCGGACCAGGTGTTTCATGCGGTAGAGATGCTACCCCACCGCGACACCCGGCAATCGCAAAAGTATATGGGTCAATGGGGTAGAATTAGCTGCGCTCGCAACCATTATTATTGATTTAAATAGCCGATTGTACCAACGAGCTACTTGACTTATAGTCATCATAATCATCTAATGGCTCTATGAACTCATTCAATAGTCTCTCAGCAGAGCAACTTAGACGGGCGGCGGCTATCAAGGACCAGATAGATACATTGGAAGCGGAACTGGGGAACCTTTTGGGCGGTCGCACGGCGGGAGGGACGACGAGTGGCGGGAAGAGAACACTGAGCGCCAGCGCTCGCGCTCGGATTGCGGCGGCGCAAAGAGCACGCTGGGCAAAAGCGAGGGGTGGAGCGGCCCCCAAATCAGCCAGCACCGGTGCTGGCCGACGGAAAATGAGCCCGGCCGCGCGGGCCAAGATTGCCGCGGCTGCCAAAGCGCGCTGGGCCAAGGCGAAGGCTGCCGGGCGGACATCGCTCTAGTTCGCCGAAACCTATCCTCAAATAGGGAACAAACATTTCCGTGCCCCTGAAGCCCTGAGGGCCACCCTTCCACGAACATAGTGGCACGGGCGGCTCGCCCGTGCCACTATGGATGCGCCTCCGAGCCGCGACGTTTGGTTTGGGGATGACGCGGGCAATTTCATTGCGGCCGTGGCACGGTGCCGACGTCGCTAAATGACAGCGCGCCGTCTTGCTCGATTCGCCATGGTATCCAGCCATAGGGAAGTTTCGCTTCAGCGGCGAGTTGTTTGACCGCGATAAATGCCGGAAAGGAATCTGCCATGGTAACGAAATCCACATAGACGGATTTCTGGGCTTGCGCGGCGAAGTAAGCCCTTAGCTGCGCGGCATTGGCAACGGGATCCAGGCCCCTGTTCTTCCGGGGATCGGCAAATGCGACTCCGTCCTTATCGGTCCATTTGATATCGATCTCGTTTCGGCTCATGTCGACATTGCGGCAAAGGTAGATGCGGTTATAGAGCACGATGGCATAAACGACCTGGCGATCGGTGTCATATTCTTTGGGCAGGCGCAGTTCGCGTTCGGAAAGTTTCTTGACGGCGGCCATTTGTTTTTCCGCCGCCGCCAATTCATCGGCGACGTGTTTTTTCTCTTCGTTTGACGCGTCGATTTTATTTTGCGCGGCCAGCTCCTTCACTGCGTTCTCATTGATTTCAGCATCGAGTTTTTTCATGCGCTCGGCCGGATCGGAGCCGGCGTTGGCATCGATCTGCCGGGCATTTTCAGCGGCGAGTTCGCGGATGCGTTTGAGTTCGGCCTCAAGCTGCTGGCGGGTCGCGAGAAGGGAGACTTGCGATTTCCACCGGTCGCCATTGGCCTGGTTGTGCAGCGACGCGGTGAGCTGGAGCGATTGCTGGAGATTGGTTTGCGCGAGCGCGAGGCGGCGCTGGAGCGTTTGGGTGGAATCAGCGACGGCGTTTTGAATTTTTTCACGGTTCGTGAGGAGCACGACGAGCACGGCGAGGAGAATAATGCCGCCGAACGCGTTGCACATGGTGTCGAGCAACATGTAGAGGCTGTCGTGAGGTTGTCGGCGGCGCAGGTTCATATCACTCAATCCCCAGCCATTCCAGCAGGCGCTGCCACCAGCTTTTGGGCTTGGGCGGTGGTGGTGGCGTGGAACCCGAGGCGGAATTGGTTGACGACGTGCTTGCGGTGTTTGTGGCGCCCGTGGCGTTTCCGGTTGCGGAGCCGTTGGTAACGTTCGCAGTGTTGGTGCCGGAGGTGGCGGAAATGTTGGCGCTCGTGGATTCGGGCGGACCGGCGGAAGTCACTGAAGAATCGGCTGTGCCAGTGGAGCGGGGCACGCCAGTTTCGGCGGATGATTCCGTCGTGCCCGGCGAGCCGGATCCTGAGCGCGAGCCGCCTGGCGAACCGGGCGAGGTGCGCGGGCCCATGGGGCCGGTCGATACGGTGCCGGGAGGGAGTTCATCCTCAATGGGCGGTGGTGTGGTGAAATGGATTTCGCGATTTTCCTCGAGCGCATCGAAGCCCATTTCGAAACCATTATCACGCGTCATCTTTTCAACGTCCTTGAAGAGGCCGATACCGGACGGCCGGATGAGGAAGACAATATATTGTTTGGTCGGTTTGGCTTGCCGCAGAAAGGATTGGAATTTCGAGCGCGCGCTGGATTTGTCGAAATGCTGCGCCAGATCGGGCCGATCGAACCGTTCTATTCTCAATTCCTTGCCGCTAACGATGACGAGAATCGGTTCCTTGGAAGTCGCGCTGCGTTCCGGGATGAGCCAGGTTTGGCCTTCACGGGCGTGGAGCTTGACGGTTTTGGCGTGAACGCTTTTGATTTGGTTTTCGAGCGCGGCCGTTTCCTTCTGGATCTTGTCGTCTTGACGCGCCAGATCTTCCAATTGCGCGTCGCTCTCCTGAAGTTGTTCCCGCACGGCGGTGATGCCGAGGAGCTTGTCGCGCTGCGCCAACTCGGACTGGCTGGCGGCCAATTGCTCATCCATGCCGGCGTGCTTGCTTTTTTCATCGGCGATTTCCGCGCGCAGTCGCGCGATGTCCAATTCAAGTTTGTCCGGAGCGGGCGCGGTATTGGCGGCCGTCAGCAAGTGTTGGAGCCCGTGGTTTTCGGCGTCAGCCTGGGCCTGTTGGATGAGCGTTTCCTTGAGCTGACGTTCGAGTTCGGAACTGGCGGCTTGCGAACGGTGATCGGTCGGGCGGCCGAGGTCGGTGGCAAGGAGGAGGGTGATGAAAATGAGCATCCCGCTCACGGCGGTGATGATGTCCGCAAACGCGAAGAAGCTGATTTTGGAATCGAACGTCCTGAAATGGCGATCTCTCATGACTTGGCTTCGGCGAGAGCCGGCGCGGGCGCGGGGGCGGCGGACGGAGCTGGCCGCCGGTCGGTCAGACGCAATTTCGAAACGATGTGCGAGTGGCAGTAGTCATTGCATTCGTCGAGGAATGC
The DNA here is from genome assembly GCA_035606845.1 of Candidatus Angelobacter sp. Lineage (GTDB taxonomy): Bacteria > Verrucomicrobiota > Verrucomicrobiia > Limisphaerales > DASXHY01 > DASXHY01. Next base: position 102,716 of record DATNEA010000008.1, on the reverse strand, counting down.
CATTTCGCGTTTTTGTTCGAACGTGATGACCAGTTGCAGAATGAGCGTGAACGTCAGCGCGACCAAGGTGGTTTCAAAGGCGGTGGCGAGACCGCCGGTCACGCCTTGAAGCGAAGCGCGAATTTTTTCCAGATCACCGGCGGCCTGGAGCGTGAGCGTGAATCGGCCAATCGCGAGGCTCAACCCGAGAACGGTGCCGATAAAGCCAAGCACCGGGATGGCCCACACGAGGCCGTTCACGATCGTATAACTGGAAGCGACCTGGTCTTCATCGTTTTCGGCCTGGGCGCGCAGGATGGCGGAGACGTCGTTGACCTGGCCGATATTTTTGAAATTGGACAGGGCGCGGTCGATGCGGTTGAGCAAGATGAAATGGCGCGGGTGATCCACAAGCGCGTGAATGCGGTTCAGGACGGTGGCGGCGGTGGTTTCGTTGAGGACGAATTCCGGCTCGGCGGGCACGGCGGACAATTTCAGCGAGCGCTCCTGGAATTTCAGCTTCCTGGCTTTCAACAACAGGATGGAGATGCCGCCAAAAAAGAAAAATGTGGCCGGGATGATGGCGAACATGTTGCTTTGCCGCATGAAAATGACGGAAAGGCGCGAAAGTCCCGGAATGTGGCTGAACAGGAAAATCATCACGGCGTAGAAAATCGCGGCGAGAAGGGATCCCATGAGGAACGCGAGCGCGTGGTTCACGCTTGTGTAGCGGCCGCCCTTGAAGCCGAGGCGGTTTTCGATGTCGCCCTGCGACCAGGCGAGCAATTCGGGATTGCCGGTTTTGGCGGCGTTCACTTTTGCATTGATGGGAAATTGGGCCATAAAATTGTTCAGTTTTTTGCGCGGAAGAGCGGCAGCGAATTGCTGGCGAACGTGGGCGCGCGCGGATCGACGCCGGCTTTGGCCAGATATTCCGCGCGGGAAAGCGGCAGGGCAAAGAGCGGCGAGAGGGGCATCGCGGCGCCGGTCATGAGCGCCGGCTGTCTGGTTTTGGCGTCGTAGCCCCAGACTTCGGATGAGGCCGCGCCTCCGGTGATGACCGGCTTGCCGTCAAGGTCGGCGAAACCAACGTAGTGCAAGCCGTCGCGGGCGGCGGCTTGTGCGAGTGCCACGTTGCCCAGGGCTTGTTTTGTGTAGGAGACTGACCTCGCGCCGGTGAAAAATTGCGTGAGTTTGTCGCTCCAGGCGTTGACCTTGGCGGGCACGAACCAATCGCCGCTGGAGATTTCGCCGCCAAGGATGCCGTGAATTTGCGCCGCGTGAGCCCGCGCGGAGGGACAAAAGGACAGGCCCCATTCGTCCGGCTGAAATTCCATCAGCTTAACCAATTCGCAGAGAAGATAGGCGCGAAAAATAGGCGAGCCCTGGTTTGAATTTTTTACCTCGTCGAGAGCCTGGAGAATTGGGCGATTGTAAATGCCGTTGGCGGGCGCCAGTTTGGCGATGTTGGCTTCCGCGAACGCGGCGGTTTCGTTCTGGTCCGGCGAATGGTCGAGACCATAAACCGGCTGGAGGGCGGAGAGTTTCCATTGGCCGTTGAAGCTGCCGTAATCGTGGGGCGAGAAGACGGCTTTGTCATCATCAGTGCTGACGGTCCAGGCATCGATTTGTTTCCAGCCGAGGGAACTGTCGAGCGGGCCGGCGGTGATCCATTGCTCGCTTTTGATGTGATTGGTATCGAGCCAGAAACGGTAGTGCTCGTGATCGCCGATAACAGCGGGGTCGATCAGGAGTTTCCGAAATTGCGACTGCTCGGCGGGCATGGCGATCTCGGGAATCAGCGTGGGCGATTTGCCCTTTTTGATGAATGCCCAGGTGGCGGGATTGGTGGCATTGAGCAGCGAGCGCAGGACCGATTCTTCACCGGGCGAAAGAGACTGAATGGCGTTCGCGGCGACGGCGGCTGGCGAGCTGGAAAATTCGGATGAGGCCATGGAATTGATGGCAGTGGAAAAATCCGCCAACGTGCGCGCCTGGTGCAGCGAGGCGAGGCCGGAATCGAGTTTGTTCAATTCGCCGTGGTAAGCGCCATAGCGCGTTTGTACGGCAGCGGCGCGTTCGAGCAAATCGCTGCGCAGGGCGATTTGGTTGGTGAAGCCAGCTTCGTAATCGCTGATTTTTTCCACGGTGTTCGAAAGCGCGGAAAGTTGTTTGGCGGATTCAGATGGCGAACGGTAGTCGAGCTGCGCGCATTGTTTTTCAGCGGCGGCAACGGATTGCTCAAAGGTGTTGTTTATGCCAGCGCTGGCGTCGGAAAGAAATAGCTGCCATTGGCGTTCGAAGGCGTTCACGCGGGGTTCGTTTTCGGCTTTGAGGTCGGGCGAAAGCGCGTTGAGCGCGGCGTGAGTGGCGGCGAGTTGCCCGGCGATGGCGTTGATGTGCGCGGCATCAGGCTCGCCGGTGACTTGCGAGGGGAGCTTCGCGAAGGTGGCGTCGAAATTGGCGAGCAGGCCGTGCTCTTTATTCACGAACGATTCAGCATCGGCAACGGCGACATTGACGGCGCCCACGCGCAGGAGATGTTTTGCGCTGGTCTGCACGGCCTGGAGCAGGCGTTCGGCCGCGCGCGTTTGCTGCTGGGACACGGCGGTCTCAAGTTCGTGGGCGAATTGGTGGGCTCTCATTTGCGCGAGAACGAACCAGCCGACGGCCGCGCCGACGAGCAAGACTGCCGCGGCGCCCGCAAAAATAATCCGCCGCCGCACGGCCATGCGCCGGGCGATTTCGGTTTCGAGCAAGGCGGAGCGTTTTTGGAACGCGGTGGAGATGTCCTCGGGAATCGGGCGGGTGAAATCGGTTATCGCGCGCCAAATCTTGTGGAGCGCTTCGAAGTCTGCGCGCATCTCGGGCAATTCCACGTAGCGGGCCGAAGTGTCCTTTTCCTCGCTTTCGTGGATTTTCTTTTGGAGTTGGGAAAGCAGCGCGTTGAATTCGCGGTTCTGGAGGTCTTTCTCTTGTTCAGCACGCGTCCATTTTTCCAAATCGGCCAGCGACTGCAATTGGTTCGCGGGCAATTCCAGTTCGAGATCTTTTTGCAGACGCCGAATGAGATCGATTTTATTGAGAACGAGGGTCCATTGCGAAGCGGCTTTGGCTTTGGCGGCTTCTGCGAGCAGGACCCCGCAGCGGACGAGCGCGGCTTTGCGCCAGATATCGCCATCGGGATGCGTTTTGAAACCTGCCGATTCGATCGTCTCGATTTCGGCGACAATGAGCGCGGCGTCCGCTCCGTCGAGCACCTGGCCGAGATGGTCCAATCGCGCGCCGAGAACTTTGGCGTCGAGGCGCGAAAGCTCAGCAGCGGCGTTGGCGTCGCCAGGATTTAGCCGGGCGATGGTGCGCAAGGCGCGGAGGGCTTCCTCGTCGTTGCGCGTGAGCGTGGCTTTGCGATAGGCGGCGTAGAGCGGATGGTCGGTGCTGATGCCCTGCGCATAGCATAGTTTCAGTGTCTGCATCGCGCTGGTGTCGATTCGCTCGGCGGCGGGCAGGGCGTTTTTTTGGCAGAACGCGCGCCAGTCGGCGGCGTTCGGGAAATCGAGCAGCGCGATGAGGTCGAGAAGATTGGGAGTGGTTTCGGCGAGTTGAATGGCCTGCAGGCGGTCGTTGGCGCGGATCATCGACTCGCATTGCTGCAATCGGAGATTGGCGGCGCGACAGGCGCTGGCGAATTCCTCGGCGAGCCGCGGCGCGATGTCCTGGCTGCCGCCGGGTTGCAGCACTTCAGTAATCCGGCGAGTCAATCGTTCAATGTCGAGCAGAGTCATTCATCAAAGATTTTTAACGGCAACGTGATCGAAAACAGTTTCGACGGAACCGGCATTGCCGGAACAGACAGCCAGGCCAAGCAAAAAATCCTTGCCCGAAAAGGCGATCTGATTGGTGCCGAGCCAGGTCCAGGTCGAGCCATTGGTGGAATAGGCGCTCGAAATGCTGTTGGTTCTGCGGACGAGCCGGAGATACAGCGGCAGGGGCGCGATGGGAACAGTGGTGTATTGGCAAGCGGTCGAAGTCGCATCGCGATGCGCCCATAATATATAAGTCTGCGAAAGTCCTATGAAAGCGAATGAGGCGTCGGGCCGGATGGATTCGCGCATCATGATGCCGTGGCGGCTCGCAAGCTCGCGCTGGGCGGTTTTTACGCGTGAGCTGAAGTCCACCGAATTGGCCGCGGGTTGTTGGACGAAGAAAAAGTCATCGTATTGACGATCGATGTTCCGGCCGGCGCCGTGCACGATAAAATCGCCTTTGTCCACAAAGGCCGAAGTGGGAGCCGGAATGCTCCCAATGCGCCGGGCGGCCCAGGGCGCGGGCAGCCGGGCGACGGTGTCCGAAAGGGGCGCGCTGGGGGTGATGGCTGGAGCCGGTTGGCTGGTCGAAAGCGCCGGCGTTGGTTTCGATCTCTTTATTTCGGGTGAAACTGTAGCCATCGGTGGCTTCGCCAGATTCGTATTGGACAAATGCCGCTGATTGGACACGGGAGCGTTGGTATCGTGCCGAGGAAGGTTCGCAATCAATCGCTGCTGCTGGCGTTCGTGAATGGCGATAATGGTCAGGATCGTGAGCGGGACGAGGATGCCGAAGAGAAACAAGGGCCATTTGCGAGGCGGTTTTTTTCCTTCCTGCTCGGTTTCGAGACGCTGTCGCTGCTGTTCGATTTCGCCGGCTGATTTAATGTGCGGGGCCGAGGGCGGACGGCCGGGAGATGTTGGGGTAGTTGGGCGGGTCGCGGTGGGCTGGCCTTTTTGTTCGACGGACAAGGTGATGACATCGCTGGTACTTTCGCCTTCGGAATTGCTCGCGCGAACGGCATAGCGAGTGACGCCGAGCGGCGGGTTGGACACCAGGAGTTCCGCGGAGGTGGCGTTGGCGATGATCTGCTTGCCGCCCGAGCGATCGACGGCGAACCACTGATAGGCCGGGGTGGGAACGCCTTCGGCCTTGGCATGCAGTTTTACCGTTGCGCCCGCAACGCTGCTGACGTTTTGCGGCGGGATGACGAATTTGGGCGCCTGCCGGCCCGAACGCGCGAAGATCATTTCCTCGTTGGTGGCGCGCAGGACGCGAACGCCGGAAAGCGCGCGCGTGTCGGGGCCGGCGAAGCGATTGGAGGCCGGATTGTCCGAGTGCAGGCAGCGCCAGCGAAAATCGGCTGGATTATCCTGCTCCTGCATGGAAGTGGTGAAGGTGTATTGCCAGGCGCTGGCGCGGAAATCGCGACGCGGGTCGCGCAACTCCAGCAGTTCGAGAGTTTCAGCAAACAGCGAGAGGACTTGTTCGTCGGAAAGGTTGTCCACGTTAAATGCAATTCCCGAGCGCGCTTCGAGCGGGCCGTAGCCGTTGGCGGCGTCGCCGGTCATTTGCTGCCATTGAATTGCCGGAGCAGCCGCGCGAGGAAGGTTGGTGAGCGAAGTCCAATCTTCGTTTTCAAATAATTCCGGATACTTTTCCCAGGATTTTATCCAGCCCGGCCAATCCCGCAGGATGACGGGCGGCGAGGCGACATCGCGAATTTCTTCGGGTGTGAAAACGAGATGATGCGCGAGGAAATTCGTGCGGCCGGTGAAATCGAGGCCGGCATCGTGAATGCGGGTTAGGACATGATAACGCGAGCCGCGCAGATCCAGAATCCGGCAGCAAAAGATCGGGCGTTCCTGTCCGCCGCTTAGCGAGAGATGCTGATAGTAGCTGAATTTCTCCAATTGAAGCATCAGCGCTTCGCGCATTGCGGCACTGCGGGCTACCGTGCAATGGCCGGAGCGTCCCGCGACGACCCCGCGCGGCGCGCTGGTGTAGATGAGTTGCTGTGGCATACCGAGGCGCTTAGGCGGAAGCTTGCGGCACTTTCGCGGCGCTGCTCCGGATGAGCGAGGGAGAGATTTGCGCGAGGATCCACAGCAGCGGCACTTCGACCTGGACCGGGTTAAGCCTGCCGGGATCGGGAACGTATTCGCTGGGGCCGATTTTCAGCGGCGTATGGCCGAAGGAGCTGGCGAAGAAAAATCGGACGTTGGTGCTCAAGGCTTCGGCGTTGGCGACGACCGCCGGGCAGAGGCCGTGCAACAAGTCGCGGATGGTTTGCGAATTTTCCTCGATGGCGGCTTCGTCGAGTTTTCCTTCCTGAAGCGGGTCGCGCAGTGGTTTGCCGTCGAGCAATTGCAGCCAGACGTCAGACTTGCCGATCACAATCGCGACGGGCGTGCTGATCGGTTCGCCCGGTCGCAGATTGCGGATGACCTGAATGCGCGCGCGCATTTCGGCGAGGATGATGTCCTGCTGGTCCACGATGGGCCGTTCCATTTGCGGGTCTTTCGACTCGCGGATGGCGCGGCGAAATTCCGGGCTGTTGAACGGGTCGAACAAATAAATAATTCCCGCAGCGCTGGCGACGTGTTGCGCGCCCGGTTGCTCGACGATGTTGACGCCGGGTTGGAAATGCTCGCCGGCATTGTCGTAAAAAATGAGGGCGCATTGCTCGCGCGATTTGTCCTCGGGCGTGAGCGTGTAAACGAACGGGTGCGGCAGCGCGACCATGCGACCCTGGCGCGGGAGGCGTTCGTACATGGCGCCTTCAAAAACGGTTTTGGCGAGTTTGGCCTGAGCTGGCGTTTGCGCGCCGAACAGGGCCTTGCGCATGTCGTTGATGGGAGCGTTGCCGGTGGGATCGCTGTCTTGAAAAACCGCGCCGAACTGGCGGTAGAGCGTGGCGGGAAAAACTTTGGTCAGAACACTCAGAAAATAACTTTTGCCCGCGCTTTGATCGCCGACGAGCGAGACGATGTGGTGCGGCATTTCGAGAAAACCGGGCGGCAGTTTTCGCCGGCAATGCGGGCAGGCGATTTCGGACGACGGGATGCCCATGGCATCGAGCGCCTGGCCGGCGTTGTTGAAGCGGGTGGCGAGAAAGCGTTGTTGGGCGTCCTCGCCGAGGACCGGATCGCCGCGGAGCGAATCGTGCACGGCGATGTGCATGACGTCGCCGGCGTCGAAGCGCAGCCAGCAGACGGGACAGGTGAATTCGCCTTCGGGATTGGGCTCGGGCGCGGGGGGCTGGGGAGGAGTGGGGATGGCAAATCCGAAGCCGCAATGCGGGCAATTCGCCTTTCGGCCGGATTCTTCCTCCTCTGCCTTTAACTTTTCACCGCAAGATGGGCACAAAAATCGAAATTCCATACCGAATTCCAATCGAGTCAACTGCCAGTTCAGGATGCGACAAAACGCGGAATTTGCAAAGCGAAGAAAAATTCTAATTGTCATCGGCGCCGCGTGAGGAGTGAGGGGAAATCATGTCTAATACGGCTCATCCAGCGCAGGCTTGGCCACCGAATTGCGTTGAGCAACTGCGGCGTTAGGTCCTGGCCTCTGCAATTTTCGCGCGATGCGGATTATAAATCCGCGATATGGCAGATTGAAAATCTGCGCTACATACGAAATCGGCACACTTTCGCCGAGCAATTGACAACCGGCGCGCGATGTGGAATTTGAGGCCATGATTTGGGTGGGAACATCAGGTTTTCAGTATCCGGAATGGAAGGGCAGCTTCTACCCGGAAAAATTGTCGCTGGCGAAAATGCTGCCGTATTACGCGGCGCGTTTTCCGACGACGGAAATCAATTACAGCTTCCGGCGCATTCCCAGCGAGAAAACACTCAGCAACTGGGCCGCGCTGACTCCGGCGCAATTCCGGTTCGGCATGAAGGCGCTGCAGGAAATCACGCATGTGCGGCGATTGCGGGATTGCGAGGGAGTGCTGGCGAAGTTTTGTGAGGCGTTGGAGATTTTGGGCGAAAAGCTTGGGCCGGTGCTGTTTCAACTGCCGCCGTTTTTGAGGAGCGACGATGCGTTGCTGGAGGACTTTCTCGCGACACTTCCCCGCGGGCTGCGCTGCGCGTTTGAATTTCGGCATGAATCGTGGTTTGCCGACAAGACGTTTGCCGCGCTAAAATCCAAAAACGCGGCGCTGTGCATTGCCGACACGGAGGCGCTCAGCACGCCGGTGGTCGTGACGGCGGATTTTGGATACTTCCGGCTGCGCAATCCGGCGTATAGCCAGGCGGACATTTCGCGCTGGGCTAAAATCATGGGCAAGCAGTTCAAGAAGAACGAAGAGGTGTTCGTTTATTTCCGGCATGAAGAGACCGGGAGCGGACCGAAGTTCGGGCGGCAATTGATGGACGAATTGGGCATTGAGTAAGGAAGCTTTCGGATTTTTGCGCGGAAAAGATTAGAGCCTTCTTTCCATGAACCCGAACCCTCACCACGGCCCTCTCCCATCCGATGGGAGAGGGAGAAGTTGCTCCAGCCTCTTTCATTGAACGCCTCACTGATCTGTCGCAACTCAGAGATTCAAGCCGCGAAGTTTTCGGCCAGTTCTCCAGGCCGCTGCTACGGTTCGAGATTCGAATTTATTCCCGAATGGCCATCGCACGTGAGTCGGCGTCGCGTTGCGAAACATTGTTTGGTCCGGATTGCGGTCCGCCGCGAATGATGAGGACGACGGCAACAATGATCAGCGATCCCGCGAACAGCAGTTCATGCGAAAAGGTTTCGCGACCGAGCGTGCAGCCGAGCAGGACCGCGATGAGAGGGGTCACATAAGCGTAGGTCGCCACGCGCGCGGGTGTGCTGACGTGCAGCAGCCAGATGTAGGCCGTGTAGGCGATGAGTGAGCCGGCAATGGTCAGATACAGCCACGAGCCGAACGAGATGACGGTCATGCGGGTGAAATGAAATTTTCCGAATTCACCGTCCAGCGCCGCCAGGCCGAAGAGGATTGTGCCGCCGGAAATCATTTGCGGCGCCACCGCGAGGAACGGCGATGTGGGCTTTCGCGCGCTGCGGTTGAACACGGAGCCGCACGCCCAGCCGATGGATGCCGCCACGAGCGCCGCGACGCTCCAGCCGTAAGCGGCTTGGTGATGTTCGCCGTGGCCGCGCGCGAGCAATGCCACACCGGCGACTCCCGCCACGAGTCCGGCGCCGACCAGCGCACGCGGGCGCACTCCGCCGGGCCGCAGCCAATCCAACAGCACCATCCATAGGGGTATCAACGCCACGAGCAAGGCGGCGGTGCTGGAGGGGACTCGTTGTTCGGCCCAGGTGACGCCGCCGTTTCCCAGGACCAACATCAGGGCGCCGGCGATGGCGGCATCGCGCCATTCGACGAGCGAGGGCATGGGCGCGCCGCGCAGGCGCGCAAAGGCAAACAGCGCGATGCCGGCCACGAAATGCCGCGAGCCGGCCATCAAGAAGGGCGGAATGGATTCGACGGCGTAGCGGATGCCGAGATAGGTCGAACCCCAGACGGTGTAAATCGTCGCGAACGCCGCCACCACGAGCCACAAGGGCGCGTGCCGATGCGAAGTTGGGCCTGTCGTTTCCGTTTTCATGTTTTTGCGCGCTGACGGTGGCGGTTGGAATATTTGCCAAAAGAATTTTCCAAAAAGGTGGACGACGCCCTGCGGGTCGTCGTGGCAAACCCGCAGGTTTGCCCTGCCTTTTTGAAAATTTCTTTTGGCAAAGCCATAAACAAAAAACCCACCGCCGAAATCGGCGATGGGTTGTAAATTTCGTTGGTTAACTGTTCAACCTTCCATCGCCAAAGGACATGCCTTGCGCGGCCATGCGGCGCGCGTCAGCATCGAATTTACTTTGGCAATGGAGTGCATTTGCTACGGCGGCACTGTAACTCGCTTCTAAGCGGCGTCAATGAATAAGCGGCGTGAAACGTGAAACGTGGAGGTTCTTTCCCGACAATCGTTAATTGAGCGACATTTCCTTTACCACCGGAGGAGGCGTCGCAATGAGTTGGGGATGGTTGTATACCATTCCTTTGTTGTATCCGCGAATGCGAACGGTGATCGGCTGGGGACTTTGCGTCTTCTGCACATAAATATCCAGGTAGAGAATCGTATTGCCTGGGTTGGTGCTGCCAACGCGAACTTTTGTCACAGCGCCGCCATGGCCGGCGGGGCCGTAGGGAAAGCTTCCTTTGCGAATCACATCGAGGTCTCCCACATAATTTGTGTTGCTGGTCCAGGCTTGCGCCTGGTACGCAAACTCCACATCGGTTTGCACGCGATCCGCAGACTGCCACGGACTGTAAATCCCCACCACGCCGGACGCGCGGCCCCGGGCGGACAAAATGCGATACCAGCCGCTGGCATTCATTTGAGGTGTGAATTGGATGACGTCCACATACGACGGCCGCCAGTTATAGTCGGCGGACGAACACATTCGCAGGGCCGTGCCTTGCAGATTATAGTTTTCAGACATTGTATCCAGTTTGACGAATGGTAGCTCCTGATATCCGATCCACACGTCGGGCCCGTTTGCTCCTCCATCGAGGATGTTGCCCACCACGGTGGCTGAGATGGATCCATTGAGTTCCAACGCGCCGCCGTCAAGGCTGGCCCCGCCCTGATAGGGCTGCACGACGTTATCTTTAATCAGCAGTTGCGCGGCGTAAACATTCGTGTTGTGCGGGCTTGGATTTCCAGTGTAGTAGCTGATGCCGCAGCCGTTGGTTGTGGGTGTAATGACATTGCTGATGATCTTCAGGCGGGACATGTGGTAGCTTTGCAGGTTGAAGAGAATGCCGTCGAGGACGTCCTCGAAATCATTTCGAGCAATAATAACATCCGCGCCGGACCAGGTGTCCTGGTAATATCCGACTCCGCCCGCGAGGTTCATGGCTCGATTATCGTGGAGGTAGCCCGTTTCCGTGCCCAGGCAGTACGCGTTTATATACTTTGGGCTCCCCGGATTCCTGGAATTTGCCGTCACTCCAGAAACAATGTTTCCGCGGATTTCCGCTCCGACGGTATGGGCGCCGTGCGTTCCCTCTTCGGTTCCGGAAAAGATTGAAATCGCGGTCGTGCCATCCACGTGCATGACTGGGGCCGGAGTATCGACAGCACAATCCTCAATGACGCAATTTGTGGCGACGCCGCCGGCAGGATAGGCGATGACGATGACGAAGCATTCGTCGCCTGCCTTCGTACTGCCCCAATTAATCGCATGGACGCGGGAAATCCGAGTATTACTGCCTGCCAACACCACGGCTTCGAATGCACCCGAATTGGTTTGGTTCTGAAGATTGCAGTCAACCGTCAGATCAGAGACCTCCGCTCCGTCCACTCTGAGTGGGCTGTTTTCTGCGCCCAACACGTGAATTTTTCCTGAATGCGGCGCCACATTCATGGGAGCGAGGCGTATAATCGTATTATCGATGCCGGCGCCTCGGAGTTTCCAGCCGGGTTTGATGGTTATTCCATTGGTGGGAAGAAATACGCCGGGTAGAAAATGGATCGTTGACTGCGCGGGCGTCTTTTCCAGCACTGTATCCAATGAGGCGCCATCCGGGCATTTGTAAGGATCCTTGGGCGTGCCGGGTGCGTTTGTCTCTGCTGGTGATTGAGGGGAAATCCAAATTTCCACCCCCGAACCGAGCGCGATGCGCGTCGATACGACGGTGAATATTGACAATACGCAAAAAAGCTTCCCGATTTTCATGGCTTCCGTTGGCTTTCCAATTCCGGCTGTTTGGTCAGTGACATGCAGTCAATCGAGTGTTTCAAAATCCTTCCTGCCTTTCGAGCAAATGTTGGTCGAGGTGATTTTCTGTCCTCACTTGCTTTTGAAAAAATCTTAGCCACCATTGGGACAAGTTGGCGCTGGCCGGTGACGGGTTCTGTAGGCAAAAAAGACACAGCCCCCCCGCCAGATTGGCGTATGCCATGGGTTAGCAATGCTTTAAGCAGCGTCGCTATCAGGCGTTCTGGTCATGGCGGCCAACGGATTTTAAAATGGCTGTTAAGTCCAGTTTTCTCGACAAGGTTTTGGGCCGCATTGGGCGGCTCGACACTCAGGGTCTACAAACGGTGGTCCAGCGGCTGGCGCGCGAGCGGAGTTTTCTCGAGACGTTGTTCAACACGATCGAGGACGGTGTGCTGGTGGTGGATGAACATGGGGAAATCATCTATTTCAACCAGGCGGTCACGCAGTTGATTGGCGTGCAGCCGAGTTTGGAGGGGCAATCGATCACGGATTTTTTACCGGAATTGGACTGGAAAAATATTTCGCGGCTGGATAATGCGGGCGGCCAGCGGGTGGTGCGGCATGAATTCGAAGTGCATTATCCGCGCGCGCGCTTTTTGCGGCTCTATGCAGCGCCGCTGGATGGCCAATCCACGGGCAGTGTGGGCGTGGCGCTGATTTTGCATGATGCGACCGAGGCGCGTCAAAAGACTTATGAGGCTATCGAGAGCGAGCGCATCCAGGCCTTGACGCTGCTGGCGGCGAGCGTGGCGCATGAAATCGGAAATCCGCTGAATGCGTTGCATATCCATCTGCAATTGATGGAGCGGGAGGTGAAGAAGCTGCGGAGTGTCGAGGGTCGAGTGTCGAGTGTCGGGAAAAGCACGCCGCGGGGTAAGAATCGGTTTCAGGAAAGTTTTGAGGAGGGCCGAGTTGATGAGTCGGCGCGCAAGCTGGAGCAGTACTTGGCGGTGGCCAAGGGCGAGATCAATCGGCTGGATTACATCGTCACGCAATTCCTGCACGCGATCCGGCCCACCGCGCCGCAACTCAAGCCGGCGTCGCTGAATGAGGTTGTGGAGAAGACGCTGGAGTTGCTGAAACCCGAGCTGGAAAACCGCGGGCTGACGGTGAAGACAAAATTGCAGCAACCGTTGCCACTCGCGCCGCTGGATGCGACGCAGATGCAGCAGGTGCTGGTGAATCTGGTAAAAAACGCGATGCAGGCAATGACCAGGGGCGGCACGCTGACGTTGCAAACGGCTGAAGGCGCCGAAGGCGTGTGGTTGAGCGTAGCGGACACAGGCGGCGGCATTCCGCAGGAGCAGATCAACCGGATTTTCGAGCCGTTTTTTACCACCAAGAAAAAAGGCAGCGGTCTGGGATTGATGATTGTGCAGCGAATTATTCGCGCGCATGACGGAAGAATTGAACTGGAGAGCCACGTCGGACGCGGGACGACGTTTCGCATCTGGCTGCCGTTGCACGAGCGCAAGCCGCGCCTGCTGCCGGCCGGGGCGCCGATGCATGATTGAATTCGAAACTTGTGCCTGAGCAACCAACATTATTGATCGTCGACGACGAGAAAACGACGCGCGAAGGTTTGCGCGCGGCGTTGGAGGATCGCTACGACGTCTACCTGGCGGAAGATGCCAAGGCCGCGGCGAACCTGCTCGAGCAGGAGCATTTCGACGTGTTGCTTACGGATTTCCGGCTGCCGAATGAGGACGGCATGAAACTGATCGCGCGCGCGAAATCTTTGCCAAAACCGCCCATTTGCATTCTGATGACGGCATATGGGTCGGAGGAAGTGGCGGTGGATGCGATGAAACGCGGCGCGGATGATTACATCGCCAAAGGGCGGTTGCAAATCGATGAGCTGGAAATGCGCATCGCGCGCGCGTTGCGGCATCAGAAGTTGGAAGTGGAAAATGTCTCGCTGCGGCAGCAACTGGATTCGCGATTTGGGCTGGAAAATATCATCGGGGAATCGCCGGCGATGCAGGAGGTGCTGGATATTGTCAAACAAGTGGCGCCCACGCGCGCAACGGTGCTGCTGCTGGGCGAGAGCGGAACCGGGAAGGAGTTGATTGCGAAGGCGATTCATCAATTAAGCCCGCGCGCGAAGCAGCCCATGGTGAGCGTGCATTGCGCGGCGTTGTCGCCCACGCTGCTGGAAAGCGAGCTGTTCGGGCATGAGAAGGGCGCGTTCACCGGCGCGCATGAGCGGCGGATTGGGAGAATCGAGTTGGCGCAGGGCGGGACGCTGTTCCTGGATGAGATTGGGGAAATCGATTCCACGATCCAGGTGAAGCTGTTGCGGTTCCTGGGGGAGCGGACATTCGAGCGGGTGGGTTCGAACAAAACACTGGCGGCGGATGTCCGATTGATTGCCGCCACGAATAAAAACCTGGAAGAGCTGGTCAAAGCCGGGACTTTTCGCGAGGATTTATTTTTCCGGCTGCGCGTGGTGGAGATCACGCTGCCGCCGTTGCGAGCGCGGATGGGCGATGTGCCGTTGCTGGCGCAGAGCTTTTTGCGCGAATTCGCGAAGGAAAACAACAAGGCCATCAACGAGTTCACGACGGACGCGCTGGAAACATTGATGGGTTATCAATGGCCGGGCAACGTGCGCGAATTGCGCACTGCCATCGAGCACGCGGTGGTGCTTTGCCGGGGCGAAAAAATTTCATCGCGCGACTTGCCGGCCTCGGTGCGGGGTGGCGCGGCGGCGGCGGACCCGCAGCGGGCGCTGGCGAGAAACGATTTGACAGTGGCGGAAGCGGAAAAGCAGTTGATCATTCGTGCGCTTAAAGAAAACCGGGGCAATCGAACGCTCGCAGCAAAAAAAATCGGCATGAGCCGGCGCACGCTTCATCGAAAATTACACACCTACGGGCTGGAGGAATATTGATATGCAGATGCAGACGTTATTGCAGGAAGCGATTCACAAGCTGGAAAGCGCGTGGGCGCTGCGTTACCTGAAGATACTGGTTTTCGTGCTGGCTACGGCCGTGGTTTTGATCCGGTACGACGTGCATTGCGCGCGGAACATGTCCGCGCCGGCCGCGATGGACTCGGCGCAACTGGCGCGCAATATTTCCGAGGGCCACGGCTACACGACGGAATTCATCCGGCCCCTGAGCATTTACCTGGTGAAACAGCAGCACCATACGGCAGGCGACAAGGACCCGGCGCGGCTGAACCAGGACCATCCGGACCTGGCGAACGCGCCGGTGTATCCGGTGGTGCTGGCGGGATTGATGAAGGTGCTGCCGTTCCATTTTGAAACCAGTTTGAAGGGTGTCTTTTGGAGCACGCCTGACATTAACTCCCCGGGAGGACGGCGAGGCTTGCGCTATCAACCGGATTTTCTGATCACGTTTTTCAACCAGTTTCTTTTTGGAGTGCTGCTGGTAATGGTGTTTTTCTGGGCGCGGCGGTTGTTTGATTTTTCGGTGGCGCGGCTGTCGGTCATTCTTTTGCTGGGAACGGAGGTGTTGTGGCGTTTCAGCGCGTCCGGACTTTCGACGACGCTGTTGATGGTGATTTTCATGGGGGTGATCTGGTGCCTGACGTTGTGGGAATCGGAAGTTCGCGAGCCGAAAGGCGGGCCAAACAAACTGCTGCTGCTGAGCGTGGCGGTGGGCGCGCTGACGGGCATTGGCGGGCTGACGCGCTATTCTTTCCTGTGCATGATCATTCCGGTGGTGATTTTCCTGGGGGTTTATGGCGGGCCTCGGCGGCTGGTGTACTGCGCCTCGGCGCTCGTCGTGTTCGGGCTGATCGCGGGCCCGTGGATTGCGCGCAATTACGCGGCGAGCGGAACGGCGTTTGGCACGAGCGGTTACAACGTAGTGGAATGGTTCTTTCCCGGGTTCAGACTTCAACGATCGCTGGCGCCTGACTTGCCGGGTTTCCCGCTGATATTGTATTTCCGAAAGCTGACGACGAACCTGTTGCCGGTGTTGCAGGACGATCTTTTCGACATGGCCGGGGGCTGGATTGCGGGATTCTTTTTGGTGAGTTTGATGGTGGGGTTCCGCAACCCTGGCCTGCGGCGGCTGCGGTATTTTATCGTGGCCTCGGTCGCGATGCTGGCGATGGCGCAGGCGCTGTCGCGGACGAAGCTTTGGGACGAGACGCCGCTCATCAATTCCGAAAACCTGCTGGTGTTGCTCGCGCCGATGATCGTGGTGTATGGCGTGGGGCTGTTTTACACGCTGCTGGAGGGCATCCAGTTGCCGTTTCCAGAAATGCGTTTCGTGGCGATCTGGGTTTTTGCGATATTGATCATGCTGCCGATGTGGTTCGCGTTGTTGCTTCCGGGCAAGGGAGCCATCGTTTATCCGCCGTATTGGCCGGATAAAATCCAGCAGGGTGCGCACCTGTTTTCCCAGGATGAGATGATGATGTCAGATGTCCCCTGGGCGGTGGCGTGGTACGGGGATCGCCAGACGGTGTGGCTGACCCTGAACGCGACGGCCGATCCAAAGAATCCCACGGAATGGCAGGAGAGTTTTTTTGCGATCAATGACGCGTTGAAACCAATCGACGGGCTGCTGCTCACCCCGCGCTCCATGGATGGGCACTTTCAAACGGATTTGTTGTTCGACGGTCATCTGAGCTGGGGACATTTTATCCTGGGAACGGTCACCAGCGGAGAAGTGCCGAACGGTTTCCCGCTAAGGAAAGCGTTCCCGGGCTGGATGCCGAACCAGTTGTTGCTGTGTGATCGGGTGAGATGGTGAGCAAAATGTTTGCCGGCCGAAGGAGGCAACCGAGAGCTGTCGCTGTTTCAAGATTTGGCAGTGTTGAAACGGGCGACTGGAAAGTCGCCCAAACCCGCAGACAGTAATGTCTGCGCTACGTGGCGAGATTCGAGGCTATAGGCCGCAGGAGGCAGGTCAAGCTTTGAGCGGTTTCGGGTTTGAGGTTGACCCTTTGGACGGCGGCTTACTACCTTGCCACGGAAATCTGAATTTTGGCTGTGTCGTTCGACAAAAAAACGAGCCTTCGTCCGCGAATCTCTTTGGTTGCCGTCTGGGTGGTCTTTTGCGCCTACTGCAATTTCATGGGATGGGTTTTGTCGGCGGCGCATGCGTTGAATGTTCCGGGCTTCGGAATCGCGCTTGGGCTGGCGCTGGTGATCTTCGGGGTTTGGAAGATCAAAACGGGGGCGGTGTTCTTTTGCCCGCAGGATTTCGGCAAGTTCCGGCGGCGATTTCGGCGTCCGCTGCCCATGGCGTTTTTCATTTTGGCGGTGCTGGCCGTTTTGGGAGGAGTGCTGTATGTGCCCACGAACTATGACGCCATGGCTTACCGCCTTCCGCGCGTGTTGCATTGGCTGGCGGAAGGGCGCTGGCACTGGATCCACACGGACTTCAACCGGGTGAATACGCGCGGGCCGGGAATTGAATGGGTTTCGGCGCCGATAATGGCTTTGACGGGAACGGACCGATTGCTGTTTTTGATCAATGTGGTTTCGTTTCTGTTCCTGCCGGGATTGATCTTCAGCGTTTTTACCAGGCTGGGAATCCGTCCGCGTGTGGCGTGGTGCTGGATGTGGCCGCTGTCCTGCGGTTATTGTTTTCTGCTGCAAGCGGGGAGCATTGCCAACGATCTGTTTGCGGCGGTGCTCGTTCTGGCGGCGATGGATTACGCATTGCGTTCGCACCAGCAGAAATCCCTCGGCGCATTGTGGCTATCGATCCTGGCGGCGGGATTGTTCACCGGCGTTAAGGCAAACACAGTGCCCCTGGGCTTGCCGTATGTTATCGCGCTCGCGCCGGGATGGAGGCTTTGGTTCAGGAAGATTTATGTCACGGTTGCGATTTGCGTGGTGGCAGCGGTGGTATCGTTCCTTCCGATCTCTTTTTTGAACATCAAATATGCCGGTGACTGGACGGGAGGAGTTAGTCAGCACATGGCTTCGAGCAGCGGAACGGCCTGGGCGCGGTTCGCCGGCAATGTGTCGATTCTTGCCATCAATGGCCTGACGCCGCCGGTCGCTCCCTTCGCCGGATGGTGGAACAGCCACGTAGCCGCCCGATTGGCAAAAACATCCTCCGGCCAGAAAATCGATGCGACCTTCGACATCCAAAACACGGTCTTCACCATGAGCGAGATGGATACGGAAGAAACATCGGGGTTGGGGTTTGGACTTTGCGTGTTGCTATTTGCAACCGCGCTGGGGGTTTTATGGAATTTTCGCAACCGCGCGAGATGCGAGAGTTTTCGACCGTTGCCGGTCTTTTTTAACCTGGGCACGTACATCGCATTTTTCGTGTTCATGGTGAGCTCCTATTATTTATCCACAGTGCGGTTGCTGACGCCTTATTATCCGTTGCTGGTCATTCCGCTTTTCATGATCGTGAGCGAACGCCTGGTCAGGCAGCGCTGGTGGCAGGTGACCGCGTTGGGAACGTTTGTCGTGGCGGCGGCGCCTTTGATGCTGAATCCCGCGCGCCCGCTCTTCCCATGGAAACCGGCGGTGGCGCTGATGCAAAGGCTTGGCTGCCCGGCAAAATTTGTCTCGCGCGCGGAGAAGGTGTATTCGGTCTACAGCCATCGCCATGACAGCTTTGCGCCGGCGATTGCGCTGCTGCCGCCGGAAACGCGAGTGGTTGGATTGGTGACGTATGACGATCCGGAGGCGGCCTTATGGCAACCGTTCGGGTCGCGGCGGGTGATCCATGTTTGCCACGAGGATACGGGGGCGTTTTTGCGGAAGGAAGGAATCACTTACGTGCTGGTGAGTTCGGAGAAATTTCGCCTGGATTTCCAAAAACCACTGGAACAATGGCTGGCCGAAATTCATGGAACCCTGGTCCGGACTTTCCCGCTGGCGTTGCGGGCGGGTGAAGGACCGGTGGATTGGTATCTGGTGAGACTGGATTAGCATCTTATTCCAAAGATGCCATTTCCGCCGTTTTGACCGCGTTTTTCGACATAAAAGAGCATCCATGAATCCCCCTGAACTTTTGAGCAGCCGCGAGGCGCGCATGTCCAAAACGAAATGCTTGAGTTATCAGAAGGCTCTGTTTCCATTCGCCAGCGAATGAGTTTTTTGCCGGCGCTGATTTCATGGCTCAAGCGGAACCGCACTTCGGTGCGGATGGCTTTCGTGCTGCAAATGGTCGCAAAGGCGGCGGGTTCGTGTTTTTCGCTGATCTGGATGCCGCTGTTGATTCGGTCCATGGGCGACCCGCTGTTCGGATTGTTCCAGAGTTTTCAGAAGTTGACGCGTTTGGGGTCGCTCGGGGACTTCGGCATCACCGGCGCGCTGTCGTTGAAAGTAGGCGTGCTGCTCGGTCGAGGCGACGACAGCGGTCTGCGGTCCTTGCTGGCTTCGGCGCGAACTTTGTTCCTGCTGCTGAGCGGAGGATTATGCATTTTGTTTATCGGCCTGTCTCCCTGGTTGCGATATTGGCTTAACTTCGCTGGTGTTCCGGGAGCTGGGTCCATGACGTTGCTTTTTGTTTACGGCGGATTCAGCCTGTGGCTGTTTCTTATTGGGGGGTATTTTGCCAGTTTGAATTACGCCCATGGGACGGTGACATGGCCGATATTGCCGACGATCCTGTGCGCGCAGATATTGGCGCCGTTTTTCCACTGGCGGCTGGCCTTGCTCCACGCGCCGCTGTGGGTGCAAATGCTTCCCTACCTTGCTTCGGCGTTCCTGCTGACTGTTCTGGCCTGGTGCATGCTGAAATGGTCGCATCCATGGATGGGCGCTTTACGGCCGCTGGCGTGCGACCGGAAGGAGTGGAAAACACTGGGGGGAGCAAGTTGGTGGGCTTATCTGGTCAGCGTGGGGACGGCGATTTACGTTGCAACCGACTTCCTGGTGATTAGCGCCGTGATTGGGACCGGCGTTATCTCCATGTATCAGGCCAATTACAAGGCTTGTGAATTGGCGGTGACTCTGATTGTGACGGCAACGTTTGTCGGCGCTCCGAAATTAACACAATGGATGGCCAGTCCGCAGGAAGCCGATCGGAAACGTCTGCTGACGCAGTTGAAGCGATTGAGCGCGTTTGAAGTGGTTCTCGGGACGGGGGCGGTGCTTGGCTACATCGCTTTCAATAATCTTTTTGTCGGCCTTTGGATTGACAAAGCGCACCAGGCGCCTTTGTCATTGCAATTTGCCTTTGCCGGGAACCTGGCAGTAACGGTATGCGGCAATGCAGGCATTCAATTGTCCATGCGCTCGGGGGACAGGGGATTGAGGCTTGGGGGCCTGGCGGTGGCGGGAACTGGTTTGCTGAATCTTGCCCTTTCGATACTTTCAGTAAAACTCGTTTCGATTTACGGAGAAACATTTGCCATTACGGGGGTCGCCGCGGCGACTGTTCTCGCGCAATCCGTATCGAGCCTTTGTCTCGGCACGGTCACTTGCCGTTACCTCGGCTTATCACCGGTGCGCTGGGCGGCGCGATGCTGGCTGCTGCCGCTGGCGTGCACGGCGGCGGCGGCGGTGTTGAAGCTGCTCTTTCCAAACGATTCGCCGGCACATCTGGGCATGCTGGCCGGGTGCTATATGGTGATATTCCTCGCGGTTTGTTGGTTCGCCGGCTTGACCCGCGAGATGTTGCAGAGCGAGTTCCAGAAGGTCATGGGCATGCTGCGCCGCGGCGCATGATGGCGGAAAACCGGCGCTTACGGGATTCGGTCGTCGAAACAGCGGGCGTGGCCTTCGCGATATGCGGTCCAATAGCGGGGCGGTTCGAAATGGTTCTCCGAGGTGAAAGGATCCGCAAACAGTTCCAACTTTTCTGTGTTTCGAACAAAGAACGCGTTGGTTCCGGACAGGTCACAGCCCACTAGGGAATAACCCATTGAAGCGCCGAGTTGCTCGTATGCTTTCAGGCTCGCGCCGAAATACATGGTGTTGTTCCAAACGCGCTGGGCGTCATATCGCGCGATCCAAACGGCGTCGGATGGAAAACTGGCGTTGTATTCAACGACCACGACGCGGGGTTTGTAACGGCTGAGCGCTTTCCAGACATGATAGGTATTCCGATCGATGTCGAGCGACAACAGATCGAACTCGAATGGAATCTGCATCTGCCCGAAGAGAGCTTCAATATTTTCGGCCGTGATGAAACTATTAAGGAACTTCAACTGGCCGTCCGCCAGCGGTTGATGAAAGCGTGATTTGATTTCGGCGGCTTCCGACGGATTGCCTTCGATCCAGGCGCCGCGCCAGTTTTGCGTAAGGAGAAAAACGGTGTTGTTTTCAAGGCCGTTGCCGACGCCGAATTCGACGAAAAACCGGTCTTTGACGCCGATGCGGCGAAAAATTTCGGTGAGAATTCCGTCTTCGCGATTCTGGGAAAACACCTGGTGTTCGAAGTGATTCAGTTTGCGCGGGTCCCGATATCGCGGATGGTTGAGCTCGGACTTAAGAAAATTATTAATCTGGGCCACGTTCGCGATTCCCAGAGCGAAGTTGATCTGCCGGAGCTCGCGAAGGATGGGAAGGCGATAAAGTCGGTTTTTTAGCCAGGTTTTCATGGGGCAAAGTCAGGAGCGAATTCGTTTCAGGACGCGGCGGGCGTGACGAACCATTTTGACGCTTTGAGCAATCTTAGCAACACCCGTCGAGGTTCGAATTGGTTTGGGATCCATGTGCCGGGGCCACGGTTTCGCGTTTTCAGGCAAAGTGAGTGAATGGATGAAATCCAAATACCGCCGTGCCATGGCTTCGAGCGTGAAATTCGCGGTGATGATTTCTTTGGCTGCGGCTGACATTTTTTCCAGAAGCGCGCGATCCTGATGGAGGATGGCAAGACATTCGGCGTAGCGGGCGGGATCCCGGGGAATAAGAAATCCATTTTCCGGTTTGACCACCTCTTGCGCAAGGGAGGGAATATTGTTGCACACGGGCACCAGTCCGGCGGACATCGCCTCCAAAAGCGTCAGCGGGCCGCCTTCAATGTCGGAGGCCATGATGAAAACATCATGCTGGCGAACGATGGCGAAGAGTTTCTCGCGCGGCACTTGCGAGGACATGACTACCTGGCCGGCCTCGATTTCTTTCTTCAAAGTTTCGCGGAGGTAGGATTCGTCCGAGCCCTGGCCGTGAATGGTCCACTGAAAGGGAATGTTTCGCTTTTGCAGCTCCCTTAGGATGAGGGGGAAGACGCGCGTCCCCTTCCCTGGCTCGAGGCGACCGAAAAAGATGAGCTTGAGAGGTCGGTCGGGATTGGGATCTCTGGGTCGAGACCCCGAGACAAGAGGAATTCCGTGCGTAACATAACGGCAGGCGGTCTGCGGCGACTCCGCATGGACCATTGAGGCCAGGTGTGGATTGACGGCGGCAACTCCGTCCAAAACATCGTGATACAGCCGCACTGTCAGTTGAGGCCGGGTCGCCAGATCGTGAACGATTCCTATCCGCGCCACGCCTTGCGGAACATAGCGCAAAAGCTCGTACGATTCGGCGCCGATATTTGCCAGCACGGCGGTGGGAGCAAATTCAGCGATTTTTTTACACAGGAACGCGAGTCGGTCTTCGAAGATCAATCGCTCTTCGTCCGTGGTATGGACGGGAATGCCTTTGGCCTCGAACTCTCCGGCAAATTCGTTCTTCCGCATGAAGCTAAACACGGCGGACGGAACATGGATTTCCTGCAAACCCGAGGCAAGCTGAAGAACAAAACTGGTTGAACCTCCGAAACCCAGGCCGCCAGTGACAATCGCGATGCGGTCTTTCATTGCGGAAGCCGAGGGCACATGAGACAGCGCCAGCCACCAGACTGAAAACGCGCCTTGGCTCGCTGAGGATCGGAGGTGGCGAGATAGTTGTAGGAGAAACCGGCTGGCGGTTTGTCTCCCGGGCGAACTTCCGTCAGGCGAGGTTTCCACCAGGACGCGGTGAGTCGAAAGAGCGTATAAGAATGACGGGCAAGGAAATCGGCGACGGGACTGGGCATCTGGCTAAAATCTTCGAAGATAACATCGCGGATGGCGTGCCGTGAGAGGGCTGGTTCGGCTCCGTGAAGCACGGATAATTCATGGCCTTCGACATCAATTTTGCAGACGCCAGCTTTCGTAGGGGCGGCGAGGTATTCATCCAGCCGGCGAACCGCAACCCGGTGTTTGCGGCCGGAATCAGACGCGGGGATGTTGGGGGACAGTGAGGCGCCGCCCCGGTTGTGGCGGAACTCCGGCCCGTCGCTTAGCCAGGCTTCGGCGTTTGTATCGCCGAGGGCGATTTGTTCCAACTGCAAGGTTTGCGCGATTGTTTTCGGCCACAGAGCCACATTGGATTTCAACTCTTCGAAGATTTCGGGATGCGGCTCAAAAGCGATCACCCGGCCTTGAGGCCCGGTTTTGTAAGCCATGATGGAACAATTCTGGCCGATGTTGGCGCCCACCTCGATCGTGAGTTCACCCGGATCGGTTAAACGATAGATCGTTTCCGGAACGATGCGATCGAAAATTCCGTAATGATAGATATCGCTTCCGACGTTTTCGGTTGGGTGAACGCTGACGGTGGCGCCCCAGGGCAGAGTGACTCGCTCGACGGGTTGGGGGCGTTTGCCGATGTGCCGGAAACGCTGGAATACCTGCTGTGGCCGAAAAATGTATTCCGGCCGTTTGAGATAGTTCAGAATGCTGGGCATCGTTGCTTGCACGGCTGTTCGGAGCCTGCGTTGTCGGTTAAAGATACGCTTTTGACGATGGTAAAAACAAGCTTGGAGCGTTCCGATTTTTCCTTCAGTGAATTTGATCAGGGCGGGCAAACCGCTGGCAAGGAAACGGGCGCAACTTGACACCCGCGCTCCGGCGCGTGTGCGAAGCCGCGCCCCCAAGGAACGCTGATTCCGGAAATTGGTTGCTCCGCGAGGACAGACTTGGTTAATGTCGAAAATATGTCTGGTCGGAATCGTGAGCGGGCCAAAGCAGGAGTATTATGCTCGTAAAAGGAAACTCTGGATTTGGCATTGAGCTGGTAAATGAGCTGACGATTCGCAAATCCAGCTCGCCCAAAGAGGCTGAACGGCTGAAGCGGCAGATCGAAAAGCAAATCCAGTTTTGCAACCAATCGCATCACGATCGGGTCCGCACGCCGAGGATTCTGACCACTGCGACGGCCAATGGCGTATTTCATGCGGACATGGAATTCGTGGCCGCCAAGGACTTCGTCCAATTTCTCTCGGAGGCAGATCGTGGAGCCCTGGACGATTTCGCCGAGGTTTTGGTCCGCTTCATTGTTGAGAATCTGAAGGCTTCAAAGGAAGCGGAAGTCTCCGGTGACATTCGCGCGAAGTTGAAAGAGCTGGCTGGCCGGGGCGTGCCGGCCAAATACATTTTGATGGCGGAAAGGCGCTGCCAAGAGCCGATTTCCGTGCCGGTCGGGTCCTGTCACGGCGATTTGACGCTGTCGAATATCCTGTTCAAGGGGGACACGCTTTACCTGCTGGATTTCCTGGATTCCTATGTGGAATCTCCGCTCCAGGACATTGTGAAAATACGCCAGGATACTTATTTCTTTTGGTCGTTGCTGTTGTATCAGGCGGATTTTAACTGGCCGAGGGTGCAGATATCGTTGCATTATCTGGACGGGCGTATCGAGGGGGCGTTTCAGTCCTACGATTGGTATCGCCGGCATTATGAATTGTTCCAATTCGTTAACATGATGCGCGTCCTGCCTTACTGCGTGGAAGCGAAAACGACAAAACTGGTGGCTGATGCGCTTGAGGCCATGTCGAAACACTTTACGGCGGAATCCCGTTAACCTAACGCTATGAATCTTATTATTCCCGCGGCGGGGCAATCGTCCCGGTTTCCGAAACTCAGGCCCAAGTGGATGCTAACGCACCCGAACGGAAACCTGATGCTCGCTGAGGCAATCCGGGGATTGGAGCTTCCAGAACTGAAGAAAATCTACCTCACTGTGCTCGCCAGCCACTTGAGTGAGTTTCAATGCCTGGACGGCATCAAAAAACAATTCCAGCAGATCAGCCTGGCTGACCGGCTGGTGGTGGTGGCTTTGGATCAGCCCACGCAGTCGCAGCCGGAGACGGTGGCCAGGGCGATTGAGAAGGAAAATATCAAGGGGCCGATATGCATCAAGGATTCGGACAATTATTTCCGGTTGAAAGTTCCATCGGCGAATTTTGTTTCCGTGGTGGACCTGAACCAGGTGGGTTTCATCAATCCGAGCAACAAGAGTTATGCGGACGTGAACGAAAACCATTTTGTGACGAACATCGTGGAGAAACGCGTGATCAGCAATTTCTTCTGCAGCGGCGCATATGGATTTGAAGACGCGCGGGAGTATCTGAGCTATTTTAACAAGCTTTCGCACCTGAAGAATTTGTATATCTCCCATATCATTTACCAGATGCTGCTGGAGAATAAGGCGTTTTCGGCCGCGGTTTGTTCAGAATATTCCGATTGGGGCACGCTGAAGGATTGGAACCGCTACAAGGCCCGGTTCGGCACGCTTTTCGTAGATCTGGACGGAACACTCGTCCACAACTCCGGTGAATATTTCGAACCGATTTGGGGACAAACGGAAGGCATCAAGGAAAACATTGAGGCCATCAATCGACTTTATGATAGCGGCAAGGTGCAAATCATCATCACCAGCTCACGCAAGGAAGCGGCGCGTCAAATCACGGTGGAACAATTGCGGCGAGCAGGCGTCCGTTATCACCAGATCATCTTTGGCCTGAATCACGGAAAGCGGATCGTGGTCAACGATTACGATCGCAGCAATCCCTTCAAGAGCTGTGACGCGGTCAATATTGCGCGGGATTCAGCGGATTTGGGCGAAATGCTGGAAACATTGCTCCACACGGATGAAGCGTAAGCTCCGGCGGAGGCGGGTGGCATGTTGGCATTGTCCTCGACAGGGAATTAGAAAGTTCCCTGAATCTCGCCTGGAGGGACTGGAATGTCTGCGGGTTGAGGCGACTTTCCAGTCGCCCCGATGTTCACCCACTTTTAATCACGTCCCCGGGGCGCGGCTGGAAGCAAATCCCGGCTCGACATGCCAATTTGGCGCAATTAGTCTGGCATCTCATGAATTTTCACGTTTTTGGTACCGAGTGATGCGCCAGTATGAAGTGATCATTCCGGTTCGCAATGGAGGCGCAGCGCTCCGAAATTCCATTGAAAGCGTATTGGCCCCTGCCACCGCGGGGCGGGTTCTTCTCACCTTGAGCGATAATTTCTCGACCGATGGTTCGCCTTGGAAAGAACTGCTGAAGAAATTCCCGCCGGCACAATGGCGCGTCATATCTCCGCCGGAGCCGCTGGGGCGCGTGGAGCATTGGAGTTGGGCGTTTCCGCAGGCGCAGCTTCCGTGGGTCAAGCCATTGATGGTGGGGGATTGCGTGGAAGGCGGTTTTTGGGACGCAGCCGCGGCGGCGATTGAGACGTTTCCTCAAGCAGGGATTTTTTTTACTGAAAGTTACACCATTGACCCGGTCAGCGCCCACGCGGACTCGAACGGGCGCCCGTCTTCGGAACAATCACCGGCGCGGCTTTACGATTACCAGGAGTTTACGCGCGAGACGATTCGGGGAGTCAACCGCATTGGCGCGCTTTCGCGCGCGTTGCTGCGGGCCGACGTGATGCGAAAGGCACTGCCGTTTGAGGCGGAATATCCGTGGACGGCCGACGTGCGGTTTTGCAAGCGGAGCCTTCAGCAGGCCCCGGCGGTGTACACGGACGCGCGGCTGGTTTGCCTGGATCGGAGCATTGTCCGCCTGAGCACTTCGTGGAAGGCGCTGCGAGGGAGCTTTCGTGAGGAATGGCAGTTTGCGGCGGAGCAGGCGGCATCGGCGAAGGAGCCTCGGCTAAAGGCATTCACCGCGCGCTCCAAGGCGGTAGGTGCGAAGATGGTTTTTGTCATTGGGAGAAGATTTTTGCCGCGGCCAGTGAGAGGTTTTTTGACCGCCGCGACTGGAATGCACCGTCCCGCACCCAAAAATCCATGAAAATCGTTTATGCTTCGTGCGGCGGCACCTGGTTCCATTATTCGGCGGCAGAAATGCTCAGGCTGGGACAGGAAGCATGGGCTTACAGTGCCAACAAAAACTTCACCGGGTTGCCCCCGGAACGTTTTAAGCGATCGCGGCCATTTTCCATCGCCTGCCAGCCGTTTTATCGCTTATTTAAAGGCCGGTTCGCGGAATTCGGATTTCAAGCGATGCTTCCGGTATGGACGAACTGGCTGAAGCGGCAGCGATTCCCAGCTTGTGACGTGGTGCATTCGGCAATGTCGTTCGCCACGGAGCCTTTCGACCATGCCGAACGGATTGGCGCGCTCAAGGTTTTGGACGCCTCGAACAGCCATCCCACAAGCTTTCATGGCTTTTGGCAGAGAGAGATCGATATTTGGAGTCCCGGGTCGACGGTAGGCGTTTGGAGGTCGGTTTTTGCTCGTTGCAACCGGGAACTTGAGCGGGCGGACGTCATTATTTGTGCTTCCACCTACGTGCGCGATTCAATGATTTACAACGGCATCCCGGAATCAAAGCTGGAGGTAAATCCTTTTGGAGCCGATTTGCAGGTGTTCTCCCGGCGCACGGCCCCGCCCGACAAGCCGCGATTTCTGTTTGCTGGCGTGCTGACGTTACGCAAGGGAATTCAGTATCTGCTCCCCGCTTTCGAACGGTTGAAAAAAGAAGTGCCCGGCGCAGAGCTGATTTTATGCGGGCCTCCGTACCCGGACGGAAAGAAGCTGATTCAGCAAACGCGACATTTGTTCACGTACCGGCGGGGCTTGAATCATGCGCAACTCGCCGAATTAATGCGCACGTGCACGGCGTTTGTTTTTCCTTCGATCGAAGAAGGATTCGCGCGCGTGATCAGCGAGGCAATGGCGTCGGGGCTGGCTATTATTGCCACTCATAACAGTGGCGCGACCACGGTGGTCGAAGATGGCAAAGAGGGTTTCATCGTGCCCGCGCGGTCTTCGGACACGGTTTATCAAAGGATGAAAGAACTGGCTCAAAATCCGGAGTTGTGCAAAACGATGGGTAATGCCGCCGCCACGAAAATGGAGCGAGGCGGTTCGTGGGCGGATTATAGCCGAAAAATGCTCGATATCTACAATCGTCATCTCGGAGACGCTCGGAAATCCAGGACCACGTGAGCGTCGAAATCCCTGCTTTTTTCTGGTGCCCAGCAATTGTACTCAGGCACAATCTGTCAATGCAGCCAATCTATTCGATGGCAAAACTTGGAAAATCCGCGCGACGAACGGCAGCGGCGTCAGCGTATCCGGAGGTTCGCCAGGCGCTCTGGCGGTTGCAGCATTACTTACGGGACGTATCATGTCGCTAGCGGCAACAACGGAGGTTAAACCAGCCATTGAGCCAAAGGAAAGCTGGCTCGACCCATGGCACGTCAACCCCGCTGTCAATCGTGATTACGATTTCATCGATGGTTTGCGGGGCATTGCGATTCTGATGGTGATCGCGTGCCATCATTTTTACATCAATCCGAAATCAGGCCATATTTTGCATACCATTGGCTCGCTGGTGGGCACGGGTTCGCATGGCGTTACCCTGTTCTTTGCGCTGTCGGGATTTCTCATTTCGTGGCCTTTTTGGAAGTCGAAGGTGGCCGGCGCCGGGAAGGTGGTGCCACGAGGGTATGCTCAACGTCGGTTTTGGAAAATATATCCGCCGCTGGCGTTATCGGTCCTGATCCTGACGCCATTCTATATCCTAGTCTATTCCGACCCGTCTTATTTTCCGATCGGCCTTAAATGGCTGGCCGGGTGGGGGTTTATCGTGCCGATCAGTGGAAAATTCAATCCCGTGATGTGGACGCTGATCGTCGAGGTTCAGTTCTATGTCACAATACCGTTGCTTTTTCTTTGCTTGAAACGTCTTTCACCCAAAGCGACTCTTGCAGTGGTGACGGCAATTCTTTTTCTGGCTCCAATGCTGATGCGGGTGTTGACCGGAAAAGTTGTCACGCTCCAGCCGAACATAGAGGTTCATTATCCTTCGATGTTAGACACATTTTGTTTAGGCGTCCTGATTGCCGGGCTGGACAACATGGGGTTCATTCGGAAGTCATGGGTTGGATGGGGAGTGGCCGGCATCTTTTTGTGGCCGCTGGCTTTGGTGACCTTCTCCTGGTTCAGTATGCATCCGCAGGATAAATCCGTTTTTACCAATGAATTGGTCGGATGGGGAGTCAAGTTTTGGGCCGCATCCCTGCTTCTGTTCATCGCGCAACCAGAGCATTTCATCGCGAAAATCCTTTGTGCGCCCTGGCTGCGCTGGTGTGGAATCATCAGCTATGAATGGTATATCCTCCATCAACCGCTTGCTCTGGGAGCGCGACATGTTTTTGGACCTGCCAACGGAAATTTTATCAAGTATGCACTCATCGTGATAGGACCCATATTCGTCAGCTTGATTGTTTCGGCGGCTGCATATCGGTTTTTTTCCCTGCCGATACTCAGATATGGCCGCGGGAGAGCGCGACGATGATGCCGAATAGTATTTTTTTGTGTCAATCCCCGGATATATAAAAGGCCGATTGCGAAAAATGGCGGCAACCCGCCAAAAGCGCGAAGTGCTTCAAAAAGCCGCTCCTGCGGATTTTCCCCGGGCCGAGTGGGCAATGAGCCTGACCGATCCGACCACCTTTTATCTCGACTGCGTTCGTTTTTTCCATCAGCGGCTTCCGCCAGAGCTTCGCGAGCATCGTTCTTATTTTACGTCTGAGCGGCGGGGCTTTGGGGAGGATGCGTTCCACGTGATGTGGTTTTTGCTGTTTCGCGAGTTTAAGCCGGCGAATTTTCTCGAAATCGGTGTTTATCGCGGACAAACGCTCAGTTTGGCGTCGTTGCTGTCGCGAATGAATAACGGATCCGCCGATGTGTGTGGCATCTCGCCCTTTTCGCCCGCCGGCGACTCGGTTTCGCGCTATCGGAACAATGTGGACTATTATCAGGACACGCTGGCCAACTTTGAGCACTTCAAATTGCCCGTGCCCGTGCTGCTTCGCGCTTTTTCCACGGACCCCGCGGCTGAGCAATTTATCGCGTCCAAACCATGGGATATGATTTACATCGATGGCAACCACGACTATGAAGTGGCCGCGCGCGATTGGAAAATTTGCTCGGATAATCTGAAAGCCGGCGGGGTGGTGGTTCTCGATGATTCTGGATTAACCACGTCGTTTCGGCCGCCGAAGTTCGCGACCGGCGGACATCCCGGCCCGTCCCGCCTGGCGAAGGAAATCGATCGTAAGCGGTTCCGCGAACTGCTGCAGGTCGGACACAATCGTGTGTTCCAGAAGAGTGCCGCATGAGAATCGCCATCCTGACGACGGATAGTCGCGAGCATTACAAGGATTACGTGAATCCGGTTCCTTACTTCGGCACGGCGCCGGAAGCCTTGCTGCAAGGGTTTGCGCAATTGAAGGACGTGGAAGTGCACGTCGTCTGCTGCGCGCGCGAGGCTGTGAAATCGCCGGAGAAAGTGGCGGCGAATATTTACTACCACGCTCTGGTCGTGCCGAAAATCGGCTGGATGAAGACCTTGTACCAGGGGTGCATCCGGGCGACTCGGAAAAAATTGGCGGAGATTCAACCGGACATCGTGCACGGCCAAGGCACCGAACGCGATTGCGCCATCAGCGCCGTGTCTTCAGGGTTTCCGAACGTCCTGACGATCCACGGCAACATGGGGCTGATTGCGAAGGTGAACCGGGCAAAAACGTTTTCGTTTTTCTGGCTGGCGGCGCAATTGGAAAAACGGACCATTCCGCGTTCGCAGGGTGTGGTGTGCATCACTCGTTACACGGAAGAGGCGGTGCGGAGCCTGGCCAAGCGCACCTGGGTCGTGCCCAATGCGGTGGATGCCTCATTTTTCGAGATCAACGCCGAACCGCCCTCGGGAAAACTGCCGCGGATTCTGTGCGTCGGGCTCATTTGCGTGCGCAAAAACCAGAATGCCTTCATCCGGGCGCTGGATTCGCTCTCACCCAAAGGCAAATTCGAAGTCTTGTTTCTTGGCCATAAGGGTCCTGAGCGCGCCTACGTCGACGAGTTTACGGCGTTGATTCGGGACCGGCCCTGGTGCGTTTACGGCGGAATGGCCGACCGCGCGGCGCTCAAGCAGCACTTTCGCGAGGCGACGGCCCTGGCTTTGCCTTCGCTGGAGGACAATTGCCCGATGGTAGTCTTGGAAGCGATGGCCGCGCGTGTGCCGGTCGTCGCCGCCAACGTCGGAGGTTTGCCCGATTTGATTGAGGAAGGGAAAACCGGCTTGTTTTGCGACCCGCTGGATGCGCGGGGCATGGCAGGAGCAATGGAAGCAATTTTGCGGGACAACTCACTCCGCCGTAATCTCGGTCAGAACGGCAAACAGCAGGCAATGGTCCGATTCCTGCCCGAAATGGTTGCGCAACGGCACGTGGACATTTACCGTGAAGTTCTGGATGCTCGACCGAAGCGATGAAAGATGCGCTCGCTACCGATTGTTCAAGACGCGCTCGTAAATTGCCTTTAACTGCCGGGCGATTTCGAGCCACGTCGGCGGTTTGGGCGGCGCCTTGATGTTGGGCGCAGCATCATAAAACTGGCGCAGGTGAGGAGCGGTCTGGGGCGAAGAGGTGATCGGGCAATAAACCGCATTCTCATTGAAGGTTGTTCGAGCCCAGGGCAAATCGCTCAACAGCAGCGGACATTCGCAGGCTGCGGCTTCCAGAGCGGACAGGCTCAAGCTTTCCATGGTGCTCAAGAGTACGAACCCGCGAGCTTCGCGATAAATGCGGGCCAGTTGTGCCCGATCGGAAATGGCGCCTTCATAGCGGATGAATTGTGGGTGTTGCCCGGCCAGCGCGGAAAAGCGCTGCGCGTAAGGATCAGATTCTGCGTAAGGTTTGCCTATGATCCAAACGGGAGTTTGGGCCAGCACGGCGGCTTCGGCCACTTCCAAAACCCGTTTGCGCTCGGTGATCGTTGCGGTGCAGACGAGCCACTGGCCGCGAGTGGCAGGTGCGCTGTCCAAAAAGATTGTTTCCACGCCATTGCCGACAACGTGAACCTTTTCTTTTGGAGCATCGAACATGTAAGACATCAGATGCGCCTCCCAGCTCGTCAGCGCAACGGCAGCGTCGACCATTTGGAAAACGTTCCAGGCGAAGCGATCAGTGACCATGCCGGGAAAGGTTTTTCGAGCCAGGGAGATTGCCGCCTTTTGCAACGGAAGAACGCGAGAAGAACGTGAACCTAGACCGGTAAGCAACTGTGACATGACGACGCGGATCCCCTTCTTTTGCGCGTAATGCACATAGGCAGACGTTGGGCGGCCGAAGTAATGGATGATGTCGGCCGGCTGCCGATCATCCCACCAACGAAGGTATTCGACCATGATGCCTGCCTGCCGCAGGGCTTCGTAGGTCTGCTCAATCTGAATTTGAAATCCACCGTGCGTCAGCAAAAACGGATGCGGGTGGTCGAAGATGACTCTCATGGACTAAGAACGGCGAAAAGCTAGCAAAAGGCCGATTTAAAACAAAGAACTCTCTTCGAGCGGCTTTATAGACTCGGAATTATGTAAAAATCGCCTTCCGAAAGTGATTGCCAACCGAGCGCGGCTTGGGTTTAATTCATGCTCCTGAATGGCCAATAAGACTCGACATAATTTGAACAAAAGTGACCGGCGTTGGTCGAGGATAGTGCTGCTATGAACAATACCGTACTGGCCCGTTCAATGCTGATTTACGCCATTTGCCTGCCATTGGCGTTGATCCTCGGGTATATCATTACGGGCTTGTCCACCTCCCCTCAGCAGGACAGTACTTCCTATATCCTCTTCGGGTTATTGCTTTTCGTGCTAATGTCACCGCTCTTGCTGCGGTGGTACCACGCGTGGCTGATAGTTGTCTTGAATATGGGGATGACGATCGCTTTCCTGCCCGGGTATCTGCCGGGTTGGATGCCCGTGGCTTGCATCGCATTTGGAGTGGCGGTGGGACATTATGTTTTGAACCGCGAACGGAAGTTCCTTTCGGTTCCGGCAATCACCTATTCGCTGCTGTTCATCGGAATCGTGGTGCTGGTCACGGCGAAATGCAGGGGCGGCCTGGCTTTCCGCGCATTGGGGGATGAGACCGTCGGCGGCAAACGGTATCTTTACATTTTCGTGGCAATCCTTGGATATTTTGCGCTCGTCAGCCAGCGAATTCCTATCGAAAAGGCCAACTTCTATATCGTGCTGTTTTTGTTCAGCGGCATTGGACAGGCGATCAGTGACCTCGGCGGGTATTTGGGATCTGGTCTTGGTCCGCTTTCTCTGATTTTTCCCTCAAGCATGGACCCCTCTCGATATCAAACCGTTCTAATGAGCCATGAAAACCTGGAGCGCTTTGGCGGATTGGGCTCCGCTTGTGTCGCGGTGGCGTTTACGGTGGTGGCGCGGTACGGCATTGAAGGAACGTTAAATATCAGGAAGTTTTGGCGACCGCTGGTGTTCTTCTCCGCTGCGTGCCTGAGCTTCATCGGAGGTTTCCGGGGAACCGTTGTCATGCTTGTGGCTACAATGGCGCTGGTATTCTGTTTTGAAGGTCTTCTGCGCAGCCGATTGATGCCGGTAATGCTGTTGGGCCTTATGTTGGCAGGGGGCCTGACGGTGGCGTGTGCCGACCGCCTGCCGCTGCCAGTTCAGCGTTGCCTGGCGCTGCTGCCGGTGAAAATCGATCCGGTGGCCAGAATGAGCGCGGAAACGAGCACCAAATGGCGGTTGGAAATCTGGCAATCTGTTCTTCCCCAGATCCCACACTATCTGCTCTTAGGCAAGGGGCTGACATTCGACATGAACGACATGATGGAGTACCTCACTTTCGGAAACGGACAAGTCGGGGGACTGGTGGGGGGTGGCTTTACGCTGGCGAGCGATTATCACAATGGGCCCCTGTCCTTGATTATTCCCTTCGGCATTTGGGGAATGATCGGCTTTTTGTGGTTTTTGGTGGCCTCAATAAAGGTGCTATGGGCAAATTATAAGTACGGCGATCCCGACCTAAAGAAGATAAATTCCTTCCTAATGGCCTATTTTATGACAAAAACCCTGTACTTCTTTTTCATATTCGGTGGTTTTTATGGGGATCTGATTTCATTTGTCGCTCTGATTGGATTTAGTGTCAGTCTGAACGGCGGCATGGCCAAGCCGGCGCTGGTAACCCGTCCCCAGTTTGTGCCCAGCCGTTTCCGTCCCCTTCCCATCGGCAGACCTGCAACGGGTATTTGATAAAATACCAAAATGAATTCTTTTCCGGGACCAAGACAAACGTGATGGCTTGATATCGAGCACGTTCGTCTGTCCGCAATGACGCCAACGACCACCAAACCACGACTTCTGGCCATCGAACTCTGGGAAGTGGGCGATTTGGTCATCGCCACGCAGTTCCTCCGCGCGGCCGCCCGGAAATACGACGTGACCCTCATCGCCAAGCCTTTCGCAAAGGATCTGCAACCCATGCTTTGGCCGGAAATCCAAGTGCTGCCGTTTACCGCGCCATGGACTGTTTTCCGGCATAAATACCGGCTATATAGCTGGCCCTGGCGCGAGTTGTTTCGATTGAGGCGGAAAGTTCGCGCGGGGGGGTTTGATCTTGGAGTAGGCGCGCGATGGGATCCGCGCAATCATTTCCTGATGGCATTTATCGGCGTGAAAAAGCGAGTCGGTTTTCCCCGCTTGGGCAGCCAAATTTTTTTGACTAATCCATTGCCGAGGCCTGGACCGACCGCGCATCGGTACGAATATTGGCGCACTTTGGGCCAAGCCATCGGTGTGGAATTGCCGGCCCGCGAGAGTATACCGGTACTGAGGCGGTCCGAAGATGGCTCGCGCCGCATTCTCATCCATACGGGCGCCGGCAAGCCGATCCGGGTCTGGCCGTTGGAAAATTACCGCAAGCTGGCGCTGCGGCTCCGCGAAAAGCAATATTCGGTGCAGGTGGCGTGCAATGCTGAGCAAAGAGACTGGTGGCTCCGCAACGGCGAGTCCGAAGTGGCGACGCCGCGCACCCTGCCTGAACTTCTGGCATTGCTTCAGCACGCTCGGCTGTTGATTGGCAACGATTCGGGACCGGGGCATTTGGCTGCCTGCGCGGGCGTGCCGACGTTCACCATTTTTGGCCCACAACTGCCGGAGTGGTTTGCGCCGTTGCATCCCGACTCCGAATGGATCGAGGGCAAGGCGTGCACGTATAAACCTTGCTGGGATTACTGCCATTTCGCGGAGCCGATTTGCCTGACGCATGTGACCGTACCAGAGGTTTGGGCGCGCGTGGAGCCGTTCGCACGCAAGATACTCGACAGCAAGCGAACCGTTGCTTCGGCTAATTGAAAAGCCAACAGGATCATTGTCGGAAAACAATTTCGCTACCGCGGGCGGGAGCGTAACCGGGCCCAGACCGAAACAGGGATGCGGCGGCAAAGGACGGTTTTGAATTTGTCCACGCTGCGCCAAAAATTCTTCAAACAATTGTCCGTCAAACGTTCCACCGGGCCGGGAGCTGACATGGCATCCGCAGGCAGGGCGCGCGCAAAGCCCACGTTTGGAAATTTATTTTTCCACCGGCGCGTGTAACGGCGGCCTTTGGCGACGAAGGCGGCGGGGAGAATTTCCTCGGTTAAGGTGGCTTTGCCAATAATGCCGGAGCGGACGCCGCCGTGGTGTTCGCCCGAGGGGACGCTGGAGGTGTCCGCGGATTTCAGATCCAGCATGGCCGGCGAAAAGGGAATTTTCAAAAAGTCACAGACGCGATGCAATTCAGCTTCCGGATTTTTCACCAGTTCGTCGTAGACGACTTCGCAGACGTTTCTTTTTTTGCGCAGGAGCATTTCGACGCCTTCGGCAAACGTTTCCGCGCCGAAGAGCATTCGTTCCGACATGCCGCGTTGGGCGAAGAAGCGGTTTTGGCGCGCGGCGCGGACGGCGCTGCGGCAGCATTCGACAGGGTCGCGCCAGATGATGAGAAAATGTGCGTCCGGGAATAGGCGGCTGAGCAAGGGAAGTTTGGTGTAATAGGACGGGGCTTTTTCTCCGATGATGACAGCGTTGCGCGGGTGCGCGTATTCGCGATAGAGGGCGAGCGCCCCTTCCGGGCCGGGTGTGATCGACGCGAAATGCTGCGGGTCGAGTTTGTGGCGGGTGAAGGTTTGATTGAAAAATTCGAGGCGCTGGGGCCAGTCGCGTGATGGAAACGCGGCAGGGTGCGGCCAGAGAAGGAGCGGTTCGGCTTCGTAGAGGAGCGCGACTTGCGGATGGCGGTTGAGCAAGGCGTGCATGAGGGACGTTCCGGAGCGCCACAGGCCGATGACGAAGAGAAGTCGCGGTGTGTCTTGCGCTGGCGGTGCCGTCTGATCCTGCATTGGGCCGCAGGTTCCCCGAGCGAGCGGTGGGCAGTCAAATTGAAAAAGCCCAAAGTCCAAAGTCCAAAGTTGCTGGCACACTGGAACTCGGATTTGGATTTCCCCTGATGCTGGGGTTTTGGATTCGGGGGGGCGGCGGGTGGGGTATCGTTTTCACCTTAATTTAGATTGATTTGGTTTAAGCCGGTTTCATTTAGAGCATTCTCAAAAATACTGTAGCCATTTGGGAAATGAGAAGATGGAAGCGGTCTTTTTGGGTTCTGGCTTCCGCCTTCACCAAGGCTACGGCGGACAAGTCGTTTCGGCTCAGTCACAGGTTTTTTCAAACCTGCTCCTTCGCCGAAGCCTCGCCAAAACACCAAAAATCCTCGCTCCAAATGGCTACAGTATTTCTTCAAACGCTCTAGGTTGATTTTGGCGGGTATTCGTAGACGGCGGAGCGGCGGATTCCTTCCCTGCTGGATTGCGAGGGATGGTCAGGGGTGTCTTTGGAGTCGGGTTTGAGGTGATAGATTGCCTTGAGGCGCAGCCATTCGGTTTCGCGGTCCGGGAAATCCGTTCTGACCCAGGCGCGGATATCCGGTTTGTGCAGGAGGTCCATGAGGCGCTCGAGATATTCCTCCTGGGACATGGGCTTTTTTTGTTGGGCAGCGAGTTCGGCTTCTTCCTGGTCGACGAGGCGCCGCCAGCGAGTCCAGTCGAGATTCACATGGCTGCCATAATGGGCGCCGTTCTGAAGGCGGCAGAGTTCGCGGGTGAATTCTCGGAACTGTTTCCAGCGTTCTTTGGGGTCTTCGATTTCGTGCAGTTGCGCGGCGTACTGCGCCAACTCAGCGACGGCGATGTGCACGAGGTAGTCGCACGGGAGCGAGCCGGCGGGGTTGCTATAGATTCCATTGGAGCGTTCGACCATCCAACGGGTTTGGTCGATGGTTTCCTGGTGGCGGACCCAATCGGCATAGCCGCCTTTGCGCCAGTGCGAGAGGTTTTCTTCGTTGATCGGTTGGGAATTGAAAAGGTCGCGGAGGACGCGTTTGACTTTGGGGAGGCTGTTGAGCCATTCAATGAGCTGCGGGCCCGTGCCGCCGTTTTCGAGGCGGCGGTTGAGTTCATCGCGGATTTGTTTGGGTAGGCGGGCGATTTTGCCGTTGCGGGTGGACATAAAGAGTTTCGAGTTTTGGGTTTTGAGTTTCGAGTCTTTGACAGGAGAGAACAGAGGGAACGGAGATGGGGGAAATATGGCGGCGCTCACAGAGCGCCGCTACAGCCGCCGTCTGCATAGTCCTTTTCATGCGTGGCGGTTTTAGCACGAATCAAAACCGAGGAAAAACTTACGGTAAGTTTTTAGTAGGAAGTGGCTGATGGGCAGTTGAATACAATTGAATTTTTGAGAAAAAAGAGGCGAAATTGCACACATTTTTTAACGCAGAGGCGCAAAGAATCAAAGGCGCTAAGGGGGAATGTTTAACCACGGATGGACACTGATGAACACGGATCAAAGGAGTCCAAAGGCCAAGGGCCAAGGTCCAAAGTGTGCGGCGTTTGTACCGGGACTTTTACGCGAATCAACGCGAATTTTTATACGGAAGGGAATGAGATCTTGAACAGGAGGGAACAGAGGAAGCGGAGGGAGTCAGAACTGGGAATGTTTAACATATAATAACCATCGCCGAGGCTGTCGAGCCGGCTCAGTTCCTTTTGAAAAGCGCAAATCTTTACGAACGAGTCGATGTCCTGGATGCAACTCAATTTCTCACCGCGAATATATACGAGCGCAGCCTCTTCAAATCCGCCGAATACAAAGTAACGCTCGCGTCACTACTGGAGCGATATAATGCCATAATAACGATCTGTGAGAACGACCCCTCTTTGCTCATCCGACTGGGGTCGGCTTCAAAGAACAGCAGGGACTAACCCGCCAATGGGTGAGGAGAGGTATTTGATGAGCCTTTTCGGCAGGTCGGATTGCATCTCGGCGAGGATGAAATAGGACAATAAGCGTGGTTTCGTGGCCGACGAAGCGCATGTCTCGCCCTTTCAGGGCTCGGGAGGTTCTTACGGTACTTCCCCGGCCTTTAGCCTGGGCTATAACGGGGCGGGCTTTGAGCCCTACAGGACACTAACTGGCTTTGCGGAGGCGGGCGACGAAGGCGCCGTCGGTGACTTCATTGAAGGGGAGGAGTTCGCGGTGGGTTTCCAGTTTGAGCCAGGGGGAGTTGGCGAGGAATTCGCGGATGACGGTTTCGTTTTCTTCGGGTTCGAGGCTGCAGGTGCTGTAAATCAATGTGCCGCCGGGTTTGAGTCGGGTGGCGGCTTCGTGCAGAAGATCGAGCTGGGTGGCGCGGAGGCGGTCAAGTTCTTCGGGGCGAATGCGCCAGCGGAGGTCCACGCGGCGGCGCATGACGCCGGTGTTGGAACAGGGGGCGTCGACCAATACCCGATCAAATTTCAAATTTGTCAGCGAACGCTCGCCCTCACCCTGGCCCAATGACTCGCTCGCTCCCGCTCGCTCGGCCCTCTCGGGCCTTTGGCTTTGCCAAATTCCTTTCGCCGCTTCCCCAAGCGGCTCAAGTCCCCCGGGGAGAGGGAGAATCTGCTCCAGCTGCTTGCCAGAAACGCGTGTGAGGTTTGCGAACGCGTCTTTGCGAATTTCTGTGGGGAACAAATTCGAGGAGAGCGCGGTTTCCGCGATGGTGACGCCGAGGCGGGCGCAGTTTTCTTCGATTAATTTCAGGCGGTCGGGGAATGTGTCGTGGGCGATGAGGCGACCCTGGTTGCGCATGAGTTGGGCGATGTAGGTCAGTTTGCCGCCGGGCGCGGCGCAGAGGTCGAGAATGGTTTCGCCGGGTTCCGGGTCGAGTTCGCGCACGGCCAAAAGGGTGCTGGGGTCCTGGATGTAAAAGAGGCCTTGCTGAAAAGTGCGGAGTTTGGCGAGCGGCGGATGGGATTTGAGTTCGAAGACGAGATTTTCTTCGAACCAATCGCGGCGAATGAATTCGTATTCGACGTTTTCGTTGCGCCATTCGGTGAGGAGTTCGCCGGGGGACGAGGGAGTGTCGAGTGTCGGGTGGCGAGGGGAATTGTGTTGTCCCTCAACCCCAAAAGCCACCTCACCCCGGCCCAATGACTCGCTCGCTTCCCGCTCGCTCGACCCTCGCGGGCCTTCGCCTTCGGCGAATTCCTTTCGCCGCTTCCCAAGCGGCTCAAGTCCCCCACTTCGTGGCGGAGAGGGGGAAGTTGTTCCGGCGTTGGGCGAGGTCTCGCGTGTCGGTTGGTTTTGGGATTCGGTGCGCGCGGAGCGATGCGCCCTACCGTCGTCGGTCGTTTGAAATTTCAGGGTATTGATGCGGGCGAAGGTTTTGGGTGGGGTGTTGTTCCACTCCATGAGTTGCGCGGCTTTTTCGGAGCCCCAACGTTTTTGCCAGCGGATGACGAGCCATTCGGGATGGGAATAGCCGAGGTGCGGTTGAGCCGTTTTGAGGTCGGCGAGGAGGGTTTTGGTGGCGTCGAATTCGCGCAGGTAGCCGCGCAGGACGGCATTGACGAAGCCGGCTTGCGGGCCGAATCCGTTTTGCCGGGCTTGCTCGACGGTTTCGTTGACGGCGGCGTGGTTGGGGATGCGGTCGAGCCAGAAAATTTGGTAGAGGCCGAGACGCAGGAGATTTTGCAGTCCGGCTTTTTGGGTGCGGCCGGGAGTCTTGCGGGCGATGAGCCAATCGAGCGTGGCCTGCCAGCGGACGACGCCGTAAACGAGTTCCTGGCAGAGGCCGCGATCAGCGGCGGAAAGGTGCGATTGAGCGAGGG
Source organism: Candidatus Angelobacter sp. (assembly GCA_035606845.1). Taxonomy (GTDB): domain Bacteria; phylum Verrucomicrobiota; class Verrucomicrobiia; order Limisphaerales; family DASXHY01; genus DASXHY01. The sequence goes on along the minus strand of DATNEA010000008.1, from coordinate 63,004 downwards.
CGGAGGCGAGGAGGTCTTCTACGAAGTCATTCCCCGTGTTCCGGCGGTGCAAAATCTGGGCTGCAATTTGTCTTGGTTTTTGCTCGTTCAATCCATTTAATAATGGCAGCACTTAGGAAAGACGCGAGCGTTAAGAAAAATTATGCGAGAGGAATTTGAGAAACTGGCAGCGGCAGGAAAGATTGAAGGCCGCCATATCGAGCCCCTTGTGCAGCTTACGAACAGCGGCTTTTGCATGCACCGAAGCTGGGGCTTCGGCAGGATCAAGACGGTGGACACCGTGTTCGCGCGGTTCACGATTGATTTTCCCAACAAGCCCGGCCATACGATGGACCTGGCGTTCGCGGCGGATTCTTTGAAGCCGATCGCGAAGGACCACATCCTGGCGCGCAAGGCGGCGGACCTGGAGGGGTTGCGGCAATTGGCGGCGACGAATCATCTTGAGCTGGTGAAGGTGGTGCTCAACAGTTTCGGCGGGCACGCGACGGTGGATCAAATCCAGCAGGCGCTCGTGCCGGATGTGATTCGGGATGATTGGAAGAAATGGTGGGAGGCGGCCAAAAAGGAATTGAAGAAGGACGGGCATTTCCAGGTGCCGCTCAAGAAGACCGATCCAGTGATTTATCAGGCGAAGGAAGTTTCGTTGCAGGAGCGATTGATTGGCGAGTTCCGATCGGCGAAGGGATTGAAGGCGCACGTGGCGGTGGCGACCGAGGTTTTGAAGAACGCGGGCGACCTGAGCGACAAGCAGGCGGCGGCGAAGGAGATGATTTCCACGTTGAACACAGAAATCGGCAGTTACCAGCGCACGCAACCGGCGGTGGCGTTGGAAGGCATTTTCGTCCGCGACGATATTCGCGAGATGGCTGGCGCGCCGGCCGGCGACGGTGAAGTGACTTCGAAAACGATTTGGGCGCAGGAAACAAAGCTGGGCTCGCTGATGGAGGCGTTGCCGGCGGTGAAACATCGGCGCGCGGTGGAGTCGTTCAAGGACGCGAATCCGGAGCGCTGGCACGAGGTGTTGCGGATCACGCTGAACTCGGTGAACGCGAAGTTGTGCAAGGAATTTGCGGCGCTGCTGGTCGAGAACGGCAAGATCAATGAATTAAAGGAGACGCTGGCGCGGTTGATCAGCCAGCACCTGGCGAGCAGCGAGTTGTTGCTGTGGCTGGCCAGGGAGCGGACGGACGCGTTCGCGGACATTCTCGGGCCGGAAGTTTTTCGCGCGATGCTGACGGCGATGGAGCGCGACCAGTTCAACGAGAAGCGCTCGAATCGTTTGCGCGAATACATTCTGGACGACCAGGAACTGCTGCCGGAATTGACGGCCATCGCGGAGCTGGAAGTGATCAAGGATTTGACGCGGGCATTGCAGCTTTCGCCGGTGTTTGACGACATGGACAAGCGTTCGTTGCTGGCGCGGATCGTGAAGAGCCATCCAGCGGTGCAGTCGCTCATCAGCGGCGGGGAAACGAAGCAAGACACGTCATTGATTGTGTCGTGGGATAGCCTGGAGCGGCGCCGGGCGGATTATGCGGAGTTGTTGCACAAGAAGATGCCGGCGAACCGTGATGAAATCGCGATCGCGCGGAGCTACGGCGACTTGCGCGAAAATCACGAATACAAGGCGGCGAAGGAAATGCAGAAGCAATTGATGCGCGCCAAGGACGAGATGGAAAACCAGCTCGTGCGCGCGCGCGGCACGGATTTTTCCAACGCGCGAACGGACGTGGTGAGCATCGGCACGATCGTGCATACGACGGATATTGCCAGCAACCAGCGGGAGACATTTACGATTCTCGGCGCGTGGGATTCGGATCCGGACAAGGGGATTGTGAGTTATTTATCGCCGATGGCGCAGGCGTTGCTGAATCGTAAAATTGGCGATGAGGTGGAATTTGAAATTCACGGCTCGCGGCATCGTCACCGGATCGAGAATATCGAGGCTTACAAAGCCGCGCCGGCGGCATCGTCGGAACAAGCGACGGCTTCGCCCCAGGCGAATTGAGCCGCCGCTGAAATTGATTACTTGAAACAGCACAGCCGCGGATTTGGTTCCGCGGCTGTGTTCTTTTTGAATTGTATTGGTGGAATCAAACTTTTCCGCCGTAGCTGGCGTAGTCGTCCACGTCGAGCAACTCGAACCAGTTGGAAATGTCTTCGCGTTTGGGAGCGACTTGGGAGTGCAGCTTGTGGAAATATTCGCGGCTTTCGACATCGGAAGGCGTGCGGCTTTCCTGATGGGCGGACCAAGCGAGGATTTCGCCATCGGTGCGTTTGTGTTTGGCGTTGGCCTGGATCCATTCAAGGATTTCGCCATCACCCTTGCCCGCGGCGAGTTCTTTCTTCAACGCTTCAGGATCAACGCCGGCGAACTCGAGGAAACGCTGATCCAGCGGGCAGGCGTAATGATATTCGCCGTTTTTGCCATTGATGGCGGCGCGGCCTTTGTCGAGGCAGCGGGGGAGGATGACGTAACCGCCCAGGCGAACGCGGGGACTGCGAGGGGGTTGCTTGGTCAGATCAAGAGAATGAATAGCCATAGTTCAATTTATCGGGTTCAAGTTTATTGCCGCGCCAGTTCCACCCGGAACCGCGGCCACACAAGCTGCCCTTAGTCCGGAAATTTGCAAGCGGTTGAGTGGCGGGCGCGGCGTGGCGCGATTTGGTCGCGAGCCTCAAGCGCGGAATTTAAACGAAAATCTGAATTACATTCGGATGCATTTGCCCGGCAGGGTGTGATTGAGACGGGGGACGAGAACGCGCAGGCTGGGCAGTCTGCGCTACAGTGTAGCGCGAACGTTTCCGTCGCGGGTTTGGGCGACTTTGGACTCGTCTGATTCCAACCCTCTTTTAACACAGCCCGCTCTGGAATCGACGCCAAAAGACCTTTGACGCGAGTATGATTTGGAGTATGATTTCCGGCGAAGATGAGCTTCAGACCTTGCAATCTAAACATCTGCCGCGCCTTGGTGGCCGGCGTGTTGTGCCTGGCAGGTTTTGGGAGCTTGCGCGCCGGGGAGCCGATTGAGGTGGTGCCATTCCAAGGTTCCGCGCCGGTCGATACAAATTTCGATGGAGGGCTGCCGTCGGACACGCAGAATCTTCAAGCCATGTTTCCGCAGTCGGCTCATTCATTCAGCGTGCCACGAGGCGCCGCGAGGAATGCGCCGCCGCCACAGCAGCCGCAGAACGCGACACCCAGCCGGCGTGAGAAGGAATTGATGGATCTGCGTCGGAATTGGGTCTTCATGACACCGGAGGATTTTGCGAAATCCGGCTCCGAGAAGGACATGAGTCTCGACGACGAGAAGGCCAAGGACGGCAAGACGACCAGCGCGATGGAACGGTATTACCAGCATTTGGTTGATTTGGACCAGGCGTCCGCAACCAATCAACTGGGGAACATGAGACCGGACCGCGACAGTTGGACAACGAATTCATCGCCCTGGGTTGATCCGGGAAAGGGCGATTCGGGATTTGCAAGCAGCCCGTTCGACACTGCCCCGGACTCCGGGATTTTCCAATCGAAGGCCAGCGCTTTCGCGAGTGTTTTTGGTTCGGACAACGACTCGGGATTGCCAAGCCCCGAACAAGTGCGGGCGCAGGCCGAGCAGAAAGCGCACATGGACAGTTTCAAGGAACTTTGGAACATGACTCCGGCACCCGCCGCCGCGCCGGTATCCACGCCGACGCCCGTGGCGGCGAGTTCCGATTCCGGCTTCAACACGGTGCAATCATCGATACGCCCGGCGCTCAACGCACTCAGCCCGCCCCTGACGAGCGGCTCATCTTCATCAATACAGCCAATCCAACGCTCGGTGAGTTCGATGCGCAGCAGCAGCGCGCCGCCGCATGCGACGTTTGCCCCGCCGCAGAATCCGTTTTGAGGCGGGTCAGCGCGCGGCGCCTTACATAGCTTTTATCGGCAGCAGGTTAGGTTTACCAACAAAAAGGGGGCGCAGGGCAACGCCGCTTACCGGACACTGGCGGACTTCACGATTTCCGAAACGAGGTCGGCGGGTTGCCAGGCGTTGCCGATGAAAATTTTTTGCACATGGCCGGTGGGGTCGATGACTGCGGCGCGGAGATTGTGGCTGATAAGCCCGGTTTCCGATTTCCAAAATGCCAAGCCGAATTGCTCGCCGATGGCGGTGACATCAGGCAATGCGCCGGTCGCAAATGTCCAGCGCGCCGGGTCGGCGCCGTGGGCTTCGGCGTAGCGTTTCAACACTTCGGGCGTGTCGAATTCCGGGTCGAAGGAAATCGTGAGGAGATGCCAGTTGGCCGGCGCGTTGGGCATCGAAAGCAGCTTTTTCTGCGCGACGGCAAAATTGTTGGCCATGAATGGGCAGTATTGCGGGAAGGGGCAGCGCGTGAAGAGGAATTCGATGGCCAGCACCTGGCCTTTGAATTGCGCGGTGCTGAAGGCCTGGCCGAGCTGATTCGTGAAATGATATTCCGGCAGCAAATCGCCTTCGCTCAAAGGCTCGACGTCGCGAACGTGACGGAAGGAACCCGTCTCCGGCACGACATTCGTTTTCGCGCCGGTTTGGTGAATCTGATCAATCCAGCCTTCATTTTTTTCGACAACGATGCGGAAGGTCACAACGTCGCCGGGTTGCAGGCCGGTTAGTTCATTGGTGTCCTTGACGTCGAACGGCATGGTCATGCCCGACATGTAGCCGGGAATATCTCCGTGGTTGATGGTCACTTTTTTGTCTGCCGGATTCACCGCGACGACGAAGCCTTTGGCGTTGTGAAATTCCGGGGCGCTCGTGGTGGAATTGTTTGTTTCCTGGGCGGACGAGGTGAAGAGCAATAGCGCAATATTGAGAACTAAAAACAGGCGTAACATGATTCAATAAGTTGTACGAGGAGATTCCGCCAAGTCAACGTGGAGAGTTCCGTCGGTTATTCATTTGGAATGCGCGGGCATGACCGCGCTTTCTTACGGGCAGACATGTCTCCCGTTGGAAAGCGGCGACATGTCGCCGCACTCCAAGTTTCATCATGCGCACTCACCAGACTCGAGTGTCTTGAGAAAGGGTTTGCCGGTTTGCTGGAGGCGTTGCTCGAGGCGACGGGTGCAATCGCAATCGCAACATGCCCACGGTTCTGCGCCGTTCTCATGGCGGCAGTTTTTGCGGTTGTGCGCGTCTTGCACCTTGAGCAATTCAAAATATTTTTCCCAATAGGGACGTTCCTCCGCGAGCGGCGTGGCGCAGAAACAGGTTTCCACCCAGTGCGCGACGCCATCTTCGCCGAGGCGCGCTTGTTCCATGTCGTAAACGTATTCGCCGCCGGCAATAGAGCCGCGGCCCAGCGAGCCATCGCGTATGGCGCGAAGGAGGGCTTGTCGTTGGCCGGGTTTGACGCGGGCTTTGACGAGGTAACGCATGGAAAAATATAATGCAGGGCGCGGGTCGTGCAAGAGAATGGCCGCCGGGCCCTTTTTGAACTTTAGAAATGCATGACCCGTCCGTTTTTTCGGCGAGGCGCCGAAAAAGGCCCGCGAGACGCGGCGCTACACTATGATTTACACACCGTGGGGTGTTCTTGACACGTGTGGACTTCCACGGTCACGTGCACGAGCTCTTCGTGGATTTTCAAGGCGGCGCGATATTCATCGGGCGTTTTCGGTTGATGCGCCACGACGCCGACGATGGCGGCGAATTTGCCGGCGCCAACCTGCCAGATGTGGAGGTCGCTGATCTTGGAATCGCCATCGCCCTCGATTCCTTCGCGGATGACCACGGGCAAGTCGGTGTCGCCGGGGATTCGATCCAGCAAAATCGCGCTGGTATCGCGCAGCAGTGTGTAGGCCCAGGAGATAATGACGACTGTGCCGACGAGGCCCATAATAGGGTCCAGCAAAACCCAACCGAGGAAATAGCCGAGGGTCAGCGCCGCGATGGCGAGCAGCGAGGTGAAGGCGTCCGCTAACACGTGCAAATACGCCGCGCGCAAATTCAAGTCGTGGTGGTGCGCGGCGTGCGCGTGATCGTGGTTGTGACCATGACCGTGGTGATGATGATGCGGATCGTCTTTCAGAATCCAGGCGCTGGCGACGTTGACGAGCAGGCCAAGGATGGCGATGGCGATGGCTTCGCGGAAATGAATGGGCAGCGGCGAGATAAGCCGGTGGATGGATTCGATGGCCATCAACACCGCAACGCCCGACAGAACAATGGCGCTGGTGAAGCCGCCGAGGACGCCGACTTTGCCGGTGCCGAAGGTGAATTGCTCGTTTTTGGCGTTTCGCCGTCCGATGTAATACGCGAGCGCGGCCAGGGCGAACGCCGCCACGTGCGTGCTCATGTGCCAGCCATCGGCCAGCAGCGCCATGGAGTGAAAGATGGTGCCGGCGACGATTTCCACGACCATCATGACAGCCGTCAGGGCAATGACTTTGTGCGTGCGCTTTTCCGCGGAGGAAGTGTCGTCCAGAAAATCATGATGGTGTTTCCACGCGGAAACGTCGGTGGTATGCATGGCCGGTTTAAGCCAATTGTCAGCCACGCCGCCGGGCTTCGCAACAGGTTATTCGCGGATGGTTGCGTCGTGGAGCGTCACTTGGCGCCACGCATTGGGCGCTGCGCACCACCGCATCTGGAATAGCCAACTTGCCGAACTGGTGCTCGGCGCTCCTCTTGGCGAGCGCGGGGGACATGGTGCGCAGCCATGCCTTTCCGGCATGGTGAGCAAAGCAACAAGGTATTTCCCGCGACCGGATATGCGGAGTAGCGTGGTGCATGAAAAAAGAATTTAAAAATGAAGTTGGGAAAATGAAAAAGCTCGTTCGCGTTCATCGGAGTTCGGGAATGCATTGGGTTGGCAATGGCTTCCCGGTGCGATCGGTGTTTGATTACAACGGGCTGGGCCGCGAGCTCAGTCCTTTTCTGATGCTCGATTACGCCGCTCCGCATTCGTTTCCAGCCGGAGACGAGAAGCGCGGCGTGGGCGGACATCCGCACAAAGGTTTTGAGACGGTGACGGTCGCTTATCAGGGCGAGTTGGAGCATCGCGATTCCAGCGGCGGGGGTGGAAAGATTGGCGCGGGCGATGTGCAATGGATGACGGCGGGCAACGGCATCGTTCACGAGGAATTCCATTCGCAGGGTTTCACGCGCAAGGGCGGCACGCTGCAAATGGCGCAGCTTTGGGTGAACCTGCGCGCGCAGGATAAAAAGGCGCCGGCCGGATACCAGACGTTGTTGAAGAATCAAATTCCAAACGTCGAACTCCCGGATGGAGCGGGCACTGTGCGCGTAATCGCGGGGGATTTTGACGGAAACAAAGGGGCGGCGAAAACGTTCACGCCGATCAATGTGTGGGACGTGAGCCTGCGCGCGGGCAAAGCGGTGGAATTACCGCTGCCGGACGGTCACACGAGCACGTTTCTCGTTTTGAGCGGCGAAGTTTTGACGGACGAGGAACGCAAAGTGGGGGAAGGCGACCTCGCGATATTCGAGCGGTCCGGCAACGGCATTACTGTGAAAGCGAAGACGGACGCCCAGTTGCTGGTGATGGATGGTGAACCGATCGATGAGCCCATTGTGGGTTACGGGCCATTTGTGATGAACAGCCGCGCGGAAATCCAACAAGCGTTCGAGGATTTTCAACTGGGGCGGATGGGAGCGTTGGTTTGAACGGACCGGTGGCGGGATCGCGAGAAGATTCCGCCGCTTTTGGGCCGCGGTTCGGCGCGGGCTTGCGGAAATCAGAGCGCCTTCAGATATAATACGGAGCGGCCGACTTCACGAAATCCAACGGCGACGTGGGCGTGTTGTGACTCGACATTTCCCAGTTCGGCGTCGGATGCGAACTCACGAAAGCCGCGCTCTTTCGCCCAGGCTTCAGCGGCGCGTATCAACGCCGTGCCCACACCCTGGCGACGTTTGTCACTGTCAACATACCAGCCCTCCAAATAAGCCACCGGGCTTGTCTCGCAACCATCGGCCAGTGACCGGCCTCCAACTTCCGCAAAACCGGCCAATCCCATGCCAGGGATGCGAGGCAACACGAGCACAACCGCATCCGAGCGAGCGAGCCACGCGATCATTTCCTTGCGATGAGTTTCCACACTCACATCGGGCCAAAGCGCGGACCTCATTCTTAACCATTCGATGTCATCGGAGGGAACTCTGCGGCGCACATTCATATTGCCAAACCCAAAGCTGAATTGCGCCGCTATAAAAAGCAAGAATGCTCCGGCAGCGAAAATCATTCACCGATAATTTTGACGAGCACACGCTTCCGGCGGCGGCCGTCGAATTCGCCGTAGAAGATTTGTTCCCACGGGCCGAGGTCGAGTTTGCCTTTGGTGATGGCGACGACGACTTCACGGCCCATGAGCTGGCGTTTCATGTGGGCGTCGGCGTTGTCTTCGCCGGTGCGATTGTGTTGGTATTGGGAAGCTGGCTCGTGCGGCGCGAGTTTTTCGAGCCAGACATCGTAATCGTGGAGCAAACCATCCTCGGCGTCGTTGATGTAAACGCTGGCGGTGATGTGCATGGCGTTGACGAGGCACAGGCCTTCCTGCACGCCGCTTTTACGGACGAGTTGGGCCACGGTCTCGGTGATGTTGAGGTAATCACGCCGGTGCGGTGTTTCGAACCAGAGATGTTCGGTAAGCGATTTCACGCCTCGGCTATGCCATCAAAAAACAGTTCCGGCAACCCTTATTCAACTCAACGCGCGATGCAAATTCCCGTACAAAAAAACCGCCGCGATTGAAGCGACATCCGTTGCTTCGTCGCGGCGATTTGTTCGATGGGCATTAACTTACCGGGTGCCTTTTGTGTTCGGCGACGATTTTTGACCCGTTTTCGAGGCTCACGAGCAGTTCCATTACCCCCAATGACAGCAGGGCCACGAGGACGAGGGTCATTTGGGTGAGACCCACCACGCCGAGAATACCCAGAACCACGGCAGCTATTCCAACCAGCGCCTGGCCACCGCCAATTTCCCCTTCAGTCAGACGACCAAAGAGAAGGGCAGCGCCGAATACGATGGCCGCCACGCACAACAATGTCGCGGGCGCGGTTCCGAGCAGGGCAAGAATGCCCAGGATGAGGGCGGCCAATCCAGCCACCGGTTTCGTGGAAGTCCACTCGCCCAAGCGGAAGGGCATCTCTGTGCCGGCGAAGAGGCCGCCTTCGATGATGATTGCCGCCGCTAAGACGATGGTGGCAACCGCCGCGATGACGGTTGGCCATACGCCCGCCAGCCCGACTATGGCCAGGGCGATCACGGCGACAGACCCTACCGTTTCACCAATCAATCCACTTTCCATCCTTTTCCACGCGACTTCGGAAGGCGCGTGAACGACTTGAGTTTCACTTGCATTCATACCATACCTCACTTTCCTTTCTTACTATAACTTATCATAGAAAGCGGATTTTTGACGGCATGAGAACAGGTTATTATACGGGGCGAACACCTACCCAAGAAATTTTGAACGGCCGTTTTGGGATCGTGCGGTTATTGAGAAAACGCGGTGATTCCTTCTTCGACCCAGACGCGGGCTTCACCGGCTTGCGTTTTGTCGAAATAGCGGATTTGGGCGGCGGTGAACGGTTTGGCGAATGAGGCCATCCAGTGTTGCCAGTGCTTTTCTCCGACCATGGCGACGCGTTCGATATTATCGCGGTGCCGGGAACCCAGCTTCAGGTCGTCCCAGGCAGCCTTCGGTTCCCAGCCGTGAAATTGGTTCATTTCGAACAGAAGGCGGATTTTCCGATGCTCTTTGGTCAGGCGTTCGACTTCGGGAATGAATTGCTGCTGGTAATCTTCGTCCGTCAGTTTTCCACTGGCATCCACTTCCAATACCGTTCCGTTTTTAAGTTCAGTGAGTTTTAATGGCATAATTATTGATAGGTTGAATTCCTGGCGCGACCAATACGCCCAGGTTCCCCCGGCTCTCTAAAAAGTTCTTCCCGACATCCGCGAATTTCAAGGTAGGTCAACCACCGCGCCGGGAGCCGCTGTTTCGAGCAGGAGAATTTCCTTGCAATCATCCGGGTTTTTGCGAAAAAAGGGCATGGTGGTTGTGGTGGTATGAAGCCGGCAGCTTCAGCAACTCAGGGCAATACGTTTCCAGCGTGTGCTTTCACACTCGTGGAATTGCTCGTCACCATTGGCATCATGGGCATTCTTGCGGGGCTCCTCTTTCCTGCCTTGAGCCGGGCCAAAAATCACGCGGTGCAAACGGTGGATATCGGGAACCTGAAACAATTCACGGTGGCGACGCAGCTTTATGCGACGGACAATCACGAGTTTTTGCCGTGGCCAAATTGGGGGAACAATCCCGGTCGTGTGGGATGGTTATATGGCATCAATCCTTCGGCGCCAGGGACGGCGCGGTTCGACATCAAGCAAGGATTCTTTTGGTCCATTCTGGGCAATCAAAAGCTTTATTTTTGCCCGATGGACAACACGAACAGCCCGCTTTTTGCAGAACGCGCGCAGCAATTATCCAGCTACGCGATGAACGGAGCGGTGGTCGGATACGATCGAACCAATTTCCCGGCGGCGCGGTCCTCGGAGATGCGGGCGGATGATATCGCGTTTTGGGAGACGGACGAGAGGCAGCCGCAGTATTTCAACGATGGCGCGAATTATCCGCAGGAAGGGGTGAGCGCGCGGCATCTGAATGGCGCTATTAACGCATCCTTCGGCGGCGCGGTCACATATGTGCGCCTGGGCGCGTGGTATGTCCAGGTGTATGACGTGAATAAAAACAGTCTGTGGTGCTATCCGGGCAGTGCGGATGGGAGATAAGTTCAGCACGAAACTTCGCGACATACCTCGGCGCACCATTCTTCAATCTTCTGCTTAATGGCGTCGCGAACCTGACGTGTTCCTGCCAGAACCTCGGCCTGCGTGCCGCGGAAGCTGGATGGATCGGGAAAACTCCAATGCAAACGCGTGGCGCCCCCGGGAAATATCGGGCATCGTTCCGCGCTGGCGTCATCACAAACTGTGATGATGTAGGAGAAAGTCTTTCCCGACTGGATTATACTCGCGACAGTTTTTGTTGCATTGCCGGAGATGTCGATGCCAATTTCCCGCATTGCTGCGACGACAATGGGATTGAGTTTGCCGGATTCAAGACCGGCGCTGTATGCCTGAAATTCACTGCCACAGAGTCGGTTGAGGAACGCCTCGGCCATCTGGCTCCGAGCGCTATTGTGTATGCAAACGAAGAGGACGGGGGTTTTCATAAACATTGTTCGGCCCTGGATTCCCGGCAGCAATCGGCTTCCCGGACGCAACGGCATACGGGTGTGGCGGCGCACGCGCCGATGACTGGCGCCAACAGGTAAATCCAGAGATGTTCGAAATGCCCGGCGGCCAGAGCGGGCGCGAATGAACGAGCTGGATTCATGGACGCACCGCAGACGGGGCCGGCGAACAAGGCTTCCAAAGCAATGACGGCGCCGATGGCGATCCCGGCGGTGACGCCTTTTTCCTTTGCGCCGGTTGAGACGCTAAGAATGGTGAGCATGAGAATAAAGGTTAAAATCAATTCCAGCACGAACGATTGGCTTTCCGAACCGGAAGGCAAGGTAAGGCCAAGCAAATGGCTCTGCGGAAAAAGAAAGCGCAGCAGCTCGCTCGCGGCAATGGCTCCCAGGAATTGGCTGATCAGATAGGGCGGAACGTCCCGACTTGGCAGGCGGCGAGCCGTCCAAAACCCGATTGTGACGGCGGGATTGATGTGTGCGCCGGAAATGTCGCCAAACGTGTAAATCATCGCCAAAACGACCAGTCCGAATGTGAGCGCAACGCCGACGTGAGTAATGATGCCGCCACTGACGCCGTCGATAACGAGCGCGCCAGTTCCCGCGAATACCAATGCGAAGGTGCCGATAAATTCCGCGGTGAAGCGCTTCATTTTTCCGATCTGGATGGAATCAGGAATGCTCGATTGCAGCAAGGGCAAAGCGCGTGAAACGGTTGCAAGCTGGCAACATTATGGCACCGGGTATTCAGTTACCGTTTTATCAGGTTCATTGGTATGCCATGCTTTATAGATGTGCCAGGGGCTGTTGCTGGAAGCTCGGCCAACCAGATAGTAATAATCCTGCCTGGGTTTTCCGTGGGTAAAGAAAACAACTTCCTGGGTGGATCCGCCTTCAGGTGTGATATAACAATCCGCGTTCGCGCCAATCAATCCTTTGAGGTTTTTCGAAACGCCGGGTAGCAGCCCGTTAGTATGGAGGTTATTCAGAAAATACCACTGGCTCTTTAGCCGCGCGAACTTGGGGCCGGTGGGAGGAGGCAGCGGAGCCGTTTGTTGCTGGTGCCGTTCGATGGCTTCCTGTTCCGCGGTTTCGCGCTGAGATTTTTTGCAGCCGAAGCTGATGAAGGCGACGGCCAACGCCAAAACTATCACGGTGACGTTCACGGTCTTTTGCGTTTTGCCCTCTTTCATGTTTGGTTCTCCTCAAATCATTGAACCGGGTATTGTTCGAGCACGTTGCCCGCCGGATCGGTGCGCCAGGCTTTGGATAACTGAGATTCGCCGTTATTGGTGTTTTCAGCGACCACGTAATAAAAATTTCGCGCTGGAGAGGCATTGGTAATGACCACGTGAAACTCCTGGGCGAGACGGCCATCCGGAAGGGTGCTCGGCATTTTTTCCACGCTCACCGTGCCATGATCGTCCATGGAGATCCCCGGCAATTTGCCTGCACTTCTGAGGCGGGTTAGGAAGCGAAAGGTTTGAATGATGCGCTGGCGAACGTCTTTTTCGACCTGCACCTCCTTCCCGTGCCGTTGGATGGCGTTTTCTTCCGCGATATCGCGTTTCGATTTCCTGCATCCGAAGGCAACGAGTAGTAAAACGAACAGTGCAGCGATTCGAATTACCTTCAAAGCGTTTGGGCTGTCCTTGATTGTCTTCATAAATCCGCCTCGGCTGACAATGGACGGGATTACCAGCCGCCAGAAACACTGTCAAGGACTCAGCCGGGTAATTGCAGGGTTCACGAATTTAATTCTCCTTTAAAACAGGGCTGAACGCGGCAAGCCATTCTGTTTGTAGTGAGTGGCGGGAAAGGAGGAAAAGGTGACAAAAAATGTGAGACGAGCGGCGGTATGTTTCCGACTTTGGCTTCCGACGGATTAACATCTCAGATTGAGGATTGTGCAAGTGGCTGGGGTGGATTATGCTCGGTGTGACTTTGACCAACTCTTTGCGGGCGTTTAGAGGCGCCTTCTCTCGTCGGCCGAACTAATCAAATATGATGCCTCCGAGGAAAACCAATCCGCGGGCGGAATACCGCCTGCGCGAAATTCAGCGCATTAACGAGTCCGCGAGCCTGGCCGAAAAGTTTCCGAAGCTGAAGTCGCTCAAAGTGGACTTGAGCTATTTCGAACCGGACGGCCTCACCAGAACGGGTGAATTGAGATACAAGGTCAATGTCGGCCACGCGAAATCAGTATTCTCGTTTGTCTGCCAAAGCGGAGAATGTCTGGCGGGTGATTTTGATTTGAGCAGCGCCATCGCCGAGGCGGTGGCCAAACGCAGGAAAATCTTTGAAGGTGAAATCCGCTGCCAGGGAACCCGCGTCAGACCCAAGGAAGAGAGAAGACCCTGTCATAATTTGTTACGGTATAAATTAACTCTGGGTTATGTCTGAAGTTTATCTGAGAAAAGGAGAGCCGGTTGATAGAGCATTGCGGCGGCTTAAGAAAAAGCTCGACCGGGAGCAGACCTTGCAGCAAGTGCGCCTGCATCGGCGCTTCGAAAAGCCCAGTGCCCGCAAGCGCAAGAAGCAGAAAGCCGCGCGATTTGCCGCGATGCTCAAAGCCCGCTACGCGGACGATTGAGTATCAGCCCGCCGAATTGAAAAACTGCCGTTGACATGGCCTTATTGTATACAATCGGTAATTTGCTGGAGCGTCTGTTGCGTGAAAAGGCGGGTGAACTGCATATTTCGACCGGCAGACCTCCACTCATTATCCTATGCGATGAGCAGGTGGCGGTGGGGGCCGTGGGCATTACCAACGACAATATAGCCGATTTGCTCTATAGCTTGGCGACAGTAGAGCAAATGAAGGAACTAAATACCTGTGGCGATGCCCAATTTGTGTTTCTCTTCCGAAATTGGGCTCGATTTGCTGTCAGTGCTTCCGTTGCGCACAGCGATTTCAACCTAAAAATAAGGAATCTGGGCCGGTGACCTGCCAGATTTTTGCAGGTTAAGGTGGATGCAGGCAGGACCCCGCGCCGCCTCCGGGCACGGGCCAAAAAATTCGCCCCAAAAAAATTTGAGGCCCGGATTTCGCCGAGCCTCAAGTGTAACAGGATTAAGGATTAATAGCGGTTGTGTGAGCCGCTGAACTGGCGGCGGCCTCCGCCGGAATTGCCCGAGCGCTCTTCGCGCGGTCTGGCCAAATTCACGGTCAATGCCCGGCCGTCCAAGGAGCGGCCATTGAGCTCTTCCACGGCTTTTTGCGCCTCTTCAGGTGTGCTCATCGTGACAAAACCGAAGCCGCGCGGACGGCCGGTGCTCCGGTCCATCATCAAATTGGCTTCCGTTACAGTTCCATGAGCTGCAAACGCATCCTGCAGATCATTTTCGGTGGTGTTGAAGGAAAGATTCCCCACAAACAATTTGTTATTCATAATGATTTACTGGTCTATTGCTTTTTCCAGATTGTTCCCGACCATCGGGTTTAAAATCATCAATGAATCAAATTCACCTGAGGATTCCCCATATCTTGAAAGTGACAAGCTGTCGAACAGAATGAGGCACTATCCGTCATTCCGGCGGAATAGCAAATTATATTTGGAGTGGTCGATAACGCGGGCTGCCAAGATTTTTAGGGTTGGTCCATTTCTCGCGGCAGAGAACGTTTCCGCCAAAAGGTGTAAATCACGGGGTAAAGCAGCAATTCCAAAATGCCCGACGTAATCACGCCGCCGATCATGGGCGCGGCGATGCGTTTCATAACATCGGCGCCGCTTTGCGTGGTGGGCGACCACATGATCGGCAAAAGGCCGAACAAGATCGCGCAAATCGTCATGACCTTGGGGCGGACGCGGTTGACCGCGCCGTCAATGACGGCGGCCCGCAAATCAGCCATCGATTTCATGCGGCCTTCGGCTTTGAACTTGTCCCAGGCATGGTCGAGGTAGAGCAGCATCACCACGCCGGTTTCCGCATCCAGGCCGGCCAGAGCGATCAAGCCCACCCACACGGCCACGCTCATATTGTAGCCGAGCAGATAAAGGAACCAGAACGCTCCCACGAGCGAGAAGGGCACGGCCAAAAGAACAATGGTGGTTTTAACCGCCGATTTGGTGTTGAGATAAATGAGCAGGAAAATAATCAGCAACGTGAATGGCACGACGATCCTCAAGCGCTGCTCGGCGCTTTTCATGTATTCAAACTGGCCGGCCCATTGGACGTAATAGCCGGGCGGAAACTTGACGGTCTCGCTGATGTGTTTCGAGGCGGCGTCGACGTAGCCTTGAATGTCGTGGCTGGTAATATCCACGAACACGTACCCGACGAGCTGGCCGTTTTCGTTGCGGATGGACGGAGGGCCGGTTTTGAAGCGGATGTCCGCCAGCATGGAAATCGGAATTTGCGCGGGCGGATTAGTGCCCGACATCGGCAGCGGCACGAGGACCCGTTTGAGCGCTTCCAAATTTTCGCGGAAGTCGCGGGCGTAGCGGACGCTGATGGGATAGCGTTCGCGGCCTTCGACGGTGGTGGAAATCGTTTTGCCGCCGATGGCGGTTTCGACGATGTCGTTGACGTCGCCGACGGTCAATCCATACCGGGCCGCGACTTTGCGGTTGGGAGTAAAATCCAGGAAATAGCCGCCGGTGGTGCGTTCGGCAAAGACGCTGCGCGTGTTGGGAAAACCGGTCAAAGCGTTTTCGATTTGCACGCCGATCTTTTGAATGGCGCCGAGGTCGGGACCAAAGACCTTGATGCCCAGGACGGAACGGAACCCGGTGGTCAACATCTCGGTGCGGGTTTGAATTGGCATCCAGAAGATGTTCGCCATGCCTGGCGTCTTCACGGTCGCGTTCATTTCAGCGACCAATTTTTCCCAGGTCATTCCCGCGCGCCATTGTTCGGGCGGTTTGAGCCTGACGACGGTTTCAATCATGGACAGCGGCGCGGGATCGGTGGGCGTTTCGGCCTGGCCGACCTTTCCGAACACGCTTTGCACTTCGGGAAATTTGCGAAGTTCCCGGTCCTGGATTTGCAGGATCTTGACCGCCTCCTCGATGGAGATTCCCGGAACGGCGGTGGGCATGTAGAGAATGTCTCCTTCGTTCAGCGGCGGCATGAATTCATTGCCGAGCTTTTTGAAGGGATAGACGGTCGCGGCCATGACCAGCAACGCAACGGCCAGCGTCAGCCATCGGAACCGCAACACGAAATTCACCGCTGGGTGATACAGCCAGATGAGGAAGCGATTCACCGGGTTTTTTATTTCCGGCGTAATCCGGCCGCGAATCCAAAACAGCATCAGCACGGGAACGAGCGTGATGCCGAGCAACGCGGCGAAGAACATCGAGAATGTTTTGGTGAAGGCCAGCGGCTTGAAGAGCCGGCCCTCTTGCGCGACGAGCGAAAACACGGGAATGAAACTGACCGTGATGACCAGCAGCGCGAAGAACAGCGGCCGGCCCACGCTTTTTGCGGCCGCAATGATGACTTCCACGCGTTCGGCGTTGGTTGGGTCGCGGCCTTTTTCTTCACGAAAATGTTCCAGGAACTTGTGCGCATTTTCGATCATGACAATGGCCGAATCCACCATCGCTCCAATGGCAATGGCGATGCCTCCCAATGACATGATGTTGGAAGTGAGATGCAGCCCAAACATCGGCAGGAAGGAAAGCAGGACGGCAATGGGCAGCGTGATGATTGCCACCAAGGCGGAACGAACGTGCCAGAGAAACACGAGGCAGACCAAGGCCACGACGAGGCATTCTTCGAGGAGCTTCTCACGCAGCGTGGCGATGGATCGGTTAATGAGCGCGCTGCGGTCGTAGGTGGGGACTATTTGAACGCCTTCGGGCAGGGACGATTTGATTTGCGCGAGCTTCTTTTTGATTCCATCTATGACATTGAGCGCGTTTTCCCCGTAGCGCATGATCACGATGCCGCCAACGACTTCGCCCTCGCCATTCAGTTCGGCCGCTCCACGGCGCAAGTCCGGTCCCAAATGAACCTTCCCGACATCTTTAACGAAGACCGGCGTGCCGTTCTGAGTTTTTAGCGGGATGTCCTCGATGTCGGCGATGCTTTTGATATAGCCGCGGCCGCGCACGTAGTATTCGGTGGATGCGGCTTCAAAGATTTTTCCGCCGACATCGCCATTGGAGGCGCGGATTTTATTGACGACTTCGCTGATGGGAATGCCGTAGGCCAGCAACTTGTTGGGATCGAGATCAACCTGATATTCTTTGACGAAGCCGCCGACCGAGGCGACTTCGGCGACGCCTTTGACGGATTCGAGCGCGTAACGCAGGTGCCAGTCCTGGAGTGAGCGCAACGCCGCCAAATCATGCTTGCCGGTCTTGTCCACCAGCGCGTATTCAAAAACCCAACCGACACCGGTGGCATCAGGGCCGATGACGGGATTGACTCCTTCGGGCAATGAGCCGCGCACGGAGTTGAGATATTCAATCACGCGGGAGCGCGCCCAATAGATGTCCGTGCCATCTTCGAAGATCACGTAAACGAACGATTTGCCGAACATGGATTCGCCGCGGACGAACTTCACCTTCGGCGCCGCGATGAATTTCGCGGAGATGGGGTAGGTAATCTGGTCTTCAACCAAATCCGGCGAGCGGCCTTCCCAATCGGTGTAAACAATCACCTGCACGTCGCTGAGATCGGGAATGGCATCCAGCGGCGTGCGCATCAGCGCCCAAACCCCGCCGGCGAGGCCGAACAGGGTCAGCATGATGACGAGGAACTTATTCCGCGCGCTGGCCTCGATGATGCGTTCGAGCACGAAGGGTTTGCGCTCAGAAGGGGGTTCAATGGTTTGAGCAGGACTCATGCATTTAACTTTCGTAGAAAACGAGGGTCGAATCGGAGAATACAGCGCACTCGTAGCGCAGGCGTCTTCGCCCGCGAGTTCCGGCACTGTCCCGGCGCCAGGATCAATTGTCGTCTAAATTTTGCTTCAGTGTCTGGCGGCGAGACGCCGCCGGCACTCGCAGCCGGGACGGCTGCGCTACAATTGAATGCGTGAGACTTGGTTGTTTGAGTTTCCATGATTGCGCCTTACCATTCTTTCAAAGCGCCCTGGACTTTCGCCTCGGCATCGATCAGGAAATTGGCGCTGGTGACGACTCGCTCGTTTTCTTTCAAGCCCGATTTGATTTCGTAGAGATCGCCGTACTCTCTCCCAAGCTCGACAAATCGCGGCTCCAACCTGCCTTCGCCTTTGTCGACGAAAGCGATATTATGAAGGCCCGTGGGCAGGATGGCGCCGACGGGCACGGCCAGGCCGTCGCCCATGTCGATGGATAGTTCCGCGTTCACGTACATGTCCGGGAGCAGTTTGAAGCCGGGGTTTTCAACATCGATTCGCACCCGCGCGGTTCGCGAGGCATCATTGATCGACGGTTCGATGGCGACGATTTTTCCGTCGAATTTCTCGCCGGGATACGCGGACGTGGTGACGGTCACGGGCAATCCTTTTTTCAGCATGGCGAGATCCTCCTGGTAAAATTGCGCCCACACCCAAACGACGCTCAGGTCGGCGATTTCCACCACTCGATCTCCCAGGGCGAGCCGGCGGCCTTGCTCAACCGGAAGGTCCTGAACCACGCCTTTGAATGGCGAAAATAAGGCGAGCGTCTCCTCTGGCTTGCGCGTTTTTTCCAACTCGGCGATTTGATCGTCGCTGATGTTCCACAGCCGCAGACGTTCCGCGCCGGCCTGGACCAATTGTTCCGCGTTGGTCAAAACATCGGCGCTGCTTTTTCCGCGGGCGTTGTCCCGCATGGTCAGGGCATTCACGAACTCCTTTTGCGCCGTGTACAATTCCGGGCTGTAGATGGTCAGCAGCGGCGCGCCTTTTTCCACGACTTCGCCGGGCGAAAAGACGTCCAGCTTTTGCACGTAACCGTCAACGCGAGTCACGTAATCCCATTGCCGCTGCTTGTCGTAAGCGACCGTGCCAACGGTCCGAATCGTGTCGCGAAAATGGTGATTCTCCACCGTGCCGAACGTGACGCCAATTTGTTGCTGGCGTTCGACCGGGACCGTGAACTCGGACGGCGGCTCCTCTTCGACATTTGTGCCGGTTTCCGCCATGGGCATGCCGGGCATTTCCGCCATCGTATTGGTTTCCGCGCCGGCGGTCTGATGGCCGGGGGCAGGTTTCTTTTTGACGGGCACCAAATCCATGCCGCAGATGGGGCATTTGCCGGGAAGGGCGGAATGCACCGAAGGGTGCATCGTGCACGTGTAATAATCCACATCGGCCGGCTTGGATTCGACGCCGCTCTTTTTGCAGGAAACCAGACCGAGGGCGACCATCGCGCAGAGCGCGGCGCGCAAGAGAGCTTTGCCGAAAAATGACGGTAAACGTTTGTTCATGGCTCGTTGACTCCTTCGTGATGAGGGTGTTCCGGGACTGAATTCGCGGGCGCGACGAGGTCCACGCCGATGAGAGCTTCCAAATCCGCCAATGCCACCTGGTAATGCATCAAGTGGTCCCAATACATGGACTCCACGTCCTGCGCCGTTTGCTGCGCCGTGAGAATTTCCAGGAAACCGGTCCGGTCGGATTCATAACTGGAGCGCTGGGCGTTCACCGTTTCGCGCGCCAGCGGCAGCAGCTTGGCCTGATACAGCTCGGTGTGATGATGAAACGTTTCGACGCGGTGAAATTGATCCACGACCAGGCTGAGAGTTTCATTCCTCGCCGCCCGCAGGTCATATTGGGCGGCCTCGGTGAGTTTTTCATTCTCGCGGATGGCGGCGCGATATTTGGAGCGATTGAACCACGGCAGATCGATCGAGAACCCGGCATCTAATTCGCTCACGATTTGCCCGGCGTCGTTATAGCGATCCCCCTCGAGGCGGACACTTGGTTCGGGAATCCAGTCTTTGCGCGCGGCTTTCAGGCGGGCTTGCGCCGCCTCGACGTTTCTTTCAGCGATGGCTAATTCCGGACGATTGGCGAGTGCCAGGCCTTCGAGGGCCGGCAGGGAAATGTCCACCGGCTGAAATGCCAAATCAGATGGCCGCGCCAGGGGAGATTCCGGCGGCCGGTTCATCAACAGGTTCAATTCCGTTCGAGCATCGGAAATCTCCCGCTGGAAATCGAACTGCGCTTCATCCAGCTTGGCCAATTGCGTATCGGCGCTAAGGACGTCGCCTTGAGACTTGTTGCCAGCGACCATCTTCGCCCGGCTGATTTCCTCGAATTGTTTCAGCAAATCGGAGTTTTTTCGGTTCAACTCCAATTGTTTGTAGGCGTTCGCCAGCCGGTAATAGGCGATGCGCGCTTTGTCCACGGCGTCAAGTTGCTTTCGGCGCAAGGTTTCAAACGCGCTGGCCGCATCGGCGGTGGCGGCATCGCCTTGCAGCCGATTTTTGCCCGCCACCGGCAGGGTCTGTTCGACCATCAGCCTTTCATCCATGAACGAATTTCTTGGCACGCTGACGAACCGCGCCGCACGTTGATCGAAGCTGGCGCGAGGATCCGCCCAGGCTCGAGCCTGGGGAATCCGTTGTTTCATCGCTTGCCAGTTTTCATCCGCGGCTTTGAGCGAGGGATTATTCGTCAAAACTTCCCTGACGATTTCATCCAGCGAAAACGCTGCCGACGTGGAAGCCCTTTCATTGCTGTTCGCTGTGTCCTGGCCAGGCAACTGGCTCGCCAAAAGGATCGAAACGAGCAAGGCGGCTGGACCTTTCAGGACGCTTCGCATGCGAGACGATCTCATAATCAAAAGCTGCCCTTGATTTCACCGCATCCCGGCATCGAATGGCCCAAATAGGGATTGGCGATGTCCTTGCTCACCTGCAACCAATAAGCGTTCTGCATGGGACAAAACACCTCGTTGAACTCGCCGGTGTTGACCTTTTTCTCCGATAGGAATTTGATCAACGACTGGCTCAAATCCTTGAAGGTTTCCCGCGCCGTCGACAAATCCTTGGCCTCGGCCAAGGCATCGGCATCGTTGGCCACTTCGGATGGCAGTGTTTTGGCTTGGTCTCCTTTCACCTCCCTGGAAATGGCGGCGGCATTGGCGGAAATGCCATTGGTGGAATCGTCGGCCAAGGCCGCTTGAATGTTCAAATAGTGGTCGAGTACGGATTTGATTGGCTGTTTCAGAGAGCCGTCGGCGATGACTGACACATTTTTGGCGTCGTTCATTTTGCCCTGATTTTTCGGGGAATCACCATCGCCACGAGCAACAAAGGCAACCGCTGCCGTCACTGCAAAAATTCCTGCTATCAATCGATGTAATTTCATAATTTGTTCTTTTTCGGTTTAACAATTTTAGGTTTACGGGTGTGCAAAGCCTCACTTCGGGAGAAGGAGTTGAACAGAATGCACCCTGCGCGGGCACACTACGGGCGTGGAAAACGAATCAGATGAGGTAGCTGCAATCCCGCTGATACAGCGGAGCAGCAATGGACGGACGGAGGAGAGGCGAAGCCGGAACGACCGCCGATTCCGTCGAAATTTGCGGCAGGACCTGCAGCGATGCGGAAGCTAAAATCTGCAAATCGTTCTGAGAAGAACGCTGGGCGGGCACCGCCGGCGCTTCCTGGCGGGAGCCGGATTCGTTTTTCGCAACGCAACAGCTTGCAGCTTTGCAAGGACCGCAGTGGCCGCAGCATTTGGCAACATTCGCGACACGGTTGGCAACGGCGGGAGACGAACCGTCGAAGGAAGCAGCTTGCGACACCATCAGCAAGACGCTGAAGAAAATGGCAAACAAACTTCGCATGACGGAAGAGTCTAACCTTTCAATGGATTGTGTCAACCTGCGCAAAAATTGCGCGCGGCGGGGTTTTGCGCCGAGCAGGAATTGCAGGGGTCAAGTTGGTAAGCAGTTGAAAATCAATGCCTTCATTGTTTGGCACGCGGATTGCATAAAGCCCCATGCGCGCGGGCACAACCCAACGTGGCCGCTCATAAAAACAAATCAAACCATTAAAAAGATAGAGCACAGTATGAAAATAAAGTTAGCGATGTTGGCCGTGGCCGCCGCTCTGTGTGTGAGCGGGGGGACTCTTTTAGCCCAGGATAACGGTGGTGGCGGTGGCGGGCGCCGTTTCGGCGGCGGGAATTTTGATCCAGCCCAATTCCAGCAGCGTATGATGGATAACATCAAGGATCAGCTTGGCTTTACCAATGACACGGACTGGAACGCCGTCCAGCCGCTGGTGCAAAAAGTTTTTGATGCCCGTCGTGAAGCCTCCGCCAACATGTTCCGGGCTTTTGGACGCCGCAACCGCGGTGGTGGCGATAACGGCGGCGGTGGCAATCGTTTTGGACGCCAGCCGAATCCTGATGCCGAAGCGCTCCAGCAGGCGATTGATTCCAATGCTCCCGCATCGCAGATAAAAACCTTGCTCGATAAATATCGCGCCTCCGAAAAACAGAAACAGGCCGCCCTGGAAGCCGCGCAGGAGAACCTGGCCAAGGTGCTGAACCAAAAGCAGGAAGCCCAGGCGGTTTTGATGGGCTTGCTGAACTGAATTGACCTGAGAGAAGCTGGCATTGCCTGATTGAGTATGAGCGAAACAGTTGCAAAAGATTCGTCCGTGAAACAATTGCTGGACCGCATGGTAACGGCGCGGCAGTTGTCTTCCACGGACGCAGCGGCATTGGCTCGCGTGACGCCTGCCGTCAAGACCGAGGAAGACGTGCTTCGCTGGCTCGCGGCGGAGTACGGGCTCGCTTATACGACGCTCGAAGACCTTGAGCCGGACCGCCAGCTTCTCTCTTTATTTCCTGCCCGCATTTTGCTGAAGGAGGAATTGCTTCCCCTCCAGCGCACGAACGGCACGGTGGAAGTGGCCACCAGCCGGCTATTTGCAACGCAGGGGCTGGATGCGTTGAAAACCCTGACCGGGCTGAACCTCAGGCCCATCCTCGCGTCGAGTGAGGCGATTCAACGCGAAATGAAAAAGCGCCTGGGCGTGGGCGCGGACACCATCGGCACGCTCGGCGAGGAAAAAGGCTTTGAAGTGGTGGACGAAAATCTGGACGAGGATACGGACCTCGACGGCGTGGAGGATGAAGCGTCCATCATCCGGTTCGTGAACCAGGTGCTGAAGGACGCGATCGATTTGCGCGCGTCGGATATTCACCTGGAGCCGTTTGAAGATGAATTTCGCATCCGGTACCGCATCGACGGCGTGTTGCAGGACGTGCCGGTGCCGCCGCAATTGAAACAATTTCAGCCCGCGATTGTTTCGCGCATCAAAATCCTGAGCCATTTGAACATCGCGGAAAAACGCCTGCCGCAGGACGGGCGCATCAAGATCCGCATTGAAGACAGCGAAGTGGATATCCGCGTGTCGGTGATTCCGATGCTGCACGGCGAAGCGGTGGTGATGCGTTTGTTGCGGCAGAATTCCAAGCTGCGCGGCCTGCTGGACATCGGCATGGACAAGCGCGAGCTGGATTGTTTCCGCCGCGTGCTGGAGATGCCGCACGGCATTATTCTTGTCACCGGCCCGACCGGCAGCGGCAAAACTTCGACACTTTATACCGCGCTGAACGAAATCAACGATTCCGTCCGCAAGATCATCACGATTGAAGACCCGGTGGAATATCAGCTCAAGGGCGTGAATCAAATCCAGGTTTCGGAAAAGGCCGGGCTGACGTTCGCGCGCGGGTTGCGCTCGATTTTGCGCCATGACCCGGACGTGGTGCTCATCGGTGAAATTCGCGACCAGGAAACGGCGCAAATCGCCGTGCAGGCGTCGCTGACGGGCCATTTGGTCTTCTCGACCTTGCACACGAACGACGCGCCGGGCGCGGTCACGCGCCTGGTGGACATGGGCGTGGAGCCGTACTTGGTGGCGTCATCGCTGGAGGCGGTGCTGGCGCAACGGTTGGTGCGCGTGCTGTGCAAGCATTGCAAGCAGCCGGACAACTCGCCGACGGCGCAGACGTTGAAGGCGCAGATTGGCGTGCCGGCGAACGCGACGATTTACCGCTCAGTCGGCTGCCGCGAGTGCCGCAACACCGGTTTTTACGGTCGGCACGCGATTTTTGAATGGATGGATACGGATAATGAAATCCGTCAGTTGGTGTTGAAGAGCGCCTCGACGGATCAAATCCGCGACGCGGCGCGCAAGCAGGGCATGAAAACGCTGGCGGACGACGGCTGGCGCCTGGTCCGGCTGGGCATGACGACCGTGGAAGAAGTTTTAAGCGTTACGACCGCCAAAGAAGTGGCGCGAACGACCAAAAATGAAACGATGGACGCCGTAACGCCGGCCTCCATCGCTTTGGGAGCGAAAGAATGAAATCACGATTTTGCGATTTAAACGAATCGCCCGACGCAAACGAGGGCACACTCATGAACTCAAGATATTCCACGGAACGCTCGCCCACCCCTTCAGCGCTTCTTTTTGAAGCGAAACGGAAGGTTGTGCTTCCGCGGGTCAGGATCGACGCTGAACTCCCTTCCGCAAGGGCAGTCACAGAAGCTCCGAAAAAGGTGGGATGTTCCGTCAAGGAGCACTGATGCCCACCTTTCTTTACAAAGCACTCCAAGCCGACGGAAAAGTCCTGGAGGGCCAGCTTGAAGCGGCCGGCCGGCCGGACGCGTTTCGGCAGATGGAAGGCCGCGGATTGCGTCCGGTGAGCCTGGCGGAAACTGCCGGCAAAAATGGCGCGGCGAAAAACGGCAGCAGCGGCAATGGCGCGCCGGCCGCCAACGGTTTGTCGTTCAAGTTCGGCACGCCAAAAGTTTCCATCAAGGAACTGGAGAATTTCACGCGCTTGCTTTCGAGCCTGCTGGCCGCGGGCGTCCCGCTCAGCCGCGCGCTGGTCATCCTGACCAAGGAAGCCGCGAACCCGGTTTCGGCGGCGAAATGGAAGGAAGTTCACGACCTGGTCATCGACGGCAAGTCGCTGGCGGACTCGATGGCAAAATCGCCCGACACCTTCCCGCGCGTTTACACCGCGATGGTGGAAGCAGGCGAGGCCGGCGGATTCCTCGATGTGGTGCTGGCGCAAATCGCGGAATTCCAGGCGCGCGAAAAAGACCTGAAAGCCAAGGTGATGACGGCGATGCTGTATCCCTGCATTTTGTTTTTCCTGGCCATCGTGGTGGTCATCGTGCTGATGACGTTCTTTATTCCGAAATTTCAGACGGTCTTCAACAGCATCCACGGGACGCTGCCGCTGATTACGCAAATCATTATCGCCACGAGCCATGCCGTCCGGTCGTATGGGCTGTTTGTGGCCGCGGGCGCGATCGGGATCGGCCTGCTGGTCCGGAACTGGTTCGTTTCCGAAAAGGGCAAACGGGTGTGGGAAACCTTTCTATTGCGCGCGCCGGTGATCGGGCCGTTGACGGCGCAATTCGCCATGGCGCGCTTTTGCCGGATGCTCGGGACGCTGCTGGGCGCCGGCGTGCCGCTGATTCACGGGTTGAACGTGGCGCGCAAATCCATCGGCAACCAGGTGCTGGTGGATGCGGTGGGAAATTCCATCGAACGCGTGCAACAGGGCGGCCGCCTGGGCGAGAGCCTGGGGGATTGCAAGGACCTCTTTCCTGGTTCGGTGCTGGAAATGGTCTCGGTGGCGGAAGAAAGCGGCAAGCTGGACACCGAATTGGTGCGCATCGCCAACGTGACGGAAGTCGATCTCGATCGCCATTTGAAAACCGCCGTGGCGCTGGCCGAACCGCTGATGCTCTTTCTCATCGCCGCATTCATCGGCGTCATTTTCATCGGCATGTTGTTGCCGGTGCTCACCATGAGCCAAAACATCCATTAACAATTCCCAACCATGAAAATCAATAGCACCCCCAACCAAAGACCAAAACTGAACCGTGGATTCACGCTCGTCGAGATGCTGCTGGTCGTCACGATCATCGGCATCCTGGCGGCGCTGGTGATTCCGAAATTGACCGGCACCAGCGAGAAAGCGCGCATGACGGCCGCCATGACCGACATCAAGGGCGGCATCAAGACGGCGATCGATCGCTACGAAGTCGAAAACGGCACTTACCCGAAGAGCTTGCAGGACCTGATCACGAGGCCGAACGACGCCAAGAACTGGGGCGGCCCTTACCTCGACGACCTTCCGAAGGATCCGTGGGGAAATCCTTATGTCTATGTTTTCCCGGGTCGCAATAACGCCAGCGGCTATGACTTGTATTCGCTCGGGCCGGACGGCCAGGACGGCACCGCGGACGACATTGGGAATTGGACGAAAGCACAATGAGGTTGCGACGAACACGATTAATGACGAATGCCGAATGCCGAATGGAAAATATATTCCGTCCGGCATCCCATTCGTCATTTGTCATTCGTCATTCCTCGGCCGGGTTCACCTTGATCGAGCTGATTTTGGTGATGGCGCTGCTGGTGGTTGGGGTTTCGATTGTCGTCCCGCACCTGTCTGGATTTTTTCGCGGACGCACGTTGAATGCGGAGGGGCGGCAGATCATGGCGCTGATGCACCAGGGCCAGAGCCGCGCGGTTTCCGCCGGCATGCCGATGGTGTTGTGGTTCGACACAACTCAAAAGAAATACGGGCTCGAGGAAGAGCCGGGTTATGTGGACAAGGACCCGGACGCGGTGGAATTCACGCTCAACGAAAATCTGGATTTTGATATTCCGGCGGATGATCCGAGCCAGAATGCGATGAACGATGTGACGAGCAAGGACACGGCGCGCGCCGGCTTGCCGCAGATCACGTTTTTGCCTGATGGCACCATCGCGGACACCAGCCCGCGCACGGTGAACATCAAGGACGACAACGGCACGACGCTTTCGCTGACGCAGACGCACGACCGGAATGATTATGAGATTGCGACCACGAACAGTCAGTGACGAGGGTCGAGGGTCGAGGGGCGAGGGGCGGATGGGCAAATCACGCCACTCGCCACTCGCCACCCGCCACCCGAAGCGTTGCGCCGCGTTCACGCTGGCGGAAGTGCTGGCGGCGCTGGTGTTCATGGCAATCGTGATTCCGGTGGTGGTGGAAGCGCTGCATGTGGCGAGCCAGGCCGGTGAAGTGGCGGAGCGGAAGACGGAAGCCACGCGGGTGGCTGAACGAATTTTGAATGAAAACATCGTGACGACGAATTGGAACCAATCCGAACAGAACGGCACGGTGCAGGACGGCACCCGGGATTTCGAATGGACGCTCAACAACGAGCCGTGGAACCAGGACCCGATGCGCCTGCTGACCGTGCAGGTGAAATACAGCGTCCAGGGCAAGGACTACAACGTGAAGTTGAGCACGCTGGCGGACGGATCGTTCTCGTCCTCGATGACGAACAATGCTCAGTGACATGAAGCTGATGCCGAATAGAATGACGAATGACGAATGCCGAATGGCGCAGGGAAGCCATTCGTCATTCGTCATTCGTCATGCGATTCAGCAAGGCTCCAAGATCGACCCATCGGGAAAAATTGGTTTCAGCCGCCATTCCACGCATTCGCAAGCGCCGAAAGGCCGGCGCAGTCCAGGACGTAAGGCGTTATTCAGCTCCGTTCACCCGGCGCCGGCGTCTTGGACTGCCTCGGCCGGTTTTACGCTGATCGAAGTGCTGCTGGCGCTGATGGTTTCGGCGGTGGTGCTGGTGGTCATCAGCACGGTGTTCGCGGGCGCGATGCGTTTGCAGCGGAGCGCTTCGGCGCAGGTGGACCGTTCGCTGCCGATTGAGCGCGCGTTTAATTTGTTGCGGCGCGATTTGAAAAATGCCGTGCCGCCGGGCGGCCTTTTGGCGGGGCCGATGCAGAGCGGTTCGTTGCAAGGCGGCGTGGACGCGAACGACGGAATTCAGATTTACACGACCACCGGGCTCATGACGCCGAACGATCCCTGGAGCGAAATCCAGAAGGTGACGTATGCATTGGAAGCCGCGCCTGACGCCACCAATGGCGAGAAGTCACTCGTGCGATCAGTCACGCGCAATCTGCTGTCGACCGGCACGCAGGACGAGGACGATCAATTCCTGGCGAGCGGCATTGAGACCCTGAGCTTTTCCTATTTTGACGGCGCGAACTGGCTGGATTCTTGGGATGACACGACGCAAACCAATTTGCCGGTCGCCGTGCGGGTGAGTGTGCAGATGGCCGCGACGGATTCCAGCGCGGAAAAGCCCGCGCCACTGCAATTGCTGGTGCCGTTGATGGCGCAATCGCACACGAACGATCTGGACAACACGGATAGCGACACGAATTCCGTGGGAGGTGGCAATTGACAATTGCGCTTCGAAAAGTTAGTGGCGCGGGCGTCTCGCCCGTGAGTTCCTGTCCGCACGGGCGAGACGCCCATGCCACTAACGAAAGCGGTTCGGTGTTGATTATCGTGCTGTGGATTGCGCTCGGGTTGGTGACGCTTGCGTTGTATTTCGCCAATTCGAGCTCGTTCGAATTGCAGGCGGCGGACAATCGCACTTCCGGGCTCGAAACCGAAGAGGCGATTGATGGCGCGGCGCGTTACGTGACCTTTGTGCTGGCGAATTATGCGACCAACGGCGCGATGCCGGACCAGAATTATTATCAAAGCGCGGCCGTGCCGGTGGGCGACGCGCATTTCTGGCTCATCGGCCGCGATACCAACAGCCCGCCGATCAACCCGGACCAGGTTGTGTTCGGCCTCACGGACGAAAATTCGAAGCTGAACATCAACACGGCGACATTGGCGATGCTGCAAGCCCTGCCGAACATCGATCCGGATTTCGCGGCGAATATCATCAGTTGGCGCACGAACGACACCTCGCAGGGCGGCGTGGGGGCGGAGCAATACGCGATGTTGAGCCCGCCGTACGCGCCGAAGGAGCAGCCATTCGAGACCACGGATGAATTGCGCCTGGTTTACGGCGCGGACATGGGCACGCTCGTGGGTGAGGATGGAAATCGCAATGGCGCGCTGGACCCGAATGAGACCGACCAAAATCATAACAGCCAAATCGATCCGGGAATTTTGGAATACGTGACGGTCTACAGCCGCGAACCGAACACGAACCCCGACGGCACACCGCTCATTGATGTCCGAACCCTGAACCAGGCCACGCTCGCGCAGTTACAATCGTTGTTCGCCACCAATTTCACGCAGGATGTGGCGGCAACCATCATGCGGCGATTGCAGGGCAACGGAGGCGGTGGCGGTGGCCGTGGCGGGGGAGGCGGAGGCGGTGGTGGCGGTGGCGCGACAGGAAACAGCAGCCCGCTGCAATTTTATTTGAATAGCGGAATGACTTCGGACCAATTTGCGCAGATTGCTGACCAGATCACGACCATCACCAATCAATACGTCGATGGCCGCATCAATATCAACACGGCCAATCCCAACGTCCTTTACTGCATCCCGGGCTTGAGCAATTACGTGAGCCAGATTGTGTCCTATCGGCAGGCCAATCCGGACAAGCTGAGTTCCATCGCGTGGGTCATCGATGCCACCGGAGTGACGGGCGCGGATGAGACACAACTGATCAGGCAGATTGGCAATCGGATCACGGTCAAGAGTTACCAATTCATGGCGGACGTGGCGGCGGTGGGGCCGTTCGGCCGCGGTTATCGGCGGGTGCGGTTTATTTTTGATACGAGCGATGGCACGCCGAGGATTATTTATCGGCGGGACATGACGCACCTGGGCTGGGCGCTGGGCAAAAACGTCCGGCAGGTCTATCTCGCAAAGAATACGCAAAATGATTGATCTAAAACAAATACCGGGATTCAAGCGGCAACGGCCGTCCACGGTGCTGGCGCTGTCGTTCGACGGCAGCCAGATGGATGGCGTGGTGGTGCGCCGGCCCAACGGCTCGGTGCAGGCGCTGCAAACGCTCTCCGCGACGCTGTCGCTCGACCCATTGACGGCGGATCCCGAACTGGTGGGGCGCGAAATTCGCAATCACCTGGACGTCGCGAACATTCGCGAGCGGAATTGCATCGTGTGCGTGCCGTTGAAGTGGGTGATGACCACCTACACGGAAATTCCGGAGCTGGCGGAAGCGGACGTGCCGGGGTTTTTGCAAATTGAGGCCGAGCGCGGTTTTCATTCGGACGCCGACTCGCTTTATTTTGCCACTTCGCGGTATTTGCTGGGCGGCAAGACGCACGCGGCGCTCATCGGCGTGCCGAGAAATCATGTGGCGGCGCTGGAAAAAGTTTTGCGCGCGGCCAAGCTCAAACCGTTGAGCTTTTCCATTGGGCTGACCTCCTTGCAGCGCGCGGGAACGGAGACGTCCGCTCCCGTGCTGGCGCTGTCCGTGGGCGAAAGCAGCGTGGGCCTGGAAATCATCTGGGGCGGCGGCATCGCGGCGTTGCGCACCTTGGAAGGCACGCTGGAAATGCAGGGCGGACGGCGGGTGCTGCATGCGGATGTCGTGGCGCGCGAGACGCGCATCACGCTCGGGCAGCTGCCCGCGGAATTGCGCGAGAAAATCCAGACCGCGCGCATTTTTGGGCCGCGCGATCTGGCGCAACAACTGGCCGATGAAATCGAACTCCGGCTCGAGCCCATGGGTTTGAAGCTCGAAGTGGTGACGCGTTATGCCCCGGGCGAATTCGGCCTGCAATTTCCGCCGGAAACGCCGG
Organism: Candidatus Angelobacter sp.; assembly: GCA_035606845.1. Classification (GTDB taxonomy): domain Bacteria; phylum Verrucomicrobiota; class Verrucomicrobiia; order Limisphaerales; family DASXHY01; genus DASXHY01. The sequence continues at coordinate 32,243 of DATNEA010000008.1, read as the reverse complement.
TTTCGCCCGCGTTCAGTTTCGCGGCGCAATATCTCGCCGACCGGGAGACGTTCATTGAATTTCTGCCGCCCAAAGTGCCGGCCTGGCAACAGTTCACCGAGAAGTACGGCTCGGGCAAGACACGCAAAGCGGTCGCGGTGGCGGCGGCCATCATCGTCGTGTTGGGCGGCCTGTTCCTTTACCAGCAAGTGCAATTGATGCGCTGGCAATCGCAATGGGACCAGATGGCGCCCCAAGTGAGCCAGTTGAAAGCCATCGGCGCGAAAATCGACGAATATCGGCCGTGGTCGGACCAATCGTTCGGCGGGCTGTCGATTTTGAAACAGATTTCAGCCGCGTTTCCCGACGACGGTTCCGTCACGGCCAAGACGCTGGAGATTCGGGACCTGAGTTCGGTGGTTTGCTCGGGCACGGCGCGCAGCATGCAATCGCTGCTTTTTACGCAGGGCAAGCTGCAAGCGACGCCGGGGATCGTGGGAGTGAAGGTCACGCAGATGCGCGGCCGCTCGCCGGCGCTTCAATTTACCATGGACATTCAATGCAACCCCGGAGGATTTCGTGCCAATTAAGACGCAAATCAAAGACCGTCAGCAATTCCTGACCATCCTGACGCTGGCAGTGGTGGCGTTGTTCGCGATTGACAAGATCATCGTGCCGCCGCTGCAGAATTTCTGGCACAAACGCGCGGTGCGGATCAAGACCTTGCAAGACGAGGTGAAGGACGGCAAATGGTGGCTGGGCCGCAAAGACTGGGCCCACAGCCAATGGGCGAAAATCCAGTCCAGCGCGCTCACGAACAACATGACATTGGCCCAGCAGCAATTTTTCGCCGGACTGAACCATTGGTCGCAATCGAGCGGCATCGAGGTCGGCACCATCACCCCGGAATGGAAGCAGGGCACGGATGCGAGTTACAAGACTTTGGATTGCCGCGTGGAAGCTTCCGGCAGCCTCGATCGCCTGACGCAATTTCTGTACGACCTCGAACGGGATCCGATGGCGTTGAAATTGCAATCGGTGGAACTGACCTCGCGCGACAACAACGGCACGAGCATCGCGATGGGCGTGCAGATCAGCGGCCTAGTGCTGACCGCCAACTCGAAAGACCAGAAGTAATTCATGAACCTTAATTACCTAACATTGAACAAAGATCGCGCGCATCGGCCTCTCGCCGGATGGTGCGCGGCGGTCGTGCTGATTGCAGGCATCGCGATGGGCGCTGGAACCGCCGGCACACAAACGACCACCAATAATTCGGATTCAGTTCCCAGTCCTGAATCGTTCCAGATCATCACTCGCAACAACATTTTTGATCCGAATCGTTCGCCTCGGTATGTACAACAACAACACACCCAACCGCGCGTGGTGGATACCTTTGCGCTGGTGGGAACAATGAGTTATTCGAAAGGGACGTTTGCGTTTTTCGACGGCTCGGATTCGCAATTTAAGAAGGTGCTGGAGCCGGGAGGGAATATCGCCGGCTACACGGTGAAGGACATCACGAAGACCAATGTGATGCTGGCGGCCAACGGGAAGGAAATCGCGATGAACGTCGGCACCCAAATGCGCAAGGAGGAAGGCGGCGGGTGGAAATTATCCGACTATGTCGAAGCCATGCCAGGCAACAACAGCAACAATGACGCAACAGCGGTTGATGCCTCCACGCCCCCGACGGGAGAAAACGCGGAGCAGGATGCGGTCCTTAAACGATTGATGCAGTTAAAACAACAGGAGTTGAACGGAAAATGAAAACTTTGACCTTTAAACTTTTCGGGTGCGCAGCGGCCCTGGCCCTGCTCACCGTCGCGCAAGCGCAGAACCAGGACAATGGCAACGGACAGATGCCCGCGAACCAGATTCCCGAAAATTCCGTGCCGCAGTCGGGAGCCACCACGGGCTCTGGCGAGATGGCGCCCGGCCAAAATGAAGGCCAGCCCAACGGGATCCAGAATGGAAGCCAGCCCCAAAATGGCGGCAATGTCGTGCTGGTGCCTGTGCCTGTTCCGGTGCCGGTGGATACGAACAACCCCGACATGAATGGCTCGATGCCAGCGGCCGGGGCGGTCATGGCGCCAGATGAATCGCAGCAGCCCGTGCAGCAACAACCGCCGCAGAATTTTCAAAACTTCAATCAGAATAACAATTACAACCAAAACCAGGGCCGCGGCGGCTATAACCGCGATTTCCGCCGCAACCGCGACTTCAGCCAGCGGCGCCAAAACAATCAGTTCAATAATAACAGCAACGGCGGAGATGCTTCGGCTTACCAACCGCCTGCAAATGCGAGCACCAATGGGACGGACGAATTGTATTTGAACTTTCATGGCGCGCCGATTGATGAGGTGTTGAATTACCTCAGCGACGCCGCCGGATTCATCATCGAGCTCGATACCCGCGTTTCAGGCACGGTGGACGTCTGGAGCGCGCATCCGGTGTCCCGCGAGGAAGCGGTGGAATTGCTGAACTCCGTGCTGAATAAGAATGGTTACGCGGCCGTTCGCGAAGGCCGGGTGTTGCGCGTCATGAGCTACGATACCGCGATTCACAGTGAAATCCCGGTGAAGATCGGCGCGGATCCCAACGCCATCCCCTCGAATGACGAAATCGTGACGCAAATCATTCCGATCCGGTTCGTGGAGGCGCGGCAATTGATCACCGATTTATCGCCTTTGACTTCCTCGCACGCGACCATTATCGCGAATGACGCGGGCAATTCGATCATTGTCACGGACACGCAGGCGAACATCCGTCACCTGGTGGAGATCGTGCAGGCGATCGACAGCAGCGCGGAGGACGTGACGGAAGTGCGCGTTTTTCATCTGCAATATCACGACCCAACGGAAGTGGCCAATTTGCTGACCCAGGTTTTTGCCGACCAGAACGGCCAGAATGGGCAGGCCACGCCGATCCGGTTTGGCGGTTTTGGCGGCGGCGCCGCATTTCGCCGGTTTTTTGGAGGGGGACGAGGCGGTGGCGGTCGTGGAGGATTCCCTGGGTTTGGCGGCGGGCAGCAGGGCGGAAACAATCAAAACGACCGCATTCGCAACAAGCCGCACGTAGTCGCCGTGGCCGACGAACGCACGGGTTCGGTATTGGTGACCGCGCCGAAGGATTTGATGACCGAAATCGAGCAATTGATCGGGCAAATGGACCAGGAATCACCGAAAGTTCCGCATGTGACCGTGGTGCACCTGGAAAACTCCGACCCGCAGCAGGTGGAGAAAGTCCTGCAGGAATTCCAGGCGAACAATGGCCGCAGCTCCCAGAATTCACAGAACAGCCCTTTGATCATGCGTGAGAACCAAAGCAGCATTTACAACTCAAGCACCATCGGCGGCGGCGGTGGTGTTGGCGGCAATGGAGGTGGTTTCGGCGGCGGCGGCTTCGGGGGCGGCGGCTTTGGCGGCGGCAACGGAGGTGGTGTTGGCGGCGGCGGCTTCCGCGGCGGCGGCCAATGATCATGACACGGAATTTCCATTCAAAAGGCAACCTATGAACAATAGAATCGCAAACGTGAAAAAATGTCTGGGAGGAATCGTGGCGCTGGCGCTTTGCGCCGCGCTCCAAGTCCAGGCGCAGTTCTTCTTCGGGGGGAATCAAAACCGGAACAACGCCTCCTCGTCTACCACCACTTACAACACGGCCGGCAACGTGGGAAATGCGTCCATCATGGTGGACCAGGACTCGCATAATCTCATCCTCAATGCCGATGACGCCACTACCAAAGCGATGCTGGACGTCATCAAAAATCTTGACCGGCCCCAGCCGCAGGTGCTCATCAAGGTCGTGTTCCTGGAAGTGACGCATAACAACTCCACGGACATCGGCATTGAAGGCCAGTACAACGGCAAGAGCAGCATGTTTGGCAGAATCGGCAGTTATCTGACGAACTATAACATCTTTACCAATACGACCATTACGAGCACGGGCGGCTCGACCACGACCTCGCAAAGCACGAGTATTCTTCCGGGAGAACTGATTCCCCAAAATAATAGTTACGTGCTTGGCAACAGTTTTGGGCTGCAAAACACTCCGGGTTCGGCCGGGACCTATTCGCTGCTCGGCGCGGACTTCACGGCCACGCTGCGCGCCATCGCCCAGGCGGGCAAGGCGCAACTGCTTTCGCGGCCGTCCGTGCTGGCGCGAAACAGCCAGCCGGCGACCATCCAAATCGGCCAGGACGTTCCCTTGATTACGAACGTGCGCTACGACACGTTCGGCAACGCGATCAACTCGGTCAGTTATCAGCCCGTGGGCATTATTTTGAAAGTCACGCCGTACATCACGCGGGAAGGGTTGGTGCAAATGATTGTGCAGCCGTCGACATCGTCGATTGATCCTTCCACATCGGTTCCCATTTCCGCCGGGGTGAACGCGCCGGTGATTGACGTTCGCTCGGCGGATACGGTGGTGATTACGCCGGACGGCCAGACGGTGGTCATCGGCGGATTGATGCGCAATGACAGCGGCGAGGTTGTCACCAAGATACCGTTGCTGGGCGACATCCCACTGCTGGGCAACCTGTTCAAACACAAGACGACGAGCAGCGAGAAAACCGAGCTGTTGATTTTCCTGACGCCGCACGTGATTCGAGCGCCCGGCGAACTTGCGGGCCTCAGCAACTCGGAACGGGAGCACATGCTCGTTCCAAAGACCTATTCCGAGGAGGAATTGGACCGGTTCCTGGAAAAGGTGCCGCAGAAAAAGTTCGACCCCAAAAAGGGATTTTAGTACCGTGACGTAGATCCCATGGACCTCTCGCGACGCAGCACTGCTATTTACGGCTTCCTGCTCGTGTTCTGGCTGCTCGTGGTCGGGTGGCAGGTGGAGGAACATGTGCGGGTCCAGGAAGCCGCGAAAACCGAATTGCGCGGGCGCGCGGGGGTGATTGCCAACTTCCTGAGCGCCACGATCCGCGGTTTGCGGTTTCGCGCGGCGGTGTTCCAGGACCGGCTTGAGCCGGTGCTGAACCTGCTGGTCACCGGCCACACCAACGAACTCGTCCGCCCAAGCGAATTGCTCGGTGTGACATTGCTGAACTCAGCGGGCGACCCGGTGGTCTCGGTGGGTGACACCAATTACCCGGTTCCCACCGTCATGCACGAAGGCGAGTACTGGGGCCAAAATGCGGTGACGTTTGTGAACCCCGTTTATGGCGTCAGCATCGCGGCTGAGGGCGATACAAACAATATCATCGTGATACCGCCGCGCCGCGATTTTACGAACGAGATGCGCGGGCGCGAATTTCAGCGGCCCGAATCGACCGGGACAAACGGAACCGGAAGCGCTTCGACCAACGCGGCCAATTCGCCCGAAACCCGCCGCCCGGAGCGCGAAGAAGGCAGACCGCCGCCGGATGAAGGAGGACCGCGCGGGCGTCGCGGCGGACGCCGCCCGCCCTGGATGAGCGAGGAAGCCTTCAGGCAATTCTCGGCCAAGCGTGAATTGCACGGCTTGGTCCTGGTCATGTCCACCGAGAAATATCGGACGGTGTGCACCGAGGATCTTTGGCTGCGGTTTGTGATCGTGTTTTTCGCGAGCATCTCCGCGGCTGGATTCGGGCTGGCGTGGCGCACCGTGTCGCGGACGTCCGAATTGCAAATCCGGCTGGTGCGCGCGAGCGAAATGAACACGCACTTGCGGGAAATGAACCTCGCTGCCGCCGGTCTGGCGCATGAAACGCGCAACCCGCTGAACATTATTCGAGGCATGGCGCAAATGCTTTCCCGCCAGCCGGATGCGACTCCGGAAATCAAGGAGAAATCCAGCGCCATCGTCCAGGAGACGGACAAGGTGACGGCGCAATTGAATGAATTCATCAATTACTCGCGTCCACGTGAAATCCGCCGCGCGGTGCTGCCGCTGCATGCGGCGGTGCAGGAAGTGGTGCGCGCGCTGAATTTCGATTTGGAGGAAAAGAAGGTGAAGCTGGAAGTCAAAGGCGAGCCGGTATCGGTTGAAGCCGATGAGCAGCTTTTCCGGCAGATGTTGTTTAACTTGCTGCTCAATGCGGTGCAGGCGCTGGGCACCGGTGGCGAAATCCAGGTGGTCAGCGGCAAGAAAGGGCCGGAGGCGTTTTTGGAAATTCGCGACAATGGCCCAGGTGTGCCGCCCGAGCGGCGGAAGGAAATTTTCAAGCCCTACTTCACCACGCATCAAAAGGGCACCGGCCTGGGCCTCGCCGTCGTCCAGCAGATCGTGCTCGCGCACGGCTGGGAAATCGAGTGCCTCGGCAACGAACCCCAAGGCGCGGTCTTTCGCATCACTCACTTGAAAGTAGTCGCCTGATTCGCATAGCTTGTGCATATGCCTGAATCCGGCAACGACGGTTCGCACACCCCGCGCATTCTCATCGTGGACGATGATCCCGGCCAGCGGAGCCTGTTGAATTCGTTTCTCAAGAGCCAGGGCTTCGATACCGCCGTGGTGGACTCGGGCGAGGGCGCGTTGGAGGCGCTGCGCGGCGGCCATTTCGCTATGATGATTTCCGACGTGCGGATGCCCGGCCTGACCGGCATCGAGACGCTTCGCCAGGCGCGCAAGGAACACATCACTGTTCCCGTGCTGCTCGTGACGGCGTTCCCGGACGTGCGCGACGTGGTGGCGGTGATGCGCGATGGCGCGGTGAATTACCTGGCCAAGCCCATCGATTTGGATGAACTGCTCACTTCCGTCCAGAACACGACCGGCGTTTCGAAAAGCATTCCCCTGCGTTACGGCGAAGACCGGCCGCTGCCGGAGGACGTGGTGGCGCGCAGCGTGTTGATGATGGCGGTGTTTCGTGACGCCTCGCTGATTGCGCCGTCCGACACGCGCGTGCTGATCACCGGCGAGAGCGGCGTGGGCAAGGAGGTTCTCGCGGATGTGATTCACGCTTGGAGCGCGCGCGCGGGAGGGCCGTTGGTGAAGGTGAATTGCGCGGCAATCCCCGAAACGCTGCTGGAAAGCGAGCTGTTCGGCCACGAAAAGGGCGCGTTCACGGGCGCGCAGGCCCAACGCATCGGGCGTTTTGAAGATGCCAACGACGGCACGATTTTCCTCGATGAAATCGCCGAAATGTCCCCGCAGCTTCAGGCCAAGCTCTTGCGCGTGACGCAAAACGGCACGTTTCAGCGCGTCGGCTCGAATCGCGAAATTCGGACGAATGCCCGCATCCTCGCCGCGACCAACAAATTGCTCGAAGACGAGGTGAAGAACGGCCGGTTCCGCGAGGATTTGTTCTATCGCTTGAACGTGGTGGAATTGAACATCGCGCCGTTGCGCGAACGGCGCGAGGACATTTTGCCCCTGGCGAGCCGGTTCATCACGGAATTTGCCAAGGGCCGCGCGCGGTTTTCGGATGCGGTCGCGGTGTGCCTGGAAGCGTATGCGTGGCCGGGCAACGTGCGCGAGCTGCGCAACGCCATGGAACGCGCGGTGTTGCTGGCGCGCGGGGAATTGATCCTGCCCACGCATTTGCCGACCAAGGTGCGCGAGGCCGGCCAGCATCCCAACGCGCCGCAAACGCCATCCGACGCGCAGCAACTGGAGGAAATCGAGCGGCAGGCCATCCTGCAGGCGCTGCGGAAGCACGATTACAACCGCACTGAGACGGCGAAGGCGCTCGGCATCAGCCGGCGGGCGTTGATTTACAAGCTGCAACGCTTTCGCAATGCCGGGTATGCGATTGATCCGCAATGAATGATTAGTGGCACAGGCGAGCCGCCCATGCCACTATGTCAGTGCGCGAAGACTTTCCGGATGACTTCCTCGATGGGGACTTCCTGGATATCGATATCGCTGACAGGCATTTCGTCGAGCAAAGCTTTGCAGACCGGAATCACGCGGTCGCGTTTCACTTTCAACGTCAGGGAACCGGGGCTGTGCTCGACCATTTCGCCGTATTTGGCCATCGCCTCGGCGGAATGCGCGGCTGTGCCGTCAAATTGAATGGTGATGAGCTTGAAATCAGCGAAGCGGTCCACCACGTCGCTCAATTGGCCATCGAAGGAAATCGCGCCGCGATCGATGATGATGACGCGCTGGCACAGTTCCTGGATGTCCGCCATGTAATGGCTTGTCAGCAGGATGGTGGTCTGGTGCTTCGCGTTGTACTCGCGCAGGAATTCGCGGACGGTCTTTTGCGAAACCACGTCGAGGCCGATGGTTGGCTCATCGAGGAACAGGATCTTGGGCTTATGCAAGAGGGACGCAATGAGTTCCATTTTCATGCGCTCGCCCAGGGACAGCTCGCGCACGGCCACGTTAAGCTTGTCGCGCACGCCCAGGAGTTCGGTCATTTCCGTGACGGTGCGTTCGAGGGCATCGTCCGGAATGCCGTAAATTTTGGCGTTGAGTTCGAGCGATTCGCGCGCGGGCAGATCCCACCAAAGCTGGTTTTTTTGGCCAAGCAACAGCGCGAATTGCCGGCGGTAACCATCGTTGCGTTCCCAGGGCGTGTAACCGAGCACTTTGGCCGAGCCGCTGGTCGGGTAGAGCAGGCCGGAAAGCATTTTCAGCGTGGTGGTTTTTCCGGCGCCGTTTGGGCCAAGAAAACCAACCAGTTCGCCCCGTTCGACCGTGAAACTGACCCCTTTGACGGCCACGGTTTGCTCGTACTGGCGATGAATCAGCCCGCGAATGGCGCCGGTGAATCCGGGGAGCTTTTTGTAGGTCCGGAATGCTTTGGAGAGGCCGTTGACTTCGATTGCCGGCATAAGTCACGCGCAAGGAAACATAAATCGCCGGAAAAGCAAAAAGTTATTTCGGATAAAGCAGGGGAATGACGGGCAGAGGAATCAGTTTCCGCCGGCCGGAACAAGTTTTGGAGCGCCGATCTCCTGATCGGCGCGGACAACGGATGTTTGAGCAAGAATCGCACGGGCCGAGACGCCCGTGCCACTATTGTCACCGCATCAACTGCTTTTCGAGGTAGCTGACGACCTGGCGGACGCTGGAATCGACTTCCATGCGATCTTTCACGAGGCGGCAGGCGTGGAGCACGGTGCCGTGATCGCGGCCACCGAAGGCTTCGCCGATGGAACTGAGCGAGCTTTCGGTCATTTGACGCGACAGGAACATCGCGATTTGGCGCGGGAAAGCAATGTTTTCGGGGCGGCGCTTGCTGGTCATGTCCGCCAGGCGAATATCGAAATGTTCCGCGACTTTTTTCTGAATGACTTCGATGCTGATCGAAAAACGGCCTTCCTCATGCAGCACTTCGCGCAACAGGCTTTCAACGACTTCGATGCTCAACTTCTTGCCAGTCAACGAAGCGTAGGAAGCGACGCGGATCAGCGCGCCTTCCAGGCGGCGAATGTTCGTGCGGATGCGGTTCGCGAGGAAATTCATGATTTCCTCGGGCAACGTCACGCCCATGATCTGCGCCTTCTTGTTCAGAATCGCCAGGCGCATTTCAATATCCGGCGGCTGCAGGTCGGTGACCAGGCCCCATTCGAAGCGCGAGACGAGGCGATGCTCGAGATTCTGGATTTCGCTCGCCGGCCGGTCGCAGGTCAGCACGATTTGCTTGTGGCTTTCGTGCAAGGCGTTGAAGGTGTGGAAAAACTCCTCCTGGATCCGCTCCTTGCCCGCGAGAAATTGAATGTCGTCGATCAGCAGCACATCCGTCTGGCGGTATTTCCGGCGGAACTTCACCAAAAGATTGTTTTGGATGGCGTCGATGTACTCGTTGGTGAATTTTTCCGAGGAGACATACGCGACGCGCGCGCCTTTTTTGCTGTTGAACACGTGCTGGCCGATGGCGTGCAGCAAATGTGTCTTGCCCAAACCGACGCCGCCGTAGAGGAACAGCGGGTTGTAGGATTTGCCGGGTGATTGGGCGACGGCCAGAGCGGCGGCGTAGGAAAAATTGTTGTTGTTGCCGACGACGAAGGTGTCGAACGTGTTCTTCGGATTGAAATTCAAATCGGAATGATGCGAATTTCGCTCGACGGGAGGCTCGACGGCCTTTGGTTTGGGCGCCACGGGGATCGGCGCGGACGCGGGAGCGCCGTTGCCGACGCCAACTTTGAATTTTATTTGCAACTGGCGTCCGGCTGCGAGCGCGACCACGTCCTGAAGGAGGCCCATGTAATTGTCCTTGAGCCAGACTTCGCAGAAGTCATTGGAAACTTCAAGAACGAGCGTGTTGCCCTCGAGAGCAGCGGCGCGCAGCGATTCGAACCAGAGTTTGAACGTGTCCGCGCTCAACATCGAGCGGAGATGTTGCTGCGCGAAATCCCAAATTTTCTCACCGGAAGCTTGCATTTTTGTGTCTCAAAAAGCCCAATTTTTGGGCATTTTATTCACCTAGCTTCTTAACAAGGCTGTGATGACGTTTGACGCGCCCGTTTTAACACCAAAATTAGTTTCCGCCAATAAAATCAAATGCCCGCGTGAATTTTGAGAAAAATTTTGTTTTTGGTGAAAGACGCAACTCATAATCAATAAGCAACTTGCGACGAAAAATCCAGACGTTAAATTTTTTGTTTTTTCCGGCTGTCCCCAGCGGCGAAACTTTTTCCGTTGCCGGCTCTTTTTCTAGTCATTGCTTCCAGAACTTACGAGAACAACATATTAACTTTTGTTCACGAGTTATTCACAGCGTATTTTGATCAATAAAATCGGCCTTTTTCCAAATTTTTTGGCGAAAAAAGCGCCTCGCGAAAGAGGCGCTGTTTGGAAAAAATTTCTCTACACGTCGTAGTAGAGAAAAAACTCATGCGGATGCGGACGCAGCCGAATCGCATCGTGCTCTTTGCGCTTCGTGCTGATCCACATGTCGAGGAAATCGCTCGTGAAGACGTCGCCCTTCAGCAGGAACGCGTGATCTTTTTCGAGGCATTCCAACGCTTCGCTCAGGCTGCCGGCGACGTTCGGAACCTTCTTCAGTTCTTCCGGCGGCAGTTCGTAGATGTTTTTATCGAGCGGTTCGCCGGGTTTGATTTTGTTTTGGATGCCGTCGAGACCGGCCATCAACAGCGCCGCGAACGCGAGGTAGGGATTGGCGGCGGGATCTGGCGGGCGATATTCGATGCGCTTGGCCTTTGGATTCTCGCTGTAGGTGGGAATGCGGACGGCAGCGGAACGATTCCGGGCGGAATATGCGAGATTCACCGGCGCTTCATAGCCGGGAACGAGGCGCTTGTAGCTGTTCGTCGTCGGATTGCAAATCGCGCATAGCGCGCGGGCGTGCTTCAGCAAACCGCCTATATAATACAGCGCCATTTCGCTCAGGCCGCCGTATCCCTTGCCGGCGAAGAGCGGTTTGCCTTTTTTCCAGAGGCTTTGATGCGTGTGCATGCCGCTGCCATTATCGCCGAAGAGCGGTTTGGGCATGAAACAGGCCGTCTTGCCATGTTTCTTGGCCACGTTTTTTACCACGTATTTATAAATCATCATCCAGTCGGCGGCGGTCACGAGCGTGTTGAAGCGATAATCGATTTCCGCCTGGCCGGCGGTGGCCACTTCGTGGTGCTGCCGCTCGATTTTCACGCCTAATTCCTCCATCACCAGGCACATTTCCGTGCGGATGTCCTGCTGCGTGTCGGCGGGCGAGACGGGAAAATAGCCTTCCTTGTGCCGGATTTTATTGCCGAGATTTGGCATTTCATCGCGGCCGGTGTTCCAGACGGCTTCTTCGGATTCAACCGAGTAGAACGTGCCGTTGCTGCGGGTGTCGAACTGGACATTATCGAAGATGAAAAACTCGGCTTCCGGCCCGAAAAACGCCTGGTCGGCAATGCCGGTGGAAATCAAATGCCGCTCGGCGCGCGCGGCAATGGCGCGCGGATCGCGGCTGTAGGATTCCTTGGTGCCGGTTTCAGAGATGGTGCAAGTCAACGACAGCGTCGGCACCGCGCAGAAAGGATCAATAAACGCCGTGTTGGGATCGGGCATGGCCAGCATGTCGGACGCTTCGATGCTTTTCCAGCCGCGGATGCTGGAACCGTCAAAGCCAAGGCCTTCCTCGAAAACTTCCTCGGTTAATTCGGCGATGGGACAACTGAAGTGCTGCCAGGTTCCGAAGGTATCCACAAACTTGATGTCCACCATCTTCGCCCCGCTTTTTTTAGCCAATTCAAGTACGCTTTTGGGTGTGCTCATGGAATTCAGCTTTCTCTTTATGTCAAACGCTGTCGCCCGGACTTTGTTTCGGCAACGGACGAACAATTAAATGACAATCGGACAGTACTAGACGGCCTGCTCGCCCGTCTCTTCAGTGCGGATGCGAACGGCGTTTTCGATGGAACTCACGAAAACTTTGCCATCGCCAATCTTGCCGGTCTTGGCCGCCTTGACGATCGCATCCACCGCCGCCTCCGCGGTTGCGTCCGCGAGTACGACTTCGAGCTTGAGTTTGGGCAAAAAATCGACTGTGTATTCGCTGCCCCGGTAGATTTCCGTGTGCCCCTTTTGCCGTCCAAAGCCTTTGACCTCGGACACGGTCATGCCTTCGACGCCGAGCGAGGATAAAGCTTCCTTTACATCTTCCAACTTGAACGGCTTGATAATGGCTTCGATTTTTTTCATGACATTCTCACCTGCGGTCGCAGAGGCGGATACTAACAACCACTTGGTACCTGTAAACAGGAATGTTCGCAAATTTTTTTACAAAAAAGATGACGAACTTTTCATCTTCGTTCGGGCCGCTTATTTCATCCCGCCTCTGAGGAAATGCAGTCCCTTTTCTTATTTGAATATCAACCGAGCTTAATACTTTTCCAACCCCCTTTGACACCGACCGCGAGCGATGATTTAATTTCTTTACGACCCATTGTTAATTTTGGGCAATGCTCTTTGTGAATTTGTGATTTTGGTTCTGCTTGAAGTACAGAACAGAACTGAAGAACTCCGTTATCCCACTCTTGTACTATTTCGAAAATTCCCCGGGCTTTTCGGTCATCTCCTGATCGACTAGCCCGGTTTTTTATTTCCATTTAGCATCAACCAATGCCGTTCAAATCGTTCTCGAATTAACGCTGAGAACGGGTATCTGGTTTGTCAACGGGAAGCCCTCGGCTCACGCATCTAAATTTCACTAACACCGTGGCTTTAGCCCGGCGTAGCAAGGATGTCAGAAGGACTTTTAGCCGTTTCCAACGGCTTTGCACAACCAGCCAGAAGCCATTGAAAACGGCTGATGATGTTCCGGCCTCCGTTTACACCGGGCTAAAGCCACGGTGTTAATAAAAAAAGCGGAAAATAAAGCAATTAAGATGCGTTTGCCCTGCTCGGCTCACGGTTGCGCATGAAAATGTTTTGCCGTTCAGCGCCTGCTACGCCACAACCGTTCGGTGCGAGGCGCGCCGAACTGCAGCCGAGGCGGCTGCGCTCCCTTATGCTTTGGTTCCGTCTTCCTTTAGCCCATCAAAATCGTAGCCGAATAATTCGATGTCGCGCTGGAAATAGTTTCCGACGAGATCGCGGGCGGAGGGCGAATAATAGGTGCGGTAGTCCCGATGCGAGGAGGCGTTGGTTCGCGGCAGTTCGGCTTTCACGCCCAGCCGGGCGCAGACTTTTTGGAAATCTTCGCTCAAACGTTCGTAGTGGCCGATGAAATCCACGATGAGCTTTCCGCCCGCGGCGGTGACGTAGGTATGCTGGAAAAATTTCCCGCGCCGCATTTCCCACGCGACGTAATCATCGAAAGTTTTCATGCGCCGGACGAATTCATGGCGCGGGTGTTTTTCGTTGTTCAGAAGATAGGCGTAGCGGGAGACGAGCCGGTCCCAGGGATTGCGCACGAAGGCGAATTTGAACAGGTTGTCATACACGGCTGGAGGCAGACAGCGTTTGGCGTGGATGGCGTAGGCGTGCGCCGGAAATTCCAGCGCGCGATACAGGCCAAGCCGGTTCAGCGGGCCGAGCCACATGAGCCGCCGCCGCCATCGGCTGCGTTTGGGGCGCGATGCAATCGGTTGCAACGCGATGGCGATGCTGGAGCCGGCCGCTTTGTCGATGTGAACAAACAAAAACGGCGGTTGACGCGAAAAGACCATGGCGTTTCAGGAGCCGCCGCCGGCGAGGTTTTCGAACAATGAAAATTTCATCAGGCTGAAAATCTAAATGACAATGTTTGTGTTATTCAATTCGAGAGTTTCTAAGCTTTCCGCGGAAAAGATTCGAAGCAATCCTCCCGACGAACCCGAGACCTCACCCCAGCCCCAAACCCTCACCCCGGCCCTCCCATCCGATGGGAGAGGGGGAAGTTGCTCCAGCGTCTCTCGTCGAATACTGCCACCGGTATGTGATGGCTCAGGCGCTCAATGCGCGAACTCTTTCGGTGAATTTTAACGTCGATCCCCACACAAACTCACGACGCAGCAGAGCTTTTCCGCCGGCGCCGCCTGGCGAGTTCGCGATAAACAACGCGGTTGTAGAAGCGGCCAAAGGCGTATTTGAATCGGAATCCCTCTTGCGTGTCCAACCGGGGCAGTTCGTCCGTGGGCCGGATTCCGGCTTTTTCGCATAGCCGTGGGAAAACTTCGGCCAGGGCGAAGGCGTAGAGTTCGACATCCAAATGGTTCACTTCCCGCGCCAGCTCCATCAATCGCGAATCGGTCTGCAGTTTGTTTTTGGTGGATTTATCGGTCGTGATCCGGCGTTTTTGATAATTCACGTCCAGTTGGATCGGACTGAGGCGGGCGAAGACGCGCATCGATAGATCAAATTTTTCGGTGAACCCGACGAACCCGCATTGTTTTTCCAGAAAAACTTTCGCTTTGTCGAGGTTCCGTTCGCCGGCCATCAGTTTGACGTGAAGGTTTTCCAGCTCGCCCCACTCGCGGAGCGCCTTTTCAAAATCGAAGTCCGATTTCCAGCGCCGTTTGAGCTGGGCATAGTATGAGATCACCCGCGCGACCGGGTCGCGCAGGATGGTGACAAAAAAAGGGTCGCGAAACGACAGACGCGCCGGGTTCACGAGGTTGTGGCCGGCGATGCTGCGCAGCGAGGGGAAAACTCTCCTGGCCAATCGCAAGTCCGACTCGCTGAAATCCGCCTCGCCGGCGTGGCCCGCGTGGCAATGGCGCATTCCGAAATTGTTTTCCAAAATGTACCGAAACGAGGTGCCTCCGGTTTTTGGAATGTGCAAAAAAACGATCATATCAAGTGCAAGCCGGTCCGTGCCGCTCGCGAAGTCCGCACACCACCCGAGCGGGCGTTCACTATTTGTAAAAAGGCTGCGGCAGTCGATTAAAAAGTGGCCGAGTCGGTTTATTACCATAGGAATTCTCGGCTGACGCACTGCGGGGGACAGGAGCACATTGTGAGCTGCGGACAAGGTTGCGGTTACCAAAGCGGCGGAGGGCCGCCGCCCTCCGGCGCTTCAAAGGCCCAAATGGTTAATTTCAAAGAGCGAGCGCCCAAAAACTCGCTTTCATCATGCTGGCCGCCGACATAAGCTGCGCGGGATGATTTCTTTTCTGCGCCGACTTTGGACTTATGTGACCCCTTACAAGGCGCGGCTCATTATGGGGTTGGTGTCCGGCATTCTTTTGGCTGCCACCAATGCCATGCTCTACCTCATTGTGAAAATGGGCGTGGACCTCATTTTCGCCACGCAGCAGGGAAACGAGTCAGTCGACATGTCCTTCAAACTCGACAAGGTGCCGGCGGTTCTCCGTCCTTTGGTAGAAAAATTGATCCATCATTTGCCATCGAAGATCGCGGCTTCCGAAGGGCTCGTTATTATTGTGATTTTGTCGATCCCCGCGATCATGTTTTTTCGGAGCCTGTTCAACTATCTGAACGTTTACCTGGTGAACTGGGCTTCGACGCGCGCCATCGCTGACCTGCGGACGGATGTTTTTGCTCACTTGCAAAGTCTTCCGCTGAGTTTCTTCAGCCAGGCCAATACCGGCGACTTGATTTCGCGCGTCACGAACGATACCCAAGCCGTTCGTTCCATCGTCGGTTCGTCGCTGGCGACGCTGATCAGTGATCCTCTGACGATCATCTTCCTGGCCGCGCTGCTGCTCGTTCAACAGCCCGTCCTGACGCTGATCTCAGTGATCGTCCTGCCGGTATGCATCATCCCGATTTCGATTTACGCGAGGAAGGTCCGGCAATCGGCCCGCGCGATGCAAACGCACGCGGCGGAACTTTCCAAGCTCATGCACGAATCGTTTACCGGCAATCGCATCATCAAGGCTTACAATCTTGAAAACAAGGTGCTGGCGGATTTCCGGGCGGTCACCAGGAAATTTGTCAGCCAAGTCATGCGGGTCGTGCGGGCCAACGAAATACCCGGCAATGTGACGGAATTCCTCGGCGGAGTGGGGGTCACGTTGATTCTGCTTTTTATTGTCATTAACAAAAGGGAGATTTCGATCGGCACCTTTTTCGCATTTCTCTTTGCGGTTTTTTCCATCTACAAGCCGATTAAAAACCTGACGCGCCTGCACAATCAATTGCACCAGGCACAGGCGGCCAGCCAGCGGGTATTTGAATTGCTCGACACCGGCAGCAGCATGCCTGAGCCGGCATCGCCGAAAGCTCTCACCGCCGCGAACGCGGACATTTGCTTCGAAAACATCGGTTTCAGCTATGGCGAGAAGCCGGTCTTGCGCGGGATCACTCTCACGGTGAAGGCTGGGCAGCTCGTGGCGCTCGTCGGCAGCAGCGGCTCTGGAAAAACCACGCTGGCCAATCTTTTGCCGCGATTTTATGACCCGCAAAACGGCGCGGTGCGGATCGGCGGCATGGATATTCGCGAGGTGGCCATGAAGGAATTGCGCGGACAAATCGCCATCGTGACGCAGGAAACGATTCTTTTTCACGATACCATTCGCGGTAACATTGCGGTGGGCCGTCCCGGAGCAGAAAATGGGGAAATCGAAGCCGCCGCCCGCCGGGCCAACGCGCACCAGTTCATTCTGGAGAAGCCGAAGGGTTATGACGCCGTTGTGGGCGAAAAGGGCGTGGCCCTTTCCGGCGGCCAGCGCCAGCGCATTTCCATCGCGCGGGCCATTTTGAAAAACGCGCCGATATTGATCCTGGACGAGGCTACGAATGCCCTCGATGCCGAATCCGAGCGCGCCGTTCAGGAGCAATTGGAGAAATTGATGGTGGGCCGCACCACCATTTGCATCGCTCACCGCCTGTCCACGATCCAAAAAGCGGACGTGATCGTGGTGATGAGCGAAGGGCGCATCGTGGAAATGGGCAAACACGCGGAACTTATCCAGCGCGGCGGCGTTTATCAGAGATTGTATGAACTGCAGTTTCAGACGTGAACGGGCAGCGCTGTGTGAGCGCGTATTGGGTGCAATTTGCAACCCGCACCATTTTGGAGCGCGACTGTGTCGGAGACCAGTCGCAGCGGTGTCATTTAACCTGAACGATAAACATCAGCAAAGGCTCGCGTGCTGCGGCCGGCTTTCAGCACAGCCGCGCTCCGGTGCGCGTGGCAAGTTGCAGCCGGGCGTATTGGACCGGCTGAATTCGAGTTGCGTTGGGGGTCGAATTTGAGCGACAATTCCTGATATTATGCGTTCGAAGATTGTGATAGCGGCCGGGGTTGTCCTGGGCATTGTCGCCGTCGGAGTCGGGGTCGGCCTATTGGCCGGCCACGGGCCGCGCTTCACGCCGCCCGCCGTCGCGCAAGCCGGGACAGATGCCGGAACTCAGGTGCCTGCCGGCCCAACTCCGGAAACCCATCCGTTTAGGCCGGTGCAGCCGGCCCAGGCCGAGGCGCCGCCCATCGTGCCGATGGAACCAGTGGTTGCGATGCAGCCAAGCAATGTCGCGCCGGCGATGACGAATGCGTCGAACGTGGACACGAATTGGGAGGATGAAATTGACGACATCGTGGGTTCGGATGATCCGGACACCAACAAAGTGCAGCAGCTTTACGCCCTGTTTCCGAAATTGCCGCCGGATGGCCAGGAGGAAGTGGCGCAGCACCTCTCGAATCTCGTTGAGGATGAAGATTACGCGCCGCTTGCCGCCATGGCAAAGGACGATAAATTGTCCGACGGCGTGCTGGATGAATTGCTCGCGGACGCTTTGAACCGTCCCAATTCGCTGAAGTTGCCCCTGCTGCTGGACATCGCCAGCGACCCGAATCATGCCAAGAGCGATGAAGCCAAGGATCTGCTTGAACTGTATCTGGGCGAGGATTACGGGAATGACTGGAACGCCTGGGGCCAGCATTTGACGAACTGGCTGCAGCAGAATCCGGATTGATCAAGGCGTTTGCCTTTCCCACCGCGGCGTGCCGCTCTTTGAAAAGCCCCGCCGTGCGGCCCATAAAAAGAATTTTTCGGCCGCCCTCGCATTCAACATTTTGTGAATAAATTCTTTGCAAGGCGGCTTGAACCGGCCTGCAATCGGTGCCACACTAGCGCTCGCTTGAGCAGCCAGCAGTAGCATGCAGCATTACCCCAAACATTATTGCGGAGTCTTCGGCGTTTTCGGCCATCCCAACGCCGCTCAACTCACGTACTACGGCCTCTACGCGCTGCAACATCGCGGCCAGGAAAGCGCGGGGATCGTCACCAGCGACGGCAGACAATTTCGCGTTCATCGCGGCATGGGCCTGGTGCCGCAAATTTTCGACGGCGATATCCTGAAAAGCCTGGCCGGAGACCGGGCTGTGGGCCACACGCGCTATTCCACAACCGGCTCATCGCATTTGCGCAACGCCCAGCCGCTGACGGTGGATTGCGCGCGCGGGCAAATCGCCATCGCGCACAACGGCAACCTGACCAACGCGGCGCAACTCCGCGAGGAACTCGAACAGCGCGGCTCCATTTTTCAAACGACGGTCGATAGCGAAATCATCCTGCACCTGATGGCCCAGCCAAGTTTCAACGGCAGTGGCAATCATCTCATGCACACGATGCGGCAGATCGAGGGCGCATATTCGCTGGTGATCATGACGGAAAAGGAATTGATCGGCGTGCGGGATCCGCATGGGTTCCGGCCGTTGTGCATCGGCAAAATTGACGACGCGTGGGTGCTGGCGAGCGAGACCTGCGCGCTGGATTTGATTCATGCGAAATTTATCCGGGACGTGGAGCCGGGCGAGATCGTGATCATCAATGAGGAAGGGCTGACGAGCATCCAGGCATTCCCGGAGCAGCAACGGCGGGCGTTCTGCATTTTTGAATACGTTTATTTCGCGCGGCCGGACAGCACCATTACCAATCGCAACGTGTACAAAGTGCGCGTGGAAATGGGGCGGCAATTGGCGCGCGAAAATCCAATCAAAGCCGACCTGGTCGTGCCGGTGCCGGACAGCGGCAATTGCGCGGCGCTTGGTTATTCATTGGAATCGAACATTCCGTTCGAAATGGCGTTCGTTCGGAACCATTACGTGGGCCGGAGTTTTTTGCAGCCATCGCAATTGATTCGCGATTTCGATGTGCGGGTGAAGCTGAACCTCATTGGCGAACTCGTGAAGGGCAAGCGGGTGATCGTGGTGGATGATTCGATTGTACGCGGGACGACGTGCAAGACGCGCGTGAATAATCTCAAGGAAGCCGGCGCGAAGGAAGTCCACGTGCTGGTGAGCTGCCCGCCGCACATGAATCCGTGCGTGTACGGCATCGATTTCCCGGATCGCACCAAGCTGATGGCGGCGAATTATTCGATCGAAGAAATCCGCAAGTATCTCAATGCGGATTCGCTCCATTATCTTTCGCAGGAGGGAATGGTAAAGGCAACGGGTTTGCCGAAAGATTCATTCTGCATGGCGTGCTACGACGGGAATTACCCGGTGCCGTATGATCCCTCCGTGGACAAGCACATCATCGAGCGCCGGAGTTTTCGCGTGGCCAGCCTGACGGAAAGCATCGCGAAAGACCGGGCGCAGATTAAGTTGTTTTGATGGTGGCCGGTAGGGCGGGTCGCTCCGCGCGCCGCAGATCTTTCGAAACCGATTGGTCCGGGTTTCCGACGGCGCGCCCGGGGTGACGCGCCCTGCCACGCTGAGTAGTTGCATTGCATAAGCGCCGCTAGGCGCGACATCTTTGGAGCAAACCAATGGATATAAAAATCGAGCCCCGTTAGGGGCGGCATAATTCGAACGATGTTGCCCCTAACGGGGCTTGATGCTTCTGTCGGGCAATGACTACAAAGATGCCGCGCCTAACGGCGCTCGGAGATGGCGATGCTCAGGCGCAACTCGTCACAATATTCAAAATTGCAGCGGTCACAGACCGCCGCTACATGAAGTTCACGGCTTCAAGATGACTTTAATGCATTTGTCGTGCTTGTCGCGGAAGGTGCGATAGCCTTCGGGTGCATCGTTCAAACCCAAGCGGTGCGTGATGACGAAGGAGGGATCGATGTCGTCGTCCTCAATGCGTTTGAGCAATGGGCGCATATAATTTTGCACGTGCGTCTGGCCCATGCGGACGTTGAGGCCTTTGGCGAAGGCCGTGCCGAACGGGAATTTGTCGAGAAAGCCCATGTAAACTCCGGGCACGGAAACCGTGCCGCCTTTGCGGCAGGCATGGATGGCCTGGCGCAGCACATGCGGACGATCGGTGGCGAGTTTCACGGAGGCTTTGGCTTTGTCCAATTTCGCGTCGACAGTGCTGCCGTGCGCTTCGAGGCCGACGGCGTCGATGCACGAATCCGGGCCCATGCCGCCGGTCATTTCCTTGAGTTCCTCAAACGTGGTGCCGTTGGCGTGGATGGTGTGCGCGCCGGATTGGCGGGCCATTTCGAGGCGCTCGGGAACGTCATCGATGGCGATGACGCGCTCGGCTCCGAGGAGAAAAGCGCTGCGAATGGCGAATTGCCCGACCGGTCCGCAGCCCCACACCGCGACGGTGTCGCCGGGCTGGATGTTGCAATTTTCCGCCGCCTGATAGCCGGTCGGAAAAATGTCCGAGAGGAAAATCACTTTTTCATCGGGGATGCCATTGGGGACTTTCAGCGGCCCCACATCGGCGAACGGAACGCGGACGTATTCCGCCTGCCCGCCGGCATAACCGCCGAACATATGCGAGTAGCCGTACAAGCCGGCGGCGGGGTAACCGTTCATCAATTCATTCTCATGCGCGGCGGGGTTGGTGTTGTCGCACAACGCCCACAATTTTTTCTGGCAGAAAAAACAGCTCCCGCATGAAATCGTGAACGGCACGACCACGTGATCGCCTATCTGAAGATTTCTGACCTCGCTGCCAATCTCGACGATTTCACCCATGAACTCGTGGCCGAGAATATCGCCGTCCTCCATTTCGGGAACGAAACCGTCAAACAGATGCAGGTCCGAGCCGCAGATGGCGGTGGTCGTGATGCGCACGATGGCGTCGTGCGGGTTTAAAATTTTCGGGTCCGGGACTTTTTCGATCCGGACGTCTTCCTTGCCGTGCCAACAAAGTGCTCTCATGGGTCAATTCCTTTCTGATCGGTGTGCCGATCTCACATGTTCCCATGAGGCTGGCCTTCGGTGGTGGGAGTTTCGCCGGTTTCGAGCAGCGCTTTGAGGCGGAACATATCTTCGGCCAGTTGCTTTTCGGCGCTGTCACCGAGCAACTTGGCCATGATGGCGCCGACTTTTCCGCCCGGCGGAGAGTATTTCATGGCCACTTTGACCACCGTGCCCCGTCCACCGGTGGCAGGCGTGAACCACACCGAGCCGGCATTGTCGACGTCCGCGCCTTCCAGGGACTGCCAGGAGAGCATCTGGCCGGGTTTATCCTCGATGAGGCGGGCGTCCCATTCGAGCGTGCGGCCATGGGACGTTTTCATGGCCCAATGCGAAATGCCATCACCCTGGTCGGAAATCGACTCGATATGGCTCATGAAGCGGGGCAGGTTTTCTAACCGGCGCCAGAAGGAATAGAGTTCATCGGGCGAGCGATTGATGGTGACGGATCTTTCAATTTTCGCGCCCTCGCCACTTTTGAGACTGGGATGGGCAGCCCGGGCGCGGCCGCGGTAGTAATCTTTTTCGACTAGTCTGCTTTTCATTTGGTTCTCCGTTTCAATATGTCCCGCCGCCCCCGCATCCACACGTTGCGCTTTTCGCCGGAGCTATACTAGGGGGAATTGACCCCAAATGATGGGGCGACGGAGAAACCAGGTCATTGGGCCGCAGCGGGCCACGGATCGGAGCATTGGATCTCCATAGCCGTGGAGAGCGCCTGAGGGCCGCCGTGAGTCCAAAAGCTGGCGGAAAGCCGTGATTGACTCCCGACACGTCTTGGATTGCGCCGGCCTTCAGGCGCTCTAATAGGCGCCTATTTCGCGTGCTGAATGTCGAACCCTTGACCCGGGAACAGATCTCACGCATTTAATTTCATTGAAAAACAAGCCGAAATTCGCAAAAGCCGTCCGATTTTGTAGCGCAGGCGTCTCGCCTGCGAGTTCCGGCGCCGTCGCGGTGCCAGGATCCATGGCTGTTTAGTTGTGTTTCAACGTCTGGCGGCGAGACGCCGCCGACACTCGCGGCCGAGACGGCCGCGCTACCTTTAAATGCGTGAGCCCTGGACCCGGGAATTTCTCCTCTTGCCCTTATGAAATAAACCCGCTATTCACGCGCCATGGATTCGCGGGAAGCGCTGGTGGCGTTGAACATGATTGAGCACGTCGGCCCCGTGCGGGTCCGGCAATTGCTCGAACACTTCGGCGAGGCTCCCAAAATCCTCAGCGCGTCCAGGCACCAACTCCTTCACGTGCGCGGCATCGGCGAGGAGACAGCGGAATCCATTGTAAATTGGGAAAAGTCGGTCGATCTCGCCGCGGAAATGAAACGCGTGGCCGACTTCGGCTGCGAAATTGTCGTGCAATCCGACGCGCACTATCCCGAATTGCTTCGCGAGATTTATGACCCGCCGATCGTGCTGTACTCCAAAGGCAAATTGTTGCCCAAGGATAAAAACGGCGTGGCGATGGTTGGGTCGCGGATGACGACCCATTACGGCATCGAGGTGGCGCGCAAGCTGGCGTATCAACTGGCTTATGTGGGCGTGACGGTGGTGAGCGGCGGCGCGCGGGGCATCGACACGGCGGCGCATCAGGGCGCGCTGGCCGGCAAAGGCCGCACGATTTGCGTTCTCGGCACGGGCATCAACATTGTGTTTCCACCGGAGAACAAGGAACTCTTCGAAAGGATCGCGGCGGGTGGCGCGCTGCTATCGCAATATCCGTTCAATCGCAAGGCGGACAAGCAATCTTTCGCCATTCGCAATCGCATCGTGGCGGGCATGACGCTTGGGACGGTCGTGGTGGAGGCGAATCTGACGAGCGGCGCGTTGATCACGGCCAATTTCGCGACCGAATACGGGCGGCAGGTGTTCGCGGTGCCGGGCCGGATTGATTCCCCGCGCAGCAAGGGTTGCCATGAGTTGATCAAGAAAGGCGCCAAGCTATGCGAAGGCGCCGAGGACATCTTGAGCGAGTTTGAATACCTGTTCCCCGCCAGCAACCGCCCGCCCTCGGCGAATGAAACGGGTGTTTTGCCCGCCCTCGAATTGAGCGAAAACGAACAAAAGGTCTATGGCGCACTCGACGGCGAGGAATTGAGCATCGACGATGTCATTCGCAAGGCGGGCCTGCCGAGTTCGGCGGTTTCGGTGGCGTTACTGAGCCTGGAGATGAAACGCCTCGTGAAGCAATTGCCGGGGAAGCTTTTTGTGAAGAATTGTTGAACTCCCTGGCATCAGGAGGGTTCGCCGAGATTTCAAGCCATTAGCACTTAAAATGTAACACAAAGCACTATTTTAGTCTTGATGCATCCGCCCATGTTGGACAAATCTAATCATCTCTATGAAGTTGACCCGCCTTGCAGCCAAGCTCCTGCTTTTTGCGATTTTTGCTCTCCAAATCGGACGCGCAGATGCCAATATCACGGTAAATATCCAACCAGGCAACATAACCGTGCCGGTGGGTGAAAACGTGACTTTCGGCGCGGTGGTGGTCACCACGGGAGGGGAAACCGTCACGGGTTACCAGTGGTTCATGTCCGCCAATAGCCAGGGCCCTTTCAACACGGTCAGCACACAATCGTCCCTGATTTTAACCAACGTGGATCTGCCCAACGGCGGCTTTTATTACGTGGTCGTCACCTATCAGAGCGGCACCAGCAAGCAAACGTTGACCAGCTCGATCATCACGCTGACGGTGGACGCGAAGCCGCGCATACTCACCCAGCCGTCCGATGTCACCAGTCCGCAGGGAAGCAATGCGCTTTTCAGCGTAACGGCGGCAGGCGAGCCAACGCTTGTTTACCAATGGCGGCATAATGGCGCAAACCTTTCGAACAACAGCCATATCATCGGCGCCGACAAAGCCACGTTTCAAATCCAAAATTTAGCCGCGGCTGACGCCGGCAGTTATGACGTGGTGGTAGCGAATTCGTTTGGCTCCATCACGAGCCAGGTGGTGAATTTGAACGTGGGATTCCTCGCGCCGGCCATCACCAGTTCGACCAGCGTGACCGGGCAGCAAGGCCATCCTCTCAATTACACGCTTACGGGCGTGGGCACGCCGCCGGTGACCTTTGGCGCGACTGGACTGCCGACGGGCTTGAGTGTGAATGCTGCGAGTGGGGCGTTTACCGGCATCCCGCTGGTTTCAGGCGTTTTCGACATCACGATCTTTGCCACCAATGCCGCCTCCACGACGGCCTCCACGAACCTGATACTCACGCTGGCGGATGACATTCCCGTCGTCACCAGTTCCGCGAGCGCCTCCGGCAAGCAAGGCGTCTCTTTCAGCTATACCATTACGGCAACCAATGATCCGTCGACATTCAGCGCCCTGTCATTGCCGGCCGGATTGAGTTTGAATCCGTCCACCGGTGTCATTTCCGGGATTCCGCTGGTGAATGGATCGATTCCCGTCACCCTCGGCGCGGTCAATGAATTTGGAACCGGCAGCAAGACGCTGACATTGAATCTTGCGAGCGGCGCACCCTCGATTACCAGTCCATTGACGGCCTTCGGCCAGGAACAGGGAGGCTTCCTCTACACCATCAAGGCCAACAACTCCCCGAGCAATTTTTGGGCGCTGGACCTGCCGATGGGCCTGGCGGTCGACTCCAACAGCGGCGCGATCACCGGCACTCCGATTTACGCCGGGAATTACAATGTGCCTATTTTTGCGGCCAACCAATGGGGGGTGGGAACGGCCACGCTCCAATTGAATATCAACAACCTGCAGGTCGGGAGCTTGTTCATCACGACCAATCTGATGACCAATTACTTTTCGCCCTATGTGCTTGAATTCACCTTCTCCATGCTCGATAGCTCCAACTTGCTGACGGCGCACGCGGTCGTCGCGTCGCCGTCTTTGATGAGAGTGACGGCCTTCGAAGACAACGTGCCCCTCGACCCCTCGGAAAGCGGCGTGTATCTCCGGCGCGCTTCTTCCAAAGTGGTCAAGGGCTATCTGGTCCTGGATTTCACCGAAAGCGTCGCCACATTGGCCAATGGCGATACGAATCACAACGGAATATCCGACGCGGTGGACACCGAAGTCGCGGCCGCCCAGTCCTTCGTGGGTGAACAGCCGGCGGGGTCGCAAATCGGCGTTTATGAATTTCACCGCGACGATGAAGCGCCGCAATTGGTGGCGCCGTTGACGGCGGACAAGGCATCCCTGAGCAATGCCATTGCCGGGATTTGGACCAATTTCGTTCAAGGTTTCCCGGCGGGGTCGCGCGCGTGGGATGCGGCGGACGCGGCCGTCCTCGCCCTGGGGGCGCCGAACACTGACGAAAACCATTATGTGGTCCTGATGTCTGACGGCGTCGACGATTCCAGCACCGCCACGCTGGGCACCGTGATTTTCGACGCGACCAACAATAACAACGTGCAGGTCTTCACCGTCGGCTTCGGCGATCAATTGCAACCGTTCACGCTCCAGAGCCTTTCCGATGCAACCCTGGGCAGCTTTCACCAGGCGACGGATTTGTCGTCGCTGGCGCTGAGTTTTGCCGTCATCGGCAAGGACCTGAGCAGCCAATATGTTTTGCGCTGGGCGACGCTCAACCGTTCAGCCAACCTGTTCACCCCGTCGTTCCAAATCACTTACCAGGGCATCACCGTGATGTCGCCGCCCAATCCGCAACCGTTCGTCAGCGGCACAAATTTCGTGACGGTAACCAACATGACGACGGGAGACATCACGACCAACACCGTTTTGCTCTTCACGACGAACTACATCATGCAGCCCTGCCTGCCGACCGCCATCGCGGGCAATGTCCTGGCTGGTTCGCTGCGTTTGGTCCCGAACGCCGCCACCAATCCCACGGCGATTGACCTGCGCGTCACTTACGCGCCGCGATATATCGAGCAACTGCACCTGCATTATCGCGCCAACTGGCCCGTTACAGTGACCCTGGACAACACCAATGCGGGCAGAATACTGGCGGGATGGACCATGACCCAGGCCGATGACGGCGCCGGCGGCCAATGGCTGACCTTGAACAGTCCGAATTCCTCTCAACTGTCCAACAGCATTCCGTTTGCGGACTTTGGAAAATTGCTCACGTTCTCGTTCCACGATCCCATCACGGCCAGCAACGCATTCAGCGAATTCGACGTGGACAACACTATTTACACCAACACCAGCGGAACGAATTTCTACGGCTTCATGCTGGCAAACGCGGCCGGCTTCATTACCTCCAACGCTCCGCCGCTGCCGCACGGCACGCCCATTCCCTGGCTCGAGTCTCATGGATTCACGAATAATTTCGCCGCCGCGGAACTCATCAACACCAACGGAAATGGTCTTGCGGTCTGGCAGGATTACCTTGCCGGGCTGAATCCGCTGGATCCGAACGCCACCTTCACCGTGCAGGCGACAGGCGGCCAAAATCCGCCGCAAATCACCTTCAACACCGTCGTCGGCCGTACCTATCGCATTGAGTGGTCCCTCGGTTTGAATGGTCCGTGGACGCTTTTGCGCGATGGCTTCGTCGGCACCGGCGGTGACATCACATTCACCGATTACCGCGATTTAAGCGCGGTCGGAAACATGTTCTATCGCGTGGGCGCCGATGGCCCGGGCGTGGACGGCCCGTAATCTTCGAAATCCAGGACCTTGTTTGCGAAGGACCACTGCATTGCGGTGGTCTTTTCATTTTGATGGGGAACCAAACGCCGCCTGCGTCCTCTTAAATATGCGACGTTTGCGAAAATCCCACCTTGGGTCGCCAGGAAAATTGCCGAAAAAATTTCCACTCCCAGCGCAATTCACCGGTGCATAAGCGGTGAAAAGGCGGTGAGTAAGTCAAACTTGTGAAATACGCGGCCGCGAGGCAGGGTAGTGTCTGCGGCAACGAACCAGGCATTATGAATGCAGCCACCACACGTTGTGACGAGGAATCCGCCAACACCTCCACGCAAGCGCCGCGCTTCGAGGTTGCGCTCGTCTACCAGGATTTGCCCACTGGATTGCGCGCCCGTCAATTTCTCAATCACGTGGTGGACCATTGCCAGCTCGCGGCCGAATTCAGCCTCACGCTTTGGAAACTCGAAATGTTTCATCTCCCGGAAATCTGCGAGCAGGCGGCGGCGGCCGCGAGCGCCGCGGCGCTGGTCGTATTGTCGTTGCGCGGCGATATCGGACTGGAATCGGACACGGAAAACTGGCTGATGCAGTGGATCAGCCATCGGCAGGACGAGGAATGCGCGCTGGCGGTCCTGATCGATTGCGATATGCAACGGCTGGATTCGGTCGGTCAAACGTTGTTTCGGTTGCAGGACATGACCCGCGCCAGCCAGGTGCGCTTGTTTGTCGGGTTCATGCCGGCCACGCCTGCCGCGCCGATCTCCTCAGCGCACCCGGAATCGGATCATACCGAGACGATTCTCGCCGTGCGCGGAGAAATTCCCCACCCGCTCGATTTCGCCCGCGAGGGCGGAATCAATGAGTAATTCCATTTCCGATTGTTGATTGGCGATTGCCGATTGATGAGCATTGGAAGGACCCGGCCGGGTCAAAAAAATCGGCAACCGGCAATCGCAAATCCTCAATTCTCCATTGCTCTTCTTGCGTTCCACGCCGTTTCCACTCACAGTGAACCGCGAACATGCAGTCACTGTTGGAAAAAATTGAGGCCAATGCGGCCACGCGCTTGACGTTGCCGCCGGGCAAGTTGCCGACACAGGAGTTGGCGCGGTTCAAAGCGTTCTTAAAGGTCGAAACTCATCGCGTGAAGCTGCTGCACCGTTCCGGCGCGGGCGGGCGCGAGGTCTGCCGGGCGCGCGCGGCGATTCTGGATGTGTTGCTGCGTTATCTCTGGAATGCGGCCAAGGCCAGCCTGTCTGAACAGGCGCAAAAGGAATTTCCGCCGCTCGCGCTGGTGGCCATCGGCGGCTATGGCCGCGCGGAATTGAATCCCTACAGCGACATCGATTTCATGTTTTTGCACGACGGCCAGGTGGTCAGCGGGCGCAAGCCGTTGCCGCATTTGGCGAAGCTGATCGATGGCATTCTTTACCCGCTGTGGGACCTCGGGCTGAAGGTCGGCCATTCCGTGCGCAGCATCGAGGATTGCGTTTCGGTGGCCAATACCGACATGCAATCGAAGACGGCGCTGATCGAAGCGCGGCTGATCACCGGCAATGAAGCGCTCTTCAAAAAGTTCCAGAAAGTGCTGCTGCACAAATGCGTTAACGGGCACGTGGAGGAATACATCACCATGCGCCTGGAAGACCAGGCCGCGCGCCGCGCGAAATTCGGCAACTCTGCTTCGATGCAGGAGCCGAACCTCAAGAACGGTTGCGGCGGCTTGCGCGATTACCAGAATTTGTTGTGGATGACGTTTTTCAAATATGGCACGCGGTCGCTTTACGAGCTGCAAAAACAGGAGTTCGTGAGCGAAGCCGAGCGCCGGCAACTCGAGGCGGCCTATGATTATCTGCTGCGCGTGCGTACGGACATGCATTATCACACGAACCGCGCCACGGACGTTCTGAGCAAGGCGCTGCAACCGGCCATCGCGCACAATTTCGGGCACACGGACCGTTCGCCGAGCAAGCGCATCGAGAAATTCATGCGCGATGTCTATACGCATTCGCGCAACATTTACATCATCACGCGCACGCTGGAGCAACGCATGGCGCTGGTGCCGCAACGGGGTTTCGTTTCGTCGAAAATTTCGTCGCTCACGGCGCTGATCCCGGGCAAGCGCCGCAAAACCGCCCCGGAGCCGGTCGATGGCTTCAAATTCATCAAGGATGAAATTCATGCGGTATCGAACCGGGTTTTCCGCGATCAACCGCGCAGGTTGATGCGCGTGTTTCTCTACGCACAACAACGCGGATTGCGATTGCACCCGGATCTCGCGCAACTCATCCGTAAGGAGTTGTCGCTGGCCGACCGGGAATTTTTGAACGACCAGCACGTGCGCGAAACCTTTCTGGCAATCCTGGCGCAGCGCGGCAACGTGGCGCCGATTTTGCGCGCCATGCACGAAGTTGGTTTGCTCGGAAAATACATTCCCGAATTTGGCAAGCTGACCTGCCTGGTGCAGCACGAGTTCTATCATCAATACACCGCGGACGAGCACACGCTCATGTGCCTCGAGCAGGTGGACAAAATCTGGGAAGGCAAAACGGCCGCGACCGAAGCGTATTCGCCACTCCTGCAAAAACTGGAGCGCCCATTCCTGTTGTATCTCGCGCTGCTGTTGCACGATACCGGCAAGCCGACCGGTCACGGGAACCATTCCGAAGTGGGAGCGAATCTCGCAATGCGCGTGGCGCGGCGGTTGCGGCTGGATGGCAGCGCCACGCATGTGCTGCGCGTGCTGGTGGAAAATCATTTGCTCATGGCCAGCGTTTCGCAGCGGCGCGATTTGGATGATCCGCTCGTGATTCGGAATTTCGCCGCGCAGGTGCAGAACACCGAAACGCTCGATTTGCTGACGCTGCTCACGTTTTCCGACGCCCAGGCCACGAGCGACAAGCTCTGGAACGGTTTCAAGGACGCGCTGTTGTGGACGCTGCACAGCAAGGGCGCGCAACTGCTCAGCGGCGGCAGCGAGTTCATTCGCGCCGAGGAAAAGCAAAGGGAGTTGCTGATGGACGAAGTGAGCCGTCTCGGCGGCGACCACATCAGCCAGGAGGAACTCGAAGCGCTGTTCGCCACCTTGCCGCCGCGGTATTTTCAGATTCACACCGCGCGGGAAATTTTCGAGGACCTCATCGTGGCGCACCGCTTCATGCGGCTCCAGATTTCCGAGGAGGAAAATCCGCTGACGCCCGTGGTGAACTGGCACAACGAACCCGACCGCGGCTACAACACCGTGAAGGTGTGCACCTGGGACCGCGCGGGGCTGTTCACCAAAATCGCCGGCTCCTTTAGCGCGATGGGATTGAACATTCTCAGCGCGCAAATTTTCACGCGCACGGACGGCATCGTGCTCGACGAGTTTTTCGTGATCGACGCGAAATCCGGCAGCCTCGCCGAGCGCATCCAGCGTGATGAATTTGAGAAGCTGTTGAACAAGGTCTTGATCGGCCAGGACGTCGATTTCCACTCCCTCATTGCCCGGCATAAAATCAACCGTCCGCTCTACCAGGCTTACACAGGCGAACAAATGCCGACGCGCATCCATTTCGACAACGAAGCCTCCGAAGCGCGCACGCTGATTGAAATCGAGACTGAAGACCGGGTCGGTTTGCTTTATGCCATTTCGGAAGTGCTGACGGAATTTGACTTGGACATATCCGCCGCGAAAATCCTCACGGAAAAAGGCGCCGCCATCGACAGCTTTTACGTCCGCGAACTGGATGGCGGCAAGGTGCTGGACCCTGAACGCCAGAAGGCGATCGATCGAAAGCTCCAACAAGCCATCCGCTCACTCGACGAGAATCCGAAGAAGGCGCCGTAACGCAAAAACCGGAGCGGATTCATTCCGCGTTTTGCTTCATGTCCAAAAATGCACACTTGGCGGCAGCGTCCTAATTTCGGGAGTGTACGGAGCGCGGGTCTGCGACCCGCAGCAACTCAGCAAACCCAAAGTGTCAGATTTCGCAAACGTCCTGGCACGAGAGCGCGCTGCGGCTCACAAAGCCGCGCTCCGTGGAAAATAAAAAACATATCATCGCATCCAGATACGTTGATTTTTTTAATTGCATCCCTCGCCGCCTTCCAGTATTTTCGCTGCGACAATAGTTTCTCTGAATCATGAGCAACAACGTTGAAACACGCGCGGAGTTGGTGCGGGACATTTACGCCGCGAAGATCGCCGCGGGCAAGCCGGTGATTTCCTTTGAATTTTTTCCGCCGAAGACCGACGAGGGCGATCGCAATCTGCTGGAAAAAACCATTCCCGCCTTGAAGCAGGCCAAGCCCGATTACTGCTCCGTGACCTACGGCGCCGGCGGCAGCACGCGCGAGAAAACGCTGATGATCGTGGATCGCATTCAAAAGCAGCACGGTCTCACGGCCGTCGCGCATCTCACGTGCGTGTGCGCGACCAAGGAAGAAATTCACTCACTGCTCCAGCAGATCAAGACCCTCGGCGTGCGCAATGTGCTCGCGTTGCGCGGCGATCCGCCCGGTGGCGGTCCGTTCCAGGCCACTCCTGGCGGCTTTGAGTATTCGAATCAACTTGTGGAGTTCATTCGCGAACTCGATCACTTCAGCATCGGCGTGGCGGGTTTTCCCGAGGGGCACATTGCGTGCAAAGCGGGCAAGCAGGTGGATTGGGGTTATCTTAAAAACAAGATTGAAGCGGGCGCGGATTATGTGCTGACGCAATTATTTTTCGACAACGCGGATTATTTCGAGTTCCGCGATTTCCTGCAAAAGAAGGGTGTGAAAGTGCCGCTGGTGCCCGGCATCGTGCCGATTTTGAACACGGCGCAGATCAAAAAATTCACGACCTTGTGCGGCGCGCGCATTCCCGCCGCGCTCGGCGCGAAGTTGGATGCCATCGGCGACGACGAAGCGGCTGCAACCGCCTTCGGCATCGAATACGCGACGCAGCAATGCGCCGAGTTGCTCCGCGACGGCGCGCCCGGCATCCATTTCTATACGCTGAACAAGGCGCATTCGACGGTGCAGGTGGTGAAGAATTTGGGGCTCGCGTGAGCGGAACAACTTGGAGCGCCGATTGCTTTTTGACAGAAGGCAACGAAGGTGGCAAAGGAAGTTGCGGAATCTTCGTTCCCTTCTATTAAAATTCTCATTTCTGAGTTCTCTGCTAGTGCAGTGTCCACTAAGTCCTTTGAAGTATAATGGGCCATTTTAAGGTATGCGGGTGTCGCGTGCCGCCCCTGAAATTATTTTGGATCGAGTGCAACGCGAGCAGTTGGAAGCTTTAACGCGGGCATCGAGCGCGA
>DATNEA010000079.1:0-21376 GCA_035606845.1 Candidatus Angelobacter sp. | reverse complement strand
AACGCGACATGGAGCACATGGATGAAAACAATCCGAAACACATGGCCCACATGATGCGCAAAATGAAAGATATCATGCCCGCCGGCACCGTCCCGAAAGAATTGGACATCGCCATCAAGCGCCTCGAATCCGGCGAAGACCCCGAAAAAATCGAAGCCGACATGGGAGACATACTTGGTGACCTCATGGGCCGCGAAGAAGGCGCTGGTGGAAGCGGTGGCTACACCAAGGATTCCGGTTTGTACGACTATTAAGCTCCAAGCGTCCAAGCTCCAGAGGAGCTCCAAATTCCAAAAAATCGTTCGCGTGCGCCGGGTCGGGCTTGGTGCTTGAAGTTTCTCTGGAGCTTGGACGCTCGGTTCTTGGCGCTTTAGAACTGGCGCTTGAGACTTGGAATTCAGATGTTTTGTCATGGCTCACATCCACGAAAAAATCGATTTCACCGTCGCCATCTTCGTCGTTCATAGCGGAAAAATCCTGCTGATCCATCATCGCAAACTGAACGCCTGGCTCCCGCTCGGCGGCCACATCGAGCTGGATGAAGATCCGGAACAAGCCGCCTTGCGTGAAGCCAAGGAGGAAAGCGGCCTCGACGTCGAATTGCTCGGGGAACGCCCGCCAACCACCAGCCCCGGCACGCGCGCATTGATCGCTCCGCGATTTTTGGACATCCACCGCATCTCCGATACCCATGAACACATCGGCATGATTTACTGGGCGCGGCCCAAAAACTCCGCGGACGTTAAATGCGCCACCGAAGAACATCACGACATCCGCTGGAGTTCCGCCGAGGAGTTGGATACGTTGCAGCCGCCGATGTCCGAAGCGGTGAAGTGGTATTGCCGAAAAGCGACAGAGGAAATCGCGAATTGCGATAAATTGAAATGATTTTCAAACCGGATTGAGCCAAGGAATAGGGAAAATCCGAAAGCGTTCTAAAGTTCCCCCTCTCCCGTCGGACGGGAGAGGGAGGGCCGGGGTGAGGGTTTTCGAAATTGATTCGGCGCCACCTCATATTGAATCGTTTTGCCGATGCGAAAATTGAAATTCTGGTATTTCGTCCTCGCGGCGTTGAACACGTTCGCGACCACCTGGTTTTCCAGCTACCTCTTTTTCCTTTTGCGCGACCGCTTCGGCTTCGGCAATCGCGAAAATCTCTGGGTCTCGGCGCTATATGGCCTCGTTTACATTCCCGCCGCATGGCAGGGCGGCAAATTCGCCCAACGCCGCGGCTTCATCACCAGCCTCAAAGTCGGATTCGCCGGCCTCGCGCTCATGATGATCTTCGGCGGCCTGATGCATTCCGTGATCGGAATTCTCTGCGCAATGGTCGGCTACACCATTGCGCTTCTGTTCATCTGGCCGGCGCTGGAGGCGCTGGTGAGCGAAAACGAAACCCAGGCCGGCGTGCAACACAACGTCGGCATTTACAACTGCACGTGGGCCTTGGCCGGATTCGTCGCGTACTTCATCGGCGGAAAACTCTACGACTGGTTCGCCCACGCCGCCGTCTTCTGGATCCCCGCTGCCCTCTTCGCCCTCCAATTCGCCATCGCAGTTTGGCTGGGGAAAAAGAAAGCCGAGAGTCGAGAGCTGAAAGTTGAGGATGGCGCGAAACCGGCAACTTCTTTTCACGGGATTGAGCCCTCAGATAACGGACCTTCCGGAGCGTCGCCAAAGTCCCACCCTCTCCCCGGGGGAGAGGGCCGGGGTGAGGGCGAGCGTAATCAAACTTCTTCGCAAGCTACCGCCCACCCCGAAGAAACCGCCTTCCGCCAACCCGTCCCGCCAAAACGCTTTTTGCAAATGGCCTGGCTCGCGAACCCATTCGCCTACGTCGGCATTAACACCGTCATCGCCGTCATGCCCGGCGTCGGCAGCAAGCTCGGCTTGACGCCCACGGAAGTGGGATTCTTCTGTTCCGTCTGGTGGTTCGCGCGATTGGTCACCTTCGCGCTGCTCTGGCAATGGCGCGGCTGGCACTACCGCTTCCGCTGGCTGCTCACGTCGTTCATCATGCTCGTCGCAAGCTTCCTCTGGCTGCTGCTCGCCGGCCACATCTGGCCGCTGATCATCGCGCAACTATTCTTCGGCTTCGCCGTCGGCCTGATTTACTATTCCTCGCTCTTCTATTCCATGGATGTCGGCGGCGATACCCAGGGCGAACACGGCGGCCTGCACGAAGCCGCCATCGGCGTCGGGGCTTTCGTCGGCCCTGGTATCGGCGCCGCCGCCCTGCAATTTTCCCCCACGCATTCCAGCAACGGCGTCTTCGCCGTCAGCATCCTGCTCCTCTGCGGACTGGCGGGGCTAATCGGGTTAAGACTGAAGCGATGAAGCAATTCCACAAATGTTGTGGCGGGATCGTCGCCAATCAGCAAGGTAGGGCGCGTCGCTCCGCGCGCGCCGCCGATGCGAAAGAACGTCAATAATCGCAGTGCTTTCCTGTCCGCGGCGCGCACGGAGTGACGCGCCCTACCAACCAACGCACACTGGCCGCTGCAGTATTTATCACAATGCTATACATTGAATTGCCTCTTTTCAGTGGTCATGCCCCGCATAAATCCACATCGGCTCCGTCTTGCCCGCACGCTCGAATCCGCACTTGCGATAAAATTCCAGAGCGCGCCCGTCAGCCACCAGCATATGCTGATGAAAACCCTCATAACGCGCCATCAGGCGCCGCATCAACTCCGTGCCAACGCCTCTCCCATGATACTCCGGCAGCACAATCAAATGCGGATAGTAAACCACCAAATAACCGTCTGAAATGGCATTGCCCAACCCCACCAGCCTCTCGCCATCCCAAGCGGAAAAAAGTGAATGCGATGCCGCAAGCGCCTTGTGCAACAATTCCGGCTTCTCCGCGGATGACCACTCATTGGCACGATAGAGCGCAACCACGCCCTTAATTGGCAAATCGCGCCGATCGCTGTATTGAATTTCGGTGGAACTCATGGTACGGAATCTCGGTTAGCTCCAAAGTTAAGAATCGTGTCTCAAGCGTCGCCGCAGCGATGTTGCACGGCCTTGCTCAATAGTCAATGTGGGACAGGCATCTGAGTCATGTGCGGGACAAAACAAAAATGGCCAAACGAACACTTGCCACCATCCTCGCCGCAGTTCACGATTTAACGCATAAAACTTTAACGATTTAATCAACATTAACGAACCCATGTCCTTACTTTCCGGAAAACTCGGGGTGGTCTTCGGCGTCGCCAACAAACGCTCCATTGCCTGGGCCATCGCCCAAAAATGGGCGAGCGAAGGCGCCAAACTCGCCTTCACCTATCAGGGCGAACGCCTCAAGGAAAATGTGGAAGAACTCGCCAGCACCTTCGGCCCGGACACCCTCATCCTGCCGTGCGACGTCACCAAGGACGAAGACATCGCCTCCGTATTCAAGACCCTCGGCGAAAAATTCGGCAGGCTCGATCTCATGCTGCACTCGGTGGCATTCGCGCCCAAGGACGCCTTGGAAGGCCAGTTCGTGAACACCAGCCGCGAAGCGTTCCGCGTCGCGCACGACGTCAGCGCATATTCACTGGTCGCGCTGTCCCGCGCCGCGTCCTCGTTGATGACCAACGGCGGCAGCATTATTGCGATGAGCTATTACGGCGCGGAAAAAGTCGTGCCGCATTACAACGTCATGGGCGTCGCCAAGGCCGCGCTGGAAGCCAGCACGCGTTACCTCGCCTACGATCTCGGTCCGAAAAAAATCCGCGTCAATTGCATCAGCGCCGGGCCCATGAACACGCTGGCTGCCCGCGGCATCAGCGGCTTCACGGAAATGCTCAAGCATTACGAAGCGCATGCTCCCTTGAAGCGCAACGTGCTCCCGGAAGAACTCGGCGCCACCGGCGCATTCCTCGCCAGCGACGGCGCCGCCGCGATCACCGGCCAGGTCATCTACGTGGACAGCGGTTATCAAATCATGGGCATGTAATCGCCAGGCGCGCACTACGGGCCGTTTTGCGCCGTTCGTGGAAACCTCAGAGGTGTGCGGAGAAAAGCACACCTGACTCGGGACGCTAATGATTGAAGGCGAGACCGGCGCCGCATAAAGTCACCCTAGATGATGAGAGCAATCCCCCTAATTGCAAATCATTCGAGACATGCGACGCCGGTTCACCCTGCTCGGGCATGCACCCAGCCATTGGAAGAAGTCAGCGAGAGCTTCGCGCTCATGAAAGAAAGAAGCCATGGAATGTGCGCTGGACGTTTGTTCAATTCTCGGCGCAGTCATTTTGTATTAAGCTCGTCCGCCCCTGAAACAAGCACGGTGGCCGGCGGTCGCGTGGTCTCTTGCACACAGGACATGAAGACTGGAAAAACCCCCGCAGCAAACCGTCAAACCTCCGGCTTCACACTCATCGAACTCTTGGTTGTCATCGCCATTATCGCAATCCTGGCGGCGATGCTGTTGCCGGCACTGGCCAAAGCCAAGGCCCGGGCCCAGACGGCCCGCTGCTTGAACAATGTCAAGCAGATGACCTTGACCATTTCCATGTACACAACGGATTACAATGGCGCGCTGGTTCCCGACATTGAGCAGGACGTCGCATTTGACCGAGCTAACACGGGTTCGTGGATCATCAATCTGATCAATTTTTACGGCAAGGCAACGAACCTGTTTATCTGCCCAACGACGACGCAACCGGCCATCGCCATCCCCGGCCGGGCCACGATCGCCGGCGATGTGGTGACACCATGGGTTTCCGTATTGCCGCGAAATGGCACGAATGCCTATATCGGCAGTTACGGCTATAACGGCTGGTGCTTTTCTGACGGACCGTCGTCGCGAGTCGGAGATGGGTATGGAATAACCCTTCCCGATGGGACTCCGGGCGTTGACGGTTATTTCGTCAAGGACAGCCGGGTGAAGAATACCGCCCAGACGCCCATTTTTTACGATCAAACCTGGACCGACGCCTGGCCTGTTGAGACCAGTCCGGCAGACGCTAATTTGCACGGCACGGTTGGCCCAAATCTCCCGCAAGGGGGCGACAATAGCATGAAGCGAATCACCAAAGCGCGGCATGGTTCCGGAGGCGGTGGCCGGGCGCCCAGCGCTGCGCCTGGAATTCCCATTGGAAGATTGCCCGGCGCCATCGACATGGGATTTATCGATGGCCATGCCGAAACGGTGCCCTTGCGCGCTTTATGGACTTTATATTGGCACGCCAGATGGAATCCCGTCCTGGTTCCAGCCAATTTGACAACGCGATGACAGAATTCTTCCTGGAATCCGCTGACATGATGGCGGGACGTTCGTGATCACCTTACGCCTGACCCCCATCAAAAATTTCTGATTGTGGGAGACGAGGTAACGAGTCTCAAATTTCATCGATTTAACGAAGCAATCTCAGAGACTCCTCACAACGTCTCCTGCATTTTTACGGGTTGCTACGCCGGAGTATTCACACTGCTGAGATCCAGTCTGCCTTTCCAGAAGGTGGTGGGTCGAACGGCGTTGAAGCGGACGCGGCGGGCAGGCGAGGCCATGGTGTAAATGGAATAATCAAAGGGCGGACGACGCGTCCGGCTCCGGACGGCGAGCCGCAGGCGATTATGGGCCACCCAAGCAAACTTCGTGAGCCTTATCCAACGCGGAGTCATTTTCAGTTTTTCGGCGCGTTCCCGGGCGGCGTTGGCTTTCAGGTTCATGTTATCGCCAGTATCCGCGAACGTGGAAGTGAGCTCGGGCAACACGCGCATCCGGACCCCGCGCAGCACGAACTCGCGTATCCACCAGAAATCGCCAAGGTCCCGCCATTTCGTATCAAAGAGGATTCCACGCTCATGCACCACGGAGCGCCGGATGAATATCCCGCAGGTCAACACCGGAAAACGCACCCACATGGATGATTTGGTCGGCAACAACGAAGGCCGGTGACAAATGTAATTGCCATCCGCGTCAGTCACGATGCTGTCGGAAAAAGCCGCTTCCACGGACGGGTTGGCAGCGAAGAAATCAGCCACCGTTTTCAGCGCTCCGGGCAGGTATTGCTCGTCACAATTCAAGTAGGCGAGCAGTTCGCCTTGCGCGCGGCGAAAGCCGCGATTCACCGCATCATACATTCCCGAATCTTTTTCAATGAACGCCTTGACCCGCGTTTCCTGCGGCAGCCAGTTCTTTGTGTCATCGTCAGAACACGAATCCTGGACGATGTGCTCGAAGGACACGCCGGATTGGTCGGCGATGGACGCGATGCAGAGTTTCAGCCACGCGGAATTGCGGAAGCTGGGAGTGATGATGCTGAATTTCATGTCGTCGGAACCGGCGCCGCGGCGGACTGCGGCGCAGTTCGATCGACATTATGAAACGCTGCGGCAAGGCCGGAAAGATAATTATCCACCGAGAAATTTTTCAAGAAATGGGCGCGGAGCACCTCGCCATCCTCGGACAGCAAGGCAATAAGACCGTTGGCAAGCTGTTCCGGTGAACGGATGTCCACGAGGCCCGTGTAGCCGGCCGGCAAAATCTCCGGCAGGGAACGCCAGCGGGTGGTGAGCACCGGCAGGCCGAATGCCATGGCTTCCAGGAGGCTCACCGGCTGGTTTTCGGTCCCATAAGAAGTCGGGAAACAAAAGAGGTCCGCGCGGCGGAAAAGCTCGTTCTTTTGATCGCCGGTCACAAATCCGGAGTATCGAACACATCGCGAAACGTCACCCTCAGCCATGAGTTTATCGAACTGCTCACGATCCGCCGCGCAAGGAAAGGTGCCCGCCACGGTCAGGCGCAGGGAAATCGGCGAGCCTTGCGCGGCGAGTTTTTTGTTGGCCAGGGCAACAGCGGCCATCGCATCAAAGAGGCCCTTTTCCCGAGTGCAAAGCGCGAGAAAAAGAACGTCGACAATCCGGGCATCGCCGCCCACCTGCGCTTCGTTTTCGGGCGCGAGGATTTCACCTGCGAGCAGGCGTCGTCGTGCCTCGAGCCGCGCGTGACGGCGCGGCAGCACATCGCGAGCAAAGGCCGGGCAAGGATCAGGTATGCCGTTGCTGACGACCTGGATTTTCTTGGAAAACAACTTTTTGGCATCAGCGCGGTTGTATTGTGAGAGGACAATACTGAGATCCGGCTCTTTCATCAGGCGATGGGTCCACGCGCGCGCGCTCGTGGAGGTGCAGGTTTCCAGCCATTTCGCCAGACCGGCGGCATGCCAGTGCAGGATCACTCGGTTGAAAAAAGGCCGGCAGAAAAGCATGACGAGCCAATCACGGTAGAGTGCTGACCGTTTGCCCGGAGCAGGCACGTAATAAAACGTGTCCACACCGTAACGGAACCGGCACCAGATGGCTTGGATACAGTAAAAGAGCAGTAGGAAATATTTGCCCGGACGCATGTCTCCTATGTCTTCGAGGTGTTTCGAAAGACGAGCGTTCACGTGATAACACGCCACATCGTAAGGAGCGGCGGGCGGGGCAGCCTTGGGTTTGCGCTGGTCGCCGCCGAAGCCGTCCAGCATCAATTTGACCATGTAACTTTGGCCATGATGCGGCGGCGGGACGTGCGCAAATACGAGCAACTTCATACTCTTATGCAAGCATAGTCAAAGCCAATCAGCGACGCAAATGCAAGAAAAGGTATCGATCTCAGGCCGTTCTTTGAAGCTTTCTCCCTCATTTATAACTTTGCGATCTTGTATCCCATTTATGTCCCGAGCCGGGAAGACATTAGCAATCCATTCCTTCCATGGGATAACAATTAGATCGTCTGTACCCGCACATTGTCCGGGAACGCCGATCTCCGAGCCGGCGAGAAGCCCGAATCGATTGCCAACGCGCCGGATCGGAGATCGGCGCTCCCATCTCCTCCGCAATTTCGGGGCAACGGCCCAAATGCGCACAATTCGCTTGGACGCGTTTCAATTTCTGAAATTGATGGGGGTTCAACATTTCCAGTCCCGAAGGGACGGCTGAAAGGAGCGCTGGTTCAGCCGTACCTTCGGGGCTTGGCCGATTCCATTGTCAACCCGGCAGTAAACTGCCGGGCTATTCTCGTTGGTTCCTGCGGAACCAGCGACCGTGGGGCCGTCGCTCAAAAATTGAGATGCACACAATTCGCTTTCGCGGTGCTGATTTTGATTGAGCAAGTTGCGCGGATTTTGTATCTAACAAGCTGCACATTCGCGCACGTGGATAATCAAGCGACAACGGGAATCCTGGATGAGTTTCAAACCGAGCTGGTGGACGCCTGGCGCCGCCTGCCGAACAAGCGTTTTTTCTTCGTTCTTCTCGCCGCCTGGCTGGCGCTTTTCCAGTTTTTGGGGAATTCCACGTTTGGCTATGTCGATAGCCCATCCTTGTTAAAATGGATGTATCTGGCGGGCAACGCGAAGTTTGCCGATATGGACGACAACCAACTGCTGATTGCCCCGTTGCTCGTCATTGGCTTGTTCTGGTGGAAACGGAAGGCTTTACTGCGGCAGCCGATGGAGACCTGGTCCCCAGGACTGTTTCTCGTCGCTCTGGGCATTCTGTTGCACATCATGGGTTATCGTTTGCAGCAGCCGCGCATTTCGATCGTGGCGCTGTTCACCGGGATTTACGGACTGATGGGGCTGGCTTGGGGGCCGAAATTGTTGAAGGCAAGTTTCTTTCCGTTTTTTTTGTTCATTTTTTGCGTCCCGTTCGGGACCCTGGCGCAGTACGTGACGCTTCCGTTGCAGCAAATGGTGGCGCGGATTGTCGAAGTCATTACCCACTTGATTCACATGGATGTCATCCGGCAGGGAACGCAATTGAGCGATCCGAAAGGGCATTTTCAATATGAAGTGGCGGCAGCATGCGGCGGAATCCGCAGCCTGATTGTGACGATCATGCTGGCGATTGTTTTTGGTTTTGTGGTGTTCAAGTCGGCCTGGAAACGATTGTTGCTGGTCGCGCTGGCGGCGCCGCTGGCGGTTGCCGGAAATGTGCTGCGACTGCTGATGGTTGTCCTGGTGGCAAAAGGTTGGGGCCAAGCGGCGGGCATGTCGGTGCATGACAACACGATTACCAGCCTTTTGCCCTATCTGCCGGCGGTGCTGGCGCTGTTCTGGCTGGGCGATTTGCTGGAGAAGAAGAAAAAAGTTGCTGCGCCGGAAAGGGTGGAGGCGCCCGCATGAACCGAAAACGCGTTCTTTCGACGGCGGTCTTCGCCATGATTGGCGCGGCGGCATTGCTGATGGCCTTCATTCCGCAAAAGCTCGGCCGCCCCGGTGTGAAGGCGGAGCCCATTCCAGGCGACGAGCGGTGGCAGGTTTATTTGCCGGAACACGTCCTGGATTTTCAATCCACGAGCCAGGAGCTGGATGCCAACACACTGGCAATGTTGCCGAAAGACACCAGCTTTGCGCAACGCGTCTATTACAAACCGGGCGCTCTCCCCGTAACGGCGGGCATCGTGCTAATGGGGACGGACCGCACGAGCATTCACAAAGCGAAGTATTGCCTCCAAGGCGAGGGATTGCGGATTTTGGAGGACAACACTCGCGAAACGCTGCGGATGAGCGAGCCGAAACCCTATGATTTGCCGATCATTAAAATGGTTGCCTCGGGTTCCATCCTGGTGGACGGAAAACCAGTCACCAAAGAATGCGTCTACGTCTATTGGTATGTGGCCGATGGCGCCTTGAGCAATGACCCTTCGGGCATGGGGCGCATGTGGGCAATGACCAAAAAATTGGCTCTCACCGGCGTGCTGCAACGCTGGGCTTACGTAAGATTTTGGGCCTTTTGCAATCCGGGACAGGAAAACGCCGCATTTGACGAAATCAAGAGTGTGATCGCTGCGGCTGTTCCGCAATTCCAACTGACGCCCGGTCCCCCTGTCGCCATGACCGCGCAACGCTAAAACCTGTGGCGTCATGATATCCCGAAGATTGCATTTTATGCCGCGATTTGTTAATAGCCACGGAGTCCGCTGGTCCTGATGCCTATGCTTCGCCGAGATCGCCAGATCAGAATGCAAGCCTACCAGCTGGTCGACGCCTGCCTGTTTGCCCTGAGCTTCTGGCTGGCGTACCGGCTGCGCTCCGACGTGCGCGTGATTTATCACTTTGGCCTCGCTCCTTTCGGAAACGATCCCCGGCTCTCGCTCGAAAAGCTGGTATGGATTTATCCGGTTTTGATTTTTGTCTCGCCGCTGGTGCTGGAAGCGCAGGGATTCTATTCGCGCTCCATCGTGTCGTCGCGCCGGGTGAAATACTGGCAGCTTTTGAGAGGTTGTGGGCTGATGGTGCTGGGACTGATTCTGGCGATGTTTTTCAGCAAGCTTCTGGTCATTGCGATCGCGCGCTTAATTCCGCTTTGGTTCGGCGCCATCAGCTTTTTTCTGGTGGTGGTGCGGGAGGAAATCACGGGAGCCGTGTGGCGGAGCCAGATGGGACGCGCGCAGTCGCGGCGGCATTTTGTGCTGCTGGGTTCAAAAGAAGAAACGGCCCTCATGCGGCAGGAGGTCAAGCAGCGGCCCGAGGAAAACATCCAAATCGTCGCCGAACTGGACCTCAATCAAACGAGCGTCGAGCAATTGGTCGACGTTCTGCACGAATACTCCGTCAACGGCGTCATCCTCAGCGGCAAACATGCCTATTTTGAGCAGGTGGAGCAGGCGATTCGCGCGTGCGAACTCGAGGGCGTCGAGGCCTGGCTCATCGCCGATTTTTTCAAAACACAAATTTCGCGCACGAGCTTCGATGATTTTTACGGGCAGCCGGTGATGGTGTTCCGCACCACACCCGAGAACTCCTGGCAAAGCGCCTTGAAACGGCC
Source organism: Candidatus Angelobacter sp. (assembly GCA_035606845.1). GTDB lineage: Bacteria > Verrucomicrobiota > Verrucomicrobiia > Limisphaerales > DASXHY01 > DASXHY01. Next base: position 10,621 of record DATNEA010000079.1, on the reverse strand, counting down.
GTTCGATGTCCTGATCGCCACCATCGTGCTGTTGCTGCTGTTGCCGTTTTTCCTCGTGATTGCATTGTTGATCAAGATGACATCCAAAGGCCCGGTGCTCTTCCGCCAGCAGCGCTCCGGGTTGAATGGCCGGCCGTTTACCATTTACAAATTCCGCACCATGACGGCCGATGCCGAGGAGCGCAAAAAGGAGCTCGCGGCATTGAATGAAATGCGCGGGCCGGTGTTCAAGGTCACCAATGATCCGCGCATCACGCCCATTGGAAGAATCCTGCGCCGTTACAGCGTCGATGAGTTCCCGCAATTTGTGAATGTGTTTCGCGGCGAGATGAGCCTGGTGGGCCCGCGGCCATTGCCGGTGGACGAGGTGAAACGGTTCGACGATTTTTCGCATCGCCGCCGCTTGAGCGTCAAGCCCGGCCTGACCTGCCTCTGGCAGGTGAGCGGACGCAACAACGTAGTCGATTTCGAGGAATGGGTGCGGCTGGATTTGGAGTACATCGACAACTGGTCGCTCTGGCTGGACATGAAAATCCTCTGGCGCACCGTGCCGGTGGTTCTAGTGGGTGTGGGCGCAAAGTAAAGGCCGTCCTCCCTCGCCTCCGCAAATCGTCCTCGTCCTTGGAATTCGAGAACGAGAAATTCCCGTAGGATAAGCAAGGACGTCGCCAACACCCCGCCGGCGCTCTGTCACCGCGCTCCAAAAATGGGTGCCGCGAGTCACGTTACTTGCTTTTCGTCATGCGGTGCGTTTAATTAAACGCGCTCAGCCGTGAAACATCTAAGTAATCTTCGCAGGGGCGTTATCCTGGTCGCTCTCTGGCCGTTGTTCGTCGCATTGGCGGTGGACGCTTCCGTTCAAATCCAAATCGGCAACAATTTCTCCGGGTCGGACAATTCCAGCACGCAAATCACACCCGCGGATGCCAATGGAGCCATCGGGCCAAAACATTTAGTCCAATTCATCAATGGCGCTGTGGCCATTTACAACAAAACCAATGGGACACGCGTCCTCCAGATCACCGACCTGCAATTCTGGGCCAATGCCGGAGTGATTATTTCGAGCGATGCCACCATCAGCGATCCGCGCATTATCTTTGATCCTGTTTCGCAACGCTGGTTCGTTTCGGAAATTGATCTGAATGCGAACGCCTCCGATCCGACCATCTATGCCAATAATTTTTTAATCGCGGTTTCGGACACGGACGATCCCACGCGCTCGTGGCACGGCAAATCGTTTTTGGCCGATCCGGATACCGGATATTTTGCCGATTTTCCGACGCTGGGCGTTGATTCCAAGGCAGTCTATCTCTCCGGCGATATGTTTGCCGACGGGAACACGCCGATTGGTCCGTCACTTTGGTCGATTCCAAAATCTGATCTGCTGATTAATCAAACTCCAGCCGTGGTCAGCAATGCGACCTGGTTCGGCGTGATGTCGTACTCGGATCGCGGCGATGTGCTGCAACCGGCGGCGTGTTTTGATGGCAGCAGCACGGGCGACATTCTCGCGGCTCGCAGCCTTTTGCAGCCGGACGATACTTTGATTGCTTCCAAGGTCCTGGACGGAGACACGACTAATGCCGCGCTGGCGCCGGCTGTGCCGATCCAAGTGCCCGATTACACTTTCCCCATCGACGCCGAGCAGCCCGACGGCACTGCGACTCTGGATGACAATGATTCCCGCCTGAGCGCGAGGGTTTATACGGTGGGCGGAATCATGTACGCCGTCCAAAACGTGCAGATCGGCAGCCACGCGGCCATTCAATGGTATCGCATCAGCGCCACGAACGATTCGCTCATCGAATCCGGCGCCATCACGAACGCCGATATGGATTTATTCTTTCCGTCCATTGCCGTTACCGCGAACGGAGTCATTGTCATCGCCTGCAACGGCAGTGGCCTCAACACACCGATCAGCGTTTTTGCGTTTGCGGGGCAAACGGTCGAGGGCCTCACAACTTTTGGCGATCCCATTCTTCTCAAGGCCGGCACTGTGCCGAATTATCACGACGACCTGGAACTGTCCGGTCAATCCGCTGACAGCCGCTGGGGCGATTACAGCACGACTTCATTGGATCCGATCGACCCGAGCCGCTTTTGGACGATTCAAATGCTCCCGCGCGATTCGGGAACGTGGATCACTCAAATCACCGAAATGCTCGTGCTCCCGCAGCTCACCATCACGATGAGCGATACGAACGTGAACCTTTCGTGGCCATTGTTCGGCGCAAAATATCAGCTTCAAACGGCGGATGGTCTTTCGCCCACCAACTCCTGGTCTTTCGTGCCGCAAACTCCATCCACGAATGGCGATCAAATCTCAGTGGTGCTGCCCGCCGGCGCCAACCAGCAATTTTTCCGCCTCGTCGAGCAGCCTTGAACGTCGACGGAGCGTGGAATGAATTCCGCGTTCCATGATCGGTTTGCTTTTTTCTGGTCTCAGAAAAATCCTGCGCCAGAATCCCCGCATGAAATGTCTACCCGCGCGACGATTCGTTTCATCGCTCCTGCTCGCTCTTGGCTTTTTCGCGCCGGCCACCGTCGCTATCGCGCAGTCAACGGTCTCGGCAGACCGATTCGCCACCGACGTCACAACATTCTTGCAGCACGAAATTGCGGCGCACGTCGCCGCCGTTACCAATCTCGATCCGCCGCAGAAGATTGTTCTCGGCGTGCCGACCGCAGGCGATTTCACCTGGGGCTCGTTCATGCGCGCCATCACCGAAGTTTCCGCACTGACGGGCGAAACGAACATCGCCGGTCGCGACGTTCCGCAATTTCTCGGCAAGCTGGGCCTCATCGAATCGCGTCTCGGCGGAAAAACGTTTTCTCAACTGGGCGCGGCGCTCGCCTTGCGCCGTTTCGGATTGAACCTGAAAACTAATGCGCTTTGGCAAAGCCTTTCGCCCAGCGAGCAAAAAGAATGGCGCGCCCTGCTCAATCCGGAGCGCTTCTACGATCCCAAAACGCATCACGTCATCAACCTGCCTGAAAATTACATGGGCTTGGCATCGCGCATTGCGGCTTACGATTATCAAATGGGCCTCGCGCCAGATCGCGCGTTCGCGGACGACATCTTGACACGCGCGGCGGGACAGTTCCTGCACGGCGCGCTTTACACGGACGACAATATGCCCGTGGGCCGTTACGATCGTTATTCCCAGGAATACGCGCGCTTTATTTTCGATGCCTCGCGCAATCTTCAGCGCAAGGACGTGCGAACCGCCGTCGAACCCGCTTTGAAAGCGGTCATGAAGACCTGGTACGGCCTCGTTTCGCCCGAAGGTTATGGCTATCCTTGGGGCCGCACCATTGGCGACATGAGCTATCTCGATTCCATGGAGATCGTTGGCTTTCTCGCGCAACATCCGGAGTTCCGCCCGGCGCCGCTCTCCGATTTGGCCAGCGTTTATTACGCCGCCTGGAATTTCCTCATGCGCGACTACGACACCAATCGGCATTTGCTGAACATTTTCGGCCCCGGCCGCGGCAATTACCATTACATGACTCCCGCGCGCCAATGGCAGCAAACCACCGGCCTCTTTTTCAAAGCCGCCGATTCGCTGAAAAAATTGATGATCGCGCTCCATGCCGAAAATATCACCTCCTTCCCGGCCACACCCAATTTGCCGGAGCTTTCGCGTTTTGATTTCTTTCGGAAAGGCGACCGTCAGGCGGGCGTTTGGCTGTTCCGGTCGACCAATGGATTTCGCTTCGCGCTTCCGTTCACCACCGGCCCGCGGCCCGGAATCGACGACTACCTGCCGGCGCCGCACGGATTGCCGGGATTTGCCGCGCCCGTTGAACAGGTCCTGCCGGTATTGACGCCTTTTCTCGAACTGGAAGACGGCTCGACGATTGCCGCCTGCGACGGCGCGGATAACATCAAGCCCGGCATCGACACTCAGAAGCCTGTAAACACAGCCCTCATCGCCTCCTGGAATCGCTGGGCGGTCGTCAATCCCGAAGACACGAACCTGGACCTGCCCTTCGGCCAGCCGGAAAAGTTCGTTGAACCCGGCCTGAGCACGAAAGTCATCTGGGCGTTTTTCAAATCCCCCGACAGGCTGGTGCGAATCGAGACGATCTCGGCCTCCCGGCCGGTTACCGTGCGGCGTCTGACGATAGTTTTCCCGAGCAGCGGAGACCGCACCGAGACCCGGATGGAAAACGGGGAGAAGGTCACTCGGTTCATCGGCCGGGAAGGTGCGCTTGAATTTTCCGCGTCCATGAACAACCTTCCTTTTACGGAAACACTGCACACCAACAGCATCAGATCCGCGCTAGGCAAGGGCACACGCGGACCGATTCCATTGACTCTCATGCTGGAAGCAACAAATCTCGTCGTGACACCCGGGGCTCCGGTCCATCTAAATATTACGTTGAGGCCAGTCCTTAAAAAATGAAGGAGTTATGAACGCGCCCGATAATGCAGACGAAGAGCAACCCGCAGCCCAGGAAATCCCGACGGTGGAGATTCCCGCGCGCAAATTGCGCGAATCCGCAATCCTGGCGCCGCCCAGTCCCCAAGTCAAACAAGCTCTCGAAAGCACCGGACGCCTGCCGATGGGCGGTTATCGCTACCAGATGTCAGACGTCCTTGCCCTCGCTATCCAAAGCGGCGCGTCTGACTTGCATCTGCGTGTCGGCGAACCGCCGGTGTATCGAATCGATGGAAAATTGCTCCGCGCCGAAGGTCCGCCCATCGATCAGGACGAAATCTTCGAACTCTTGCGCGCCTTCACGCCCGAAGATTCGATTCAAATCGCGCGGGACGTCGGCCAGGCGGATTTTGGGCTCGCGTTTGAAAACCATCGCTTCCGCGTGAATGTTTTTCGCGCGCAAGGTTACTGGGGCGGCGTCCTGCGGCGCATTCCCCAAAAAATGCCGCAATTGGAGGACATCCTCGCACCGCAGATCTTTTTTGATCTGACCCGTTTGCCACGCGGCCTCGTGCTGGTGACCGGACCCACCGGTTCCGGCAAAACGACGACCCTGGCAGCGATGCTCGACCGCATCAACGGCGACCGGTCTGATGTCCATATCCTGACCCTCGAGGATCCGATTGAATTCAAGCACGCGCGCAAACAGGCTGTCATCACCCAGCGCGAACTCGGCACGGATTTTCTGACCTTCGCCGACGGGCTCCGCGCCGGGTTGCGCGAGGATCCCGACGTCATCATGGTCGGCGAAATGCGCGATCCGGAAACCATGGAAGCGGCATTGATGGCGGCGGAAACGGGCCATCTCGTTTTTTCCACGGTCCACACCATTGGCGCGAAGGACACCGTGGACCGCATCATCAGCGCCTTTCCGCGAGGCTACCAGGAGAACGTGCGCGCGCAAATGGCCTCCATGTTGCGCGCGGTGATTTCGCAAACATTGATACCCCGCGCGTCGGGCAAGGGCCGAGTGGCCGCGTTCGAAATCATGATCGGCACGCCGGCCGTCGGGAATTTGATTCGCGAAGGCAACACGCATCAGCTTCCCGGTGTGCTGCAAACGCACAGCAAGGACGGCATGTGCACGCTCGATCAATCACTGGCCGAGCGTTATGCGGAAGGGCTGATCAAACGTGACGAAGCCATCGAGCGCGCCCAGGATTTCAAGGAACTGATGAAGCTGATCCAAAACACGGACCAGAAACGGGCTTACACGAAATAGTGGAGCGGGGCATTCGTCACTGACTCGGAGGAGCCTCCTCGCGTCGGCTCCTACGAAACAGCTCTCACTTCAACCCGCCCAAATTCGTCGGCTGCGGGTTTTCCGGCGCCTGTTGGGGCAGATTCAATTTGATGGCTGGCGCCCAATCTTTCCACGCGTCCTCCGGCTTGTCGTAAAGCCGAAAAACCGCGCCTTCAGCGGCCGGAGCGCCCGCTTCCGTCGGAGTGGCGAATTCCACGCCGCCGCTCAGGAGCGCCTTGGCGGATTCCGCGCTGATTTCCGCGCCGCGAAACAAACCGAACCGAAAATCCAATCCGCCCGCATTCCAGAATTTCGTGTTCGCGCGCACCAGCGGCGCGTACTCCGGATCAATGCGCGCCTGCAACTTCACCTCCTGCGCATCATTGCCAAGCTGATACTTCGAAATTTCGCCCACCTTGATGCCGCGATAATAAATCACCGATTGTTCCTGCAATGACCGAAGGTCCGGCGCCAGCAAGGTGATGTGCAATGAACCCGGCGGCTCGACAACGGGCTCCGATTCCACCGCGGTGAAAACATTCGTTGCCGGACCATTGCCCGGCCGCACCGCGATGTATTCGCCGGAGATGATCGTTCGCAGGCCGCTGATGGAGCCCACCTTCAACTCCGGGCGCACAATCCAGAACAGCGTGCCCACGCGGGCCAGTTGCGCCGCCGAATGAGCCAGCCGCGCCTTCACTTCCACGCGCTTATTGTCGGAAGTCAGCCAAAGGCCCTTCACTTGGCCAACGGTCGCGCCGAGATAATGGACATCCGAATTGTTCTCTTCCAATCCGCTCGCATCTTGAAAATAAATCGTAATCATCGGCCCGGTCGCGATGTAATCGCGATAAATGAACCAGACGCACAACAACACCGCGCCAATCGGCACCAGCCAGAGCCACCAAGTCTGATGGCTTCGCTTGATTTTTGCCTTCGGCAACGAATGCGCGGCCCTCGAATGTTCAACGCGGTCATTCATAGTGTTTCTTTTCCTGCGGTGAATCCCAGATCAATCGCGGATCAAAAGACAACGTCGCCAGCAGCGTCAGCGCGACGACCGCGGCAAAGGAGAACACTCCCGGTCCCGGGTGGATCGTGGCCACCTCGCCCATTTCAATCATTGAAACCGTGATGGCGAGCAGGAACACTTCCAGCATGTTCCACGGGTCGATGATGCGGATGATCCGGTAAGTCCACGTCCGCGCCCGCTCCCATCCCTTCCAATTCAACGTCAGCGAAATGAACAGCAGGCCGATGATTTTCAACGCCGGCGTCAGAATGCTCGTGCAGAAAATCAGCCCGGCAATGAAATATTGCCTTTGCTCGAACAGCGTCCGAATGCCGCGAAAAATCGTCGTGTTGGAATGCAGCCCGTGATAGTCGGCCGTGACCAGCGGATAAAGATTGGATGGGAAGTAAAGAATCAGCGCCGCCAGCGCAAAGGCAAACGTGCGCTTCTGGCTGTTCGGCTTCCGATGCGCCAATCGGAAGTTACAACGCGCGCAGTGGGCCGCCGAGCCTGTCGGCATCGGTTCCACGTGCTGCACCAGCCCGCATGTTTCACACGCAACGACTGAGTCCATTCGATTGATTAGGAGTGGAATCTGATTACGCAAAAGCTATTGCAGCCGAGGCCAAAACGCAGTGGGGTGATTCGCCACCCGCCTCTACTGTTCTTCCCTGCAATTGGATTGGGGAGCGCGCCCGCCTCGGGTGCGGCGAGGCGCGCCCTCGCGGCTCACGGTTGCGTCTGAAAATGTCTGACGGTTTGGTGCCTCCGAGCGCCGCGCCGACCCACAGCCGGGGCGGCTGCGCTCCCCACAAACTGAATCGCATCGTTTCGGCTAAAAACTCCTTTGAACCTTTTCTCGCCTTCCGCATTCCACTGGTTGTAAATGCTGGGCGTGGCCGAGATTGAACAATTGCCCGTTTCGCAGGCGCGCGCGGGAGACTCCGCGGCCTGGGATACCCTCTTTCGGCGCTACCAGCGTCCGCTTTATGTTTACGCTTTTGAATTGGTCCACGACGAACAAGCCAGCCTCGACATCGTCCAGGAAACGTTCATCAACGCCGCCCGCCATCTCGGCAGCCTGCGTGAGGACGCAAAAATTGGAAGCTGGCTCTTCGGCATCGCTCATCAAAAATGTCTCCAGCGCTGGCGCAAACGGGAACGCGAAGAAATGTTGCGGGAAGAGTTCCCCCAAACTGCGGTTGAATTCGAAACCGCGCCCGATGATTTGCTCATTCGCGAGGAACAGGAGTCCGAATTCATGAAGCTGCTGAATCAATTGCCGCCGCCGCAACGCTCCGTCCTGCTGCTGCATTTCATCGAAGAATTTTCGCTGGAGGAAATTGCCGGCATCACCGGCGTTTCGCTCGGCACCGTCAAATCACGGCTGCATTACGCCAAAAAATCGCTGAGAAGATTGTGGGAGGCCCAAACATGAAAACACCGCGCGAAATTCTGCTCGAACACCATCGCTCCGCGCACGCAAAACTCGATGCCGTCCGCACGAATGCACTTAGAGAGATTGCCGATGGCCACTCGGCCAAAGAAGATACCAGTCCGAATCACGTGGCCACGCCGTGGATGTTCTTTCGCGAACTGTTTCTGCCAGCGCGGGGTGTTTGGAAAGGATTGGCGGCGTGCTGGGCCGTGATCCTGGTTTTACATTTCGCCGCCCGGGACTCATCGCCAACGGTTGCCAAAACTTTACCCCCGCCTTCGCCCGGAATGCTCCAGGCGCTGCGGCCCCAACAAGAACTGCTCGCCGAATTGCTTTCCGGCGACACCAAACCAACCAATGCCGAGCAGCCCCGCCGTTCACACCCGTCTCCGCGCACGGAAATTCGGAGTCCAGCCGTCATTGCCTAAATTTTCGTACTCGTCCCACTCACTCCCAATTGTATGAATCCACCAACATCCCCATCGCGAAGATGGACCCGCATTCTGCGCCCTCTTTTGATACTCCTTGCGTGCGTCGTGACCTTAATCGCCCTCTTTTACGCCGAAGAAGATCTGCGCGGAAGATTGGCGTGGGGGAAAGCCAGGCGCCAAGCAGCGGCGGCGGGCGAGAGATTAGACTACAGCGCTTTTATTCCGCAAACGGTGCCGGACGACGACAATTTTGCCATGGGGCCATTGCTGCGCCTGGCCTTCGATTTCACCCACACGCCCACCGGTATTCGCTGGCGCGACACGAACGCCTGGGACCGCGCGAGGGATATCGTCTATGACAAAACGCCTCGCGGCTGGGGAAAAAAGGCGCCGGACACAGGTGATGTGGACCGCGGCACCCTCGCGGACCTCCCTGCCGCCGCGGATTTCTATCGCGGCAACACCAATTACCCCCAGAGCGCCAGCAGCAATCCCGCCGAAGTGGTGCTCACTGCCCTCAACAAGTTCGAGCCTGACCTGAAGGAACTTCGTGAAGCGGCTGCCGCCCGGCCATATTCACGATTTCCAATTGAATACAATTACGACCCCCCGATGGCCATTTTGCTGCCGCACCTCGTGCTGATAAAAGGGCTCGTGTCCGTCTGCGAATTGCGCGCCGCCGCCGAATTGGATTTGCATAAAACAGACGACGCCTTTGTCGATTTGCAACTCGCTTTCCGCCTGTCCGATTCCATTCAGGACGAACCCTTCCTCGTCGACCAGCTCGTGCGCCTGGCCGGCCTTTCGCTCACGGTGCAAGGCATTCATGAGGGAATTGTCCGCCAGGCGTGGAGCGATGCCCAACTGGATGCATTTCAAAAATACTTGGAAAATGTGGACCTGCTCTTCGGCTATCAACGTGCCATGCGCAGCGAACTCGCCTTCAATCTCAGGGGCATTGAGTATTATCGAGACCTAGGTTCTCGAGGAATTCCGCTGGATGGCGCCGCGAACTCGGGAAACACTATCCTCAATTGGATGCCCAGCGGATGGTATGATCAAAATATGGTGACCATTGCCGAGTACTATCGCGGCTATATCCTGAACGCGATCAACCAGACCAATCGCATCGTTAAGCCCAAAGTCATCGCGGAAATGGATAGCGACATCGCCAATCGCCGTGCCGGGCCTTACAATGTGCTCGGCAGGATGTTGATGCCCGCTTTCAGTCAGGCTTCTCTTCACTTCGCCCGCGGACAAACATTGGTTGATGAAGCGCGCGTCGCGTGCGCCCTCGATCGCTATCGCCTGGCGCACTCTGAAATCCCCGATTCCTTGACGGCGCTCGTGCCCCGGTTCCTAACGCAAGTCCCCAATGACCTGTTCGACGGCCAGCCGTTGCGTTACAAAAAAACCGGTCCCGACGCCTACTTCCTCTATTCCATCGGCTGGAATCAAAAGGACGACGGCGGCGAGATCGTTCTAGGGACCGGCAGCGCGCCGAGGGCCAATGCAAAAGCCGGCGACTGGGTCTGGCAAATCCCACCGCCCCAGGCCAAAACTGCAGCCGAATATTCCGCGTTCCACTCGGCCGCTTGATACCGAGAGAACCGCTATCGGAGCCAAAATAATTTTACAGGAACAAACGGAGGAAACAGAGGAATAGCGCAGATTAACCAAAACTATAGCCGCAAAAGAACGCAAAAAACGCAAAGAACAGTTCATTTCCATGCGTTCTCTGTGTTCTTTTGCGGTTATGAATTTATTTTACTTGCTCTGGAATGGCGCCGCTTTTGTTTCTCTGCTTCCTCCGCTGCTTCCTGTTTCATTTTTGTAGACAAATCCGGCGGCGCAGCGCGTCATTAATACAGACGTGATGCCGGATCACTCCGACATTGAGCGAACTTATGATGAACTTGGACTTTCCCCGAAAAAGTGGACAGTAGGACGAGCTAGTTATTTTTATAAACGATTTGGTTTTCAAAATCCACAGGGATTGATAGCCGAGAGCGCTGTGGAGCCGCTTTCGGTTATAAAACAGTTCGATATAGT
>DATNEA010000063.1:0-40894 GCA_035606845.1 Candidatus Angelobacter sp. | reverse complement strand
GGCTTCTGTCACCAAAGATGTTTCCAGGGAAGTTCCCAAGGACCAGCCGACGATCCGGCGACTGAAAAGGTCCATGACTGCGGCCAGATAAACCCAGCCGTTGGCTGTCCAGATGTAGGTGATATCAGCGACCCAGGCCTGGCGCAGGATCCAGCCCGCAGTCCGCGGCGAAGATTCCAGCGATTCATAAAACTTTCGTCGCACATGCGCCCAACACCCGGCCAACGCCACCGCGCCTTTACGCTCCGTGGCAAAGGCGCGATAAGCGGCATAGCCATCGCACTGGATGGTGCCGGTGAAGTTCACAGGAATGATGTTGTTCAAACACGCAGCCGACCGGCTGGTCTCCCACCGAAAGAATACGTCACCACCCGGACGGCTGCCTGTCCAGAGATAACCTTGTTTGGTTTTGCCGTTTCCTGGTTCGAGATAATTGACCGGTGTCTCATCGGCCTGCACATAGCCGCCGGCCATCACCCCGGTGCGGATGTGTTCGTAAATCGGCTTGAGCCAATCGGCGGCCAATTCCACCCACCGGGCCAGCGTCTGGCGCGGCAGGTTGATTTTGTGTCTTTGCGCAAAAATCTGTTCCTGTCGATATAACGGAAGGTGATCGCAATATTTGCTGACCAGCACGTGTGCCAGCAAACCAGGAGCCGCCAGGCCGCGTTCCTGCAAACAGTCCGGCAACGGCGCAATGATCGGCACGGCATCGGCCTGGGTGCGATGCACGTATTTGCGGCGGACAGTGCGTCGGCGAAGAAAACGGCCCGGTTCATAATCCAGTTGCTCGCTCACTTCCTGCCCAATGCAGCGCCAGTCCTGGGGCTGCTCTTTGACCGGCTCGGGATCAATCACTTGTTCAACGACCGGCAGGTTCTCCAGCAAGCGCGGCGCGCGGTGCTTGCGGACGGCCACTATTGGCTTTTCGACCGGGGCTTGAGTTCCGGCATTTGGAGCAGCAGTTGCAGTTGCGCCGGATCGAGCGCCTCACTGCTGACACCGAAAATACGGCGGGCCAAGGCATCGACTTTTTGACGAAGCAACAGGTTCTCCCGCTGAGCCACTGCCAATGCCTGCTGGCATTGTTCCAACTGAGCGGTGAGTTGTTGCTCGCGCGGCGTCATCGGGGGTTATCTCCAGTACGCACCGCATGCGAAAATCTTTCAATAAAATTTCAATCCTCCCGCTCATACCACGGGCGCAGTTTTGCTCTCCGCAAATCCACTCCGTCGGTCAGCATGGCCAGCGCTTGCGGCGTCAGCTTCAGCTTGGTCACCTCCGGCTCCAGGTTCTTCGGCCAAGAAAAAGTCCCTTTCCCCAACCGCTTGGTCAAAACCCACAACCCAGTGCCGTCCCAGCACAGGATTTTGATTCGCGTATGCCTCCGGTTGCAAAAGACGAAGAGCGCCCCACCTTTGGGATCTTCGCCGAGACGCTCGGTGACGGCCGCATGGAGTCCGTTGAAGCCTTTGCGCATGTCGCACGGCTCTACGGCAATGAATACCCTGAGACTGCCGGAAAAGCTCAGCATGATTTTTCCAGTGCAACCAGCAAGGCCGCCGCCAGCGAAATCTGCCTGGCATCGATAATCTCCAACCGAGCGCTGCCGGGCAACTGCACCTGCAACGGAACTGCCACGGGCGCCGGCTGCGCTGCCACGGCTTCGAGCAAGCGTAGCGGAGACTTTCGAACCGGACGTTTGGTTCGGCGGTAACGCTGCACTCAGGCAGCGAAAGTCGAATATTTTAGACCGGTTCGCTGGGCGAAGGCGACGGCAGATAGGCCGCTGCGTTCAAACTCCGCAAGAATGACACGGCGTTGTTCCTTTGAAGCACGCAGACGTCCCCGCGTGTCCGCGGTCGCCGACAACGTCGGCAGCACCGTCCCGGGCGCAGCAGAATCCGAATCAGAGTCACTCGCAAATACCATAGCTCTCAGAACTATGATATTTGTCGGAGTCTAACCAGAGGCGCCACCGGTGACGCTTACCGCCTTTTGTTGTGTATGCCTCAAGCAGGATTGAGCAAACCGGTCATTATGGTAAAAGTGGCGCAGTGTGAAGTTCAGCCATCGACTGACTGCCATTTTCCGAAGTCAAAAATTTCCGCCTTTCCTTTTTCATTCAACCTTGCCGGGACGCCGACGGAACGGAAGACAGCCACTTTGAGGGCTTCAACGCCTTTCGCGTCTGCCCGTCTTTGCTGCCACATTTCTTCAATGGTTTGCGGGCCTACAGCCACAATCGTCAGCCGTTTATGCAGGTATTTGAGCACAATTTGCGCGGCAGCTGCGCTATCAGTTTGTTTCCGGATGGGCAAATAAAAATATTCCCACAGATTTCGACGCCAATTGAGTTGGCCATCTCGCAAGGCATCGATCAAAGGATTCAGAACGTAATCGCGGTATACGCCATCGTCCAGTTTCCAATTGATGAGTTGGCGATTGTAATTGGCTAAACTGGAGTGTTGAACGAGAATCCCTATTCTGACGTCGCGTATGAATGGCTGAGTCGCCAAAATATCCAGGTCATTGACTGCTCTCGGCGCAACCAACCAATGACGAGCGAGGACCAAAGTCCCCTTGCTCGCTGGAAGAAACGCCGTCCCCACAAAGGCGATAGTTTCAACAATTGCGAGCGACGCCAGAATCCAAGCTATCCGTATCAAAGACCGTGATATTTGAGGTGACGCGCGGCCCGTATCGGAACCTATGACGTGAGAGCCTGAGAATGCCGGATGATGAGCGCCGGATGCGTGGTTTCCGATACTTGTTCTATTGGTGTCCATTAGTGGTTTTACGCCAACTCGTCCCGCTTCAAGCAAAATCCAGAACACGGATCCCGTCGCCAATTTGAACAACTCGCCATCGAACCAAAATTCAACCAGCAGCACCATCGCTCCCGCCCTGCAAATGGTCTTTGACCAGTCCAGGGTTTGAAGTGCGGGGTCCAAAATTATTCTCGTCCCGGCCAGCTGTGGATTATGGACTGCGCACTGCCTGTCACGTCGAAGTCGGATGGGGGCGGATGGACTTTTAAGCGACAGCCAGACATAAAGGAGAAGACAAATCAATGCCGGCACGCCCGCCGAGATTCCCAGCATAAAATAATTATTCATCCGGATCGCCTGGCCGCTCTCTAAATTTGGCGGCCGAAACCTTTCCTCATAAACAGTTTCAGCCGTTCCCCAGCCATAACCAAACCAAGGCTTGTCGGCCATCATCTGAATCGTCCCCTCCCAAGCCACTACACGGTTCCGCCACGAAAAATCATTGATATTGACCGAAGAAAAAACCCGCCGCGCCGGCGGCCACTCCGTAAACCGAAACTGCCAAAAGCCGATAACCGCCAGCGAAACCACAATCACGGCAAACGCTCTCCAATTTCGCAAAAGCCAAAACGTTAGTCCCCTTTGCGCCGAATTTGCTTTTGGCTGGAATCTCAAAACCCGAAACCACTGAACCGCGACATAGATTAACCCACACAATGTCCCGACCCACGCTCCCCGGCTATAGCTCTTAAACAAGCCTATCCCGCAAATAGCTGTTGCAAAGGACAACAAAATTCCCCAAAGCGTACTCCGCGATCTGCCGTTTGCCATGTCCCGGCATTGGACTAATTGCCCTGCCGCCAAAACGACCCCTGCCCCCATCAACATCCCATACATGTTTGGATTATCCCAAATTCCGGCCCATCGCTTTACGGACCCATATTTAAATTCATCCGGCAGATCAGTAGGCCAGAATGCTCCGATTGCAAGTAATGCAATAAACGCATGCAGAATCAATTTTATCCGCCGCTGCTGGTTAACTGGATTCCAATCTTCATGCACCCAGTTAAACGCGTATTTTCCGATGACAATGGTGCTTAACAAGACCAGCAATTCCGGTGCACCGAAACCGTCTGCCGTGCGCCAGTGGGATAACACGGCCAAACAGGCGAGACAGCCCAGAAGAGTTTTACTACCAATTGAAGCAAACGATTGTCCGTCTCTTGACTTTCGTTTAAGAAATAAGAGCGCCGCCAGGTTAAACAACAAGGAAATGAGCGCCAGCCATTCCACCTGCGGATCGGCAATACAACTCGTTATCTTTCTCAGACCTGAGCTGATTGCTCCGAACGGTTTTTCCGCAATCGCCGGCGCAAAAAGGATGGAACTGCAGCCCAATACCAGAAGCCCCCACCCGAGACACCTGAAAAGCTTCTTGTAAAAACCCAAACTACAAAATATCCGGATTACCCAGGATTGTCTTCCTGAGGTCGCATTCCCATCACAACCTGGACCTTTGATGCTTTCAGGTGCTGCATCCATAGCCAAACTAGAATTGCGAAGCTGCCCGCTGACATATAAATGAGAGCGCTCTTTAGCGCAACATCAGTTATTGAAGGGGGAATTCGCAAGGCGTCGGTCAGATGGCCAAGACATGGACAGGGTTTTTGATAATTGACCCACCATAAACCAAACCGATATATCGCAAAATTCGCTGTCAGCCAGGCGAGCGATCCAGCTGGAAAAACCAGCTTTTTTGCAAACAGACAGACGAAAGCCACTGCCAGCTCCGCGCTACCGACAATCCAGAACAATAATGCAAACCTGATTCCGAAAACAGGATCCGGCTGTTCCAATATTCGAGCGTGACCGGTCGCACTGATAAACTTGGCCAAAGCCGTAATGATCAGAAGAGTGGCGGCAGATTGCAGGAACGTGCGAACAATTAATGGTTTAGTCATCTGTTTTCAGAACTCCCGGCAATCTGCCACAACCGCAAACGGAATTGCATCAGACACATCAACCGCCTGTTAGCTGCTCAATGATTGAACCGCTATTGGCAAGTGCAGACAGTTTGGTGCAAAAGTTGGGAATAGTGGCAATTGCAAGTGCCAGGTGTCGGTGTACCGCAAATGCCGGTCGCAGGTTCACAATCACTCGGGTTCGTTCCTGGGCAGGTGACGTCAAAACACGTCTTTGTAGTGCAAGAGCCGCCTGCGGGACCTCCAGTCAAGCTACAACCGCTTGTATTCGTGTATGGCTTGCCGGTTTTTGGTGATCCTTCTGACTGAGCCAATGCAGTGGAGATTAGCATGGCAGCTGCTAAAACTGCGACACATTTCAATATATCTTTCATATAGACCTTGCTTTTATTTTTGTTGTTTTTGTTTGAGACGCAACCTAACCAAAACCGACACTGGAACCACCGTCGCCAGCACAAAAAGCGCCACTATAAAGGCCCGCCCTCTGAATGACCGCAATGGCGGACTTTCATAGCTGGTATGAGCCTCGATTGACGCGCCATACACTTTAACCTTTGCGTCATTTCGCCCCCGCCATTTTCCATCGATGAGCGGATATTGAATGATATCGACAGGTCCCGCATCTGCTCGCGGCAAATGTTGAGAATAACGGAAGTCTTCAACAATCAACCTTTTCTGATTCACAACTGGGCGATAGTCATCCAGCGGCTTCAAATCCTGCGCCGTATTTGTCACGGTTATTTCGATCCGTCGGATCATCCGCTGTTCACCCATGTCAGTTCCGGGTATATCGAAGACGGAGTATTGGGAGAAAAGTGCTCCGGGCGGATACATGATTCCGTTCTGGTTCGTCAGAGGTTTCGCAAAAAAGTCCCACAGTTTGTAGCCGGTATCATTAAACGGACGCGGCAGCGATTCCTCTTTTCCAGAAAACAAGGCGACGCCGAGAGATTGCATTTCCACGGCCTTCAACCATCCGCCTTCATATTGCACTTTTGCTTTAAGCGCATGTTCAGGAGCGTAAACGATATGGGATAACATGACCGGCTCCCCATCTGTCACGTGCTCTCCGCCCGCCAGGAGCATCCACAGCAATTCGTTCTCAGGGGTTGCCATGCCTGGATAAAGGCCTGAGGTCACCTCAGCGACGTCCTGCTCATGTGCGCTTGCCGCTTTTTCGCTCCAGGATGGCCACTGCTCCCTAAAAACATAGCAATCTGTACCCTCAGAACCTACAACTTCCTCAAAAGGAGCCAACCCCGAAACACACTCACATGATATCCGATAGGCATCCCCTTGAATCCTGGCCTCGAATCGGCAAATGTCCGGTTGCCCGCGTGGGGCTCTGTTGGCATCCACTACGGACTTGGTCACCAATCCGAAATATTGAATGGCCTGGCTGCCTGAGCTGGCTGCACTTGAATAGCCAGCGATCATGATTATGAAAAAGCCAAGACCGGCACAAATGATCCGGCCACCAATTCGACATAATCTAATTGCTATGGAACCCATGTATGGTTTATTGGGGAAACTATGCGGTTGACTCATAAATTGAAGTTGTCTAATTGGCAAGGACAATTAGTTGGCAGTTATCGAATAGCCTCGCTTCTCGACGTTTGTAGTTGGTCACTGTCATCGGCTCGTCCATTCGTGTTTACCGTGGTTTCATCCGCCCTAGTTCGAGCAAAACCCAAAACACTGACGCCGTCGCCAGAGTAAACAACCCGCTATCAAACCAAAAAGATACTGCCAGAACCAATGCGCCGGCGCGGCAAGACGCCAGCGATGTCTCCAATGCCCGACATTCAATCCCCGGAACCGCACGATCTTCCAATTTTGGATTTTGGACATCGGACTTTTGACGTCTTAAGCAAAGTGCGATGTACGCCACAAAACAAAGCAGTGCCGGAAAGCCAAGTTGCGTACCTAACATCAAATAGTCATTGGTGGTGATTGCCGACACGCCATTTTCAGGCGGCGAGTAGTCATTTATGTAAGTCTGCACCGTCTTGTTCCAACCGACACCGAATGGATGGTCGCGTATCATTTCTAAACTAGCCTTCCATGCCGCAATTCGATGTTGCACGGAGCCTCGGCTTAAATCCATCCGCTGGAAATACCACGGAGCCGTGCGCGGCACATTCCAGAAAAGACAGGTAATCAAAAGCAGAAAAGAGAAAGCAGAAAGCAAAAACAGCTTCAGCTGTCGCCATTCAAACTTGTGATACGCCTTTGCCAGGTACAACAGACCAAGCGGTGTCGCCACCCATGCCCCGCGGCTATAACTGAATAGCAGCCCAACCGCCATCATTCCCGTCGCGATAACAAGAATGATTCGCCAGGAAAAACTCCATGAGTCTCCGGGTATATTTTCTTTGGCAGATTTCGCAGATTTTCGGCGAAGGAAATACTGGCAAAATCCGCGTAAATTTCTTTCATCCAAATATTTAAATAGCAATCCTATTGCGAGCACCACCCCCACACCCATTAACATTCCGTAAATGTTTGGACTATCCCAAAGCCCAGCCCAGCGCCTTCCTTGATAAGAATAATCCGGTATATCCAAATGCCACCAAGACGAAAAAGCCAGCAACATGATCAAGCCGGCCAGGAAATTCAGGATTGCCGGGTTGCGATTTACGGTCTCTAAATTGCGCTGCCCACCTACTTGCTTTCGTCTTCCGCCCGCCTCCAGTAAGAAGCAGATTCCCCTGCCTACCGTCACACCCGCCAAAAGAATCACAGCGTCATCCATCTGCCAAGAAGCTGCACTCCTGGCAAAATACCCGGTAATGGCAATGAGAAGCAGGGCGATCAGCGGCAAATCGCCTCGGCGGAACGTTAGGAAAATGAAAGTGCCGCACCAGACGGCAAGGCAAGACAGCAGCAGACACTCAACCGATGACGGCACCCATCGGAAATTGTGCAAACTACCGCTTAAGGAACAAATTGCGTTTGCGAAAAGGCAACCGAACACGATTGCCAAGAGAAACATGACAACGGCGGCGCTAGTTAAAATTGGGGAGGGTGAGGACCTCTTCGCTCTCTTAAACCATGCGAAACCCCGCGTCGCAGAAACAGACGACTCGTCGACACAGACTGAACCTCTTTCGATTTTCGAAGAATGACTGTCTTCGTGAAGCGGCATGTCTAAAGGCTGTGCCCCCATATACCGTCATGCCGATTGCGTGGCAGCGACACCATGCATCCTGTTACGCTGCCGCCAGAGCCAAAATAAACTGGCGTAGCTGCCCATTAAGAGATACGCCAGGACACCTTTCATTATTGCGTCTGCTGTCTCTGAACTAATGCCAATCGCGTCCCCAAAATCGCCAAGGCAATGGCATGGCCGGCGCCAGCCTATCCACCACAAACCAATCCGATATATTAAGAAACTCGTCGCCAACCAGGCCGTAAAAAAATGCCCTGGAACCCTCAATTTGTCGAAAAAGCAAATGGCTGCCACCAGCAATTCCAGCGTGCCCGCCGCAAACATTAAATGGTTAAATTGTATGGGAAAAATTGGATCCATCCGTTGCAAAATCGTTGCATGACCAAAGGCACTTATAATTTTAGCCGAACCCGTGATAAGCAAAATGACAGCTGCACTGAGGTTGAACCAATTCTTTGTCATAGGCGTTTAGCCGAGTGCTCACCTAACGCATGTCTTTTACACGACGACAGTGTGATTCGGGGACGCAGTCGCTTTTCAAATGCGATTTTGAGCACTCCGAACCACACTCACCGCTGTATACATATCCCTACAATCACTTACACGCGTAAGTATCTGGATTTGAAGAATCGGGACCGCTGAAAACCACAACACCTGAGGGAGAGGTAAAAGTGGTTGTGAAATGACATGCAATCGTACCCGCTGAGGCGCACGTGCCACTGTTATCTTTGGCGCTGGTGCATACATTGATGCTGTTATCGCCTGCACTAGAACTCTTTGTGCAGTTATCAAAACAGCCACCCTTTCCACAAAAGTAATAGGTGGGACCGGAGGTGGTGGGTGGGTGGCAGTTTGCGGATGTCGTTCCGTCACAATCCGGCTCGGCGGCAAGGCAATACGCCGAAGGCATCACCATAATTGCCACCAATGCAATTTTACATAGTGTTTTCATGTTTTATTTTTGTTTTTGGTTTATTTTTGTTTTTGTTTTTGGTTTTGTGACCACCAAATTAGGAGAATTCCCACCGGGATTAATGTTGCAATTAGGAAACCCATATAAATCATTAACCGTGGCTTTGAATTGATGAATCCACCAGATCTGTCAAGGGAACTTAGGTCAGTACGAACCAGTCTTTTGCTCTTGCTCAAAGACGCATAGAAAACTTCATTACTATATGCGTTGGTATACGTGACGGCACCAGACAGACGGGACGGACTAAAAAAACTTGGGTCCAATCGCTGTGTCGCAAGCAGCACACTTTTAAACTCCACCTCCGCGATAGGTAACAGTCCCTTTGTGCTTTTAAGATTTATCAAGAAGCTGGCAGGATAACCCGCAAAAGAATCCGCCGAGGTGCCATAGGTATACTCAATCGTCTGGTAGGGCAGCTGTTCACCGGCCAGAAAAAATTCCGTGCGCAACGGGAGGTTGTTTGAAACCTGAAGCGAGCCGTGCACATTCTTACCAAAGACGTTTTTTGCTGTGAAATCATCGCCATTCCATACCATGGTTCCCGGCTCGATTTCCCCCGCGCCCATGCAAAGAATCTGGCGCGTCAAACTGAATTGCACTCGAACATCTTCTGTTAACGCGTTTGTACCGACTCCGTATACGATACCATGCCCTCCCAACTCATATGTGGAGGATCCCACCCTCGCTGAAATCGTGCCCAAGTGATTGGAATCGGCCGGCTGACCGGGGTCAGGGAGAAAATGAACGTAAAAGTTTGTCCCGGATAGCGCGCCTTCTAAATACTCATACAAGCGTGGATCAGATTTAGGAAGTATCAGGTTGGTTCGCTTCGCAACAAATTTTTCTATGTCAGGAGGCGAACTCATCGCCTGCTTAAAAAATGCGACGCGATTGGTTGGCGACTGAGCCATCGTCTCGGCTCTTGAAATAGAAAGCGTTAACGAATAAGCGATTATGGCACCAATCTTGACGACTTTTTTAATTAAGTCCGCCGATTTGCCCTTTTGTCGCGCTTCGCATTCGCAATTCGTGCGCAATATCCCAGCGTCCCTATGAGAACATGAGTGGCGTTCTGCGTTAGCAACACTCATTGTTAGAAGATATGACGTCATTCGAAATTTGAACTGAAAAGCAAATTTACCTATCATTCACGACAGTAACCAATAAATCGCCCGAAAATTTGGCACGACGGTCCGAGGCGGCCTCCGTCGATTGGCAAATGCGTTATTCATCCTCGCTTATAGATATAGATTGCCGCCCCGCATAGAAGCACCCCTAAAGAACATTGTGAAGCAAAATGGTTTATCAGAATGCGACAAACCCCCTCTCGCTATGGTCTCATGCAGCGAGGATTTTTGAGGGTTGGCGAGGCTTTGGCCAAGGAGCAGGTTTGAAACCCCTGTAACTGAGGCGAATCCCGCCGCGACGGGACAAAAGCCAAAAAGACCGCTGTCCTCCGGATCTCTTGACACATCGCTACAGCTTTTATGGAAATGCTCTATTGTGCGAGGATTCGAACTGCTGCAAACGCTTATTTTCCCGAGGCTCCTCGCGAAATTTGCCGGGATGGCGACGAACCTGACGCTTTTTTGAAATCTCTGGAAAAGTTTCCAAAATGTTTATAGCCCATGTCGAGCGCGGCTGATAGAACTGAACCCTCTCGCGCAAGTGCTTCCTGCGCATCGTCATACCACAAGTGGCTGAGGAAGACGCTGGGCGTTATGCCCAACTCACTCTTAAAATCACGTTCTAACTGACGTACCGATCTTCCGCATCTGAGCGCCAATTCTTTCACGCAATAATTGGCATCACGGGCCAATTGTTCTAGGTTCGCCGGCAGTTTAAATTGTTCTCCCACAGATGCTCTTTATACCATACGCAGCCTTGACCTAAATCTTTCAAAAAGATCGCCGGAATGAGTCGCAGATTTGGAACGTGTCGCATATTGATAAGGGAATTGACTTCCACCAAGCTTACTTTTGAGAAAGAATCTTTGCGCGGCCGCGAAACATTCCGCGTTTTCGACAAACTGCGCACCCGAACAAGGCAAACAGATTATTGTGAACGTCTCAGTTCTCCAAAATAACCGCTTGGAAAGGTTGACATACGAAAAGGCCCCCCTCCATGGCAGGTTCGAGACTAAAGTTGACCAAGCTTTGCTCGGAATCAGCCGAATCGACATAATCGTAGCCTTGGCCGTTTTGCTGGCACTAGGAGGTATCGCCTATGTTTTTATCCTCAAAGCCAAGTCGTCAGCCAAGGTTTTATGTGCATCTAATTTGAAAGAACTGGGAGTCGCGATGACATTGTACGAACACGATAACAATGATCGATTGCCCTATGCGTCCATCCGACTTGGTAAGCGGGATGATTACTCCTCCTCCAAGTTCGTTTGGGATAGCTTGGTTTTTCCACTGATACCATTGGGAAAGAACGGTTTGGAGCAAAAACATCTATTGCGGTGCCCGGCTGATACCGAGCCGCCGGTACAAGAACAAGCCCGTCGCCGGACGTATGCCATGCCGAGCCACACCGAACGAACGGAACAATGGCCAATATCCGATCAAAATGAAACCGGGGTCGGCATTTGGTGGAATTGGACACTCGGCAAGCGCAGAACTGCAGCACTGACCAACTACTTTTCAGTCACTGCGCCGCCAACCAACGATCCGACGGCTGCTACAAAGGTGATCATGCCTCCCGTCACATTAAGGATGATTCACGCGCCGGCCACCACCCTATTGCTGACCGAAAATGCCTGGTCGGAGAACACTGCGTTTAATTTTCACGGCGCGACGATCGACTCCCCGCAGGTCCATTTATCAACCAATTTAGATGCGAATGTGTATCACGAGGGCAAAATCAACTACCTTATGGTCGATGGCCATGTAGAATTGATGTATCCTTCGGAATCCGTCGGCCAACCAGACCTCAGAAACTCGCATCCTCGCGATCATTACCCGAACGTTTGGACGATTCGCTCTGACGACTGACATTCAAAATCGTGAATGTTAAAATTCAAAATCGCTTTATTTTTTCGGCGGCGGTCATTCTGTTCGTCACTGCTGTGGCCAAGATTTTCAGCGCCACCGGGCCCGCGCAGGCCCTGAGTTACCCTGATCCGGTACTTCCCCTGACGAATCGCCACGTATTTTATTTGGTTGGTGGAATTGAACTGGTTGTCTCGGCATTTCTGCTGATAAAAAACGGATGCGAAAAAATCAAGCTGTGCCTCGTTGCCTGGCTGGCTGTCAATTTCTTGATTTATCGGCTTGGATTGCAGGCTCAGGGTTCCCTGATTGCGTGTGACTGTTTAGGTAACTTCAACGACAAGCTGCCACTTTCACCGCGGGCCACTGGTTGGTTTATGTTTGCGACGTCGATCTGGTTATTCCTAGGCAGTGTGGGATTTTTGACGCATAGCTATTTGCGCCGCAACAAACCCGTAGTGATAAAAAAACCGTTGAAGTGAATGCTTGACGCCAGTCATCCATGGAGATCAAATTCAACTGTCCCAATCCCGAGTGCCGCCAGCGGATCTCCGTCGATGAATCACTGGCGGGCAGTTCTTCGATTTGCCCTGCATGCTCAGCTTCCTTGCAGATACCCGCCTCCGCAAGCATTAAGTTTATCTGCTCGAACAAAAGCTGCGGTCAACATGTGGTCGTTGATGTCTCAGAAGCAGGCCAATTCATTCGTTGCCCGGCCTGCGGCAAGTCCCTCCAGGTTCCGGGTTCTCCTCCAAAATCAATTGTCCAGGAACGCACCTCAAAGGTTGCGGAAAAGGGGCCCATTCCGAGCATGTCGAAAAAACGCCTGTTGTCCGGCAACTTCGTTCCTTTCAAGAGACTATTGTTCGGTTGGGGAATCGGCGCGGCGCTGTGCGGAATCGTGATGGGATGGGCGCAATTACGCGCATGGGCCTCGTTGCCGCGACATTTGGATGCCATGTTGGACGAAACATATTTCCATGGTGAAATCCTGAGTGCTCCAAGCGAAAACCATTCCGGAACTGCCCTGGTCTATACGCGAACGGTGGAAAAAGGAATAGGAGTTTTCCTGGTAGACCTTGCGAGCTTGGAGCGCAAAGAAATCAGTGTTGGCAAAGCAACAACCCACGGGCGGAGTGACTCAGCAAAACTTTTTGGTTGGTCAACTGATGACCATTACCTGGCATTTTCCACAATCGCGGAAGGAGACAGACCTCAGCACGTTTCTGTTTGCGATGGCGTGACCGGAAAGGAAATAGCATCCTTTGACATCCCCGAAGAGGTGGAGAGCGGGTCCTGGCTCAATGGTAATTCGATCGTTCTTCTCGATGCCTCACAGAAACTTTTTCTCTTTAATATTGAACCCGACAATCATTTCGGCCGTTTCGGAGGCAAGGGCTTGCTGGAACTGCGCCAACTCAGTCGCAATAGCGGCTGGCTCATTCCTGACTCTGACCAATCAGTGGCCTACGTGGATGGATCGAGCATTTGGCATTTCCAAATTCCCGAGAATCATTCGACCCGATTAATCCAACAGACGAATTGCACGCTTTCGTGGCTTAGCTACAACCCGGCAAACGACAATTATCTTTTTGTGGCAACCGACACAGCGTCAAAACAAAAAACTCTCTATCGATTGGACCCTCGAATGACAGAGAAGCCTCTGTCGGAACTCGACTACGCAAATTTCGATTTCAACGGGCAATGGCTGCAGAACGACTCTGGCATCGCCTACGTGGGCATCGCAGGCAATCGGAATTATCTTGCAGTTCAAACGAAAGATCCTCAACTGCAAACAAATCTCTTCATGGCCCCGCCGCTTAACCCAAATTCAGGTCTTTTAAATCGACAGGCGTTTCCCGAAGGAAGACAGGTCGTGCGCGATTTCAGCACAAATCCTACGCGGGACAAATTATATGTCGTTGCTTCCGTTGACTACCAGCCGCTAGGAATTTGGGAATACGACATCCTGCACCAAACGCTCCGAAATGTCGTGCCTATAACAGAACATCCCAAATTCAGCAAATTCGTGCTGCCGGTTCAGGCTGCAGTCACCAATCCGAGCGGCCAAACAGTTGATTACTATTACCTGCCTCCAGCTCACCCCGATCCGAGAAGGAAATATCCCGTTGTTATGGACCAGTTTAGCGATCTTGGCTACCAGCCTAATTCTCAATTTCTTGCCAATGCGGGAATCTTCTTTGTTGCTGTAAATCCGTACGGTAGAGGCCGTCCCGATACTGCCACTGATCCGGAGGATACGCTGGCAGTTTATAACCAGATGATAAAAAATACGAACGTGGACCCCCACCGAATCTACGTTAGTGGCGAGAGCGCGGGCACGCGCTCAATCGCAGCACTGCTTGCTGAACATTCGGAACTCTGGCGAGGCGCCATCATACTGTCTCCCGTCGCATTTCAGCCGGTTGATCGAGATACAAAAATGGTCCGAAGCATCTTTTTTTCGTTCGGAACCGAGGACGATTTAGTGAATCAACAACATATGGAGCAATATGCATTGGCGGCTTGTGCTCATCATACAACAACACAAATACTTTACGGTAAAGCCGGCCATGTATTCTTTGCCATTGACGAACAAAAAAACCGTTATAAAGCAGTGGCGAAGTTCATCCTGGAAAACCGTTGAAACAAAATACTGAGTTATGTCCAGCCACGAAGAAATGAATGCCATTAGTCCGGCTGTTTCCGGGGGATTCAAAGTGCGCGAACAGCACCATGGTTTTACATTGATCGAATTGCTCGTCGTGATTGCCGTGATTGGCATTCTAGCCGCGATGCTGTTACCCGCGATCTCAAAGGCAAAGTTGCGGGCGTTGCAGGTCGTCTGCCTCAATAATCTGAAACAGATCAGCCTCGCTAACACGACTTACATGGGCGACTTCCACGAAACATGTCTTCAGTATGATGTAACGGGCGACAGACGTCTCTGGATGGGGCGTTTGATTGATTATCAGGGCAAAGTCGACGCCGTCAGATTATGTCCGGTTGCCGCCGATACGAATGTGATCAACACAAGTTTCGGCGCAGCGGACAAAGCATGGCACTGGGATTCGAGAAATCCAGAGAAGCGATGGTATGGCAGTTATTGCCTGAATGGATGGTTATATTCGAATCTCACCAATCAAGCCGGGAGCATGTCCGCCGCAGATCAGGCGAACGCCTTTAGAAACGGAATGGATGTTTCCAGACCTTCGCAGACACCGGTTTTTGCCGATGGCGTTTGGGTCGACAGCTGGCCCAGGACCAACGATGTGCCGCCTGCGAATCTTTATTCAGGTGCTCACGGCAGCGGTTTCGGCGGCCCTCTAGGACGAATGATCATCGCTCGACACGGCAGTCTTTCCGCCCGACGGGTGCCCACTGATTTCGACACCGAACAGAGATTGCCAGGTGCGATCAATATCGCATGTTTTGATGGACACGTTGAATTGGCAAAGCTGGAGACACTCTGGAATTATTGCTGGAATCGAAATTGGGTGCCGCCAAATCCTCGCCCCGATTAATTCTCCTTTCGCTGAAATCCCAATCAATCGAAATACGACAACAGCCGTAAACGCCACCGATTGGAAAACGCCCTCAGTTCGATGCGCACTTGTCGGCAGACTGCGACCTTTCAGCACCGGCTTGCCTGTCGTTTCACTCCTGCTGAAAGTCGCAGACTGCCTCCGGGAAGTTTGCCCTGACTCCTTCGGTTCAGCCTCGCTTCACTTCACTAACACTACGCAATCACTCACGGCCTTTGCCCGTTCGCTGATTGCTTCGCTTACGTTTCGTTCCGCGATTTGAATCCGGCGGAGATGTCACCGGTCACTTCAAAACCAGCCAGTCAGAGTCGAATCAAAACCGGCCACTCTGAGGTGAATTATTCATATCAGTTTACTGGACGCGATCAAGGCGCTCTTCAATTTCTTTTATCGGTTCTTGCCTCAGGCGACTTGTCGGCGTTTGGTTTGGGCAGCGGGTACTGCTCGCATGCTTTCTTCCAGCCAATCTGCGCTGACAGACGTGCTCGGACACCCGACAGGTCGTCAATCGGGTGCTCTTTCAGTATGCGCTCATGCTCCTCAGCCTCACGTTGGCCCCAGCGTTCACAAATCTGCGAAAGCAATTCGATTTGCCGCCGGAAGAGCAGCCGACGACAATCTTGTGTCTCGACGCGGTGCTGTAGTTCGTAAGCACAGGCGAGGCTGAATGTGACGGACTGAAAAATCTGGTAAAGCAGGTCGTCAAGGTCCTTGGTTGTGGAGCGCGACTGCTCCTGACCACGTTCAACCACCACGAAGTGATAACCCCGCGAATCAACCTCAATGTGGGGGCGAGCTCCGTCCTCAGTGCGTCCATACGTCGGGAGCGAATGGTGCCCCGCTGCTCCGATCAATGCCGCCAAACGCTCCACTTCGCCTTGGATTTGAACCAGAGTCTTCATAAGCGCAAGCAGCAAAATAAAACGAGCAGAACCGGAAAGCGAGCCATTCAGCTCGCCGGTTCTGCGGTCAAAGGTTCGTTGGACTTGGATTTAGTCTTTTTGCTTTTGTCTTCTTTTCCGGCAACGGCAGCATGGTCTTTGAGCCGATAGCTTCTGCCTGTAATGGCGATGGTCTGGGCGCGGTGCAGGAACCGATCTAGGATGGTACCGGCAGTGGGCACGTCGCCCAAAAGTTTGCCCCACTCCTCCAGTGGCCGGTTGCTGGTCATGATGGTGGACCGATTTTCATATCGGCGCATGATCACTTCGAACAGGTGCTCCCCGAAGTTCTTGGGCAACTGCTTCAGTCCGAAATCGTCAATTATCAAAAGTTCAGGATGGAGGTAACGGCGCAGGGTTCGATCCTGCTGGTTGAACGCTTCATCTTTCATGAAGTCGCGCACCAGATCGAAGATCGAGCGGTAGAGCACCTGAAAGTTCATTTTTATAGCTTCGTAGCCGATGGCCTGGGCCAAATGCGTTTTGCCAACGCCTGGCGGCCCAAGAAAAAGAACATCCTTGGCTTGGCGGATGAAGTTGCCGGAGGCCAAATCATAAATGTCTTTGCGGTGGATGGCCGGATTAAAACTCCAGTCGAAGTCCTCCAGAGTTTTCAAGCCACGAAAATCAGCAGCCTTGGTGCGACGTTCCATCAGCCGCTGCTGGTGTACGTTAATCTCATCCTGACAGATCAGTTCCAGGAACTCGGCGTGGCCGAGCCGGTTGGCGGCGGCTTCTTGCAAGCGCACGTCTAACGTTCGCATCAAACCGGAAAGGCGGAGTTGTTTCAGGGTATTTTCAAGGTTGCTCATATACAGTTTGGGGTTGAGGGTTAAAACAATCCGGCGTCAGTGCCTCATAAGCATCCAACGACCGGATCAAAGGGTGAGTTTCGAGGAAATCCAGTTGCGGCGGTGGCCCGGCCCGTTCCAGCAACAAGCGCAAATCCCGTAAACGCCAGGTGCCGTGATGCAGGGCCTTCTCAGAGGCGGCTTCCAGCGCGGCCACAGGATGTTTGCCCGCCAGTGCCAGCAGACCGTGCAACACGCGGGTGCCGATGGGGCCGCGTTGTTGAATCATCGCTTCGGCCCACGTCCCGGTGTGTTCGCCAATCAGCCGAGCACGGTCCAACAGGTAATCCAGATTGCGTTGAATGACGCGCCGATATGGAGAATGCTGGTGGAGCGGGTCGGTAGTAAATTTGCCGGGCTCGGCCAGAGCGTGCAGGGCGATTTGTTCGCGGCGCTGGTTAAAGACCCGGACCAATTTGGACTCCCAGCGCACCCAGACTTGCCGCCCAACATACTCCGGCGGGACCGAGTAATAAGCCTTTTGGACCTCAACGTAACCATCCCGATGGACGCTGCGCGGCGCTTCTTCAAAGACCGGGAACAAACCAGTCGGCAAGGGCAACAGTTTAGCCTGTTCCACTTCATTGAACACTTTGATGACCTGTTGCCGGGTCGTGCCGTGAATGCGTGTGTCGGCCACGGTTCGTTCCCAATCTGACAAGAACAGGTCTTGCTCCGCCAGGCTCGTGAACGACCGTCCCTTGAGCGCGTTGTTCTGGCCATACTTGACCCCGGCTTCAACTTTCCCTTTGTGGCGGGGCATGGACGGCCGGGTGGGCATGATCACCGTCCCGTAATGCCGACAGAACTCCGCCACCTTCGGGTTAATGTCTGGATCATACCAATCCGCCCGCGTGACCGCGGCCCGTAAATTATCGATGACCAAAGTTTTGGTAACCCCGCCGAAGGTGCGGAAACTGTTTTCCAGGCAACGAATGAAGCACTCCGTGGTCTGCCGCCACACCACTTCGCTATAGCCCTTGCGGGAGTGGCTCAAGACCACCCGGAAATAATGGGGGCGCTTGCGTTTGCCGTCCACCACCACCCATGCTCCCTGCCCAAAATCCACCTGAGCCTCGGCTCCCGGCTCAACCTCCATCCGGACGAAAGGGATCGGCTGCGTCTCCCGCAAATGCCGAACGAATCGCTTAACGGCTTGATAGCTGCCAGTGAAGCCGCAGTCACAGACCCCTGATAAATACGCTGGGCACTCAATCCCACCGCAACCGCCGCTTCGATCTGGGTCGCATGCGGCAGGCAAAGACTCTGACGGCCAGCGGCAGACCCGGCGGTCGAAATGGCTGGTTTTGGGTCCGGGGGAGGTTCCGGGCCGGAGGTCGGAATGGCCGGTTTTGAATCTGGATCAGGATCGGAGCCGGGGGTCGAAATGGCCGGTTTTGCCCGCGCCAGCAGAAGATACTTTCCGACAGTCTCTCGGTTAATGCCCAGTTCGCGTGCAATCCGCCGGTTGGACCAGCCATTGCCCACCAAAGTCAAAATCGAATGCTGCAAGTTCACGTTGAGTTCGTTCATCGCGCACAGAAGCAGCACAGGCTGCCCAAGACGCAATGCTTCCCTCAAAATGGCTGGTTTGAATCGACCCCTCATGGCTGGTTTTGACTGACCGCTGACAGCGGAGACAGCCCTTAATGCGCTTGTGTCACGGTTTATGCCGATGCACTAAACCGCGCCAGTCGCGCCTCGCTGCGCGGAAATAGTTTTAAATTCCTTGCCGTTTTCAGGTCCGTTTCTGTTTCGGCTTTCGATCTCTCGCCCTCACCTGGCCGACTCCGCAGGGGCGTCTCGCGGCCCCTTCTGAAGACTACTTCCACGGCCGAGCCCTGCTTCGCGGCCTCTACGGTTGAAGGGCGAGAGACCGAAACCGAACAGCAGAACACAAAAAAAGACCATGAAAACGAATACATCAAATTCAGAGCTCAAGAGCCGACCCGAACAGTTGAACACAGCCAAGACTCGTTTGCGCCGAATCAATTTCGCCCGTCGACGCGTGAATCGCTCGCTCAATACCGAAAGCTTGCTTTCTGTGCTTCGTAACCGCGCACCGCGTTTCTTTGAACTGGCCGAAGTGGTTGGCAAGTGGGTTTGGATTCAGTTTGCGGACAAGCAGCCGGCGGAAGTGACGCGTGCACTCGCCGAGTATGGCTTTCATTGGAACCGAGCGCGGCAAGCGTGGCAGCACCCGTGCGGAGTCTATCGTAAAGTTGCGGCCAACTATGACCCGCGCGCCCGATATGGCAGTTACTTCGTGGCAGACTCGATGCGTGCGTGAACCATCGTCAGTAAAAGTGTCAGTGAAAGCACCAGCCAATAGCAGAGAATTCTGGCGGCTTCACCCGAATAGCCTTTGATTTTACAAGCAATTTGATAATTTCCTTTTGTCTGAATCAATGCAACAGACCGTTTCCTTCTGTGAAATCCCTATGCAAGACAGCTATTCATTGACCTGCTCGGGTTTGGCGAGGAATTCCACCGTTTTGGGCTGGGTGACGGCGAGGACCAGGTTGATTTCGTGCGCGCCTTCGGGCGGCCGGAGTACGTAGGAATAGGGAATTGGATATCTCAATTGGTCGACAGTGGCGGGCCCGCCGGATCCTTTTAGTTCAAATGCCCGTCCCTGCTCGTCGGTGGCTTGCACGAACGCAAGCCTTCGGTTGTGAGAGAGAATGTCGCCTTCGACCACAACCGTGACGCAGCCTCTCGTGAATTCGGCATTCATCAGTGCGGCCCAGCGCATACCTTGCTCCCGGCTCGCATTGTTCACCGGCCGCGCAATACTGTCCCGGGAATTAGTGCCCATGACGGCTGCCAATTCGACCGAGGCGCCGTTGCAGTCGTAACGCTTGCGCGGCTCCAACACCTCCCTGGCGTCGGAAATGAATATTTTCGGAAGCCGCAGCAATTCGTTCTCGGGAAAGTCCGAGGTGCGCCGGAATTCCGCACGAATTTTCCATGCGGATTCATCAGCCCAAAGCGCTCCCATGAGTCCGGTGCGCAGCATGCCGTTTTCCACTTCGGCGCGATAAGGATTGCCGCCGCTGACACGGCTCGGCATCCAGTGATTCCCGGTGGCATCGGACAATTCGAAATTGATAGGAGTCCAGTTGGTTGTCTCGCTGCCATTTTGGCGAAAGCCGAAGGTGCATTCCGTTCGTGGGTATCCAGCAGCAGTCTCAGATGCCGGTCGAATACTTCGGAAACCAGTCAGCGCAATCTCCAAATCGCCATTGGTCGCGAGCGCCGGCAAAGGTTCCGCGGTCCAGTCCGTGTGCGGACTTCGGGCCGGATTCGGGATTTTGAACTCGGCAACAAACTTTTTATTATCCATGAGACGCAGGTAAACGTACTTTCCGCGCCGCGGAAATACCGGCGCTTCTCCCACCCAATATTGCCGCCCATTGACCGGCTGTTCGACGAACGTGTGCACCTCCGGATCAAAGACATTGCCCTGATCATCGGTTGTGACGAGACGCAGGAAGTCAGGCGCCGGATGGCTGGCACTCACCTCCCAGGAAAATTCGGCGCTTAACAACCCCTGACCTCGAATGTCCGGTTGGCACGTCACGGTTACTGGCTTCGGTTGGGTTGGAATCGTATAACGAACTGCGTTGGTGCTGTATTCGAGCCGCTCGATTTTCGCTTCGCGCCCATCCGTCTTTACGCTCCCCGAACCCGACAATTCCGCCGCGATAGGCACGCTCGCCGCGACCAACACGGCAGCCGCGGACACACCAATGATTTTCACCTTGATCCACGTCATCAGTTTGAGGCTGGTTTTGGCCAGGGCGGCTGCGGATGGACTGGCGCTTCCGGCGGTTACTGCGGCAGCGATGTGAGAAATGAGTTCGCTCGGCGCCGCCTGGACCGCATGTTGCGAAAGCGCGGCGAGCAAAATGGCGCTGCCGAAAGTCACGCCGCGCTTGGAAAAGAAGCCGCGCATTTTCTCAATCGCGCGCGACAGGCGTTTTTTGGACGCGTCTTCGTTCAATCCCATCGTGGCCGCGATTTCGGCGTGGCTCTTTTGCTGGAAAAAGCGGAGCGCGATCAGGCCGCGGTCCTTTTCCGGGAGCGCTGCGAGCGCGTCGTCCAATACTGGCTGCATTTGTTCCCAGGCGGATTGGATTTCTGTCTGTGATGGATTGGCGGACATGGTGGAAGCCTCCTTTTCCCAGCGTTGACGGCGGAATTCGCTGCGCAGGGTGGCGCGGGAAACCAGGCGCGTTGTGGTCAGGAGCCAGGCGGCGAGGACGGTGTTCGGGCGAATTGAGCCGGCCTTTTTCGCCAGCAAAATGAACACGGCCTGGGTAACATCGCCGGCGAGTGAATCACCCGTCTGTCGACGCGCCGCGGCGTAAACGGTGCCGAGGTGGCGCGCCACCAATTCGCGGAATGCTTCTTCGGAGCTGGACTGGGCGTAATTTTTTAAAAGTGCGAAATCGTCCATAATTGCAACGCTTCCCATCTTGTAATGCCCGGTCGAGAGAAAAGGTGACGGAAGTTTTTGCGCGGGGATAGAAAAAAGCATCCGCCAAGCCTTAGTGATGGAGTTGGTTTATAGTAAATCAGTTGCATCCCCGCAAAATTCAGTCATAAAGTCTCGCATCGGCAGAGAATCGGAGACTCGATGTATGAACATGCCTCCCCGTGCGAAACGACGCGGCAAGATTGCCGCCGGATACGGGGCGATCCTCCTTTGGATGTTCCTTCCAATGATCCCGGTGGCCCTCGCCAGCGCGATCGCGTTCCTCAGCGGTAGCCAACTCGACGAGAGCGGCCCGCATCCGTGTATTTTGTTTGGAAGGGATGTTGGTGGCGTGCTTGGCGATATGGCGGGAATGGGCTGGCTCGGTCTGATCACAATCCCAACCGGCTTTGTCGCTTTGATAGGGACCCTCATTATACGTCGGGCGTCCAAATCTGATGCCAGAAATTCAGAGTAATTGACGAAAAAAGGCCGCCATCACTGGCGGCCTTTTTTTGCCTAGCGCTACGAGATTACGGAATCTTCGCCAGCTCAGCCTCGAACAGCTCGCGCGTCTTGGATTGGACGTCTGCGAGCTGGAGTTCGCCCTTGTCGAGTTTCGCGAGCAAGGATTTTTGCGCGAGGTAATCTTTGTTCACCACGCCGGCTTTGCTTTGCAGCATGCGCCAGGCTTTGCGGCGTTCGATGGCGAACAGCACCATCTGGCGCGACACGGCGAAGAACTTCATCTTGCCGCCGATCTCGGCCTTGATGTAGCAGCCAAAATTCGTCACGTAGCTGCGATGGTTCGGGTTGAACACACGGCGATAAATCACGTCGTCCTGCGTGATGAAGAGCAGCATGTCGTCGAGCGGAATGAGGTCCGCGGCTTCCTCTTCCTTGATGGCTTTGACGTGCTTGCGGAAGCGCGCTTCGGTGAGCGCCCAGTGCGCCACGGTGTAATTATATTCCTCGCCGTTGCCGGCGTATTTCGTGCGCCACCAATCGCGATTCGGCG
Source organism: Candidatus Angelobacter sp. (assembly GCA_035606845.1). Classification (GTDB taxonomy): domain Bacteria; phylum Verrucomicrobiota; class Verrucomicrobiia; order Limisphaerales; family DASXHY01; genus DASXHY01. The sequence continues at coordinate 18,171 of DATNEA010000063.1, read as the reverse complement.
ACGGATTACCCTTCAGATCGAACGCTTCCTGCGCGGTTTCACCGTTGCGCGGATTGAAGGTGAATTCCGGCATGCCGCGCGCGTCGCGGACGAGCTTGGCCTGGTCGGCGCTCATATTGTCCGGCACGCCGTGCTCGGGCTGGCAGGTCGTGTAGGCCTGGAAAAACGCGGTGCCGCGATATTCGAGGCCATCGAGCATCGCTTTGTATAATTTCGCCGCGTTGGCCATGGAAACCTGCGCCACGAACGGCGACCCGTGCCCGCTGGTGAAGGCTTCGGCCACGTTTTTCTTCTCGATCAATTTGCCCTGCGACGCGGTGCCGAACTGGTTCATATCGTAACCGCCGAGCATGGTTGACGAATCGGAATTCTGGCCGCCGGTATTCGAATAAACCTGCGTGTCGAGCATCAGCATCTTCACGTTAGGCCGGTTTTGCAGGATCACTTTCGAGACGTTCTGGAAACCGATGTCGCCCAGCGCGCCATCGCCGCCAATGACCCAGACTTTCGGCAACTCACGAATTTCCTGGTCGGTCATCAGCGAATCGTCAAGGTGCGTGAGCTTGAACAACTCCGCTTCGGACACGGCGGTGTCCTCGCGTTCGAGCAATAGGTCGGCCAGCCGTTCCGGCAGGACCGAACGCCGCGCGTGATTCAAAATCAACGATTCGCCGAGCAGCCAGCTAATCGTGGCGCCGTCCTGGAAGAGTGAATTCATCCACGGATACGGATGCGGGTTCGAAGGCGGCGTCGAACCATAGACAGTATTGCAACCGGTGCTCGCGCCCATGAACATGACACTCATGCCGTTCGCGCGCCGGCCATCGAGCGCCTGCAAATCGCGATGATTGAAGGCGTCCTGGCGCATCACAGCCGCGATATTCTTGATGATTTGCTCATCGGAAACTTCGCCGTGTTTCGCTTCGTAAGCAGCAATGCGTTTGGCGGTGTCGGCGTCGTTTTCGCCGCCGAGGCCCATGATCGTGTGCAGGACCGCGCGGCGGAAACGCTTGTAATCATCTTCGCTGCGGGCCTTGAGTTTCTGGAGCTTCTCCACGCCGCTGTTTTCGAGATGCGTGGCTTTGGCGCGCAGTCGGTCGGCTTTCTTGTGATACAAGGGCCGCATGTAGGCTTCGGTGACGGATGCGGCGGCGCGCAGGACGCTTTTCTCGCCGCAACCGGCGCACGCGCCGTCGCCGCTGACCAGCGCCTCATAATTGCGCCGCACCATGAGGTGATTGCGCAACGCGGCTTCGCGGGAATTCGCGGCGTCAGTGTCGTTGTAAAGGCCGAGGAATTTTTGCGGCGTATCGGGCAGCAACCGTGAAAAGATTTGCGCGGTCGTCAATTCGGCATTGAGATCTTCCGTCTCGCGCGTCATGCGCAAAGCGTCGTGGTCGCCGCAAACCTGCACGCATTCGCCGCAGCCTTTGCAAAGGTCGCTCACGAAAATCGAGAACAAGCCGCCGGTGCCGGGCGCCTTGGCTTCGAGCGAGCGGAAGATGGCCGGCACATTATTATAGGCGAGCGGCAGTTTCGCGATGATGCCGACGAACTCCGCCTTGGCCTTGTCGCTGATGCTTGTGAGCGCATTGACTTCATCGCGCACGATGTCCTTAAACGGCGTCTTTCCACGAGCCTTGACGTTCTCGTTCATCTTCGCGCGGGCGCGGTCTTCAATGCCCTTCAATTCACCCGCGAGCTTCGCGCGATCGTCGCTGCTGGTGACGTAATAATTCAGCGCCGTCTTGAGCACGGTGCTGACGTCCTGCGACGTGTTGGGCAACGCGGTGTCGGGGCACGCGGTGATGCATTCCATGCATTGCGTGCAATTCTCCGCGATGTAAACGGGCGTTTCGCGGCGGGCGACGTATTTGGATTGCGTGGCGCCGCTGCCCGCGCCCATCACGCCCAATGACGCGAGCGCGCCGGCCGGCTGATGATAACCGAGCCCGTTGCGGAATTCGGAGTCGAACTTCGCCATCGACTGGAATGCATAGCGCGGCGTCTGCTGCGCCGGCGTCGGAAGGCCCGTGCCACAGCCGGTGCCGCAACCAGCGGTCGGGATGATCGGCGCGTCACCAATTGGCCGCACGGGAGGATTGCGCATCGAGGAACGATCCGGATCGACGTAGTCGCCGTATTTGATTTCCTGCACGCGCGAGAAACCTTCGGTCATGACCGTCATGTTCGAACTTACGACGTCATCGCCGAAGCGGCCGAATTTTTTCTGATACTGCTTTTTGACCGTCGCGTGGAATTGGTCTTCGGAAATATTGTTGTGCTGCAGGAATGGCGACACGCGGAAAAAGGCGCCGAGAAAACTGTTGCCCTGCATGCGCAGTTGCAACTCCGCCTTGTTGGTGGCTTTGCGCGCAATATCGAAGCCCGGCAGAATGTAAACGCGAATATTATTTTCCTTCACGAATTTCCGATGATGCGCGGGGATGCGTTGCCAGGCGGTCTCGGGCGTCTCGCTCGATTCCCAGACGAGGCAGCCGCCTTTCTTGATGCCTTCGAGCGGATTGGTGTGCGTGAACGCCTTCGGATCGCAGCAAAGGACCACATCCACGTGGTTCAATTCGCAGTTTACCTTGATCTGCTCGGGCGCGACGGTGAGGTAATAATTTGTGGGCGCGCCTTTCTTTTCCGAACCGTATTTCGGGTTCGCCATGATGAACAACTTTTCCTTGAGCTGGCCGGTTTCATCACGTTCAGCGGCGCGTTCCTTGATCACCTCGCCGAAGTTGCCGATGATTTCTCCGAGGTTTTTCCCGGTCGTAATCATGCCCCAACCCCCGATGGAATGGAAACGCACGGCAATGGCCTTGTCCGGCAACAGCGAAGGCGTGTCTCTGGAAATCACCGCGTAAGGATGATCGACGCCGAGGACGAAATAGGTCTCGCCATCCGCCGCGCCGCGACCGTCTTTGCGTCGGGTCTGGCCGGTCGCAAATTCAAAGGCGCCCAGGCTGTGTTCCGGGCGAAAATCGCGCGAGCCAATGCCGTAAGCGCCGCGGAACAGGCGCGGCGTTTCTTCCGGCTTCAACGCCGGCACCGAACCGCCGAATTTCGCGGCTTCGTTCGCCTTGCCCAGCGCGACGCGAATGTCGCGCGCGAGCGGGTTATCGCCGGCGAGTCCTTCATCGGTGCGTTCGAGAATGATGACATTCTTCTTGCCGCGCAGCGCGTTGATGATGGCCGCTTCGGGGAACGGACGAATCACGTTGACGTGAATTGAGCCGGCTTTGGCATTGCGCTGATCGCGCAAATAATCGCACGCGGCCTCAATGTTATCCGCCGCGCAGCCGAGCGAGACGAAAACCGTATCGGCATCGTCGCACTTATATTGACTAATCAAGCCGTATTGCCGGCCCGTGAGGCGTCCGAATTCATCGTAGGCCTGTTCGAGGAAGCCGAGGATGGGCTCGTTGAAATTGTTGCGGCGGGCGACCACGCCGTTCATGTGATGCTCCTGATTGTGCACCGGCCCGAGCAAAATGGGGTTCTTCAAATCCATCATTTCCGGCACGCGACGGCGTTTCGGGCCGAACAATTCGCGCTGCGCCGGCGTGGGGCAATCAATCAGGTCATCGGCGGCACCCAGATATTCACGCAGCAACTCGGCTTCGGGCGCGAGGTACGTGCGCTCGCTGTGCGTGGTCAGCATGCCGTCCTGGATGTTCATGCCGGGATTGAGCGAGATCTCGTTGACCTTGCGCAAAATAATCGCCTGGTCGGCGGCCTGCTGGGCGTCCCTGCTGACCAGCATCGTCCAACCGGTATCGAGCGCGGCATAAAAATCATCATGGGCGCAATGAACATTCAGCGCGTGCTTGGTCAGCGCGCGCGCGCCGATTTCGAGCACCATGGTCGAAAATTTGCCGGGCGCATGATAATACTGCTCCATCGCGTAGACGATGCCCTGGCCGGAAGTGAAATTAACCGTGCGGCGTCCCGCCACGGAGAACGCCGTGGCGCCGCCTTGCGCCGCGTGTTCGCCTTCGGTTTCCACGGCGATTTTCTGCTGGCCCCACACGTTGAGTTCACCTTGCGCGTAGGAACCCTGGTAGATTTCGCCGCCTTCGGTGGAAGGTGTGATCGGGTAAAAAACGCCGCCTTCAGTGATGCGGGTTTCCACGTATTGAGTGACCAGTTGGTTCCCGTTACAAGTAACGCGAACGCCGGGGTATTTGGGAGTTGTGGCTGCAGCCTTGGAACGGCTGCTGGAATCGGCCGAAGGTTTCTGGCTCATAATGATTACTATTATTCCGCTGCCCCGCCCGGGCATGGGCTTTGTTTCCGGGTGGAAAACAAAATTTGCATGGTAGAATACGCTTTTTGTGGAAAAGACTCAAAGGAAAAGAAGGTCAAATCGAACTCAATTTTGCCGGCATTTGCATGAGAAGAAGTAATTGCGACTCGCGGAGACCGCCAAATGCGCAACCTGTAGCGGGATCCGCGACCGCCGCACATTTCCTTTGTTGGAAAGCTCAAAGAGTGCCGCAATAATTCCCCGCGGGTAAACGCGACGAATTAATTTTCCTGAATTGTTTTTTGGCTGGCAATGAAGCTGCTGAGATAGTCCACAAATTGGTGCGTGCAAGGGCACAGAGCGAGTGATTTTTATGGCAGAAGTGTTGCCAGAGTTTAAACACAGTTTGCGCCGAGTTTCAAGGATTTTATCTGCGGCAAAAAACTTTTACTTCTGGCGTTCGCCGCACTTCGCATGCACCGTTAACGCTGACAGTGAAAGAGAATTTCAACATGGACCGAGTGCCGCAGCTCCAGCCGGTGCAGGGCGAACCGACCGACTGGCTGGGCAATTGGCATCCGCTCGCCGAGCAACTCGGCTGCGCGAATGGCCTCGTGGCGCTGAGCGACATCTCCGCGTCCATGCAGGTGCCGATTGTGCACGATCTGGCTTCTCTGCGGCTTTTCCTGACGACTTACCAAAAACAATTGCTGTTGCCGATTGAACTGCCCGCCATTCAACGCGCGTTCGATCACACCTGCCGCCATGAAGTGCGCGAACTCGCCGAGTTCGATCGCCAACTCGCGAACGAACCGGCGCTGAAACCCTTCGCGGAAGCCAGCCGGCGCATCGGGCAGACGGAATTGCTCAAATTGCGTCCGCTACGCGACGAGCGCATCGTGCGCCGTTATCTGGAAGCCATCGAACGCAATGAAGCCTGCGCCTGGCACACCATCGTGTACGGGATGACGCTGGCGCTCTATTCGATTCCACTGCGGCAGGGATTGCTAGGCTACGGTTACCAGACCACACGCGGATTTATTTATTCCGCGGCAAAAGGCCTGCAACTTTCCGAGAACGATTGCCGCACGCTGCTTGATGAGCTTTGTGGGAACTTGCCCGCTGCCGTCGAGGGTTTGATCGCGCAACGCGCCGCGGCGTAAAGCGGGAGCGAGGAATTTATTCCGCGTGTTGAACTCGTTATTCGTAGCAGCCGACGTAAGTCCCGATGCATCGGACGGTTTTTTCCGCGTAGAAAATTCGAGAGACTCCTTCGTCGTCTCCTACGATTATCACGCGGGTAAACGCACAGTAAACACGGTCCCCTTTTTCAACTCGCTCGATACCTCAATCGTCCCGCCGTGCGCCTCCACAATCGCTTTGCAGATCGCCAGGCCGAGACCTGCATTGCCGGAACTGCGCGACGTGTCCGCGCGATAAAACCGGTCAAACACACGCGGCAAATCTTCGGCGGAAATGCCAATCCCGGTGTCGCTCACGATCAAAATCACGCAGTCATTCTTCCTCTCTCCGTTCAGGCGCACTTCGCTGTTCTCGTTGTTATACGTAATCGCATTCGTCAGCAGATTCGTGATCACTTGCCCCAGCCGTTCGCTGTCGCCGATGCAATCCAGCGGCGGAAGCTCGCACACAATCTTCACGTGCCGCTCATCCGCGAGCGGTGAAATCAGCGCCACGCAATCGCGCGCGGTCTGGGCGAGATCGAAACGCGCGCGTTTCATCGGCTGCTGGCCGGCGTCGAGCCGCGCGAGTTCGAGCAGCGATTCAATCAGCCGCCGCATGCGTTGCGCGGCGCGCTGGCAGGATTCGATGGTTTCGCGATATTCCGCCGCGCTGCGTTCGCGGTTCAAGGCCGCCTGCGTTTGCGTCAACACCACCGAAACCGGCGTGCGCAACTCGTGCGCGGCATCGGAAGTAAATTGCTGCTGTTGCGTGAACGCGGCATCGAGCCGGGCGAATGTCGAATTGAGCACGCCCGCGAGCTGGCCCAATTCGCTCTCGGTTTCACCAATGTCAATGCGATGGGACAAATCACCGGCGGCAATTTTCACCGCGGTGGAACTAATATCTTCGATGGGCCGAATGGCGCGCGAGGCCAGCCACCAACCGCCGGCGAGTCCGAGCAGCAAGATTCCGGCGCCGACCGCGCTCAACATCAGCGCCGTGCGCCGCAGATCCGCCAATTGAGGGGCAATCGATCGCCCCACCAGGATTCTCTCGCCCGGCGGCATCATCAGCACCGATTCACGGAACAAGCCGTTCATCTGCGGAGGTTCTGGCCTGGGCGGTCCATGGCGAAATTCCGGCGGACCCATGGCTGCGTTTTCGGAATCGGGTTGCGTGCGGTCGTCTTTCGCTGGCGTCAGTTCCTTTCCCGCGGATGCCGGCGCATTGGTCGAACGCGCGAGTTCAGTGCCGTCGCGCCGCCAGATCACGAAATAAAATCCGTTCGTATCCGTCTCATCAAACAGCCGCGCCTGTTGCGGTAATAAACGAAATTTTCTCGGGCCGGGCGGACCGGAGTTTGGGCCGCGGTCTGGCGGCGGGTTCTCGGGCACGGATTGATCTTCGGGCGGTGGCGCGTCAAAGGGACGCCCACCCGGCGGTCCGCCTCGCCCCCGCCCATGCGGCGGCTGGCGCAGCAAAGACGCAAGCGCCCCGGAGCGGCGCTGCAATTCATCATCCACCTGCCGATACACGCGCCCCCGCTCAAGCTGATACGCGGTCACGCCGAAGCCGGCGAGCACGGCGATGAGGATCAGGCCATACCACAGTTGCAATCGCCAGCGGATGGAATTGAAAATGACGAATGACGAATGACGCATGGGCGCCGAGGAGCGCCGAGCACCAGCTGGGCCCGCCTGCAACATTCCAACTTGCCGAGCTGGTGCTCGGCGCTCCTCTTCTCCATTCGTCATTCGAAATTCGCCATTCATTCAATGCAATAGCCGTGCCCGCGACGAGTGGAGATAAATTCCGCGCCCAATTTCTTGCGCAAATTCGAAACATGAACATCGAGAAGATTCGACATCGTGCTGTCGTTTTCGTCAAACAAGTGTTCGTAAAGGGCAGTGCGGGTGACGAGTTCGCCGCGATGCAACGCGAGATATTCCAGCAGCGCATATTCGCGCGCAGTCAGCGAAATGATTTCGCTGGCGCGCGTGACCCGCCGCGCCGCGATGTCCAGCGACACATCACCAATCTCGATGACGTTGCGCGTCTGTCCGGCGCTCCGGCGGATGAGCGCGCGCAAGCGCGCGAACAGTTCCGGCAAATCGAACGGCTTGACCACATAATCATCCGCGCCGGTATCGAGCCCGCGCACGCGGTCGCGGGATTGGTCGCGCGCGGTGAGCATCAGGACCGGAGTTTTTTTCGTCCTGCGCAATCGCGCGAGCATTTCCCAGCCGTCCAGTTTCGGCATCATCACATCGAGAACAATCGCGTCGTAATCGTTGTTCTCCGCGCTGAAGAGTCCCTCCTCGCCGTCGACGGCGGTGTCCACGGCATAACCTTCCTCACGCAATGCCTTGGCGACGCTGCGCAGCAAATCGGCTTCATCTTCCACCACGAGGATTCTCATGCTCGCACTGGTTGCGGCGCTATTATAACGGAACAACCGAAGCGGACCAAGGGCTGAAAGCCCGGCCCATGAAAGCCCGGGCTGAAGGCCCGGGCAGCCCGCCTTTGATGTACGAGCCCTGAATGGGCGACACATAATTTGCATAGCGAACGCAACACTTTGCCACGCTACCCCAATCAACGTTAAGGAAAGATGAAGCCATAAATTGAGACAGTCACGCGCATTGAGTGGAACAGTTTCGTGTCTGAAACAGGCAGAAATATCCATTTTGGCCCAATCTCGGGGGGCAGACTCCCGGCGAGCCATGGGCCAGACGTTTGCTTGAGGCTGCGGCTCGCAAGTACGCTCGCCCCGCCCCCGGAATTCATCCAGACCGCCACCAACAACGTTAACGGGCATCCTTCCTGCTGAGAAATTCAGCGGTGTATCTGAATTATTACAGCCTGAGCGAGCCGCCGTTCGACATTACGCCGAACCCGCGGTTTCTTTTTTACAGCAACAAGCATCGCGAAGCGTTCAATCACCTGCTTTACGGTATTCGCGAACGGAAAGGTTTCGTGCAACTCACCGGCGAAGTCGGCGCCGGCAAAACCACCCTCTGCCGCGCGATGCTCGAGCAACTCAACGGGGTGTATTCCACCGCGCTCATCCTGAACCCGGCCCTGAACGCCGATCAACTCATGAAGGCAATCACGACTGAGTTCGGCCTGCCCGTCCAAGGACTCAACCTCGACCGCCTCGATTCGTTGGCGGTCTTCAACGAATTTCTCCTGCGCCAGGTCGAGCAAGGCAAGGAAACCGTGCTCATCATCGATGAGGCGCAGGATCTCGGGGAAGACATGCTCGAACAAATCCGGTTGCTGTCGAATCTGGAAACCGACAATCGCAAGCTTCTGCAGATCGTCCTGATGGGCCAGCCTGAATTGCGCGACCGCCTGAATCAGCATTCGATGCGGCAGCTTCGCCAGCGCATCACGGTGCGTTATCATTTAAACCCGCTGAACCGCCACGAAGTAACGCAGTATATCCAGCATCGGCTGGAAATTTCCGGCGCCAAAGGCGCGCCGTATTTTACGCGGCCGGCGTTGTGGCGGATTTTCAATTACAGCAAAGGCATTCCGCGATTGGTGAATGCGATTTGCGACAAATCGCTCCTGGCCGGCTACGTGCGGCATCGCGACAAGATCGATTACCACACCGTCGGCAATGCGATTAGCGAACTCGAAGGCAACATCCACGCATGAGCCTGATCAACGACGCTTTGAAACGCGCCAAGGACGCGCAGCAACCCGGCCAGGCTTCCGCGCCGGGACCGCAACTGCGTCCCGCCGAGCCAGCGCAGGCTTCGAAGGATGGCATGAGCCTCATGGTGCCGGTCGTGATTGCGCTGGTGGCGCTGGCGGGACTTCTCGTCGCGCGGCAATTCCGGCAAAAACCGGCCGCGCGAACACCGAGGCCGGACAGCAAGCCGCTTGTCGCGAATCCAGTTCCCGAAGCGAAGCCGCCCGTTGAAGTCGTCGCAGCCGCCGCGTCCGCCGCACCGGAAAAACCGGCGACCCCGGTCGCTGCGCCTGCGCCACCGCCAGCCGCGCCGGTCGCGGAACTCAGATTGCAGGCGATCTTCTATTCACCGCAGCATCCCTCCGCCATGATCAATGGCAAAAGCGTGAAGATCGGAGACGCCGTGAGAAATTTCCGCGTGGCCAGAATCACTCCGACCAGCGCCACCCTCGTCAGCGCGACGGAAACGAACGTGATGACGCTGGATCAGTGATCCTCCTCGTTCTCGTCCTCCTTCGAAATTTCCGCGTGAATCCGAGGACGAGGCGGAGAACGAGGACGAGGACGAACCCCTGACCCGGCTGCCGCCCTTCAGACTTTTTGCTTGGACTTCCGCGCAAGTTGGGGATGATTTCCGCCAATGAAATTTTTACGCGAGAAATTTCGGGCCTCGCCCATCTATGTGCGCGTCGCGCCGTTTTTCGTTTTCGTCGCGCTGATCGCGTTCAGCGGAATGTTTGGAAAAGACAGCCCGTACTGGATTTACGCGCTGCGCACCTTTCTCGGCGCCTGGTTCCTTTGGGAAATGCGGCCTTTCGTTTCCGAAATGCGCTGGGAAGTCAGTCTCGAAGCGGTCGCGATGGGAATCGCGGTGTTCATCATGTGGGTGGGGCTGGACTCGTTCGTTCCGAAAAACCATCTCTTTTTCGGGCCGCCGAAACCGGAGGATGTCTGGAATCCCTTCGCGCGTTACGGCGCCGGTTCCGGGCTGGGTTGGTTTTATGTCATGGTGCGGCTCATCGGTTCCACGATCATCGTCGCGCCGATGGAGGAAGTTTTCTGGCGCTCGTTTCTTTACCGCTATTCCATCCGGACAGATTTCCAGTCGCTGCCCATGAAATTTTTCCACCCCACCGCGTTCATCGTGGTGTCGCTTCTGTTCGGCCTGGAGCACTACGAATGGGTGCAGGGATTTCTGTGCGGCATGGCCTATCAATGGCTGGTCATCAATAAAAATCGCCTCGGCGACACCATCACCGCGCATGCGATTACGAATTTCCTGCTGGGCCTGTGGGTCATTGGCCGCGGAGCCTGGCATTTTTGGTAAGTTAAATAGGTTGAAAGGCTAAATGGTTAAATCGTTAAAATGGTTAAATAAGTGCCGACGCGCCGTTCCAATTTAACCATTTAACCATTTAACTGGTCTAACTTATTGAACGACCCATGCCCTCCTGCGTCATCTTCGAAGACGACCACCTGCTGGTGATCAACAAACCAGCGGGGATGAACACGCACGCGCCGAGTCCGTTCGCGGGCGAGGGCATTTACGATTGGCTGCGGAATCGCGAGTCGCGTTGGGCGAAGCTTGCCATCATTCATCGCCTCGACAAGGAAACCAGCGGCGTGATCGTCTTCGGTAAAAGCACAGTGGCCAATCGTTCGCTCACCGAGCAATTCGCCAGCCGCGCGGTCCGCAAAAAATATCTGCTGCTCACCGACCGCGCGCCCGCTCGCGGCGAATGGCTGGTGAAATCCAAAATCATCCGCGCCGGTGAGCGGTACGTGAGCGGCGCGCATGGCGAACAGGCGGAGACGCGCTTCCACGTAGCCGCCGACGCAAGGAGGCGGATGTCGGGACCAGAAAGATCAGAGACTCCTCACGTCGTCTCCTACGAATTAGAGGCGGAGCCACTAACTGGCCGCACGCATCAAATCCGCGCGCACGCAGCGGAAAAGGGATTTCCAATTCTTGGAGACACGCTTTACGGCGGCTCTCCATTTCACCGCATTTGCCTGCATGCAGCCGAAATCACGTTTCAGCATCCCGTCACCGCCAAAGAAATCACGTTTTGCGCGCCGGCGGATTTTGAAGCCGATACGCGCGAAGCGTTGCGCGCAGCTTTGATCGACACGGAAGAAATGAATGCGTTCCGCCTCATTCACGGCGCGAGCGACGGCTGGCCGGGCTGGTATGTGGAGCGGCTGGGCGATTTTTTATTGTCCCAGAGCGAGGCGGCATTGACCGAGCAACAGCGCAAGCGGCTCGCGCAATTTGGCCCTGACATTCGCGGCGCATACCACAAAATTCTTTCACGCCACATACGCGGAACCAGCGCCGCCGAAGCCTCGCCGCAACTCGTGCTTGGCGAACCCGCGCCTGACCGATTCGCGATTCGTGAAAACGGCATCCAATTCGAGCTGAGTTTCAACGAGGGCTATTCCATCGGCCTCTTCCTCGACCAGCGCGACAACCGCCGCCGTTTCCTGACGGGCTACATCGGCCCGGCGTTCCAACTGCACGACTCGAAACGCGAAACCCAAAACTCGAAACCGTCCGTCCTGAACGTCTTCTCCTACACCTGCGGTTTCTCCGCCGCCGCCGCCAAATCCGGCGCGCGCACCACCAGCCTCGATCTTTCGAAAAAATATCTCGAATGGGGCTGCCGCAATTTCTCGCGGAACGGTCTCGATCCGGGGGAACACGATTTCATTTACGGCGACGCCTTCGATTGGTTGCGGCGCCTCGCGAAAAAAGGCCGCGCCTTCGATGCCATCGTGCTGGATCCGCCCACGTTTTCGCAATCAAAGGAACGCGGCGTATTTCGCGTAGAAAAAGATTACGGCCAACTGGTCACCGCAGCGTTGCCGCTGCTGAAACCGGGAGGAGTCTTGCTGGCATCCGCGAACGCAGCCGAATGGCCGCCGGAAACATTTCTCGAAGTGGTGGAAAAAAGCGTCCGCGGCGGCAAAAGAAAAATCCTGCAACAGCATTACGCACCGCAACCGCCGGATTTCCCCGTCTCGCGCGCCGAACCCGCTTACCTCAAAACCGTTTGGCTGAGGGTTGGTTGACACACGTGGCAGCCAAACTGAGAGCGGTTGCCCAAAAGGCCGGAGCGCGGCTCTGTGAGCCGCAGCAGCGTTCTATGTTTCCGAATCGCTGAATTTCTTCGCCCGTTTTGGCATACACGGCTTGCTGCGGGTCGCAGACCCGCGCTCTGGTATTGCGCCCTGCTACTTCCGCTCCCGATCCAGCGAACGAGTGATCAAGCTCGTGCGCGAGGCGTTGCGCGCATTACGGGCCGCGAGCAGCAGCAATACGCAAACAAGCGCCGCGAATGCCGCCGATGCGATGGCAATGTTTCGGCCGCTGAAAAGATTCGGCGACGCTTCAGCCGCGGCAGTCTCCACTGTGGGCGCACTCGCGGGCGCAATGGGTTTTACCGCGGGCACATTAGACGCAACGACGGCGACCGCGGCCGGACTTGGTGCCGTTTCTACAGCTTTTGGCGTTAGCGTCGTCACGGGAGAATGAGCGGGTTCGGCGGAAACCACCGCAGGCGCTGGAACGTTCGGTTTTTCGTCCATCCTGGGCGCGGAAGGCGAAACTTCGGCTTTGGTAGCTTCTGGTTTCGGCTGAACGACTGCTGGTTTGGTGACGGGCGCCACTGGAGGCGCCGGTTCATCAGTCGGATCCGGCAATTGCGCGGCGGGTTTGAACGTCGTGACAGCTTTGTCGCCGACCATGACCAGCGACGGCACCGGGCGAACCGGCGCTGGAGGAGATGAAGGTTTCGGCAGGGCCGCTTTGACGACCACCGGCGGCGGAACGGCCGGGATGTCCACGGGCCACGGCGAGAGCGCGACTGTGTTGGTTGTGAGAATGCCGTGTTCGCCGCGGAAAACGGTTACTACCGGCATCCGCGTTTTTTTCTGCTTCTGGGAATTCGCCCGGTAAAACGCGTTCAACCGCGCATCAAAGGGCGTGCCGCTGATCGGATCGTTCGCGTCGGAAATGAGGACGATGGTGACGACATCGGAGATTTTGACCACGTGCAATAGATTGACGAGCACGTCGCCGAACGCGGCGGTCTTTTCGTATGCATGATGGCTGAGGAATTGCAGCGTTTTCTGATCGATGGCGCGCGCATCGTCCGGGGACCACGTCAGCAGCGGCGCTTCATTGGCGCGGAGTTGGTTGTCGTAGGTCCAGATGCCGATGGTGTCACCGGCGCGCAGATTGCCGTGCATGGCGGTGGACAATAAATCCTGGGTGACGGCTTCCACGCCCTCGACGCGATCGCGCATCGAGGCGGATGTGTTGTAAATCAGCAGCCACCGATTCGCTGACTGGCCGAAAGCCAATGCCGGAAACAACGAGGCAAGAAAAATGACGAATGATAAATGACGCATGGCGCGGAGCCAGGCTGTGCCCGGCAACTCCTTCTCGTTTTTAGATTGCGTGCCACTCATTCTGCATTCTTACGTTCGGCGCTTGAAACGGTTCTGTTCGCGCCGGTTATGATGTTTAATCTCATCCTGCAAATCTACCAGCGTATTCTGTACCGTTTGAATGAAATTCCAACAACTGGACGCCAATCCGCCCATATTTATCACCGTTTCGCGCTCGGCGATGTCATCCGTGACCGCCAGGACCTCGCCGTATGTCTTAAATCGGTGCGCCGCGCGTTCAATCATCTGGTCAGCGGTTTGGCCCGCCTTGGAGAAAAGAATTTCCACCTCCGGCGTCGAACGAATTTCCAAAGGCCCGCCGAGCTTTGGGCTGGAACCGTCGAAAAAAATCGTGATGGGCGTTCCATTCACATCACGGTAGAGCGTGAGGATGTGAATCAACTCGTCGCGCGCGGCCGCCGAAAACCGCGCCTTGCCCGGCGCCAGTTCGGGCCAGCTATGCAACAGGCTGTAACCATCCACAAGGATCCGAACGAGGCTCATCCTAATCGGAAGTGTCGGGTGAAAGAGGGCGGGTGTCGAGTGTCGAAAGACGAGGGGCCGGAGCACCGGATGCCGTCTCGGTTTGACTGGGTTTAGCTTGCCGGCGCGGCAGTTTTGACTGCCGGTACGATTCTTTCCACCAATAAACTGGGCAAGTAAACGAAATCCATACAATTTCCGGTGACAGCCAAATTTCTCCCTGCCTGTCCCCAGCGAACCCGAGCCGTCACCCGGATTGGTTGGTTTCATCCGAAAAAGGGGGCAGAGCTGGGTAAAGATCCCGCAGGGCTTGCAGATTGGCCATGACGTCTTGCACAGCGGGCGTTGCTGCGGCTGGCTTTCAGCACAGCCGCGCTCCAAGCAAAGCGATTCCGCCGGATCAATCCCATAGGGTCGCGCGTTTATGCGCTTCATGGATACAAACTCCACCGTGAGATTGGCTATTTTCAACGTTTGAAGATTTTTATCTCACAGCCACAGTACTATCGCCTGAATTGATTGACTCCATATTTTCGGGCGATCAAAATCGCTTGATGGGAAAGCAAAAGGTGAATGAAAGTGAACTCGTCTGGAATTATTTGGGCGGTCGGAAAGATGGGGTTTTTGTGGAAGTGGGCGCGAATCACCCCACGGCGCGAAGCCAGACCTGGTTTTTGGAGAGTCAGGGTTGGAGCGGCGTATTGATCGAGCCGAATCCGTCCTTTTATGAGTTGCTTCGCGAACAGCGGCCGAAAAGCCAGGTCTTTCAGGTCGCGGTCGGAAAATCAGGCGGCGAGGGGGAGGTGAATTTGCGCCTGGCCGGCGCTGGGCTGAAGGGCCGGTCGAAGGTGCGCGCCGAGCATGAGATACAAGCTTCTGATCAGGTCGTTCGCGTGAAGGTGACGACGTTGAACCAGGTCCTGGAACAGAGCGGCATTTCCCAGATTGATTTCCTGTCAATCGATGTGGAAGGAATGGAGTTCGATGTGCTGGCGGGATTCTCTTTCGACAAATATCGCCCCAGGCTGTTTTCAATTGAGGATTTTTGTTTCAGTTTCGAAAAGAAACGCTTTATGCGCCGCCTTGGCTACAAGCTCATTCGGAGAGTCGGTTATAATAATTGGTATGTCCCTCGTGAGGCGCCGGTTTCGATATTTACCGCGTCCACCGTCCGCGATTTTGTGCGTTTGATCCGAAAGGATTTCCTGAGTGTTCCTTTCATCGAGGTGCAAAGAAAATTCAGGGTGTTTAAGCGAAGGTGATGGGGGGAACGGTGGGCTTTTACCACCCCTGCCGAATGCAATTCGGCGATACAGCAGATTATAAATCCGCGTTACGGTCTTCACCGACTGCCGCGAAAACTTTCCGGCGGGCCGAGATAGCTGGGACGCAGCCCTCCCGTGTTCACGACGATTTTTTCCAGCGCCACGGCCGGGTCCACCATCCAGATTTTCAACGTGTGGTAACCGGGTTTGACGATGACGTGTTTTGAGACCACGCGCCGGCCATTGTACCGCACCGAATCCTCCCACTCGCGGTTGCCATTCTGGGCGTTGAACTTGGCGGGAACAATCGTCACGATCTTCGGCTTCTCGTCGTCGAATGAGATCGCGTATCGCAGCGGTCGTCCCTGAAGGAAATTCAAGGTCGCGCCAACGGTCGTTTGCACGTCAAAGGCGCCGGTGTGGAACAGATACATTTTATATTCGAGACACGGCGAATCCTTGCCCGGCGTCGCCTTTACGTCCGCCGGCCCATCCGCGCGCATGGCGGAGAGCGTATGCCCATAATCCGGAATTCGGATCCAGCGGTTCGAACCCGCGGCGATGTTTTTCGTGAAATGTTCGGCTTCCATCGAGACGCAGCCATTTGCTTCGACGAAACCCTCGGCGGAATCGCGGGTGATTTCGGAGGGATTGAAGGTGTTCAGGTGCACGGTCACGTTAGTGCCCGCGCCAGTCACTTGCAGGGTGCCCTGGCCCGCGTTGGGCGGCGCTTTGCTCCAGTCGATGCCGGCCCAAATTCGCTCGTTCTTTTGGGCGGTTCCCGAAGTTTCGCTCAGAACGATCCAAGGCTCACTGGCAGTGATCGTGAAATCGAAGGGCGTTTTTCCCTTGTTAAAAACGTCGATGTAATGGCGCTGCTGGTTGAAGGCATCGAATGACGGCAAAGTGGCTTCCTTGTCCTCACCAGGCCACGCGGACTGCGAGCCTTGGATGGCCACGCCCAGGGCGGCGGCTTCGGGCACTTCCGGTTCCTTGAGGCGAATGGTCCGGAGACTGTTTCGAAACGGTTCATTCCAGCTCCGGTATCCAATGAACGGCTGGTCCATGAAATGGTCCCATTTGCCGCCATCAAACTTCTTGTTGAAATAGGCCATCAGGTTCGTTTCGGTGGCGAACATCGCGCGGGTCTTTGCGGCAAAATCATTCGCGCTGGCGGCACGGCCTTGTTTGGCGTAAAGCGCGTTTTTGGCGGCGTCCAGATAGAGTTCATTCAATTGCGCGCAGGCCTTCACCGGAAATTGCACCAATTCATAAAAGGCGTTGCGGCGGTCCGGCGGCAGTTGCGCGCTGAGTTCTTCCGCTTTGTCCGCAAGCGCGTTGTAATCGGCGACGACGCGTTCGGCTTCCTGGTAATTCACCAGGCTGTAGGTGTTTGGATCGAGCAATTCCGGTTTGCGCCGGCCGTTGTATTTGGAATAGGTGGTGATGATGCCGGCGATTTCGGCGGCGTGTTCGGGGCCAAACTCGCGCGCGGCCCAAAGGCGCGTGTAATCATCCAGGTTGGTATGGTTCCAGCGCGAGGTGTCCCAGGCGAGGTGCATGAAAAACTCCATCGGAAATTCGTAGCCCTTGAAATGGCCGACGTTCACAATCCAAATCCGGTCCGCGCCGTATTGTTTCGCCAAGGAGAGCTGGTCCCAAATCTTGGAGATCGGGCTTGTGTTCAGCCATTGGTAATTGCGCGGGGAGCCGTGGTAATCGAAATGATAATAAATGCCGGCGCCGCCGCTGCGCTGGCGCTCTTCCGCCGTGGGCAGGCGGCGGATGTTGCCCCAGTTATCTTCGGCCCAGAGCAGCGTGACATCGTCGGGCACGCGCAGACCTTCGTTGTAGAAATTTTGGACTTCCTTGTAGAGGCACCACATCTGCGGAACATGGGTGAGGTCCGTATCCATTTCCTGGGCGATGATGTTTCTCTGGACGCCAACGATTTGCTCGGTCAAATCCTTTCCGATGGGCGTGCCGGCGTCATTTTCGGCGCGCAACCCGAGCGTGATGATGCTTTCGTAATTCTTGTTGCGACGGATTCCGTAGCGCCAGAATTGTTGCAGCACGGGCTGCTGGTTGGTTTTGTTATAATTCCAGTTGCCATAACGTTTCCCGAATTTGCGGTCCCATTCTTTTTGCGCGCGCAGCATCGGTTCCTGGTGCGAGGTGCCCATCACAATGCCGTATTCATCGGCGAGCCGCGGATTGGCGGGGTCATCCTCGTTGAAGGCGTTGTTCCACATCGCGGGCCAGAGATAATTGCCGCGCAGGCGCAGAATCAGTTCGAAAATATTGGTGTAGAATGCGTGGCCGTAATTCGCGACGTTGGGATGGCCGGGCACCGTCCCGTATTTTTCGCGCACCCAGTTTGATAAATCCGGCGCTTCATCGTTGAGAAAGATGCCGCGATATTTGACCGAAGGCGGGCCTTGCTCAAATTTGCCGGCTTCGATGAACAGGCGGTTGTGATGTTGCGGCGGCACGTCGGCCCAGAAATGCCACGGCGACACGCCGATTTGCTCCGACAAATCGTAAATGCCGTAAATCGTCCCGCGCTTGTCGCTGCCGCAAATCACCAGGGCACTATCGATCCCTGGCAGCGGGTGCGGCACGACCTGAAGGAAGAACGATTCCCATTTGCCGGTGATTCCGGAAACGTCAATTTTGCCGGCGCTGCTCAATTGGTCGATCACCCGGCTTTTGCCGATGGTTCCAATAATAACAACGTTCGGCGCGTGAGAGGGGCTGGCGCCGGTCTTGAGTTTCGGGGTTTTGCCACTGACGTGCAAAACATCGCCACGCAAGTCCCGCGCCGCGCGGAT
>DATNEA010000083.1:0-71384 GCA_035606845.1 Candidatus Angelobacter sp. | reverse complement strand
GATTTCATTTTCGGTTTTAACTCGTGACGAACTTCCCGCCGTGTGTTATCATTTGCTCCGCCACCCAATCGTAGAAGCTGCAATGAACCCGGATGTGCTTCAGTCGCGCGATTCCCTGACACTCCCCACGAACGCCTTGGGCTCTCCACCGGCAACGCAACGCGGATTCACCCTCATTGAACTGCTCGTCGTCATCGCCATCATTGCCATCCTCGCCAGCCTGCTGTTGCCGGCTTTGAGCAAAACCAAAGCCCGCGCCCGCACCATCGATTGCATCGATCACCTCCGCCAATTGCAATTGTGCTGGCACATGTACACGCACGACAACGAAGGCAGACTCCCGCCGAACAATTTCGTCTACTATGTCTCAATGGGGACCACCCTCCCTCCCGTGCTTGGCGACAGCGACATCAGTTGGTGCCGTTCCCTCGCGCCATCCGATCCCAATCCCATCAGTGACACCAACTCCCTGCTCTTTTATTACAACCAAAACCCGGCCATTTATCATTGCCCCGCGGACACCTCCACCGTCAATGGTTACCCGGGCCTGTTGCGCAATCGCAGCTACAACATGAGCAACTGCATCGATTGCACGAACGACCCCAACCATTTTGTGAAGGAAGTTGAAATTCCAAGCCCCTCCCGGTTATTCGTGTTCATCGATACCGACGCCGATGAAATCACCGACCCCACGTTTGGCGTCGAACCCATCGGCACTTTCTTTCAGGACTGGTGGCTCGACATCCCCGCCAGCCGCCATGACACCACCAGTTGCAATCTCACCTTCGCCGACGGCCACGCCGAAACCTGGAAATGGAAAGTCGCCAAAAATGGCCGCAGCGCCGGCAGTCCCACACTCAACTCCGACGATCTGGCTGACCTCCGCCGTCTCCAAGACTGCATCAAAGGCGCGGGCGGAAATTAATCGTCACATGGTGGGGCGAGACTCCGTCGAGCCCTGATTTTTCTCCCAGAAACGAAGCGTCCAAGCACCAAACGGCCCACATTTTTGGAACTTGGAACTTGGAATTTCTCTGGAGCTTGGATGTTGGTGCTTGGACGCTTCTTTAACGCAGCTTGGTGCTTGGACGCTCGTTCCTTCCCTCCGGTTATCGCACCCCCCGATTTGTTTCCGATTCCACCGCCCCATCTTCAAAGAATGAAACCCACTTGCCCACCTGCCGCCCCGCGCTGAATTCGCCTTTGGACTTGATCGCACCCGATTCATAATACTCCGTTACCTCGCCATCCCGAACGCCGTTGTGATAAAAAGCCACAACATTTTTCGCGCCACTGGGGAAAAAAGTCGTGACCGCGCCTTCGAATCTTCCATTCTCAGCTTCAATTCGATGGCTCGGCTGGCCGTTCGCCCAATACGTCGTCCACACTCCCGTAAAATCCGAAGGCACCTCCACCCAAACATCTTTAAGGTCCTCGTCAAGCCTGGCTTCCTGGAGCGCCGGCTCGGACTTTCCGCTCGGCGAATTGGTAAAGGAACAACGCAACACCCATAAATCATCCAGCCGAAAATTGTAACCAAACGCGCTATTCGTGACCTCCATCGGCACGGCATCCACCGACCGAAGCAACTCTTGCGCTACGGACGCCTTCGTCCCGGGCTTCAAGGAATTCATGAGCGCATCCCACTTCGTTCGCGGAATGGGCTTATACGTATTCTGCATCACCCTCGCCGCCATATCCCTCTGCCGCTGCCACGGCGACGCCAAAAGCTCGCGCGCCGTGATCCCAAATCCGTTCACGCAATTCAATAAGCCCGCCAAAACGACGATTGGAAGCAGCCGTTTCATTTTCGGTTTCCCAATAAGCTACTTCCCAAACCCGAAGCTCGAAAGCCGAAATCCGAAAGAAATCCGAAAGCCCAAGGCTGGCCGAGCGCCCCCAGCAATTTCGGACTTCGGGCTTCTTTCGGCCTTCGGATTTTTCGGTTTTCGGATTTGCCGCCATCTGCGTTCATCTGCGTTCATCTGCGGTTGACCTTTGTGAGTAACCCAACTCCACCGCGCGGCATTTCACTTGCGCTCCCCCGCCCCCTTCGTATCTTCCACGCTCGATATGAATTACAAAATTTCCAAACGCGCCGCCTCGCTCAGCCCGTCGCTCACGCTGGCCATTGATTCCAAGGCCAAAGCCATGAAAGCCGCGGGCGAAGACGTTGTCGGCTTCGGCGCGGGGGAACCGGATTTCGACACGCCGCAGCACATCAAGGACGCCGCCGCCAAGGCCCTCGCCGCCGGGTTCACCAAATACACGCCCGCCGCCGGCATCCCCGAATTGCGCCAGGCCATCGCCGACAAACATAAAAACGAAAACGGCCTCACCTACAGGCCCTCGCAAATCATCGTTTCCTGCGGCGGCAAACATTCCTGCTACAACGTCATCCTCGCCACCTGCGAAGAAGGCGATGAAGTCGTCATCCCCGCGCCCTACTGGCTGAGCTACCCGGAAATGGCCAAACTCGCCGGCGCCACTCCGGTCATCATTGAGACCAGCGACAAAACCGAATTCAAAGTCACGCCGCAACAACTCCGCGCCGCCATCACTCCGCGCACGCGCCTCTTCATCCTGAATTCGCCCAGCAACCCGACCGGGAGCGTCTATACGCCTGAGGAAATCAAAGCCCTCGGCGATATCTGCGTCGAAAAAAACGTCCTCATCATGAGCGACGAAATTTACGAGCACCTGCTTTACGATGGCGCGAAAGTGAAAAGCGTCGCGAGCTTCTCACCCGCGCATTTCGAGCACACCATCATCGTGCACGGCTTCGCCAAAGCCTGGAGCATGACCGGCTGGCGCCTCGGCTGGTGCGCCGCCCCGGAGCCGATCGCCAAAGCCATCAACGCCATCCAAAGTCACAGCACAAGCAACCCGTGTTCATTCGCGCAAAAAGGCGGCGTGGCTGCGCTGACCGGCCCTCAGGATCATTTGCCGAAATGGCTCGCTGAATTCGCCAAACGCCGCGAGTTCGCCCACCAAAAACTGAACAGCATCCCCGGCATCTCCTGCGTGAACGCCAAAGGCGCGTTCTATTTGTTCCCGAACATCGGCCAGACCGGCCTGAAATCCTCTGAGTTCTGCGCCAAGCTCCTCGAACAGCAAAAAGTCGCCGCCGTCCCCGGCATCGCCTTCGGCGCCGACGATTATTTGCGCATCAGCTACGCCACCAGCATGGCGAACATCGAAAAAGGCCTGGACCGGATTGAAAAATTCGTCCAAGCCCTCGGCAAATAAATGGCAGACTGGCGCTGCCGCGCCGCCTTCCTGGGAGCGCCCGCGTCCCGCCGGCCAGTCCAACGTAGCGGCGTTTCGGCAGAGCGCCGCCATTTTCCGTGTAGCCGACGTGAGGAGGCGGACACAGAACCACCCCGTTGCTTCAGCAGCTACAAACCCGCGCAACTTCCCACCCCATTTCGTGTTTAAAAATACTGAGCTAAGCTCAACCCATGGACCTTGAAACCCTCATCGCCAGCGCCCGTCATCAGGGCGCCAGCGATCTCCACCTCGAAGCCGGCCTGCCCGCCGCCTTGCGCATCCGCGGCACGCTGCGCACCGCCGGCGAACCCATCGCACCGCAAACCCTCGCCAACTTCGCCCAGGAAATTCTCGGCGAGCAATGGCAGCCATTTCTCGAACGCCGCTCCGCCGACCTCTCCAAAACCATTGCCGGCGTCCGTTGCCGCATCAACATTCTCCAAACCTCGCGCGGCATCGGCTTCGCCATTCGCCTGCTCGCCTCGTTCCAGGCCACGATTGAAACGCTCAATCTGCATCCCGATTTCAAAAAATTTATCGCGCACCCGCACGGCCTGATTCTCATCAGCGGCCCGACCGGTTCCGGAAAATCCTCGACCCTCGCCGCCTTGATCCAGGAAATCAACCTGGCCGACACGCGCCACATCGTGACCATCGAGAACCCGATCGAATACACCTTCCGCCCGCGCCGCTCCTACATCCGCCAGCGCGAAGTCGGCCGCGACACCCCCAGCTTCGAGCAGGCGCTGCTTGATGCCTTGCGCGAAGATCCCGACGTGCTGATGGTCGGCGAAATGCGCGAACCGGAAACCATGCGGCTCACCTTGAATGCCTCCGAAACCGGCCATCTCGTCCTGGCCACCGTCCATTCCTCCAGCTGCGCCGAAGCGCTCCAGCGAATCGCCTCCGCCTTTCCCGCGGAAATCCAGTCCAGCGTCTGCGCGCAACTGGCCGATTGCCTCATCGCCGTCATCTCGCAACGGCTCGTCTTCCGCAACGACCTGAACATGCGCGTGCCCGAATGCGAAGTACTCGTCGCCACGCACGCCGTGAAAAATTTCGTCCGCACCCGAGAATTTTTCAAAATCGCTTCCGCCCTGGAAACCGGCGCCGACCACAGCATGTGGACCCTCCAGCGCTATCGCACCTGGCTCCAAAATCGCAAAAAATGGCACCTGCCCAGCGAGCCCGCCGAAGCCCCCGACACCGAACCGGCCGGCGAAGTTCCGCATCTTTCGCCGATGCCGGCCGCCGCGAAAACCAAGACGCCAGTTGTCCCCGAAAAAACCTCGTCCCAACCCGGTGGCCGCATCGAAATCGAACCCGAAGAAGGCGATTGGGGAAAAATTTTGAAAAAGTAATCGCAGCCATCTCTCATAGAGGGAAACAAAAGAAAACAGAGTAGGAGGACCTATGAGCGATTATCGCCGCGCTTGTCATCCCCGCCGTTTCCGACAAAACTACCCGTCTGATGAAAACGAAATCGCCCGCCAAATCACGAAACACGGAACACGGAACATGCGACCCCCTCCGTCCCTATTCCAGCCAGCTCGTGGACGGCCCCGAACGCGCCGCCGCGCGCGCCATGCTGTATCCCGTCGGTTTCAAGTCCGAAGATTTTTCGAAGCCCATCATCGGCGTCGCTTCCACCTGGAGCCACGTCACCCCGTGCAACATGCACATCGACAAGCTCGCCCTCGAAGCCGAGAAAGGCGCCAATGAAAACGGCGGCAAAGCCATCGTCTTCAACACCATCACCGTCTCCGATGGCATCTCCATGGGCAGCGAAGGCATGAAATACTCGCTCGTCTCGCGCGAAGTCATCGCCGACTCCATCGAAACCGTCGTCGGCGCCGCCGGCATGGATGGCTACGTGGCCATCGGCGGTTGCGATAAAAACATGCCCGGTGCACTCATGGCCATCGCGCGCATGAACCGCGCGGCTGTGTTCGTTTACGGCGGCACCATTCTCCCCGGCTGCATCACCGGCGACACTCGCAAGCTGGACGTCGTCTCGGTCTTTGAAGCCATCGGCGCGCACGCGAACCAAAAAATTTCCGACCAGGAATTTCAACAAGTCGAGCAATGCGCCATCCCCGGCCCCGGCTCCTGCGGCGGCATGTATACCGCCAACACCATGGCTAGCGCCATCGAAGCGCTCGGTATGAGCCTGCCGAACAGTTCCGCGCAAAACGCCGTTTCGCCCGCCAAGATGGATGACTCCCGCCGCGCCGGCGCCTGCGTCGTCGACATGCTCCGCAAAGGCATCAAGCCGCTCGATATCCTCACCAAAAAAGCCTTCGAGAACGCCATCACCGTCGTCATCGCCCTCGGCGGCTCGACTAACGCCGTGTTGCACCTGCTCGCCATCGCGCACGCCGCCAAAGTGAAACTCTCCATCGACGATTTCACCCGCATCGGCAAACGAGTTCCCGTGCTCGCTGACTTGAAGCCGAGCGGCAAACATCTCATGTCCGAACTCGTCGCCATCGGCGGCATCCGTCCGCTCATGAAGGAATTGCTCGACCGCGGCCTGCTCCACGGCGATGCGCTCACCGTCACCGGCCAGACCATGGCGGAGACTCTCGCAGAGGTGGGACCATATCCCGCCGGCCAAACCATCATCCAGCCGTTCGATAAGCCCATCAAAAAAGACAGCCACCTCGTCATCCTGCGCGGCAATCTCGCGCCCGAAGGCGCCGTCGCCAAAATTTCTGGCAAGGAAGGCCTGCATTTCAGCGGCAAAGCCATCGTGTTCGAAGGTGAAGAAAAAGCGCTCGCCGCCATTCTCAACGGCACCGTCAAAGCCGGCCACGTCATCGTGATTCGCAGCGAAGGTCCCAAAGGCGGACCCGGCATGCGCGAAATGCTTTCGCCCACGAGCGCGATCATGGGCAAAGGCCTCGGCAAGGAAGTCGCGCTCATCACGGATGGCCGGTTCAGCGGCGGCAGCCACGGCTTCGTCGTTGGCCACGTCACGCCCGAAGCCTATCTCGGCGGCCCCATCGCCCTCGTGAAAAATGGCGACCCGATCACCATCGACGCCGAAAAACGCGAAATCACCCTGGCCATCCCCGCCGCCGAATTGAAGAAGCGTCAAAAAGCCTGGAAGAAACCCGCCCCCCGCTACACCCGCGGCGTCCTCGCGAAATATGCCGCGCACGTGACCAGCGCCTCCCTCGGCGCCGTGACCGACAAAGACTTGGAGCTTTAAGAACCCAAATTGACGTATTACCTTCCACCATGGTTCCCGAACGCGTTTTAGGAAAAAACGGCCCCAAGGTCAGCGCCATCGGCTACGGCGCGATGGTGCTCGAAGGCTATTACGGCGCCACGGACGAAACGGCAGCGGTGGAAACTCTCCGTCACGCGCTCAATATCGGCGTCAATCTCATCGACACCGCCGATGCTTACGGCAATGGCCACAACGAAACGCTGCTCGCCCGCGCTCTCAAAGGCCGGCGCAAGGATTGCGTGGTGGCGACGAAGTTCGGAATTGTTTTTGATCCCGGCCAGAAAGGGACGGAATTCCCCACTGGCTGGGGATTCTCGCTAAAACTTAACGGCCGGCCTGAATACGCCCGCCGCGCTCTCGATGACAGCCTTCAACGGCTTCGCATCGATGAGATTGATTTGTGGTACTTGCACTATCCCGACCCCGATGTGCCGATAGAAGAAACCGTGCTGGCCATGGCCGACGGCGTTCGCGCCGGCAAAGTACGGCACATCGGCCTCAGCAACGTCACGGCGGAACAGGTCCGCCGCGCGCACGCGGCGCATCCCATCGCCGCCGTGCAATATGAATACTCATTGTGGCGGCGGGAACCGGAACAGGACTTGTTGCCCGCTCTGCGCGAACTTGGAATCGGGCTGGTGCCCTGGTCGCCGCTCGGCAGCGGCTTCCTGACGGGCACGGTCCATCAACTTGCCAAGGATGATTTCCGCAATCACAACCCGAAATACACCGGCGAGAACCTGAAAGCTAATACCGATCGTTTTGCTCCCTTGATGGATTTGGCTGAAAAACTCGGCATCACGCCCGCGCAACTGGCTCTTGCATGGCTGCTGCATCAGGCGCCGGACATCGTGCCAATCCCCGGCTCGCGAAAAAAGGAGCGTGTCTCGGAAAATGCCGCAGCCGCGAACGTCCAGTTGAGCGCGGAAGTCCTCAAACAGATAGACTGCCTCGCACCAGCGGGCGCGGTTCACGGAGCCGCGCTGGTACGTTAGGCGATTTTTGAAACTGCCTTACGGCTGGGGCGTGCCCATTCGGACCGGCTGATCCCTGCCCCAGAACCGGTGCCAATTGTAAGTCCATAGATGCGGCAGCGTCGTAAATTCGGCGTGGCCGTCAGCCAATCCCATATCCACCCCGCCTCTGGGTGGCAACTGGACTGAGGATACGATTCTGATTGGCCCCTGCGCCGTCTTCCCGCCATGCCGAAGGATGGTGAACCGGCCCATTTCGTTGTTGTGCGCGCCGTAACTCCCGGACCACAAATTCTGCGCCGGACCATCGACCTCAGTCGGCCAGGCATCCACCCAGGCCCCATCCACAAAGAGCGGGCTGTTCGCAGGGTTTTCCATGTTGGATTCCTTGAGATAAAACCACGAGTGTGAACCCTCCACGTCTTTGCCGTCACCCGAGCCTCCCGCTCCGTTATTCTCCGTATAGAGCCAGCCGTTGTATTGGTAGCTGGCGGCAATGGCTTTAACGTAGGAAGTGCCGGTCAGATTGCGCCAATAAGCATAATTTGCGGCGCCATTTTGCCCGCCGACGCCCATTTCATTCGGAACCAGACCGACCGGCGCAAGCTGCTGCGCGGACGGGCACACCAGCAGATTAGTGGACTTCGCAAAATACTCCATCATGGCGCCCATCCATTCGCCGCTCGCGTACAGCGTGCCATTCGCGGCCGGCTGCACGAAGACTCCGCCAAAATCACTGGAATACATGACGTTCGCGAGGGCGAGCTGTTTGAGGTTATTGATGCACGACGCCTGTTGCGCGCGGGACTTGGCACGAGCCAGCGCCGGAAGCAGCATGGCCGCCAGAATGGCGATAATCGCGATCACGACCAGCAGTTCAATCAATGTGAACGCAAGGGATCCGCGGTAGGGGGTTTTTTCAATTTTCATGTCAGGTCATCGCATAATTTTTATTCCCATCAACCACAACGCTATTACACCAGACTTTTGCGTCAATTGGACATCCGTTCTAGGACTCTCGTACGATTCAAAACCAGCCGGGCGATAATCACGATGGTCACGAGCGGTTCGATCCAAGTGAGACGTTGTTTAGGTTCTGTTCTGTCCGCCTTATCTGAATAAACGGCGGCAGAAATCACTTTTATGGCGCACTTTGTGCAAATTTTTCATTGCTTCATGCAAAAAATCCTTGTCCACGGCGCGACCGTTGGGCATAACTCGCATCACTCATGAAACCGATTCGCCCCACTGTCAGGTCCATCCTGGTTTTTGCTGCCGTGGTTTTATTCGCCGGAAATCTCGCCGCCGCGGATGCGTTGCCGAAAATGGATCTCAAGCCCGCTTATCCCAATTTGAAATTCGACCGCCCGGTCGCGCTCATCGAAGCCCCCGATGGCACGCACCGCCAATTTCTGGTCGAACAAGCCGGACGCATCTGGATCCTGCCCGCGGACCGCAGCGGCTCGGACCCCAAGTTGTTCCTGGACATTTCGGATCGCCGCCCTTACGTCGAAAACGAGGAAGGACTGCTGTCTCTGGCGTTTCATCCCGGATTTAAAACCAATGGCAAATTTTACATCTTCTACTCGCATCCTTCCGCGCCCAAACACACCATCCTCGCCGAATGGCAGGTTTCCAAAACCGATCCGGACAAAGCCGATCCCTCCACTGAGCGCATCCTGCTGAACGTTGCGAAGCGGTGGTGGAACCACAACGGCGGCACGCTGCTTTTTGGCCGGGATGGCTATCTCTATCTCGGCATCGGCGATGGCGGGGCCGGCTACGATCCGAAAGATGGCGGCCAAAATCTCGAGGTCCTTTACGGCAAAATCATTCGCATCGATGTGAATAGCCGCACCGCCGGATTGCCTTACGGAATCCCGAAGGACAATCCGTTTGTTGACGTCAGCAAACAAGCGGACCTCAAAGCCGATCCCTTGGATTACAACGCTCACGTCGTCCGCCAGGAAATCTGGGCTTACGGCGTCCGCAATCCCTGGCGCATGAGTTTCGATCGTGAGACCGGCGAATTGTGGGCTGGCGATGTCGGCCAGGACCTCTGGGAGGAAGTGGACATCATCAAAAAAGGCGGCAATTACGGCTGGAGCGCGCGCGAAGCATTTCATCCGCTTCATCAACATCGCGGCCCGGACCACCAGATTCGCGGCTCCGCGCCAATTGATCCCATCATCGAATATCCCCACAGCGAGCGCCTGTTGCCGGAATCGAAATATCCCAACCACGGCATCGGCGTCAGCATTACCGGCGGTTACGTTTATCGCGGCAAAAAATTTCCCGATTTGCGTGGCGTGTACGTTTACGCGGATTTCCAGATGGGCACCATCTGGGGATTGCGCTATGAAAACGGCAAGCTGACCGCGGACGGCGTCCTTGTCCCCGGCAATCCCGCCCGCAACATCCCGAGCTTCAGTGAGGACAGCAGCGGCGAACTCTACGTCCTGTCCTTCGACGGCACCATCTACGAATTCACCGAAGCCGGGAAATAAGCTTCAACGCGAAATCGCCAACGGAGCGCGGAATTCATTCCGCGTTTCGGATATTCCCCTAAATTCATATCATCAAAAATCTCCGCGTCCTTCGCGCCTTGGCGTCTTTGCGTTAATTCTTCTTCCTCAAAAGATAACCCACAAACGAGCACAATCCCGAAAAGCGATAGCCGGGGTCCACGTACTTTTCGATGACGTAAAACGCGAAATAATAAAACCGGCAGAAACACCAAATCGAAATGGCGAGCAGGACGCCCACTTTAACCGTCGGATTTTCCAGCACCAGCAACGCCGCCGCCAACACGCCAACGAACAAAAACAGAATTCCTTTCAATTTGATCCAGCGCGGGTCGGTCAGGTCTTTCATCCGGAGGCGGTTGTAACGTGAGAAGCCACGGATGTCACGCACATCCGCATGCAGGAGACGAGGTAACGAGCCTCAAATTTCATCGACCGAACGAACCAAGTCAGAGACACCTCCTCTTGAACCCGAGCCCTCGCCCATCCGATGGCAGAGGGAGAAGTTGTTCCAGCGTCTCTCGCCGAATACAGCCACTGATATGTCGTGTCGAAGGGTTTAAGGGTTCAAAGCGTGAACTTGTTTCGAGGGTTCTTACCGCCTTCGTTGAAACTACGGCGGGGCAGGCGTCGTCTCCTACATTTTGGGGCTAACGCTTGCCCGCCTTGTCGCCAATAAAAGCTTTGACGCTCGCGACGAATGTATGCGTATCAATCGGCTTGGCCAGATAACCGTCAAAATTGCTGTTTGAACCAACGCCTCCACTGACGGCGTGAGCCGTCAGGCCCACAATTCTCAGGTGCCGGGTTGCCGGATCGGATTTCAAAATTTTCGCGGCGCTCGCGCCATCCATGCCTGGCAGGTTGATATCCATCAGGATCAGATCCGGCAATATCTCGCCGGCCATTTGTATGCCGGCTTCCGCGGTTCCAGCCAGCCGCACATGAAAACCGCCGGCCTCAAGAAGATCCGTTGCCAATTCCGCGTTTAATGGGTTGTCCTCCACTATCAGGATGCTGGAAATCCTGTTAACGAGATTACTGGAAGGGCGCGCTGCTGGTTGCGTCTCCCGGCTTTCGTCAGCTTTTTTTGGGCTGCCCCCCTCCATTTGATTTTTTGCGGGCCGGAAACTTTCCGGGGTTTTGCTCATGTAAAGCCAGAACTCTTCCACCACCTTGCTCAAATGAACCAGGTCGTGGAAATCATACGGCTTCATCAAGAATGAATTGGCGCCGAACCGATAAGCGTCATTCACGTCCTTCAGTTGATCGGACGAGGTGAGAACGACAATGCGAAGGCCCGCAAGTCCCGGCTGATCTCTCGCCCACTTGATGATATCCAAGCCACTGAAGCCGGGGAGCTTGATATCGAGAAGCAACAAATCCGGCAGCGGGTATTCGGCACGGTTTGCGAATTTGCCTTCGCCTTTGAGATAGGCCATCGCCTCCGTCCCCGTGGAAACGACGTAAAGCGGATTTTTAATGTTGGCTTCGGAAAAGGCTTTTTTAACGAGCAAGACATAATCTTCCTCATCTTCCGCGAGCAATATCACAGCATGTTCAGCCATATTCCTGACGCACGATCCAAACAAAATCCTATCGCTTCACGAGCGGGCCGATATGGGGTCCCGACCCACCTTTCGATGCGGCAACGTTTAACGCAGGGCTCACGCATTTAACGTCTCGCCTGCGAGTTCCGGCACCGTCCCGGTGCCAGGATCCATGGCCGTTTAATTGTGCTTCAACGCCTGGCGGCGAGACGCCGCCGACACTCGCCGCCGAGACGGCCGCGCTACATTTAAATGCGTGAGCCCCGCAATCTAACGCGAGTTCGCTGGACGAGAGCCGATTCACTTTGTGACGCTCTACTTTCCTCCAGCCGGTTCCTACGGCTAGAGTTTTTGGGTCGCGGCCATTTTGGCGATGAGGCGATCGTTCAATTCTTTGGCGGGGTTGTAGCCGGACATTTTCAGCTTGGTCTGGTACGCGGCGACTTCGATGAGGCGCGCCAAATCGCGGCCGGGCCGAACGGGAATCGTGATGTGCGCGACGTCCACGCCAAGGATTTTGACGTATTCCTGTTCCATGCCGACCCGGTCCACGTCCGGGACTTCGTTCCATCCTTTCAAGGTGATGACGAGGTCGACGCGTTTTTCGCTGCGGATGCTTTTGACGCCGAACATGGCGGCGACGTTGATGATGCCGATGCCGCGCACTTCCATGTGGTTGCGCGTCAACTCGGCGCTGGTGCCGATGACTTCGCGGCCATCCACGAGCGTGACTTTGGTGATGTCGTCGGCCACCAGACTGTAGCCGCGTTCAATCAGCGCGAGGACGCTTTCGCTTTTGCCGATGCCGCTTTCGCCGCGGATGATGACGCCAACGCCGAGGATATCCACCATGCTGCCCATCTCGGTGCCGCGCGGCGCGAACATCATCTCGAGCGCGAGCGTCGCCAGGTTGATGAATTTCATCGTGACGAGCGGGCATTGAAAGATGGGCACGTCCGCCTTTTCGGCGCATTTCAGAAAAATTTTGTCGGGCTTCAGGTTGCGGCTGAAGACGACGCACGGGATTTTGAACAGGAAAAACCGGTCGTAACGCTGGGCACGCTCCGCGGGCCGCAGTGACTTTAGGAAATAGGCTTCCGCGTTGCCGATGACCTGCACACGCTTGTTGGCGAAGTAACGCGTGAATCCGGACATGACCAATCCCGGGCGATTGACGGTCGGTTCGCGGATGATGCGTTTCAGGCCATTGGCGCCGGCAACCAATTTCAATCCGAGCGCTTCGGCCTGGTCGGTGTAGAACCGCTCGACGGTGACGGTATCTCTTTGCATGTTCGTTCTGTCAGTTAAATCGGTTAAATCCGTTAAACAAGTTAAATGGTTTTCCCATTTTAACGATTTAACCCTTTAACCTGTTTAACTGCTTTAACTATTTTAATTCATTCAACCAACTCACATATTAAACTCCGGACCGAGATAAATTTCGCGGGCTTTGGGGTCATTGATCATTTCGGGGCCGCCGCCTTCGTAGATGACCTGGCCTTTGTGAATCAAGTAGGCGCGGTCGACGAGCTTGAGGGTTTCGCGGACGTTGTGATCGGTGATCAGGATGCCCAGGCCGCGTTCTTTCAGGCGGCGGATGATTTTTTGGACTTCGTACACCGCGATGGGATCGATGCCGCTGAAGGGTTCGTCCAGGAGCAGCAATCGCGGGCTCGTGACGAGCGCGCGGGTGATTTCGAGGCGGCGCTTTTCGCCGCCGCTGAGAGTGTAGGCTTTGCTTTTGGAAAGGCGCGCAAGGTCGAGTTCATCGAGCAGATATTTCAGCCGCACGGCGCGTTCCTGCTTGCTGATTTTGCAGGTTTCCAAAATCGCGAGGATATTTTGCTCGACCGTGAGCTTGCGGAAAATGGAGGGCTCCTGGGTGAGGTAGCCAATGCCGAGGCGAGCGCGTTTGTGCATCGCCAACCTGGTGATGTTGTGCTTCTCAAATTGCACCGAGCCCTCGTCGGGTTTGACGATGCCCACGACCATGTTGAACGTCGTCGTTTTGCCGGCGCCGTTCGGACCGAGAAGGCCAACGATCTGTCCGGGTTCAACGCCCACGGACACGCCATCGACGACCCGGCGCTGGCCATAGGACTTGATCAGATTGCTGGTCGACAGGAGAAATTTTTCCGAGACGGAGGTGGCGATCGCTCCGTTCGCGGGATTTTTCAACTCGGATTTCACTTCAGCTTCGCTCATTTGGCGGAAGGGCTGGATTTAGGCGTGCCCGCGTCGAAGAGGCTCGGCCGGTTGGTCTGGTTCTGGATGATTTTCATGTCCAGAAAGTTCGTGCTGGTGATGACGTCGTGGATGCGGTCCCAAACGAGCGGATCGGATCGATACACAATTTGGGAATTGGTTACAACCGGATGGCCGGTCAGCACGACGATGGCATTGGTTTGCCAATCTTCCTTGGGCGGCTCGGCGATGTTCGTCAATGTGTACGTGTAAACGGCTTTGTCGGAGGTGGCGTGGTTCAGGCCCTTTTCATCCCACCAATTGATGACCACGTTGGTCTCGGCGGTGGCGCGGTTGAAGCGGCCCACGTCGACGGTCGGCGCTTCGACGGTGAGCAGTCCGCAGGTGAGTTTCATTTGCGGATTATCCACGTGCACGTTGCCGCGATAGACGAACACATTGGACTTCAGGAAAAACTGGCCCTGTTCGGAAGTGATTTCGGTTGGGCCATTGGTGTTGTTGCCCGACAAAGCCGGAACGTCGGCCGGCTGGGGCTGGAGCGTGGTCTGCGCCACGAGGGCGAAGCCCAGGCCCAAGGCGGCGGCGCAAATTAAAGTGGTTTTCATGGAGAAAATGTATTGGTCAATGCACCGGTGATGGTCGTGCGTTGCTGGTTCGAGATGATGAGGTCGGAATTGGTTTCGCGCCAAAAAAATCCGACGCCTTGCACGTCCACCAGCCGTTTTTCGTCCCAGGTTTGCACATGCAACGGGCCGTCCGAACTGACGGTGTGGTCGCGCGAATCAAAAATGCAATGCGGCGCTTTGACGATCATTTCAGTGCTGCCATCGACGCGAAAGGTTTTCAATTTCGCGTCGTGGATGAGGATGAGGCCGTCGGCGGCGGGTTCGGCTTCCGAGCCTTCGAGGAAGGATTTCATCTGCAACTCGTGCGGCGGATCAAAATATTCGAGCGGCGCCTGGAAGCCTTTGACAGTGGTGCTGGGCGGCGGGTTTTGATCGGCGGCCAAGGCGATGCAGAGAGCGACGCTCGAGGCTAGCACTAATACCAAAGTACTTTTCACCGGCGCGCGCGGAGCGACGCGCCCTACCATGCCGCGGTGTGGTTTTGAGGCTGGCTTTTGGCTTGTCACGGGTTCAGTTGGCATATTCAGTGACCACCAGCTTCCACTTGTTTTGTGCTTTTAAAATCATTTCCACAATTTCGCGAATGGCGCCGTTTCCACCATGCGCTTTCGTGACATAATCGGCGGCCTGCTTGGCTTCCGCCACGGCATCGCCGACGGCGACGGCCAGCCCGGCCCGCTTCAGGACGGCGATGTCCACAATATCATCGCCGACGTAGCAGATGTCTGCCCAATCCTTACCTGTTTGACGCAAAATGCGCTCAACTCCCTCAATTTTTCCGCCATTATGCTGCACAACAAAATCGATTTTCAGATCGTCGGCGCGTTCTTGCGTGGCAGTGGATGGCCGGCGGGAAACCCAGCCGACCGGGATTCCATACAGTTGCAGAAATTTAAGCCCGAGGCCGTCGCGGATGTGAAAGCGTTTTGTTTCGACGCCGCCGCCCATGTAAACAGTGCCGTCGGTGAGCACGCCGTCGACATCGCAGAGGAAGAGTTTGACGGCCTTCAGTTTTTTGTTCAGGGCGGCGGAGATTTTCACAAGCATGTGGTTGCTTCCGCAAAAGTAGAGGATGGATGCTTGAGGATGCCACCTTCAACTATATCAGCGGACGTAAGGGCGTGTTGCCCAAATCGAGAGGAGCGCGGGTCTGCGACCCGCAGCAAGGTGTGGAGGCAAAACGTGTGGAGAAATTCGACAACTTTCGAAAGTGGAATGTTGCCGCGGCTCACAGAGCCGCGCTCCGTGCGTTTGGGCAACACGCCCGTAAGGAGGCTCTGATCGTTTCCGCGCAAAAAAATTGAGAGCCTCCTTACGTCGGCTGCTACGCGGTTCACTGGGAGGCCCTCCAGATTTTCAGCAATTGCTGGAGCAGGCGGGGCATTTCCGCCAAAGGAATCATGTTCGGGCCGTCGCTCAAGGCGCGGTCTGGCTGGGGGTGCGTTTCTATGAAGATTCCGTTCGCGCCGGCAGTGAGGGCGCAGCGGGCGAGCACGGGGGCGAATTCACGCTGGCCGGAGGATTTATCGCCGCCGCCGCCGGGCAATTGCACGGAATGCGTAGCGTCAAAAATCACCGGGAAGCCGAACGCGCGCATGATGGGAATCGAGCGCATGTCCGCGACGAGGTTGTTGTAGCCGAAAGTTGTGCCGCGTTCGGTGACCAGAAGTTTTTTGGCGCCGGAGCTGCGCGCTTTGGCTACGACCTGGCCCATTTCCGTGGGGGAAAGAAACTGGCCTTTTTTCAAATTCACGATTTTGCCGGTGCGCGCGGCGGCGGCAATCAAATCGGTCTGGCGGCAGAGGAACGCCGGGATCTGCAACACGTCCACAGCACCGGCGGCGGCGGGAACTTCGGTTTCAGTGTGAATATCAGTCAACACTGGGACGCCGATTTTTTTGCGGACGTTGGCGAGAGTTTGCAGGCCGGCTTCCACGCCCGGGCCGCGAAAGGATTTTCCGCTGGTGCGATTGGCTTTATCATAGCTGGCTTTGAAAACGTAAAAAATGCCAAGTTTATCGCAGGCTTTTTTAAGCGATTCGGCGACCCGCAGGCAGAGCGGCTCGTTCTCAATGACGCACGGGCCCGCGATGAGGCTCAAGCGGTTCGGCGCACTGAGGGATTTCCAGATGGCGGCATCGTTCAGCACGCGAAGTAATTAGCAGCCGGAGCGGGGAAAGTAAATGCGCGTAATGGGATCGAAACGCATCGTTCGCGTCAATTCAGTTAACACGAAGGCCCACCTTTCCATGGATCCAAACCCTCGCCCCTGCCCTCTCCCATCCGATTGGGAGAGAGGGGGACTTTTGAGGCTTCGGGATGTTTGCCAGCGCATGACTCAATCCACCGTGCAGGCACTCTCATTGATTTAGTGGCCGTATGGGGTCTGTTACCACGCGGCAATTTCGGCAAGGGCGGCTACATTGTGCCAAACACGGAACGTGATATGGAGATCAAAGAATTTACCGTGCTGTTGGTGGAAGATGACCTGAACGACATCTTCCTGGTGAAGCGCGCCATCAAAATGGCTCATTTGGAAAACCCGCTGCAGGTGGTCACCGACGGCGAAGAAGCCACGCATTATCTCATGGGCAAGGACAAATACGCCGATCGCGAGACGTATCCCCTGCCCAAGCTGATCGTCATGGACATCAAAATGCCGCGCATGAGCGGGTTTGACGTGCTGGAGTGGATCAAGCACCACGGCGCGCTGCGGCGGATCCCGATTGTCATTGTGTCGTCCTCGGATCGCCCGCAGGACATTGACCGCGCTTATGAATTGGGAGCGAATGCGTACATGGTGAAACCGGTGAATTTTCAGGCGGTGGAACGGCTGTTCGAATCGATCACGCATTATTGGGGACTGGAATGCGCGAAGCCGAATTTGGTGAAGTTGGACTGACTGGCGGAATTTACGATTTGCGATTTGCGATTGACGAGTCGCAATCGTTTTCCAGGCTTTCGTCATATTGCAAATCCAGAATTCTCAGAGCCTCCTCACGTGGGGGATTTTTCACCCGTGGTTTTCCTCGCTTCAATGGGCCAAATTCTGCCAACATTAACGGAATGATTTTTTTGGCAAAACTAATTCGCCGGCGCAACGTGGCGCTGGCGGTTTCGTTGGCGGTCACCGTGGCGGCGTTTTCCGGCTGCCAGACGATTGGCTATTACACGCAGGCGATCAAAGGACAATTCCAGATTTTCGCGAATGAAAAGGACATTCCGAAATTGATTGCGGATCCGCAAACTCCCGCGGTCTTGCGCCAGAAACTCGAACTCGTGGAACAATTGCGCGCCTTCGCAAAAGATAAATTGAAATTGCCCGTGGACGGCCATTATCGCAAATACTCGGACGTGCACCGGGCGTACGTGGTTTGGAACGTGCAGGCGACGCCGCAATTTTCGTTGCAGCCGCGCACGTGGTGGTATCCGCTCGTGGGCAGCCTGGAATATCGCGGTTATTTTTCCGAGAAAGGCGCGCGCAAGTACGCCGCCACCATCGCGAAAAAAGGAGACGATGTTTATGTGGACGGCGTGGAGGCGTATTCCACGCTGGGCTGGTTCAAGGATCCGGTGCTGAACACCTTCATCGACAGCAGCGAGCCGGAACTGGCCGAAGTGCTCTTTCATGAACTGGGGCATGCGCGGGTGTTCGCACGCGGCGACACGGATTTTAACGAAGCCTATGCCACCACGGTAGGGCAGGAAGGCGCGCGGCGCTGGCTGCGCGCGTCCGGCAAAACGAATTTGCTTGAGCGATATGAACGCGCGCTGAAGCGCAACGATCAATTCGTGCATCTGATCATGAGCACGCGCGAACAGTTGGAGAAGGTTTACGGCGATACGCTGGACAAGGACGGAAAGGTGAAAGCAGCCAAAACGCCTCCGCTGCCGCCCGCGCAATTAAAAGAGGCCAAGGAACGCGTTTTCGCGGAGCTGCGCGAGAATTATCAGCAGCTCAAGGCGAGTTGGGGCGGGTATTCGGGGTATGATGATTGGTTTGCGCATGAATTGAACAACGCGCAACTGAACACGATCGCGAATTATTTCGATTTTCTCCCGGCGTTCCAACGCCTGCTCGAATTAAACGGCAACGACATGGAAAAATTTTACGTGGAGGTCGAGCGGCTCTCGAAGATAGACAAGGACCAGCGGCATCAATGGTTAAGAAATTTGGCCAAGGGCGAGGGAAAGTAGTTGTTCATTGGGTGCGGACGCGGTAGAAGCCGGAGAGCTGATTCGTGGTGGGCAATTCATTTGTCAGCCAGGCGCCAGTGCCGATGTTGGTGGCGATCGGAATCCATGCGGGGTCGGACAAGGATTTTTTGAATTCAATGACGTAGGCGGCGTCGGGCCGGGTTTGGAAGGTAAAATTGACCGTTGGCGATAGGCTTCCTGCCGGCTGTGTTGCCATGAGCGGCACCAGGGGAACGAGCCCCGAAACCGTCCCCGTGACCGGCCGCAAAGCACCAGGGAACGGAGGAGGCCCTCCATCACTATTGGTCGAGTTTACCAGAAGCGCAACGCTGGCGTTGGTTGATCCAAAATTGTTTGTGATCGTCACGAGATAATTGCCCTGGTTGGCCGGTTGCGCGTTCGTAATGGTGAAAGTTGCATTGGTCTGGCCAAGGATATTTGAATACGTGGTGGTCGAGCCGGCGAAGGCCCACTGATAAGATAGCGGAGTTGAGCCTTCGGCAGTCACGCTAAACGTGGCATTGCTGCCTTGAGTAATGGTCTGATTCTGCGGCGGCACGATAATGATAGGCGGCGAGTTCGAGGACGAAATAACTGTCAGGGTGACGACGCTGCTGGTGACAGCGTTGAAATCGTTGGTGATGATCACCTGGAAGCTGCCGGCATTGTTCGTTTGCACGTTGGTGATGGTGAAAGAGCTGCCGTTGAAACCGTTGGTCACGTTGGCCGGGACGTTGGTGCTGCCGTTAAAAAGCCACTGATAAAACAAGGGCGGCGTGCCCTGGGCAACGACGGTGAAGGTCACGTTGCTGCCGATGAAGGCGATCGCATTGGTCGGCGGCTGGACAATCCGGACAGTGTTGGTGTTCAGTTCGAAGGAGCCGATATCGCTCTGGCCGTCCAGTGGCTCCGGACGGTGGTCGCCGCGCTGGTCCACGGATGGCGCGAGGTCGGGTGGAATCTGGTCGATGGCCGGGCTGTTGTTGAGGAGCGCCATGGTCTCGGTGGGGCCGCCGTTGTCGGCCAGGGGACCAATGAGCGGATTGGTTCGGGTTTTGCTCGTGCTCTGCTTGAGCTTGATGCTCTTGTCGGCGCTAATGTTGTAGCCTTCGTCGGTGATTTTGCCAAAACCGCCGCCGCCGGAAAGATTCGTGGCGATAATGGAATTTTCCAAGTGGAACAAGCCCGCTTTCTTTTTCGCGACGTTGGCGATGTTGCCGCCCTGGCTGGCGCCGCGTCTGCCATTGCGGCCGGCGGCGGCCCCGGAACCGGGAGCTCCGTTGGTGCCGCCAACGGCGCTGCCCATGGAAAAGGTGCAATTCACGACCCAGACGTTGGCGGCGTTGTAAAGTCCACCACCGATGGCGTTGCCGCCATTGCCGCCGTTGCCGGCGCGGCCGCCGCTGCCGCCATTGCCGCCGTTGCCGCCGGAAACGGTGTTTTGAAAGAAGCTGGAGTTGGTGATGTAAGTGGAACCGGCGTTGTCGATTCCACCACCGAAAGCATTGCCTCCCGGCCTGCCGCCCTGGCCCGTGCCGGCGGAAGCGGTGCCGCCATCCGCGCTATCGCCGCCCTGGGCGGTGTTGCCGGAAAACGTGCAGGCGGAGATGGAATTGGTACTGTTTGCGAGATTGAGCACTGCGGCGCCGGAAGCGATGCCGCCGGTGCCGCCATTGCCGGGCAGGCCGGAAGCGATGCCGCCTCCTCCGCCCGCGCCTCCCGCGGCGCCGACGCCGCCGAGGACGAGGTTGGCGGAAAAAGTGGAATTGACCAGGGTCACTGAGCCGCCGTTGTAAATGGCCGCGCCGCCCGCGCTGCCGCCGCTGCCGCCGGAGCCGCCATTGCCGCCGCGCGTGCCGCCATTGCCGCCGTCACTGCCGATTCCGCCATCGCCGCCGATGGCGCTGTTGGTCACAAATTGACAATTCAAAAAGGTGGCATCGCCGAGGTTGAAAATCGCGCCGCCATAAGCGGACTCGCCTGATGTGCCTCGGTGGCCATTTCCGCCTTGGAACAAGCCGTCATTGCCGTTGGTGGCCGCATCGACGCCATTCGAGCCACGGGCAATGTTGGAGAAGAACAGGCAATTCGACGAGAGGAGCGTGCTGTCGGAGCTGACGAAAATGCCGCCGCCGTTGGTGGCCGAGCCATTTTCGAGCGTCATGTTGTCCAGCTCAAGGCTGCTTCCGTTCTGGACGATGAACAGCGAGGTTGTGCCGCCGCCGGTCACGACGACGTTGGAGACGCCATCGAAGGTTTCAACGTCGGAATCGTCGATCACGATGGGCGACGTGAGAGTGATGGTGCCGCCACCGTCACCGGTGACGGAGTCCAAGGCGTCCTGGAAAGCGTCGGGGGTATTATTGGTCACCGTGACATCCGCCCGCGCGCGCGCGGACAGCATCATCAGCAAGGCGATGCCCAGGAGGCCTGCAAGTTGTTTTCGCATTTCGTTCACGTCTGATTGTTGCTTTGTAGAAATGGTATTCCGCTCGCCCCTAGCGCCACCTCGCGCCGCCCCTTTCCATGAACCGGAACTCTCACCCATCCGATGGGAGAGGGAGAAGTTGCTCCAGCGTCTCTC
This sequence comes from Candidatus Angelobacter sp., assembly GCA_035606845.1. GTDB lineage: Bacteria > Verrucomicrobiota > Verrucomicrobiia > Limisphaerales > DASXHY01 > DASXHY01. The sequence continues at coordinate 50,218 of DATNEA010000083.1, read as the reverse complement.
ATGGAATACAGCCTCTGGTGCCGCACTTAATCCATTTTAAACGGATGATAGATGACCTGATTGGTATCCTGATCCACGCCTTTGAGCGCCTCGTCCGCTTCTTTCAGGCGGGCGGCTTCTTCGGAGTGAATTTCAGCCTCAGCACGCCGGACACCCGGGAGGTTTCTGCGTTCCACGGTGGCCACTGCCGCCGCGGCTTCGGGCGTCGGCAACACGGTCGGGCGGATCAGGACAATCAGTTCCGTGCGTTCCTCGCTGTTGGCGGTGCTGCTGAACAGATTTCCCAACAACGGAATGTCCTTGAGATAGGGCACGCCGGACTTGGTCTTGGTTTGCGTGGTGCTGATCATGCCACCTAGAATGATGGTGTCGCGGTCCTTGACGGCGACGGTCGCGGAGGCTTGGCGCTGATTGATGGTCGGGACCTGGGTGCCGTTAATGTCGACGGCGGTACTGGCCGGGCCGGGTTCCGATGCTTCCTGGTAAATATCCATCACGACGAGGCCGTCCGGGTTGATGAGCGGTTTGACCTTGAGCGTGATGCCGATTTGCTGTTGCTGGTAGCTATTGTAAACGCCGGTGCCGCCGAACGCGCCCGCGGTAGTGCTGTCCACGTAAGGAATGGTCTCACCGACGAAAAGGTCGGCTTCGACACCGTGGGAGGTCTGGATGCGCGGACGGGAGAGCACGTTGACGCGGCTGTCATTTTCCGCGGCCTGCACGGCGAGGTCGTAGTTGCCGTTGAAATTAGCCCAGTAACTAAACATGTTGCCGGGCAGCGAACTGGTGAAGTTGCCCGGGAAACCGTTGGAGCCGGAATTCCCTCCAATGAATGGGAAGAATTGCTGGCCGTTGTTGAAGCCACCGCCGTGCGCGATGTTGCCGCCACTGGGGAAACGCGAAGCCGAGACGCCAAGGGTCCGGGAATTATCCAGCGTGACTTCCATAATAATCGCTTCGATGAGGACCTGCGGCAGGACGACGTCGAGTTCCTTCACGACTTTCTTGATGATGGCCATGTCATCGTGGCTGGCGATGACGAGCAACGCGTTCATGCGTTGGTCGGCGATAATTTTGGTCTGGCCAAGAATCTGGAACTCGCCTTCCTTGCCACCACCGGCGGCGCGATCAATCAGGCTTTTGACACGCTGAGTGAAGCTGGGGCTGGCGGCGCCCGCGCTCGAGCCGAGTCCGCCTGCATTCTGTGAAAGCCCGCCCATTTGAGTCTGACCGTAGCCGGTGTTGCCGCCGAATCCACCGCCTAATCCGCCGCCGAGCGAGCGAGTATTGTTGTTGCCCAAGCCAGCGGATTGCCGGGTGCCGAGGCTGCCGCGCCCGCTGGTGCTTCCACCGATGGTGCCGCCAGAGCCGCCGCCGCTAAGGCTGTTGATGGCGTCCGCAATGTCCGATGCCAGCGCGTATTTGATCGGGATGACCTCGGATTCGATGTCCTGCGGCACGGTCGCATCGAGGCGGTTGATCAAATCGAGCATGACGCGGACATTTTCCGCGGTGTCGCGCAACACCAGCATGCCGCTGCCTTCGATGGGCAGGACGGCGCCGGGAGTTTTGGTGAACTGCGACAGAATCGGCACGATCTCGCTCGGCTTGGTGTATTTCAACTGCACGATATGCGTATCGAAAGGACCAAACTGCGGCAGCAGCGACGCATTCAGGTCATTGATGTGGCCGCCCGACCCGCCCGCGTCCGCGAGGGGCACGACTTTGATGAATTTGTCCCCAATGGGAACCATCGCAATGTTATTCATCGCCAGCACCGCGTCCATCGCCTGGAGCAGCTCGGTTTTCGTGAGCGGATTCTGTTGAACGAGCGTGATGGTGGTGCTGGCATTGATCGCGGGCGAGCGCAACAGGGTGCGATGCACGAAATCGGCGTAAGTATCCAGGACGAGTTCGATGGGCGCGGCGTGGAAATTGACGGACAATGCCGGCAGCAACGGCTCAGCCGGCGCGTTCGTGGCCGAGACCGGCGTGTAAACTCCGGGCACCGTGCCCGGCAAACCGGTCGGCGGATGGTTGGTAGCCGGAATCCCGGGAGTCGTTGCCACGGTCGGGGGAGGCGTGGCCGGAATGGCAGGTTGAGCCGGATGGGCAAATGGCGACGGGACCTGGCCGGTGGCGCCGTTCGGAGCCTCGCCGGCGGTTCCAGCAGGAGAAACTTTGGCTGTGTTCCCATTCCCCACAGCACCTCCAGCGGGAGCAACCGGGTGACCCGCAACTTGCGCGGTCATGGGCGCGGCAACAACGGGCTCCGTGGTCGTGGTGGTCGTCGTTGTGGTGGTCGTCCCGGGCGCAGCTTCAGCTTCCGTCGTCGTTCCGGCGGCGGCGGGCGCGGTGGTTTCTGATTCCGCGACGGAAGTAGGCTCGTTGGAAAGATCGATGGACGAATACCTCGGTTCGACTGTTTGTGCTGGCGATTTCAGCCGCGGCTGGGAGCAGGAAACCAGGCAGAGGACGAAAAGTAGAGAGACAATCGTTTTCATCTTTTATTTGGCGTTAAGGATTTAGCCGGTACAGGAGGAGCAACATTGGGGCGTCCGGGTCTGATGCCGGGGCCGTTTCTTGCCGGTGGCCCATTGGGCACAGTTCTCCGAGGCGCCGGTTTCTGAGGCGCCGGCTTCGGGGTATTTGCGGCCGGCTTCGGCTTCGCGGGCGCGGTCCTGGGATTGGGCGCCGGAGCCGCAGTGCGGCCAATCGGCCCTTTCTGATAGCTCGCGACGAGCGTCGCGCGGGTGGTCAACAGCGTGTGCGATTGGTCGGGCTGCACGGAAAGCACCCTGACGCGAATGAGCGAATCGCCCGCGCCCAGATTATAGAGGAAATCCACGAGCTGCTTTTCCGTGGACTGCAAGGTGATGTTTTCGGATTGCTCGACAAAAAAGGCGTTGTTCGTGGTGGGCTGGCGCTGGCTGCTCATGCTGGAAGGGATGACGCCGCTCTGGGCCGCCAGGCTCTGAATGAGGCGAACAAAATGAACGGCCTGGTCAGCCGCCGGGACGGATTCGCCCCGGTGCTCGAATTTGTCGATCGCCTTTTGCAGATCCGGAATTTGATTGGTGCCGGTGGCAAACTGCGCGAGCTTCCTGGAGGAATCATCCATCCTTTGCCTCGTTTGCCCCCAATCGCCAAAATGAGGGAAGATCCAAACGACATTGGCAACGATGAAAAAGAGAACCGCCACGCCGACGACGAACCGGCGTTCCGACGGATTCAAGCGCGCGAAAAATGCGAAAAGTTCCTTCATCGTTTGAGGTCCAGGTCAAAGCTCCAGCTCACGGTCGCGCCGCCCGGGCTCAACTGCGTGCCCCGAAAATCGCCGCCATTGGCATTAAACAGGGGCTGGCCGTCTTTCTTCCACTTGCGCAAATTGTCGTAAAAATCCGTTACGGCGGTGACTTGATCGGTCGGGGCCGTGCCCCTCAGGCTGAGCGTTTTGCCATCATTGAAATTGAGGATTTCGAGCGTAAGGCCTTCCGGAAGCGTTTCCGCCACGGCCTGCCAGCAATCCAGCGCGGCGAATTTCAGCGCCTCGCGATCCTTCAACACGGCCAGCTTCGCCTTCATCTGAATCGAATTGGTATAGGTCATCGCAATCGAATCCGCGCGCGCTTGGACGCCGTCGGTGAGATGGCTAAAGACGGTGAGCGCGACGAAATAAACCGCGAGGCAAGCGACATACACGAAGAAGGCCGCCAGCAAACCGCGGCCCCAAAGGCGATCCACGAATTGCTGCTGATAACGCGCCGCATATTCGGGCGGAAGCAGATTATTCGCCGGGTCGGCATTCGTGGCGCGCTTGGCGGTCATCGCGGCCAATTCTTGCGGCGGAATGGGGGCAACGATGTCCACCGGCTGATCCAGGGCTTCGCGGAGCGCGCCGTGCCATTCATTGGCGGCATCGCCAACGAGATGCCAGCGCGGAGGGGCGGTCAGCCAGCCTTCGAGTTCACCCGCCCACGTCATTTGCGTGATCTGATCTTTCAGGCTGGGAATACGGTTCGGACCGTTTTCGAGGGTCAGCAACGCGAGGTTCTGGAACGTGCCTCCGTACCACCAGGCCGCCAGGGCGCGGCCGTTCGGACCGGGATAAACCCAGGCGCCATCGCCGTCGGTGCGCGTGGCTCGCAATTGGTCGAGCATCGGCAGTTCCAGCCGATCCGCCATGAACCCCTGCCCTTCGAGCTTGCCAAGAAATTCCTCCACGACCTCGCGCGCGACGATGATGACGACGACGGTCTGCAGTTTTTCCGCCTCGGCGCCGGCGCTGGTCTGCGGCAGCATGTGCATCGTCCACAATGCCTGCGTGACGGGGATGGGCGAGAGTCGTTCCATCTGCAACTCGACCATGGAGCGGGTTTCCTCGGGCGTGCTGGCGGGAAATTGCGCGACGCGCAGGAAGACATTGTCCGCCGGAAGCCAGGCGACGTTGAGCTTGCTTTTGAAGAGAGCGCCCCAGCTTTTGGCGACGAGGTTCGGCGCGATCGGTTCGCCGTCGGTGGCGGTCTGCTCGCGGCTCAAATTGAAAGCATCGCTCCGGGCGTCAAACTGCCATACACGGCGGGCGTTGGCGCCGGCCTCGAGAACGTTGCAAAAGTGCCAGGGCATCAGCGGGAAAGCGGGAAAACGGCTGGATGAATGGATGGATGGATAAATGGATGGCGGCGGCCCGCTATATCACTAATCCAATAATCCATAAATCCACTTATCCTTGGGTTGTTCATTTGGCGCGCACCGCGGGTTTTTGATCTTCGGCGAGCGAGTCGAGGTGCTCTTCGATTTGGGTCACGCGCAAGACTTCCTCAATGGTCGTGATGCCGCCTTTGACCTTGTTCCAGCCGTCAGTGCGGAGCGTGCGCATGCCCTGGTCCATCGCTTTCTGCGCGATAGTGGTGGAAGACGACCGATTCAAAATCAGTGGACGCAGCGATTCGGTCAGCACGAGCAATTCGTAAATGGCCAGGCGGCCCTGATAACCCAGCCCGCGGCATTCCTCGCAACCGGCGCCGCGCATGAAGCGCGTGGTGGCAATTTCATCTTCCGGAAAACCGATTTTCAGGAGGTAATCGCGCTCGACTTTTTGCTCGGTTTTGCACACCGGACAAATCGTACGGACGAGGCGTTGCGCCATGATGGCTTCCACGGAGGACGCCACGAGGAATGGCTCGATGCCCATGTCGATCAAGCGCGTGAAAGCGCTGGGCGCGTCGTTCGTGTGCAGCGTGGAGAAGACCAAGTGACCGGTGAGCGAGGCGCGGATGGCGATTTCCGCGGTCTCAAGGTCGCGAATTTCGCCGACCATGATCACGTTCGGGTCCTGGCGCAAAATGTGGCGCAAGCCCATCGCGAAGGTCAGGCCGATTTCCGGGCGCACCGCGATCTGGTTGATGCCTTTCAGTTCGTATTCCACCGGTTCCTCAACCGTGATGATGCGTTTTTGAATCGAATTGATCGAACTGAGCATCGCGTAAAGCGACGTGGATTTGCCGGAACCGGTGGGGCCGGTGACGAGCAAAATGCCGTGCGGTTTGACGATGATTTCGCGGATGGCTTTTTCGTCCGGCGGCGAAAAACCGAGCTTGTCCAAGCTCAAAAAGATTTTTCCACGGGAGAGCAAGCGCAGCGAAACGCTTTCGCCATAGACGGTCGGCACGGTGGAAACCCGGATGTCGATTTCCTCGCCTTTGATGCGGACGTTGATGCGGCCGTCCTGCGGAAGGCGTTTTTCGGAAATGTTCATCCCGCTCATGACTTTGATACGCGAGATGATGGCCGCTTGAAACCGTTTCAACTGCGGCGGCATCGGGGTCTGGTGCAAAATGCCGTCGATGCGGTAACGGATGCGCAGCTCGTCTTCCTGCGGTTCGAGGTGAATGTCCGTGGCGCGGTCCTTGTAGGCTTCCCAAATGACCTGGTTGACGAATTTGATGACGCTGGCTTCCTGGTCGCCTTCGGTGATTTCCTTGTCGCCGATGAGCAACTCCAGCGAATCATCCTCGTCGGTGCCCATTTCTTCCAACGTTTCGGCGCCGACACCGTAATATTTCTTGAGCGCCTTTTCGATTTCGGCCTTGGGCGCGAGCGCGAACTGGACCGGGGCGCGCGCATCGAACCGGACCGCGTTGAGCATGGCGGTGTCGAAGGGATTGCTGACGGCGATCTGCACGGTGCCGTCGAGGACATTGGTCGGCATCACGGAATGCTGGAAGGCGACCTTGGTGGAAATTTTATTGCGGGCCGGAGGCGGGACATCGAGCTTGGCCATTTCGAGGAAGGGCCAATTGAGCGTTTGAGCCAGCTTATGGAGGAAGACGTCCTCGGCAAAACCGCGTTCGCGGCAGATGAAGGCGAGGAGCGTTTCCTGCGAGCCGTTATCGGCAGCCACGCGCCAGGCCTTGGTGAGTTCCGCGAACTGCGCGGGGTCAACCAGGCCCATGCGGCTGAAAAAATCTTTTAAGGATACAAATGCCATTCTGTCACTATATCAAATCGCTGACGTTAGTAACACGCCAGATTAGGAAAAGTTGCGGCCATTGGTCAAAATTATTCCCGAACGAGTGGAGGCGACGCGGATAGGATTGCGGAATGAGGCGGGGAGGCAAGCAGGAAGTTGCCAGAAGACATTCTGGACAATCCCAGGTCCGAACGAATCATTGGATGCTCCGGAGAAAGCGGCGGAGGGCCGCCGCTTTGGCGAATGCTGGACAACGATTCGGGATCCTGCAAATTTAATCCATCAAAGCCGTGAGCAGCCTCACCCCCGATCCCAAAAAGCGAAGTTATTTGCTCCCGCCCGGCTGCAAAGACCTCGGCGATGTCTTGAAAAGCGCGCAGGCGAAAGTTTCGGCCGGAATTTCAGCAAAGGCCAAGGCAAAGAGCATTCACGTAAAGGTCAATGGCAAGATTTCCGCGCCTGAGGTGCGGGTGATTGATGAGGAAGGAGGCCAGATCGGAATTATGCGACTTCGGGATGCGCTCGAGCTCGCGAAATCAAAAGGGCTCGATCTCGCGGAGATTGCGCCCACCGCGAAACCGCCGGTTTGTCGCTTGATCGATCACGGCAAATTTCGCTACGAAAAAGAAAAGAGGAAAAAGAAGAAAAAGCAGGCCATGAAAACGTTCATCGGCCTTTTGCGCGGAATTAATGTCGGCGGGAACAATAAAATTTCGATGGCGGAGTTGCGCGCGCTTGGCGAGAAAATGGGCTGGGAAAATGTTCAGACGTATATTCAGAGCGGCAATATTGTGTTCTCCGCCAGCGGCAAGGCGGCGGCTTTGGAAATGGAATTGGAGCGCGCCATTGTGAAGCGGTTTGGGCTTTCGATCCCGGTCGTCGCGCGTGCGGCGGCGGATTGGCCGGCTTATATCAAATCCAATCCGTTTCTGGGAGCGTGCAAGAAAGATCCTCACCTGGTGATGCTTTGCCTCGCCAAAACTTCGCCAAAATCGGACGCGGCCAAGGCACTGCGCCAACGTGCGGCGGCTGGCGAACGCATTGAGCAAATTGGCGATGCTTTGTGGATTCACTTCCCGAATGGAGTCGCGCGATCGAAACTTTCGCCGGCTTTGCTGGATCGAGTGACGGGCTCATCGGTCACGGCGCGGAATTGGCTGACGGTGCTGAAGCTTCAGGAAATGGCTAGCCAAGCGCCCGGGAAAGCGAAATGACTTTTTCGTGCCGAGCTGGTGCTCGGCGCTCCGGATTTTGCCGATGTTCTCAATTTAGCATTTCGGTGACTCACAACATTAATGATCATGGCTTCACGGTTGTGCGCAGTGCCATCAGCACATGCGAATGCGAGCAACTACTTTCAGCACTTGGCACAATTCGCGGAGCCGGCCGCCGCGGGATTCTGAGATTGTCCGGCGTCGTAGCGTTGGCGCGATCTGCGCGTTTGCTCGATCTGGTTCGTCCCCATCTTTCCTCCGACCCTGTTCCGGTGCGCGCCATTTATTTTGACAAATCCTCCGACAAGAATTGGCTTGTGGCGTGGCACCAGGATTTGACAATTGCACTCAGCAACCGGGGGGAAGCGCCTGGGTTTGGCCCCTGGAGCACCAAGGACGGCATTCCACATGTGCAACCGCCAGTCGAGTACCTCGAACAAATGCTCACCGTTCGGCTCCATCTTGATGATGCGGATGAGACCAACGGTGCTCTGCGTGTATTGCCTGGCTCTCATCGATTGGGCAGATTGTCTGCGGAGCAGATCCAGAATCTGCGCGCCAAACAAACGGAATTTCTCTGCGCCGCGAAGGCTGGCGACGCCCTGCTCATGCGTCCGCTTCTGCTCCACGCATCAGGTCGTTCAAGAAGCACGAAGCATCGTCGCATTTTGCATGTTGAATATGCCGGGTTCCAACTGCCTCCTGTACTACAATGGCACGAGGCCGCGTGAGTCGCATGGCGACAGATTGTTTGAATCACAGTGATGGGACGTTCATAGAAACACAGCACCGTTTTTTCCGCAAGAAAGCGCCGTCGCCGCTACGCTCTGCCGGCGCACTCCAAATTAGCCGCGCGGGAAGCCGCTTGCAGATTTCACCGGTTTGGTCAACGATAGCAACATGACGAGGAAACAAATCGAGTCGGCGGTCATGAGTGGAATTCCGTTCACGCTGCGAATGGCCGATGGCAAGGAATATCCAGTGCCGCATCCCGATCACATTTCGTTGCCGCCTAATGCTTCCTACGTGATTGTTTACGAAGACGACGGGCACTTCACTGTGTTGCCGCTTTTGACGATGACCGGACTGGAATCCAAAGTCTCGGCAGCGGGATCGAAAAAGAAATAATTATTCAGACACTTGCGCTGAGTCCGGCGCAAGGAAGTTCTGAATAATTTCCGCAGAATTCGAGAGCCTCCTTACGTCGGCTCACATCCTATCTTCCACCTCGTTACCTCGGCGGCTACGGCTTTGCATCCTTTTTATTTTCGCCTATCTTTGCGGCCATGAAATATCGCCGTTTTGGTCGCACGGAGTTGCAGATGCCGGTCTTCTCGTGCGGCGGAATGCGTTACCAGTTCAAATGGAACGACGTGCCGCCGGAACAGATTCCCGCCGATAACCAGGCCAATCTCGAAGCGTGCATACATCGCGCGCTGGACGTAGGGATCAATCACATCGAAACGGCGCGCGGTTACGGCACTTCGGAAATGCAATTGGGCAACGTGCTGCCGAAATTGCCGCGCCACAAAATGATCGTGCAGACGAAGGTCAGCCCCAAGGCGACGGCGAAGGAATTCCTGGAGTCGTTCGAGACTTCGATGGGTTACCTGAAGCTCGATCATGTGGACCTGCTCTCGCTGCACGGCATCAACAATCGCGAACTGCTGGATTGGTCGCTCAAGAAAGGCGGGTGCCTGGAGGCGGCGCGGAAATTGCAGAAGGAGGGGCGCGCGCGGTTCGTCGGATTTTCCACGCACGCCACGCCGGACATCATTCTCGACGCGATTCAGCACGGCGATTTCGATTACATCAATTTGCACTGGTATTTCGTGAACGACTTGAACTGGCGCGCGATGCAGGCGGCGCATGCGAAGGATATGGGCGTGTTCATCATCAGCCCGAATGACAAGGGCGGAAAACTTTATGAGCCGTCGCCGAAAATGCGCGAACTGTGCGCGCCGCTGACGCCGATGCAGTTCAACGATCTTTATTGTCTCGCGCGACCGCAAGTGCACACGTTGAGCTGCGGCGCGGCCAGGCCGGGGGATTTTGACGAGCACATTGAAGGGCTGAAGTATTACGATCGCGCGGCGGAAACGATCGCGCCGATCGAGAAACGGTTGCGCGCGGAAATGGAAACGGTGCTGGGCCGCGATTGGTGCGAGCACTGGTCCGAAAATTTGCCGGAATACGTGGATGTGCCGGGGGAGATCAACGTGGTGGAAATTTTGCGGCTGTGGACCTACGCGCAGCCGCTCGGGTTGCTGAACTGGGCGAAAATGCGCTACAACCTGCTCGGCCAGGCGGAACATTGGTTCCCTGGCCAAAACGCCGCGAAAATCGCGGAAGCGGTTTCGGCGGGAAAGGGGCCGGCGTTGGACGGCGTGCTGGGCCGCAGTTCGTTCGCGACGAAAATTCCAGGAATTCTCGCGGAGGCGCACCGGTTGTATTTTGAAAAACCCATCAAGCGTCTGAGCCAGAGCTGAAAGCTCCAAGGACCAAGCGTCCAAGCTCCAGAGAAAATCCAAGAACCAAGCACCAAAATTTGCGCGCGAGGGCGATGTTGGATCTTGGAATTTGACGTTTTTCTGGAGCTTGGATGTTGGACGCTTGGAGCTTTTTACCGCCTTCCGAAATGACACGACTTCCATAGCAAAATCGGAGCCTCCTCACGTCGGCTGCCACGAAAAAAGGCGTTCCTTGCGGAACGCCTTCGAAATTATTCAGCCAAGTTACGGCTGCTTGCTATCGGGCTTGGCCTGATCTTTGGGCTGAGGTTTGTCGTCCGATTTCGGCACATCGGCCGGGGCGCCGACGTTGATCTGTTTGATGATCGCGTCGGTGATGTCGTTGTCGCCGGGAGCGGCGTACAACACGAATGGCGCGAGGTTCACCGATTGGCCGCTGGTATCAATCACCAAAGTATAACCGTCCGCTTTGGCCTTGGCGGTGATGACAGTGCGGATATCGGCCACGATATTATCCCGCGTGCGCCTGAGTTGTTCACTGAGAGACTGAGACGAGTTGCGGTCGAATTCAGAGATTTGATCGTCCTGGCTCTTCAGGTCTTTCAATTCATCCTCGGCGGTCTTTTTGCGCCGGTCGCGTTCCTCGGCGGAAATGGCGGCGTCATTCACGCTGTCCAAAGTTTTTTGGTATTCCTGCTTGGCCTTGTTGAAGGCGTCCATCATGTCCTTGCCGGTCTTGTCAATGTCCGCCTTCTTGTCATCGATGGCCACTTGCGCCTGCTTGGTCTTCCAGTAATTGGTGAACACGCGGCTCAGGTCCACGGTGGCAATGCGGTACTGGGCAAATGCCGATGTTCCGATCAGGAGAACCAAAGCGGGTATCAATCTTTTCAACAGTATTTTCATAAATCGAACAAAACAGAATTCTTGCGTCCTGATCCTTTCAAGTCAAGGCCTAGACGTGAGCCAACCAGGGCGAACGCATTTAGTTTTACGGAAAAGCAGGTCGAGCGGAGAATCCCACGCACTTGTAGCGCGGGCGTCCTCGCCGGCGAGTTTCGGCACCGTCCCGGTGCCAGGAACAATTGTCGTCCGAATCGCGCTTCAATGTCTGGCGGCGAGACGCCGCCGACACTCGCAGCCGAGACGGTCGCGCTACCTTTTGCGCTTGAACCCTGATGAGCCAACAGGGCAGACACATCTCAATTGCAGCGCAGATTCTTTCTGACAATTTCCGCCAAAACGAATCGCGTTTGTCCAAACTAAGACAAGCGCCTTGCGCAAATGTTCATCCTTTTACGGAACCAGCAGGATCTTGCCAACGAAGGCGTCCGAAATTTTGGCCTTGCCCTTTGACTTTCCCCTGACGCCGCTGAAATCCGGCTGGGCGGCGTTGGTGGTGACAAAGTTGGTTGTGGACGTGGTCGTGCCGACGAGATACACGGCGTTGCCGGAGGGGTCCACGGCAATTCCATTGGCTTCGTCGCGGCCCGGGCCGCCCAAACTGATGGAATGCACAAAGCTGCTCAATCCCGGCGCCAGCACCGCGACGAACACATCATTTGTGTTGCCGGCGTGCCGCAATTTCACGGGCATGTTCGTGCTGCTAAGGTTGGTGAAGGCGGGGTTCGGGACGGAAAATCCGGGCCAGTCGATGGAATGCCGGTTGGTCACAATCACGCTGTTGGTGAGCACGAGCATGTTGGTGGCGAAGAAATTGGTCGAGGAGGCGGAGCCGGTCACGTAAACCAAGCCGTTCTGGTCGACGGCGACGGCCCTGGCCTGATCGGCCAGGTTGCCGCCGAAGCGAGTCGAAGCCAGCAGCGCGGGCGCCGGGTGGGTTGATATCTCCGTGACGAAGGCGTGCGATTGAAAGTTGGTGGAGACCGTGGGAAAAACAACGGTGGCTGGATCGTAGCCCAGGAAATTGGTCGTTTGGGCCGTGATGATGTTTGTCGGGAAATTCCGCGATGACGTGTATCCGGCCACGTAAACATTGTCCGAGCCGTCGATGGCAATGCTCTCGCCGACGTCGTCGTTACTGCCGCCCAGATAACTTGAGAACGGCACCGTGCCATCCGGAAGCACCTCGGTGACGAACGCGTCGCTGAAATCGCCGCGAAAATCGTGCCTGGGGGCAGTCGTCTGGGTGTTGAGATTGGTGAACGAATAGTTGTTCGTGTAGTAAAAATTCACGCCGGCCGCCAACTGAAGCGCGTTCACGGTGGGGAAGTTGGTCGAGAATGTCAGCCCGGTGACCCATGCATCGAGCGAGGAATCCACCGCGATGGCCAGCCCCAATTCCTCATTGGTGCCGCCGAGATAGGTCGTATATGAGTTGCTGTAAATGTTGCCGGAACCCGACAGCCTGGTGACGAAGGCATCGAAGGCGCCGGAGTTCGTGGGCTGAAAAGCGTTCGGCGTCACGGCCAGATTTGTGGAACTCGTCAGGCCGGTCAGATAAACGCTGCCTTGAGGATCGACGGCAATGCCCGTGCCTTCGTCGATGTTATCCCCGCCGAAGTAAGATGAGAACAGCAGGTTCGCGCCGGTGGGATCCAATTTTGAAACGAAGGCGTCCACGGCGGGAACATGTTTGGCGTTTTTGGTCGGGCCGGTGAGTTGCGGATCGATGGGATTTACCAGAGGGAAATTGGTGGAGTCGGTGAAGCCGGCCACCCACACCGCCGGGCCGTTGACGCTGTTGTCAAACGCAATGCCGAGCGCGCCGTCATCATTCTTGCCGCCGAGATAGGTTAGAAATTGCAGCACACCCGAGTTGTCGTACTTGGCCACGAACGCGTCACCGAATGCATTATTGCCGCCGCGGAATTTGGAGAAATTCGTGACGCCGAACTCGATGGAATTTGTCGTCAGCAAGCCCGTGGACAACGTTTCCCCGGCCACATAAACATTACCGCTCGGATCCAAGGCAATGGCGTGGCCGATGTCCATTTTCCTGCCGCCCATGTAAGTCACAAAATCGAGGGCAGGATCGATGGTGAGGGGCAGGCTGTGGTCATAGGCGGCGAGCGTGAAGCTCACGGTGCCGTCGGCATTCAGGCGATAGGCCACTGGAATTTCCTTCCGCGCGCCGGCGTTCTCCTGGCACGCAACCGGCTTATGCTGTTGGATTTCTTCTCCGCCAATGTTCAGCGCCAGATTTCCTGATTCATCCACGCGCACGCCATCCGCGCCGGTGATGCGGAAACGGATTTGATCGGCGGCGGCGCCGGGCTGAAGGAGAAAATCATATTCCAATTGCGCCGATTGATTGCCGTAATAAATGACGCGCACGCCCGGGTAGACGTCATTGACCCGCACTTTGGCAAATAACGGGATGCCGGCGCGCCATTGCGAACGCTGATCGCCGATGAAATAATTCGCGCTGGCGGACAATTGGTCGCAGCCGGTGACCTGCGCATCCGGGTTGGCGCCCATTAATTGCAGCCGCACCGTGCGGGCCGTGGTTGGAGTGTGCACGATACTCTGGCCGGAGGATTTGCCCAGGAGGATGTCCGCTTCGGTGGGAGCGAGCAGCACGCTGCATTCGGCGCCGCGCGCGACGAACGGGGCATCGTTTTCGATTTGTCCGGCGTTCCGCTCGAAATAAAGCGGGGCGGCGGCAACCGCGGAAAATTGGGCGGAATGGAAATCGTTTTCAACCCCGCGCGCTCCCAGCGCGACGCCGGCCATCAGAAACGCGATTCCAACGGGTCGTGCGAAGATTTTTTTGACGGACGAATTCATAGTCAGAAAACTTTTTGGAAGCCATGTTCCGGTGAAGCCTGAGCACCACCAATCAGAGACTTCGTGCCCTGAAACCCTGAGCACCACCTCACCCCCACTTCGTGGCGGAGAGGGTGATGACCAGCCGCAAGGTTTTTCGCGCCGGGCGGGCGGCTTACAGCATGCAACAAAATGTATTTGATGGTAGGGCGCGTCACTCCGTGCGCGCCGTTGTTGGCCGGTTTTGCGGCGCGCGCGGAGAGACGCGCCCTACCATCGCAGGCAAGCAACCTCGCATCGTTATACGATCTTAGATCTTTTCTGCAGGACATCATCAGAACGGACGCGTGTAGCCGACGTTAAATTGAAAATGGCCGGAGCCGCTGTTGAACCGGTCGTGGTGGATGGGGATGCCGTAATCCAGCCGCAGCGGGCCGATGGGCAGATTGAGCCGGAGACCGAGGCCCCAGTTGTCGAGATAGTTGCTGAAATTATAGGAATACGGGTTCAACCGGACATCGCCGATATCGTAGAACGCGGCGACGCGCAGTCCCACCCCGCGTTCCTTGTCGCTTTGAATGATCGGGACGCTGTATTCCACGGAGGCCAGCCACATGGTATCGCCACCGATGGGTTCACGGGAGAAATCTTGCGACGAAAACGGCCGTTCACGCGGGCTGACGCTGCGATAGCGGAAGCCGCGCAAATCGTCCGGCCCGCCCAGAAAATAACGGTCGTAGAAGGGCACGTCTCCGGTATGGCCATAGGAATCGGCGACACCAGTCGTGGCCGCGAGTTCAATGACGTGGCCGGGCAAGGCGCCCTTGAAAAACCAATGGGTCTTCAATTGCAGCTTGTAGTAATCCCGGTCGCCGGGAAACGGCCCCGCGAGTGTGGCCTGCAACGAAGTGCGCTGGCCGGCGTTTGGCAGCGTGACGCTGTTGCGGGTGTCATACGCGAGGGAGAAATCCAGTTTGGAAACCAGGTTGTAGCCGGCCTCTTTGTTGATGGCGTCGGGAATATTCTTCTGGCCGACAATCGGCACCGGGGCATTGGTCCTGAAGCTGTGCTCATTCAGCAGGATGCCGACGTCCTCGATCGTGTAGCCGACGCTGCCAATCAGGAAATCGCTGCCCAACGCGCGCGTGAGCCCAACGCGTCCGCCGGTGGTGACTTCATCGTAAAGGCTTTCGAGACTTTGAAAGTTCAAATCATGGCGGTACAAATCGACGCTCAATTGAAGTTTTTTATTGAGGAACCAGGGTTCGATGAAACCGAGCTCGTAGTCCTGCCGCTCAAAACCCATCTGGACGCGGAGGCGGAATTTCTGGCCGCCGCCGGTGAAATTCGGCGGATTAAACAGGTCGAAATTTCCCTGCGTCAGTTCGACGAAACCGATCACGGAATCCACCGAGCTGAATCCCGCACCCATGCTGAGGTTGCCGGTGTTCTTTTCCTCGACGCCGACGACGAGATTTTTATGGTAGGCGATATCGGTGGGTTCGGGCTGCATATCCACCTTGTTAAAATATTGCAAGCCTTCGAGGCGCTGCTGGCTGACATTCACGCGGGTCATGTCGAAGACTTCGCCCGGCGAAACGGCCAGTTCGCGGCGAATGACGCGGTCCTTGGTTTTGGTGTTGCCGCGGATTTCAATTTTTTCGATGTAATTTTTCTGGCCCTCGTCGAGTTGGAATTCCAAGTCCATCGTGCCGGTGTCCGTGTTGGGAATCCGGACGACGTTGAACGTGGGCGTGTACGCCTTGACATCGATGTAACCCTTCGAGCCGTAAAAATCCTCGATGGCTTTGGTGTCCTTGGCCAATCCGTCCGGGGTGAAGATGTCGCCGGTATCCATCGGCAGGCCGTTGGGGCCGAGTTTCGCTTTTTTGACAATCCCGGTCGGCTGCGCGCGGCGAATGCCTTCGGCGATGTCCGCCGTGCTGAAAATTTTGTTGCCGGTGAATTTGATGGAGCCGACTTTGTACTGGCGGCCTTCGTAAAGAATGAAACGAATCACGAGATGGTTCGGCGTGGGGTGCTCGAACTCCACATCCTTGATGTCAAAATCGATATAGCCCTTGTTGCGATAAAATTCGGCGAGCTTCTCCTTGTCGTCGTCGAATTGATCATCCTTGAAAACGCCGCTGCCGGTGATCCAGGAGAACAACCAGTGCCGGCGGGTCTTGATGACTTTGCGAAGTTGCCTTTGGGAGAACCCCTCGGCATTGACGAATTCGACGCGCGTAATTTTGACCTTGGGGCTTTCCGTGATTTCGAAAGTCACGGTCGCGCGGCCGGTGCTTTCGTCGATGGCGGGAGTGTATTTGACCTTGGTGCCGGGATAGCCGGCCTTCTGGTACATTTTTTCCATCTCCTGGCTGGCGGTGAACAGCTTTCGCTCGTTCAACGGGTCGCCGATCTTCGAAGCCACTTTTTTGAGCAGCTTGGCGTCTCTGAATCTTTTGTTGCCCTCAAACTTGATGGAGACCAGGCGCGGGTTGCCCTGCAAGACGTAGGTCACAACGACGCCGTCCGGAGTCGACTCATCGGTGACACGAATATCGTAAAACTGCCCGGTGGCGTACAGCGTGCGGACGTCTTCGTCGACAGCGGAACGCAGATAGGGATCGCCGGGCTTGAGGCGGATGTTGGCGCGGATCAATTCATCGCTGACGGATTGCGGGCCGACGTGCTTGATTTCAATTTTGGAAACTTTGAGCGGGGAGTTCTGCGCCGTGGCGGGCAGGCAGGCGAGGACAAGAAAAAGTCCGCATAGGCGAAGCAGTAATTTCATTCTTCAGTTTGGCACGTCTTCATCGCTGATCTTGGCCGCATTTTCGAACCGCGTATAGGACTTCAGGAATGTCAGATGAACATCGCCGGTGGGGCCGTTGCGTTGTTTGGCAATCAACAAATTGACGGGCACCGCATCCTGCTCTTCACCCGTCCCTGCCCCGCCACCGTCATCATCATCACCGCTGCTGGACTTGGGCTTATACAGCAGACCAACCAAATCAGCATCCTGTTCAATCGAGCCGGATTCGCGCAGGTCGGACATCCGCGGCTTGCGGTCCTTGTCCTTTTCCAATTCGCGGTTCAACTGGCTCAAAACGATGACCGGGACGTTGAGTTCTTTGGCCAGCGATTTGACGCCGTTGGAAATATCGGCAATTTCCTGCTGCCGATTTTCGGCTCGGCGCGCAGTAGAATGGAGCAATTGCAGGTAGTCAATCACAAACAATTTGATGCCATATTGTTGGGCCATGCGGCGGGCCTTGGCGCGCAATTGCAGAATCGAGAGGCCCGAGGAATCGTCGATGAACAGCGGCGCGTTGGCGAGCTTGCCGGCCGCGCCGGTTAGCCGGGGGAAATCCCGCTCGGCGAGGAAGCCGTCGCGCACATTGCGCAGGTTCACCCGCGAGCGGGAGCACAACATGCGGAGCACCAGCGAGTCGGCGGTCATTTCCAGGCTGAACACGCCCACCGGCAATTTCTGCTCCAGGGCGACGTGCTCGGCGATATTCATGGCGAGCGAGGTTTTGCCCATGGAAGGACGCGCGGCGATGACGATCATTTCACCCGGGTGCAGGCCGCTGGTCATTTTATCCAGATCGGTGAACCCGGTGCCGACGCCGGTGAGCATCCCCTGCCGCTGATGAAAATCCTCGATTTGGTTGATGGCGCGCTTGACCAGTTCCTTGATGTTGCTGGAATGCGCCTGGACCCGCGCCTCGCTGATGCGCAGGATGTCGCGCTCGACTTCGTCCATGAGCGCGTCCACCTCGCCTTCATAATCGTACACGCGGCCGACGACGTCGGTGCACGTGTGAATCATTTTCCGCAGGAGAAATTTCTCCTTAACGATTTCGAGGTAGTAGGAGAGATTCGCGGCGCTGGGGACGACGTCCGGCAATGTGGAGAGATAGGCGATGCCGCCGACTTGTTCCAGGAGCTGTTTGTCTTTGAGATGTTGCTGGAGGGTGATGAGATCTATCGGTTCACGCTTTTCGTACAGTTCCATCAACGCCGAAAAAATCGTTTGATGTCGAAGGTCATAAAAGACATCGGCCAGGTCCTTCAACTTTTCAATGCATTCGCCCATGCATTCGTTGGGCGCAATGAGAATGCAACCGAGGACGCCTTGCTCCATGTCGTGCGCATGAGGTGGCAGACGGTCAACCGTACCAGCAGCCTGCGGTCTGCGAACGCGCTTGGCGCGTTTCAAATCGGCGGATCCGGCGCCTTCATTCGAGACGGAATCAATCATGCGACTACGAAACAAAAATTTTTCGACGGACTCAAACCGAAGTTATTTCTTTCGATGCACAGGATGTTCACAAATTCGGAAAAAGGAAAGGGAATGCGCGAACGAGCCGTGTGACGATTGAAGAGAGTTTTGCCCAATCAGAAAGAGCGCCGGAGGGCTGGCGCAGTCCGGGACGCTGGCGCGAGGCCCGTTGCTGTCGAAGTCGCGAAGCGTCCCGGAGTGCGGCGGCCCTCCGGCGCTTTGAGAACTGCAATGATTCGCGTTTGGAGGAATCTTCAAAACCCGGAATTCGAAAGCCGCGTAAAAATATTCTCAGCTTCGTGAAAAATATACGCTTCGCGCCGATCTGGAGATCGGCGCTCCGACTTTTGCCGGGGAGGTATTGCTTTCTAAAAACAAAAAGGCCGGCACACGCCGGCCTTTTGCGTAGTTATATGAACCCAGTAGTACTAAATTATGTTTTCAGCGAAACCAGGCCGCGCGAGATGGCGAACTTGGTCAGGCCGGCCACGCTGTGGATGTCCAGCTTGCGCATGATGCGTTCGCGATGGGTTTCCACGGTGCGCACGCCCACGCCGAGGCGGCTGGCGATTTCCTTGTTGCTCAAGCCTTCGGCGATCTGCACCAGCACTTCGCGTTCGCGGGCGGTCAGGTTGGCGTCATTGCCCTGGTTGGAGACGCCCCGCACAAATTGATTCAAGGCCGCGTGGGCAACTTCGGGGCTGAAGAACGCTTCGCCGGCGTAGACGGCATCCACGGCGCGCACGAGTTCCTCGGTGGGCGCTTCCTTCAGGACGTAGCCGCGCGCGCCGGATTGGATGATGCGCATCACGTAATCCGTGTTGCTGTGCATCGAAAGAATCAAAACCTTGATCTCCGGCAATTCCTTGCGGAGCAATTCGGTGACGGCGAGGCCGTTCATGTGCGGCATGTCGATATCCATGAGGATGACATTCGGGAGCAACTGGCGCGCTTTGGCCACGGCTTCGCGGCCGTCGCTGGCTTCGGCAACGATCTGCAAATGCTCGTGCCGGGCGAGGCAGGAGCTGACGCCTTTGCGGACCACCGGATGATCGTCGACGAGCATGACTTTAATCCGCGGCTTGGCCGGGGCGGCAGGTTTGGCTCCGGCGATGCTGCTGGTGGCCAGCGAAGACTGAATGTGGCCGGCGAGCCCGCCAGGTTGATTCGTAGTGGCCGCGACGCTTGCACGCGCAGGCGCTGTTGTCGCAGAGATAGTTTTCATGTTCTTTTTCAAAATGAACCAATTTCCGTGGCAGTTAACGAACCGGCGTATGGTTGGCAGAAGGCGTTCACTTTCATACCGGTATTCCGAGCCATCGCCAGCGTCAAGTAGCTGCCCGCCTGACTCATGAGGCCTTTCCGTTTCATCGCGAACTCGCGGCTGCGCGCTTCGTTTGCGGTGGCGGTGAGGGCCGCTTCCGTGACCATCATTTTCCAGAGCTGTGTTTGAGTTGTCATACTCTGTCCGATCGTTTGTTCGTGCCTGCAGTAAATCACGAGAGGCGAGTTCAAACAATCGGTGCAACCCATATTTAAAGACCCGGAGATGTTCCCCATCGTGGCCCAAGGGTTTTCCCGGGCAGGCAGAGCCAAATGCAGATAATGCAAGTTCATCCAACCAACAAAACTCGGACATTCCACTGCGTTCCCTCAATCCCTCACGTCGTCGCCTCGCGGCCAACCCACGCGGTGGCGCGCTGGGTCAGCTCGGCGGCGTTCTTCAGATTCAACTTCCTTTTGATCTGTTCGCGATAGTATTCGATGGTTTTGACGCTCAGATGCAATTCGTCCGCGATGTCGCGCGTCGTTTTCCACTGGCCGATCAACTGGAAGACTTCGAGTTCGCGGTCGCTGAGGCTCTTGACGGGTGATTCGTTGATATTGGTCTGACCGCGAATCTGCTGTTGCAGCATTTTGGCGGCGAGGGAATCACTGACGTAAATCGCGCCGCCCAGGACGCGCCGGATGGCCAGGATGATTTTTTCCAGCGCCTCTTCCTTCATGAGGTAGCCGAGGGCGCCGGCCCGGAAAGCAATTTCCGCGTAAATGGATTCATCATGGCCGCTGACGACCAAAATGGGCAGGCCGGAGTATTGGGCCTTGATGTTGCGCATCAATTCCAGCCCGCTGCTTTCCTTCAAAGAGATGTCGGCAATGACCAGTTGGGGTTTGAGCGCCTCAATGGCGCCGAGGGCCTTGGAAGCGTCTTCCTCCTCGCCGCACACGATCATATCCGGTTGGCGATTAATAAGCTGGGCAATACCGAACCGCACCACGGCATGGTCGTCCACGAGGAGGATGCGGATTTTCCCGTCGTCAGGTTTGACTTCGCGTTTCTTTGCTTGCGCCATGTCGAAAGCGTTCAGTTCACTTCTGAGCCAACAGAACGCATTGGCATCCTGCTACAACATAGCCCCTTAATGCAAACTTAATTGCACGGAACAAACGTTAAAGTCGGCTGACCGCGGTCCGGAAGTTGCTGAATAACACCGGTTAACTCGGCAAATCCGATTCGCACGGGCGAGACGCCCGTGCCACTACATGAAAGCAATCGCTCCGATCCCAGTTATGCTGATTCCAAAGCTGCCAGTTTTGAGGCGGCGTGTTCCCATTTAACGTTCAACTCGGCAAGCTCATCGGCGTTATAACGGAATTCGCGGTTCAGTTCCATGGCTTTTCCGCCGGCCTGGTAGGTTTCGGGCTTTTCCAAATCAACGGTGATTTCCCCCTGGCGCTGCTCCAGTTCCTGGATCCGTTTCTCGAGTTCGTGCACGACCTGTTGCTGCTGCTTGCGTACCTTCGAACGCGCCTGGCGCTGCTCGGCCTCGATCCGTTTTTGCTCCTTGCGATTGGTTGCGATTCCGGACGGACGAGTCCCCGACTTTTGGGAGTTCGACTCCGTACCGCTCCCCCCGGCCGTCAGCGCGGCGCGCGCGGAGGCCGCCTTGGTCTTGTCCAAATAATACTGATAGCCGCCCGGGTAATGCGTCAGCCGGCCGGCATTGACGTGGACAACATGGTTCGCAAGTTCGCGAATGAAATAAACGTCGTGGCTGATGAAGATCAGCGTGCCCTCGAATTGATCCAGCGCGTAGAGCAACGCATCGATGCTCGACATATCCAGGTGCGTCGTCGGCTCATCCATGAGCAACAGGTTCGGCGGATCGAGCAGCAGTTTCACGAGCGCGAGCCGGCTTTTTTCTCCACCGCTGAGCACGCTCACTTTCTTGAAGACATCATCGCCGATGAAAAGAAAACATCCGAGCAGCGTGCGAACGAATTGTTCCGTCACGCGCGAGGGCGTATCGAGCGCTTCTTCCAAAACTGTGCGGCTCAGGTCCAGCATGTCCACGCGGTACTGGGAATAATATCCGGCTTTGACGTTGTGGCCGAGTTCGCGCGTGCCTTGTTGCGGCTGGAGCACATCGCCGAGAATTTTCAGCAAGGTGGATTTGCCGGCGCCATTTGGCCCCACGAGCACCACTCGCTGGCCGCGCTCCGCCTGAAAATCGATCCCGCTATAAACCTGGATCGGCGTGGCGGCGCCTCGGGAGAGCGCCGCACTTTTATTTTCTGATTCATTCGTGCGGCTCTCTGCCAAGGAGCCGCTACGGACGCCGTACGCATAATGAATATCCTTCAGCGTGATGACGCGCTGGCCGCTGCGTTGCGGCTGAGGAAAGGAAAAACTGACCTTCTTGTCGTCGCTGCTCGGCGCTTCGATTTTCTCCATGCGCTCAATCTGCTTGAGCTTGCTTTGCGCCTGCGACGCTTTCGAGGCCTTGGCGCGGAACCGATTGGCAAATTCCATCAGGCTGGCGATTTCGCGCTGCTGATTTTTGTAGGCGGCGAGCAATTGTTCCTCCGCCGCTTCGCGCTGGACAAGGTAATCGTCGTAATTGCCGCGATAGCGGACGAGTTTGCTCTGGCGGATTTCCACGATGCCCCCGACGAGCTGATTGAGAAATTCGCGATCGTGCGAGATGACGAGAATCGCGCCGGGATAACCCTTCAAATAATCCTGGAACCATAACAATGCCTCGAGGTCGAGATGGTTCGTCGGCTCGTCGAGCAGGAGCAAATCCGGCTCCCGCGCGAGCAATCGCGCGAGATGCGCGCGCATCACCCAACCGCCGCTCATTTCGCGCGCGGGGCGATCGAAATCTTTTTCGCGAAAGCTGAGACCGGCGAGGATTTGTTTGGCCTTGGCCTCGATTTGATAGCCGTTCAATTCATTAAAACGGTCGTGCACATTGTCGTGAACTTCCTCCGGATGCAACGCCTCCACGGGATGATTGGCATCCCACGCTTTGATGATGCGCCGGAGCTTCGTGAACTCCGGCGTGATGGCGGTGGCGATCTCAATGACCGTTTCATCGCCGACCGGCGCGCTTTCCTGCGGCAAATGATCGAAGGAAATGCCGCGCTCAAAAATGATCTGGCCATCGTCCGCGGATTCCTCGCCGAGAAGGAGAGAAAAGAGCGTGGACTTCCCTGCCCCATTCGGGCCGACGAGGCCAATGCGGTCTTCGCGATTAATTTGCAGCGTGACGTCTTCAAAGAGAACACGACCGCCGTAGGCTTTGCTGATGCCGGAAAGAGTGAGCATGAAATAACCTGAAACCCGTTACTTAAAAAACAGTCCTTCGATCAAATGTCCCGCCGCGGAGGCAAGCCCCATCCCCACGTCGCCGTAGTAATTGGATTGCCCGGCAGGCATCGGCATGCTTAAAGACTGGCTGATCCGATCGGACCGCAATTCCTCGCGTTGCCGTTCCAGTTCAGTGATTTGATCCGCGCGCGCCTTGTCCAATCCGCCGGCGCGGATGAATTCCACAATGCGCCGCAGTTCGTCCTTGTCAAACCACGTCCCATGTTCGCGGCAGACGTCCACAATCACGTGCGAACAATGGGCGAAGTTAATGCGATTCATCAATTTATTGCACACGGGACACGGGATATAACGAATGTTGGTTTCGAAACCCTCGCCCTCCTGCGGCAATGGCGCCGCTGTCCCAAGCACCGCGGCCTGTTGCTCGCGGTCAGAATAAATTTGTTGGAGCGTATCGGTGTCCGCCCAAATGCCCTGGCACTTCGGACATTCATGCAACTTTGCTTTTCCGATGAGAACTTCCTCCATGCCCAGCCGGCAGCGCGGGCAAAGCTCTTTGACCTGCGAGGCGACTTCCGTGCGCTCGATGGCTGCGCCGCAATGCGAACAAAATTTCGCGCCGGCAAACACCATGCCGAAACACGACGGGCAGGCCGCGAGGGCGAGGCGAGAACCGCAGTATTCACATTGGGTGGCATCCGAGGGAACGGGCGCGCCGCAGGTCGGGCAATTCATTGTTGCAGGAGCTGTCATATATACCGGGAAGTTATACGTGAAAAATGGCTGCTTGCCAATGGATACCGATTACATATTGCGGCTGAAATTGTATCTCCCTCGGGAAGTGGTCCGCCGCGGAGTGCGTGCACGAAGCCGGCAGCATTTATTTGGCGGTTTTGCGCAGTCTCGGCTCGGCTTCTTTGCGCATCGTTTGCAATCTCGCCGGCAATTTGGCGATCAGCCTGGAATATTCCGGCATTTGCTTCGCGGCGGCCGCAAGCAGTTTCACCATTCGGAGCGCGTCGGACACATTTACAAATTCAGCGGCGATTTTTTTGTTGTCGCCACAATTGTGATAATTACCCAGGGCCACGCACACGGCTCCAGTTTGAAAACCGAATTCCTGGTAAGCGGTCGCTTCGCAGGTGCCGCCGCTCATCAAGGCGCGCTGGAATTGAAATTTTTTATCAGTCGTTGTCAATCCACCCGCGACTTCGGCCAGAAAACGCATGGCGCGGGAATCAAAAATGGATGTGCGATCGCCGACGCGCAGGATGACACCCTGCCCCATTTTCACGCCGGGCAGTTCGCGGCTGGTTTCGAGCGAAATCACGAGCGAGTTCCTTGGCAACTCACGCGCAGCGGCCACGGCGAGCGCACCGAGAAAACCGATTTCTTCCGCGCGCGCAATCACGCCGATGACATGCGTACGGGCGCGAGTCCGCTTCAGTTCGATGAGCGTGGCGAGAATCGAGGCGACGCCAACGAGGTCGTCACAGCCGCGGCCGTGAATGCGACCTTTGCGCACGGCGAAATTCTCCAGTTCCCAAACCGCGAATTCGGGTGACCTGGATGCGGGGCATTTCGTGTGAAGTTCAAATTCCTTCGCCTTGCCAGGGCGGCGGCCGAGTTTCGCGGCAAGATCGCCTGGCATCAGGCGAACGGGGACGCCGCGACGGAAATAATCGTCCGCCACGCCGCCTTGAAAGCGCGCGAGCCATTTCGTATCCGAAAGTTGCCGCACGATTTCAAAGCCGGGATGGTCCATGTGCGCGGCGAGGACGAACGGGCGCGTTTTCGGCGCGGTGTTGTGGCGAATGATTATGTTGCCGAAAACATCGCGTTTGAAATCAAGCCTCTGTTCGCGGCAGACCTTTTCCACCTCGTTGCGGACGGCGTGTTCGAAAAATGGCGCGGAAGGGTGACGCATCAGGCGTCCGGCGATTTTGGTGAATTCAGAGGCGGTCATGTTGAATGGATGAGAGTTCCGGCTAATCCGTGCCGGCTTTTGATCCGGCTGGCGGCCTTTTGGTTTGCCGTGCGAAGCCCGAAAGCTAAACGTCGCGTCAGGAATATCCGAGGCTCGCTGCTTCATCTTAAAAACATTTCCGCGGCGGCATCGGCGAAGCGCAGGCCTTGGGACGTGAGATGAAATCGTTCGGGCGCGATGCGGCCCCAGCCGCGTTCCGTCAATTGCTGCATTTCGCCGGCCCATTCGCGGCGCAAATCGTGGCCGGTGGTTCGTTGAAAATCCTCGAAGGGCCAGCCGGCGACCATGCGCAAGCCGAAGGCCGCGGTTTCGCCGGCGCGCGAAAGCGGTGGCAGTTCTTCGCGGGATTCGATGGCGCGCCGGCCTTTCTCCAGTTGATCGCAGTAGAGTTGCGTGTTGGACCAGTTCTTCGTGCGCACGCCGCGGACGTAACCCGTCGCGCTGGGGCCGAGACCGTAAAATGAACCGCCGCGCCAGTAGTTCACGTTGTGTTTGCAGGCGTGGGAGGGAGTTTCGAGTTTCGGGTTTCGAGTTTCGAGAGGGTCTTTGGCGAAATTTGCGATTTCGTACTGGCGAAAACCAGCGCCGCTCGCCCGCTCGACCAATTCCTCATACATGTCGCAGGCGAGATCTTCGTGGACGTCGAATTCCTTCGCCTGAAGTTGCGCGTACAGCGGCGTGTCTTCCTCGTAGATGACTTCGTAGCTGGAAAGATGTTCGCTGCCCAGGGCAACTGCTTCGTTCAGCGTGGAGCGCCAGATATCCATCGTCTGGCCGGGAATGGCGAACATGAGATCGACGTTCAGATTATCGAAACCGGCGCGGCGCAAAATGTCGAATGACTTGAAAACCATTTCGCGCGAATGAATCCGCCCGAGCCGGTCCAGCAGTGCTTCATCGAGCGATTGCACGCCCATGGAAATGCGATTCACGCCAGAGGAGCGCAGCAGCTTCGCCTTGTCGGCCGAGACGGTGGCGGGATTGCATTCCACGGTGAATTCCTCCGCGCCGAGCAAGCCGAGTCGTTCCATGGTTCGCAGGATGGTTTCCCATTGGCGAAGATTGAGAAGCGACGGCGTGCCGCCGCCAAAAAAGATGGTGCGCGGCTTCAGGTCGCCGGCCACGAGTTCCATTTCCTTCACCAGCGCCTGGGTGTAGCGCTGGATCAATTCACCGCTGGAGGCCTCGGAATAGAAAGCGCAGTACACGCATTTCTGCGCGCAAAATGGCACGTGGACATAAAGGCTCTGGATGAAATCCGGCGTTTCCGGCATGGCGGGAAGTTAGCACCGCGAGACAGAAATATCGAGACCCGCGTGGCTGGAAATTTTTGCCACGGTGTGTGCCGCCACCGATCGACAGAGGCCGAGGGAACGCGCCGCGGATTACAGATGACCGCGCTTGACGTTTTCGGCTTTGAGACCTTTTTCGCTGGTGACAATGTCAAAGTTGACCTCGTCGCCTTCGTTCAATGTGCGGAAACCCTCGCCTTGAATCGCGCTGTAATGAACAAACACGTCCTGCCCGCCTTCCTGCGTTATGAAACCAAACCCGTGCTTATTATCGAACCACTTTACTTTGCCGCTGGCCATAATGCTGTCTCTCCTGGACTTGAGCCGGGCGGAACAGAGGTAAAAAAAAGACACAACGGTACAGTCGTTGTGTTCGATTACATCTGGAGCCGCATACGCCTCAATATTGCCGCTACTATAAAAAGGAGTAATGTTCCGGTCAAGGGGAAGTTGTTCACTTCTTATCGAAATCCGTAATGTTTGCTGGGGATTTCAATGGCATTCGGTTGGTGTTTGCAGCAGAGGCGGATGCATCAAGAATATTAGGATATCTACGTAAAAGTACTATATTCTTGTTTGGAAAAACACCTCGTTCGTGCCGATCAGGAGATCGGCGCTTCGAGGTCCGGAGAAATGCTCGTCTCGAACTAGTCCGCGGCCGGGTTCAATCCACTTGGAGAGCTTGGTCGAGGAAGTTGGTCAAATGACTGAGAATGGCCGTTTCCCCCGCCACGAGCGTGGCTCCGGCAGTCTGGGCGGCGTTCATCAAGGGCTTGTCGCCATCGCGGGCGATCGCAATCACTGGGATGTGCTGGGTGTCAGGGTCTTTACGCAGCTCGGCGATGACATTGCAAATATCATTGCGCGAGGATGCCAGGTCGGCGAGGACGAGCAGCGGTTTTTCCTGCCGGGCGCAAGCTACGAGCGCGGTGGAATCCGTCACAGCCCTGACGCGATAATTCAAATCCTGCAACCGATTCACCAATTGGGTGCCGGGCAGCAATTTCTCGTAGACGACAAGCGCCAAGGGTTGAGTCATGGGCAGACAGAATGGAACGTCACCGGGAAAATTGCAAAAAATTTCGCCTGTGGAAATTTGACCTTGCGCCGGTAAGGTCCGCAACTCGCACGGCTCAACGGCTCATGTCGTTCTCGTCCTCGTTCTTCGATTTCGAGGAACGAGGACGAGGACGAGGACGACGGCGAACCTCATTAATAACGTCCCTCCAACAGCTTGAGCGAGAGTGTTTTTTCGGCGGTTTGGCTCCGAAAATCAGTTGCAGAACGGCCTAAAGGGATTACAATCAGTGTTTCCCTCCGGGAATTGCGGCTTGACGGGTTTATCAAAAAATCTTAATATCTTTTAATAGAACGGTAAAGATTTGCTGGGTTCCCCCAGCGCGCCAAAGTCGGAAAGATAAAACTTGCCGACTTTTTTGTTCCCCTCGTGGGACCTTTTCCGTTCGAAAACTGATATGAACGCCGACTTTTTAGCTGTTTTAGATTACTGGGAGAAGGAAAAGGGCATCAGCCGTGATGTCCTGACGTCGGCTGTCCAGGAAGCTTTGCTGTCGGCGGCCAAAAAAGCCGTGGGACCGGCGCGTGAATTGCGCGTCGCCATCGAGCCCAAAACCGGCGATATCCGGGCCTTTGCCAAACTGGTGGTTTCCGAGAAGGTCATTTCCAAACACGACCAAATCACTCAATTTGACGCCCGCCGCATCAAATCCGAGGCGCAGATCGGTGATGAAATTGAAGTCGAAGTCACGCCCACCGGTTTCGGGCGCATTGCCGCGCAATACGCCAAGCAGGCGTTGATGCAGCAGATCCGCCGCGCGGAGAAGGCGTTGATTTTTACGGAATTCAAGGATCGCGTCGGCGATATTATCAGCGGCACGGTCCGGCGATTTGACCGATCGGACGTTATCGTTGACCTTGGGAAATACGAAGCGTTGCTCCCGAACCGCGAGCGTGTTCCCACCGAGGAATACCAGGTCGGCGAACGGATTCGTTGTTACGTGAAAGCCGTCGAGCAAGGCGCCCACGGCCCGGAAATTATTTTGTCCCGCGCGGATCCCCGGTTTGTCATCAAACTGTTCCAACTGGAAGTTTCCGAAATCAGCGATGGCACCATCGAAGTCAAAGCCATCGCCCGGGAACCCGGTTTTCGCACGAAGCTCGCCGTTTGGACCCGCGACGAAAAAGTGGATCCGGTCGGCGCCTGTGTCGGCCTTCGCGGCCAGCGCGTGAAGAACATCGTTCGCGAATTGAACAACGAGAAAGTGGACATCATTCGGTGGTCGCCAAATGTCCGCGAGTTCATTACCAATGCGTTGTCGCCGGCGAAGTTGAAGAATTTTGAAGTGGACGAAGCCCACAAGCGCGTTCGCATCATTACCAGCGAAGATCAATTGTCGCTGGCGATTGGAAAGCGCGGCCAAAATGCGCGCCTGACCTCCAAGCTCACGGGATGGCAGGTGGACATCGAGGCCGAGCACGTGGTGACCAAGGGATTTGAGGAAAAGGTCGCCGAAGCAATCGAATCACTCGCGGCGGTTCCGGGAATCACCCGCGAACAAGCCGAAGTGCTCGTCAACAACGGCTTGCGGCGGTTGGAAGAGTTGTTGCAGGCGGAAGAAAGCGATTTGGCCGGCATTCCCGAGATTGGCGACCAGGCTGGCGCGATCATGGAAGCCGCCCGCGCCGAGGCCGCCAAGCGCACGTTGAAAGTCGGCGAAACACCAGTGTCCGGTTAGCATGTATACGGCGAAAGAAATTAAAGAGCAGATGGAAGAGAAACCGTTCCGGCCTTTCCGAATCCGCATGTCGAACGATGAAGTGTATGACGTTCCCAACCACGATGCGGCCTTGGTGAAGAGGAACGTGGTGGAAATCGGTTTGGATTTGGACTCAAACGGTATTGCTGAGAATTACCGACGCTGCGCGATTTTGCACATCGCCGGCATTGAAGATATTCCCTCGGCGCAAGTCGCTTGAAATATGCGATTGGCGAAAACAATTTTAAAATGGTAGTTTGAAGCCTATGACGGCCTTCAGACATATTCGGCCCGTAGCAGTTAAAAAGAATTATGCCCGTTCGTATTTACGACATCTCGAAGAAACTTGGTTTGGAGAACAAAGACATCATCTCCAAGGCCAAGTCTTTGGGAATCACCGCCGCCAAGGTGGCGTCCAGTTCGCTGGATAAAATCAGCGCCGAATATCTCGAAAACGAACTTCTCAAGGAACACCCCGAAATCGCCGCGCGATTGAACGCGCCGCCCGTCGAAGCGCCCAAGGCGCCGGTCGTCGAAGAAAAAATCGTCGTCATTACCGCGCCACCCCCTCCACCGCCGGTGCAGGCCGCGCCACAGATGGCTGAACCCGTGGCCACGTCCACGGCCACCGCCGTCATCGAAGAGCCGCCACCCGCGCCCGAAAAGAAGCAAGATATCGCGCCCCCGGTGGAAGCCATTGCCAAGCCGGTTCCGGCCCCCGCGCCCGTCGCGCCGCCGCCCGCGCCGGTGGTTCCGCCCAAACCCGTCGCGCCGCCGCCTCCTCCAAAACCGCAGGTGGGCGAAAAAGTTGGCTTTATTCAATTGCCGCAAAAACCGCAGCCGAAGCCCGTCGAAAAACCGGCGCAAAAATTCGGCCAGCAGCAGCAGCGGCCCGGCGATAATCGCCGCACGGATTTCAATAAGCGCGGAGATATTCGCGGCGTTCGCGGCGGCACGACCGCGCCTGCCGGCCCGAGCATGCCGAAAGGACCGCAAAAAGGCGGCCCGGGCAAAGCCGAATCCGGCCCGAAATTTTCCCTGCCCGCCGACGCGAAGGTCATCACCATCAAGCCCCCGATTGTCGTCCGCGATCTCGCGGAACAATTGAAGCAAAAGCCGTTCGTCATCATCGGCGACCTGATGAAGCTGGGCGTTTTTGCCACGGTGAACCAGGCGATTGACGAAACGACCGCCCAGAAGGTTTGTGCGCTGCATGGTTTCCGGTTTGAAGTGGAAAAACGCGAGCGCGGCGGCGGCGTGGTTCATGCCCCGGTCAAGAAGGTCGAGCTCGACATGGAAGACAAGGCCGAGGATCTCAAGCCCCGCGCTCCGGTCGTGACCATCATGGGCCACGTCGACCATGGCAAGACCACCCTGCTCGATGTCATTCGCAAATCCGACGTCGCGGCGGGCGAAGCCGGCGGCATTACGCAGCACATCGGCGCTTACACGATTTCATTCCCCCATCCCGAACGCAAAAAGGAACCGGCCCAAGTCACGTTCCTCGACACGCCCGGCCACGCCGCCTTTAGTTCCATGCGCGCCCGTGGCGCGAACGTCACCGACATCGTCGTGCTCGTGGTTGCTGCGAATGACGGCGTGATGCCTCAGACGCTGGAAGCGTTGAACCATGCCAAGGCGGCCAAGGTCCCCATTCTCGTTGCGGTCAACAAGGTCGACCATCCGAACGCGAATCCGCTGAAGGTTCGCCAGCAATTGCAGGACAAGGGCCTCGTGCCGGACGATTGGGGCGGCGACACGATTTACGTGGACGTTTCCGCGCTCACCAAGCAGGGCGTGGACAAGCTGATCGAAATGATTTTGCTCCAGGCGGACTTGCTCGAACTAAAAGCAAATCCGAATCGCCGCGCCAAAGGCAACGTCATCGAATCCGGCCTCGAACGCAGCGGCCCGACCGCGACCGTCCTGGTGCGCAAAGGGACGTTGCACGTGAGCGACGTGATTATTTGCGGACAATTTTACGGACGCGTTCGCGCGCTCATCAACGAAGAAGGAAAGCGTCTTGAGGAAGCCGGGCCCTCCGTGGCCGTGAAAGTCCTCGGTCTGGACGGCGTTCCCGAAGCCGGCCTTGAATTCAGCGTCGTCGAAGACGAAAAGAACGCCCGCGACCTCGCCGAGCAGCGCACGCTCGAAGCGAAAGCCGAGGGCCTCGAAGCCGCCCGCGGCAAAGTCACGCTGGAAAATCTTTTCGCCACCCTGCAATCGCAGCAGAGCAAGGTGCTCAAAGTGGTGGTGAAAGCGGACACGCAAGGCTCCGTGGAAGCCATTGTGGAAGCGCTCAAGAAGATCGAGTCGGACAAGATCACGCTCGAAATCATCCACAGCGCCGTCGGCACGATCACCGATTCGGACGTTGCGCTGGCCTCGGCCTCGAGCGCGGTCATTCTCGGTTTCCACACGCGCGTGGACAGCGGCGTGGCGGACAAGGCCAAGCATGAAGACGTCCAAATCAAGCTTTACGCGATCATTTACGAATTGATCGACGAAGTGAAGGAAGCCATGGCGGGTCTGCTCGACCCGATCCTCAAGGAAGTCGTTATCGGCTCGGCGGAAATCCGCAAGGTTTTCGAACTTTCCAAAGGCGCGCCCGTGGCCGGTTGCATCGTCAATAGCGGCCGCATCGCCAAGGGCAAGGTGCGCGTGCGGCGCCGGAAGGAAGTCATTTACGAGGGGCTGACGCAATCGTTGCGCCGGTTCCAGGACGAAGTCAACGAAGTGCGCGCCGGCATGGAATGCGGCATCCGCATCGAGGGCTTCAGCGAATACCAGGTCGGCGACGTCATCGAGTGTTACTCGGTGGAAAAGATCGCCCAGAAACTGTGAGAACCGTGATTAGTTAAACGAGTGACTGGTTAAATGAGGATGGGAATGCTCAGCTTATTTAACAAATTTAACGAATCACCATTTAACGATTTAGAAAATGCCTTCTTTGAGACTTCAACGGGTGCGCGAATTGTTGAAACGCGCGATTGGCGAAGCAATTCGCCAGGAGTTGCCGGTCAACGAGGCCGGGCTGATCACGGTCAATGACGTGGACGTGGCGGGCGATTTGAAAACAGCCGTCGTGTTTGTGAGCATCCTCGGCAACGCGGAACAACAGAAGCGCGGCGCCGCCGTGCTGGAGCAGCATCGGCCCCGCATCCAGGACATGATGGCCCGCGCCGTCGTCCTGAAATACACGCCCAAGCTTAAATTTCGTCTGGATGATTCCGTCGTTCGCGGCAACAAGGTCCTCCAGATCATCGAGGAACTTGAAAAATCGGACACCCACACCACCACGGAATGAAAGCCGCGCGCGTTCATTCTGATAGCGGCACGGGCATCTCGCCCGTGAGTCCCTGTTCGCACGGGCGAGACGCCCGTGCCACTACTTCCCCAGAAGGCCCCCGAACCAGCCACGCGCCGGTTTCACTTTGATGAAAAGTCACCCTAAAGTCATCGACCGCATAATTGAAGAAATCGGCAAATATCGCACCTTTTGCATCGTGGGCCACGTCCGGCCCGACGGCGACTGCGTCGGGTCCCAGCTAGGCCTCGCGCTGGCGCTGAAAAATGAGGGCAAAAAAATCACCGTCTGGAACGAAGACGGCATGCCCCAGAAACTCGCCTTCCTCGATCCCGAAAAACTTTTTGAAAAACCGAAGCGCGGCCACAAATTCGATTGTGTCATCGCGACCGACTGCGCCAGCTTCGAACGGCTCGGATCGGTTGGCCCGTGCGTCATGGACCGCGAGCAGTTCATCAACATCGATCATCACGCCAGCAACACGCGCTACGCGCACCTGAACTGGGTTTCCCCCCGCGAACCTTCCTCGGGCGAATTAATCTTCCGCCTGCTCAAAACCGCCAAGTGGCCCATCACCAAGCCGATCGCGGATTGCCTGTTCACCGCCGTCTCGACCGACACCGGCTCGTTCCAATATCCCACCACGCGGCCCGGCACGTTTCACGTGGGCGCGGAACTGGTCACGCGCGGCGCGGACCTCGCGAAAATTTGCGACGAAGTTTATCAATCCTATCCGCTCTCTCGCGCGCGCCTGTTGAAGCACGTTTACACGACCTTCCGCCTCGTGAACGACAACCAGATCGCTTATTTCTGGCTCAAGAAAAAAGACTTCACCCGCACCGGCGCGGAAGCGGACGATTCGGAGGGTTTGATCGATCACATTCGCGCCATCGCGCCCGTGGAAGTGGCCTGTCTCTTCGAAGAATTGCAGCCCGAACTCACCCGCATCAGCCTTCGCTCCAAGAATGACGATGTAAACGTGAACGAAATCGCGGCGGAATTCGGCGGCGGCGGTCACAAAGCCGCAGCCGGCGCGCGCATCCCTGGCCATCCGCTCACTGTCCAACGCAAGGTACTCGGCGCTGTTAAAAAGGCGCTGGAGGCGGCGAAGAAGAAATAATGTAGAGCCGCAGGCGTTCTTCCACTTCCATGGCCCGGCCGAACAGGCTCATGCCATGCGCCTGCATAGCGGCGGGGCTCATCATTCTTCGCCCCAAAACCAAAGGAAAACTTGACGCATATAACGACATGAAGGGCACTTTGGTCGTGACGCACGCGACTTTCGACATTTGCACCACGAAGTTACCTGCAACGCCTGCCCCGTTGTCCGTCCGTTGCAAACAATTTTGCTTCAAATGCATCACGCAAGTTGCGATTTTGAAGTCAAAAGACGAACAGTAGCCATGCAAGAATTCTCTGCCCTCGATGGCGCCATTCTCATCGATAAACCCGCCGGGCCGACGTCCCACGACGTCGTCGACGCGATCCGCCGCCAGTTCGGCATCAAAAAAGTCGGGCACTGCGGCACGCTGGACCCAAACGCGACCGGCCTGCTCATCATTGTCCTCGGCCGCGGCACCAAGCTCTCGGAAAAATTGATGTCCGACGACAAAGTTTACGAAGGCACCATCAAGTTCGGCGAATCCACGGACAGCTACGATGCCGACGGCGAACTGACCGGTTCCCTGCCCGTCCCGCCGCTCACGGTCGATGATTTGAATAAAGCCGGCGAGGAATTCGTGGGCGACATCATGCAAACGCCGCCGATGGTTTCCGCGATCAAAAAGGACGGCGTGCCGCTTTACAAATTGGCGCGCAAAGGCGTGGAAGTGCCGCGCGAACCCCGCTTGGTGCACATTTATCGTTTTCATTTTTCAAAGTACGAGGAACCGCTCGCCGATTTCCGCCTCGCCTGCACCAAGGGCACCTACGTGCGCAGCGTCGCCCACGAACTCGGCCAGAAAATCGGCTGCGGCGCCCATCTCTCCCGTCTCCGCCGCGTCGTCTCCGGCAAATTCGACGTGGCCGACGCCGCCCCGCTCGACGCCGTGCTGAAACTAGCCGCGCGGGATCTGGAGAAGCGCGTAATACCGTTTTTGAAGTTGGCTGCGTAAAACGTGAAACGTGAAACGTGAATATTTATTCAAGCGTGCAATGACGAATTCACGTTTTACGTTTCACGTTTCGCGCCCGTCATGAAACTCCTCCACACCGCCAGCGAACTCAACCCGGGCAGCCGCAAAGTCTGCCTGGCCATCGGTTTTTTTGACGGCGTGCACCTTGGCCATCAGCAGATCCTGCGGCACACCATCAACAACGCGCGGCAGCATGGCGCGTTGTCGCTGGCCATCACCTTCGATCATCATCCCAACTCCGTCGTCGCGCCGGCGCGCGTGCCGCCGTTGATTTATTCGCTGCCGCAAAGATTGCGCGCCATTGAATCGCTCGGGCCCGAGGCGTTGCTGCTGATTCATTTCGACAAGGCATTCAGCCAAAAAACCGGCCAGGCATTCATCCGCGAACTGGCCGCCGCCTGGCGCATCCAAAGCATTTGCGTGGGCGCGAACTTCGTCTTCGGCCACAAACGTGGCGGGAACGTTGACTTGCTCAAACAGCTCGGCGCCGAATTGAAATTCTCTGTGCACGGCATGGCGGCGGTGTCGCTCGATGGAAAAAGAGTGAGCAGCACGCGCATCCGCGACGCCATTCGCGCCGGCGAACTGGATTTCGCCAGCCAATTGCTGGGGCGCCCATATTCCATTTCCGGCCGCGTCCTGGAAGGCGACAAACTCGGCCATCGCCTCGGCTTCCCGACCGCCAATCTCGACGCCACCGCCCTGGCACTGCCGCCCAGCGGCGTGTATGCCATTCAAGCGATTATCCGCGGACAATCGCACCGCGCCGTGCTGAACATCGGCACGCGCCCGACGATTGAAAATCCACATCCCTCCGTGCGCGTCGAGGCCCATCTGCTCGACTTCAGCGGCACTCTTTATGGCGAGGAACTGGAGCTCGTTTTCACCGAGAAATTACGCGAAGAAAAAAAATTTCCGTCGCTCGAAGAATTAAAAACGCAAATCGCGCGCGATATTGATCGAGCGAAGGAGATATTTGAAAGCAGATAGGGTATGAAATCAGAGCCTCCTCACGTCGGCTCCTACAATCTGGTCTTTGAGCTGCAATCGATTCTTGAGCCGCTCGACATCGCGAAGCTTTTTCCAAAACCTCAGCCGCTGGAAGTGGAACTCGGCTGTGGCGACGCCTCGTTCCTGCTGCATTACGCTCGGGCGCATCCGGAGCGCAACTTCATCGGCGTGGAACGTCTCGGCGGGCGCATTCGCAAGCTGGACCGCAAAGGCCGTCGCGCGGGGCTCACAAACCTTCGCGGCGTGCGCATCGAATCCGGTTATTTTTTGGAATATCTGCTGCCGCCGAAATCGGCCGCCGCCTTGCACATTTATTTCCCGGAT
This sequence comes from Candidatus Angelobacter sp., assembly GCA_035606845.1. GTDB lineage: Bacteria > Verrucomicrobiota > Verrucomicrobiia > Limisphaerales > DASXHY01 > DASXHY01. The sequence goes on along the minus strand of DATNEA010000083.1, from coordinate 14,593 downwards.
CCCTGGCCCAAGCGGAAACATCTCCAGAACCGCTTCATCAACGAGCGTTTCACTGAAATCGCCCAACGGGCCCTCGCCCCCGGCGGCATCGTTTATCTGCGAACCGATCATGAGGACTATTTCGAGCAGATGACGCGCGTTTTCGCCGCGAGCCCGGCATTTCGCCCCATCGAAACGCCGCCGGACCTCAGCGACATCCTCACGGATTTCGAGGTGGATTTTCAAAAGCAGGGAATTCAAACAAGGCGAGCGGCGTATGGCTTGGTTAAATAAGTCAAATGAGTTGAATAGTTAAATGGGTGCGCATCGCGACGCTATTTAACTGATTTAACCATTTAACTGATTCAACTCCCTTAACCCACTAGACATCTATCACCGGCCCATTCCCGCCGGGACCGGAATCCTTCGGCGGCCCGCGACGGATTTCCACGCGCGAACGGCCTGTGCCGGTGAGCGAATTCAAGACCACCGAAACGATGCTGATGATGAGCGCGCCCCAGAAGGCCGACCAAAATGTATCCACGGAAAAATAGGGATGCAGGAGGAAGCCGACGAAATAAAGCAGCAGCGCGTTAATCACAAACATGAACAGCCCGAGCGTGACGATCAGCAATGGCAGCGCGAGAAATGTGATGAATGGCTTCAGGATGGCGTTCAGTATCCCCAGCAGCAGTGATGCGGCCAGCAAATGGATCGGTTTCTGATAATGAATGTGATGGTGCATGATCAAGCACGCCAACCCCACAGCCAGCGTGTTGATGGCCCAACTTGCGAGAAATCGTTTGAGCTTCGGCGACATCCGATTTGCGGATGAAAGATGAAACACCTCCCTGCCGTTTACAAGCGGCAAAGATTTCCGGATTATTTGCCGGCAGTGATTGAAAGATATTTTGCGCCAGCCTCGGGCCACAACTCCACTTTTATCCCGGCGGGAATCAAGCAGAATTGTCCCGGCGCGAGTTCCGCACCCGGGCCTTGTGGATTACTGATGACGATTTTCTTTTCCACTGCTCCAATGATCGTCACTTCGGCAGGATGAATTAAAACAGATTCTGCCGAGGCAAAAGAATTTAACCATGCATTAAAAAGTTCATGGCGAACCAACTGGCGAAAATGAGCCGCGCCGGCATCTTCACTTCCGTCGTCGGCCAATGCGGGCTCGAAATCATTGAAATCAATGCTCGCCAGCGATTCCTTAATGTGCAACTCGCGCGGCTTCTTATCTAAACCGACGCGGTTCCAATCAAATACGCGATACGTCGTGTCCGAGTTTTGCTGGATTTCAAATATCACCAGGCCGGCGCCAATGGCGTGGACGCGGCCGCTCGGCAAAAACATCGTGTCCCCTGCCCTCACCGGCACGCGGTGAAAACATTCCGCGACGGCGCCGGTCCTGATTTTTGTTTCAAATTCCGCGCGCGAGACACCGCGTTTTAATCCGACATACAATTCCGCATCCGGCGCGGCATCGGCGATATACCAGGCTTCGGTTTTGGCTTCGCCGTTCAGTTCCGCGGCTTTGTGCGCGGGCGGGTGGACTTGCAACGACAGCTTTTCGCGGGCGTCGAGAATTTTGATGAGCAACGGAAAACGTCCGTTCGCGGCGCGGGCGCGGCCCAGCAATTCCGCCGCGTGATTTTCCATCAGCCAGCGCAAATCTTTTCCCGCGAGCGGGCCGTTGGCGATCACGCTCACATCGCCGGGGCGGTCGCTGATTTCCCATGATTCACCGATGGGCACATTGGGCGGAAGCGGTTTGTGATAGAGCCGCTCAATGGCGCGGCCGCCCCAAACGCGTTCTTTAAAAATAGGCCGAAAGGTGAACGGGTAAAGCATGTGGATTTCCGGTTGACGATTGACGATTGTTCCGACGAGGAGCGCGTTAGTCCACTGAAAAGCCGCGCCTGAAATATAATTACACCGAAGCCGGGCCCGCCTGCGGAACGTCGGCTTCCGCCGGCTCCAGTTTTTCCTGGAAATGGCCGAACGCGCGATATTTCTCATAACGCCCCTTCAGGCGGTCAGCGGCGGGCGTTTTTATCAATTCTTCAAGATGTTTGATGAGATGTGTTTTCAGCGTGGCGGCCATTTCCTGCGGATTGGTATGAGCGCCGCCCAGCGGTTCGGGAATGATTTCATCCACCAGCTTCAATTCAAAAAGATCCTTGGCCGTGATCTTCAGGGCCTGCGCCGCCTTTCCGGCCGCGGAACGATCCTTCCAAAGAATCGCCGCGCAACCTTCGGGGCTGATGACGGAGTAATACGCGTTTTCCAAAATGACGACCCGGTCCGCCACGCCAATGCCCAGCGCCCCGCCGGAACCGCCTTCGCCGATGACCGCGGCCAAAATCGGCACCTGGAAGAGCATCATTTCGCGCAAATTCACCGCGATGGCTTCAGCAATGTGCCGTTCCTCGGCGCCGATGCCCGGATAAGCGCCCGCGGTGTCAATCAAAGCAATGATGGGCAGGCCGAATTTATCCGCCATGCGCATCAAGCGCAGCGCCTTGCGGTAACCTTCGGGATGCGCCGAACCGAAATTGCGAAGAATATTTTCCTTGGTGTCACGGCCTTTTTGCGTGCCGACCACCATCACGGCATGGCCGCCCAGCCGGGCGAAGCCGCCGACGACGGCGCGGTCCTCGGAAAAAAGACGGTCGCCGTGCAGTTCGGAAAAATCAGTGAAAGCCTGTTGCAGATAATCGAGGGAAAACGGCCGTTTCGGATGCCGGGCAATCTTCACCCGGTCCCAGGCGCTGAGATTCGCGTAAATTTGGCGGCGGGTTTCCTCGATCTTTTTTTCGATCATCGCAACTTCTTCGTCGAAACTGATGTCGAGGGAATGGGCTTCCGGATGTTTCTTCAACTCAGCCAGCTTGTTCTGCAGTTCAACAATCGGCTTTTCGAAGTCGAGTTGATTTCTCATGTCAGGCGAAGGATAAACTTTTAACGCACTCCCCGCAATGTGAATCCCGCGCGACCAACATAGACGCGCATCTGAATGCAGCGCAGCCGTCCCGGCTGCGAGTGTTGGTGGCGTCTCGCCGCCAAAAAAATAAAACGCGATTCGATGACATTTAGTCCTGGCACCGAGACGGTGCCAGGACTCGCAGGCGAGACGCCTGCGCTACACATCCGTACACCCAAAGGGCCGGACATGGCGTCCGGCCCTCAGTGGTGACGAGGTTTATACGCCTTCACCCAGGCGCTCAGAAGGGTAATGCGGCCAACTATTGGTCGCTGCTCGAACCGCACTACAAGCAAAACCTCTATGCTAACCCTAAACGAACAGCGAAATCTTCGTTTCATTTATTGGATGTCCGCACCCAATGTTTGTTCAAAAAATCTTTTCAAATTGTGAGCTTTCCTTCTCACCGAATTCTCACTCTCAAAGAACAACTTTCTATCAATACAAACACCGTTCGCACGCAAAAGTCGCGCAGTCAAGAGACCCCGATATTTCTCCAAAAATAAATTGTGAAACGCTTCGCTAACGCCGCGCGCCTCGTTCCTCCTCGGAAATTCCCCGGAAAACCGTCCAAAAATTAGCGCATTTTTTTTAACGCTAAGGTTATTAACCCATTCGAAAAATACCGGGGCGAACGTTATTTTATCCCGTTATGCGTGCGATTTGGAAAGGCTCCATCAGTTTCAGCCTGATCAACATTCCCATCGCGTTGTATCCGGCCACACGCCGCGAGGAATTGAAGTTCCGGCTGCTGCGCGCAAGCGATTTAAGCCCAGTGAACTACAAGCGCGTCGCCGAGGCGGACGGCAAGGAGGTGCCCTGGGACCAGATCGTGAAGGGTTACGAGTACGAAAAAGGCAAATTCGTCGTGCTCAAGGACGAGGATTTCAAACGCGCGGACATCGAAGCCGCGCAGAGCGTGGATATCATGGATTTTGTGGACCTCGACAAGATCGATCCGATTTTTTTCGACCGACCCTACTATCTCGAACCGGAAAAACGCGGGGAAAAAACCTACGCTCTCTTGCGCGAGGCTTTGAAACAGAGCGGCAAGGTGGGCATCGCCAAAGTCGTCATCAAAACCCGCCAGCATTTGGCCGCCGTAAAGCCCGAAAAAAATTTGCTCGTGCTGGAGCTGATGCATTTTTCCGAGGAGATTATTGACACGAAGGAATTGAAAATTCCGGGCAGCCCCAGCATCGGCTCCAAGGAACTGGACCTGGCGAAGGATTTGATCAGCAAAATGTCCGGCGAATGGCAGCCCGACAAATATCAGGATGAATATCGCCACGCGCTGATGGAAGTGATTAACAAAAAGGTGGCCAGCGGCGGGAAGGAAGTGCCGACGCGTGGCACGGCCAAGAAACCGACCAACGTCGTGGACCTGGTTTCGGTGCTGCAGGCAAGCCTCGAACACGCGGGAAAAGGAAAAGTCACCAAACGCAAACCTGCGGCGCATCACAAGCGGAAGCTGAAAAAGGCGGCGTAACCTCATTCTCGTCCCTCCTTCTCATTCTCGTCCTCGAATCCACTTTTTATCTCGAGAACGAGGACGAAGAACGAGAACGAGGATGACCATCGGGAAGGAAAACCATGAGCTTACGAGAATATCAGGCCAAACGAAATTTTCGGCGAACCGCGGAACCTGCCGGCGGTTCGCGCCGCAAACCCGCCGCCAAAGAACCGTTTTTCGTCGTGCAAAAACACGATGCCACGCGGTTGCATTATGATTTCCGGCTCGAAATGGCCGGCGTGCTCAAATCATGGGCCGTGCCGAAAGGTTTTCCCACCACGCACGGCGATCGAAGGCTGGCGGTGGAAGTCGAGGATCATCCCATCGACTACGCGCAATTTGAAGGCACCATTCCCGAGGGAAATTACGGCGCAGGCACGGTGATGGTTTGGGATTTGGGTTCGTATGAGGTTTCCGGCGGCGATCCGCTGGAAGCGCTGCAGAGCGGGAAACTGCATCTCACGTTGCATGGAAAAAAATTGAAGGGCGAATGGACGCTGGTGCGAATGCGTCCGCGCGAGCACGACGACAAACCGCAATGGCTCCTGCTCAAAAGCGGCGACGATTCGCCGCCGTTTTCTCCGCGGGCTGATGATAGTTCCGTGCTCACCCGGCGATCCATGCAGCGAATTGCCGAAGATAACGACGCGCAATGGCAGAGCAATCGGAGCGCGAAAACGCCGAAGATTTCGGCGCGTCCTCCGGGCAATGGGACTGCCGGCGGGACACCGGCAGCACGTTTACGTCCACAGCAGGTCGAAAAGATCGTGACCGAATCACGCTTGCCAAAGCGAAAGGTGGAATTTGTCGAGCCGATGAAAGCCGTGCTGGTTGACAGTCTGCCCCGCGGCGAAGACTGGATTTATGAATTGAAATTCGACGGTGTGCGCGCGCTGGCGCTCAAGCGCGGCAAACATATCCGGCTGGTCTCGCGCAACGCGAAGGATTTTACCGCAAAATTCCCGGAAGTCGTCACCGCCTTGCACGCGTTGCCGTGCAAAGAAGCCATCCTGGACGGCGAAATCGTCGCGCTCGATGAGGAGGGACGCTCGTCGTTTCAGTTGCTCCAGGCGCGCGAATTGCCCGGCGAGCGGCCGCCGATTTTCTATTACGTTTTCGATTTGATTCAACTCGACGGCAAGGATTTGACCGACGTTCCGCTGCTGAAACGCAAAGCCATGGCGAAAACGCTGCTCGCAAACGCGCCGGATAGCGCGCGTTTTTCGGCGAGCATCGCGGCGGAATCCAGTCGCGTGCTGGCCGAAATGAAAGCGCGCGGCCTGGAAGGCGTCATCGCCAAGCAAAAAGATTCCAAATACGAAATTGGCCGGCGCAGCGGCGCGTGGGTGAAGTTCAAATGGACCACGCAGCAGGAATTCGTCATCGGCGGCTACTCAGAGCCGCGCGGCACCCGCTCCAATTTCGGCGCGCTCGTCGTGGGCTATTACGAAAATAAAAAACTAAAATTTGCCGCGAAGGTTGGAACCGGCTTCAACCAAAAACTGCTTAAATCACTCCACCGGAGATTTCAAAAATTGATTCGGCGCGATTGTCCCTTCGTCAATTTGCCGGAAAAAGCCGGCCGCTTTGGCCGCGGCCTGACCGCCGCTGAAATGAAACGTTGCACCTGGCTCGACCCCAAGCTCGTCTGCGAAGTGCGTTTCGCCGAATGGACGCGCGACGGCCATTTGCGCCAACCAGCCTTCCTCGGTTTGCGGGAGGACAAGAAGCCCGAGGAAGTCGTTCGCGAGCGAGCAAAATAATAAAAGTCCGGGCGCACCGCGCTGCCCTACGGAGCGCCGAGCACCAGCTCGGCCCGCTGACAACTTGCCGAGCTGGTGCTCGGCGCTCCTGCCCTGGCCCACTTTCTCCGTGTCATCCACGCCGTCCGCGGTTAACCTTTCCGCGCATGGCATTCAAAGATTTTCCAGAGCAGGCGCAGGGCATCAGCTTGTTGCAGCGTTCGCTCGAACGCGGGCGGCTCGCGCATGCCTACCTGTTCACCGGCCACGAGCTCGCCGAACTCGAAGCCATCGCGCAAACGCTCGCCAAAGTCTTAAACTGCCAGCAACCCGTCCGCGGCAAAGGCGGCGTGGCGATCGACTGCTGCGATCAATGCGCGAACTGCCGCAAAATCGCCAATGGCAACCACGCCGATGTCCATTGGGTCCGGCCGGAATCCAAATCGCGCACCGTCAGCGTCGCGCAAATGCGCGATTTGATGCAGGAAATCAATCTCAAGCCCACCGAGGCCGAATACAAAGTCGCGGCCATCGTGGCGGCGGACCGTTTGAACGTGCAGGGCGCCAACGCATTTTTAAAAACGCTCGAGGAGCCGCCGCCGAAATCCGTCCTGATTTTGCTGACCACCGAGCCGCAACGGCTCCTTGAAACCATCGTATCGCGTTGTTTGCGATTGAATTTTGCCGGCGACGGCCCGCGTCCGCTCGCGAAACCGGAGATGGAATGGCTCACCGCCTTCAGCGATATGGCGGCGACGGAGCAAAAAAGCCTCCTGGGCCGCTATCGCCTCATGGATGTGTTGCTGCAAAAGCTCACCGCCATGAAAACCGCCATCGATGAAAACCTCACCGCGCGCTCGCCGCTCCAAAAGTACGATGACGTGGAAAAAGAGTTGCGCGACAAATGGGAGGACGAACTCGCCGCCGCCATTGAAGCGGAATACCGCCGGCAACGCACCGATTTGCTCGCGATTTTCCAGCGCTGGCTGCGCGATGTCTGGCTGATAACCATCGCGGAAGGCAGGGGGCAGAAGTCAGAAGGCGGAAATGGCGGGGCGAAGGAATTGCTGAATTTTCCGGAACTCGCCGGCACAAAAAAAGTGGCGGCGCGAATTTCCGCCAAAGACGCCATCGAGAATTTGCAAATCATTGAAGGCACGCAGCGTTTATTGCACACGAACGTGCAGGAAGCGCTCACGCTCGAAGTCGGCCTGTTGAAACTGCATCTGTGAGCGCGCGCACCTCCAGGCTGGGGAGCGCCGGTGTCTCGCCGGCACGGATCACGGGCACGGAACTTTACGCCATCGCGTTCGGATTATTCCTCGGCCTCGCCATTTGGAAATTCGGTAATCCCGTCATCCTCGATCAAATCATCGATATGCCAACCTCGTGGCATGACGCGTGGATAAACGCGTGGCCATTGCACTGGGCGAATTGGGTACTGGTGGCCGTCGCGGCCGTTGGCGTAGTCGTCGCTATCGCAACGAGACCTCGCCGGCCGGCCAATCGCTGGCTCTGGATTTTGCCCGTGGTCTGGTTCGGCTGGCAGGTGCTGTCCGCCACACGAAGCCCTTACCACGAACTCACCAGCGTGACGCTCTGGCAATTCGCCGGATGCATTGCATGTTATTTTCTCGGTGTATTCGTGATTGGCCGCGGGCGCGGCTGGCAATTCGTTTTGGCCGGCGTGCTGGCAGCGTTTGCGTTCTGCCTGGTCCGCGCCGTCGATCAAAAGCTGTTTGAATTCCCCCGCGAACATCAATTTCTCCTGGAAAACCAGCGCACCGGCTGGACCAACGCCGCGCCGGATTTGCTCCTCGAATTAAAACACGAACGCATCGTCATCAACACCAACGGCGTCGATGTCGTCAACCCGGTCATCTTGCAGAAATACGAAAAAGGTCGCGTCAATGGAACCATGGTCTATCCGAACGCCCTCGCGGGCCTCGTGCTGATGCTGTTTCCCGTCGCGCTCGTGCTGGTCTGGCAGGGTACCCGAAACCTGCGCCGCCTGACCTGCGTCGCGGCCATGGGCCTCACGATCTTTCTCGGCCTCGGCGGATTGTTCTGGTCCGGCTCGAAATCCGGCTGGCTGATTGCGCTGGCCATCGGCGTTTTTTGGCTGTGCCGGCTAAAATGGCCGCGAAATTTGAAATGGATGGTCGTGCTGGCATTGCTCGCAGGCGGCCTCGCGGTCTTTGCGGTCCGGTTCCAAGCTTACTTTGCCAAAGGCGCGACCAGTGTCGCCGCCCGATTCGATTACTGGCATGCCGCCGTCCAAGTCACTCGGGAGCGTCCCGTCTTTGGATCCGGCCCCGGCACCTTCCAGCGCCCTTATGCCCAACTAAAACGGCCCGACGCCGAAATGGCCCGCCTCGTCCATAATGATTATCTCGAACAATTCTCGGATTCAGGAATCATCGGCGGCGCCAGTTATCTGCTCTGGATCGGCCTGCTGCTATGGACACTCGGCCGGCGACTTTGGGCGAACGGCAATTGGCTGGAGTTCGCCATCTTCGCCGGTATCCTCGGCTGGTTCATCCAAGGCTTTATCGAGTTCAGCCTTTACGTCCCTGCGTTGGCCTGGACTGCCTTTACGCTGGCTGGTTGTCTTCTGGCAGTGCACAGTGGCACCCAGATCATGGAGCGCCGAGCACCAGCTCGGCCAGTTTGAAAATGCCACCCCGCCGAGCTGCTGCTCGGCACTCCTGTCCCCAGCCCGTCCCTCGTTCAGCAAATCAATTCGACAAACCCGCGACACCCCTTTAGGCTTTCCCGCCGATGAAGATTCTCTTCCTCAACGGGCCCAATCTCAACCTGCTCGGCCAACGCGAGCCGGAAGTCTATGGCCGCACCACTTTGAAGGACATCGAAGCCAAAGTCCGGGAGCGGGCGGCCAAATTAGGAGCGGAAATCGACTTTCGCCAAACCAACTTGGAAGGCGAATTAGTGGCTTGGATTCAGCAATCCAAGGGGAACTTTGACGTTATCGTGCTCAATGCAGCCGCTTATACGCATACTAGCATCGCTTTGCGGGACGCGATTTCCGCCGTCGGCATCCCTACAATTGAGATTCACCTCTCGAACATCCACGCGCGCGAGGAATTCCGCCACAAATCCCTCATCGCACCCGTTTGCCGCGGACAAATTTGCGGCTTCGGAGCTGAATCCTATGTTTTGGCCGTGGAAGCTTCAGTTACCGTTAACGCGACTCAGAAATGAGCCTTTTACGAGCTATTTAGCTGATTTTGTGTGTTTTTTTGGCACGACTTGGCCCGCCAGATTTACTTCTTGACGCACTTTTTGCCGGACGATAATGTCATCGGGTAATTGAAAGATTTGATCTGAGCAGAGTCGAAGTTCGGCCTCTGCTTTTTTATTTCATAGGTAGGTACTGTGACAAATAAATTTCGATACCTGCGCTGCGCCAGAGTTGACGTCTGGCAAGGCGCGACGAAGGAACATGGCCGCCAATGCCCTATGACTGAGGAGCAACGCAGCCAGAAGCCAACTCTGGCGCAGCCCTCCGGGTGGCCGGCCTTTTTGTCGCTGCCTTCGTTGGTCGCTCCTTACAGACCCGTAAAGGGTATGCTCGCCGCTCGCGCCACGGCAGCGCCAAAAATTCCCGGCCACGCAGGTATCGAAATTTATTTGTCACAGTACTAGGTCTGGGCGGGTTCGTTAACGCAAACTCTACTAACAACTGTGGATCTCAAAGACATTAAAGCCATTATCGATCTCATGAAAAAGAATTCCGTCTCGGAATTCGAGCTGGAAAAGGAAGATTTCAAGATCAAACTCAAGCGCACCCCCAGCGGAGGCGCGGCGCCCGTCGCTTACGAAGAAGCACCCATCGTCACTTACACGCCCCAAATGGCCATTTCCGCCAACCCGCCCGTCCAGGTCGCTGGCGGGCATACCGTTGCCGGCACGCCCTCCATTAGCACGGGCGAGCAGGAGATCAAGTCGCCCATGATCGGAACCTTTTACCGGTCGCCCTCGCCCGAAGCCGGAGCGTATGCGGAAGTCGGCACGGAAGTTGGCCCGGAAACGGTCGTCTGCATCATCGAAGCCATGAAGGTGATGAACGAAATCAAAGCCGAGGCCAGGGGCGTCATCACCCAGGTTTTGGTCGAGAACGCCAAACCCGTGGAATTCGGCCAGCCCCTGTTCAAGATACGTCCGAGTTAATTTTTCGTTAAATCAGTTAAAAGGTGATTGGTTAAATAGCCGAGCTCACTGATTTGAACCATTTAACCAGTCACAATTAACCATTTAACGAATTAGTCATTTAACCAAGCAATGTTCGAAAAGATTCTGGTAGCCAACCGCGGAGAAATCGCCGTGCGCATCATCCGCGCCTGCAAGGAACTCAATATCCGCACGGTGGCCGTTTATTCCGAAGCCGACAGCAACTCCATGCACGTCCAGCTCGCCGATGAAGCCATCTGCGTCGGCAAAGCGCCCGCCAACGAAAGCTACCTCCGCATCGATCGCCTCGTGAGCGCCGCGGAAATCGCCGACGTCGACGCCATCCATCCCGGCTACGGTTTCCTCTCCGAAAACGCCCACTTCGCCGACGTTTGCGAAAGCTGCAATATCCGCTTCATCGGGCCCAGTTCCCGCGCGATGAACGCCATGGAAGACAAGGCCGTCAGCCGGTTGCTCGCCAAAAAAGCCGGCGTGCCCACGCCTCCCGGCTCCGAAGGCGTCGTCGAAAACGAACAGGACGCGTTGCAAGTGGCCAAAAAAATCGGTTACCCCGTCATGATCAAAGCCATCGCCGGCGGCGGCGGACGCGGCATGCGCGTGGCGCATAACGACATTTCGCTGGTGAAAGGCTACCACACCGCCCGCACCGAAGCGGAAAAAGCCTTCGGCAATTCCGGCGTTTATATCGAGAAATTCATCGAGAATCCGCACCACGTCGAGTTCCAGATTCTCGCGGACAACAAGGGCCACGTCATTCATTTGGGCGAACGCGATTGTTCCATTCAGCGCCGCAACCAGAAAGTCGTCGAAGAAACCCCCTCCCCGCTCATCGAACACAAGTTCCGCAAACTGCGCGAGAAAATGGGCAAGGCCGCCGTGAAAATCGCCGAGACCGCCAATTACACCAACGCCGGCACGGTCGAATTCATCGTCGACGACAAAGGTGATTTTTATTTCCTGGAAATGAACAAGCGCATCCAGGTGGAACATCCGATTACGGAGGAAGTGACCGGCATCGACCTAGTGAAATACCAGATCCAGATCGCGATGGGCGAACCCCTGCGCCACAAGCAAGGCGACATCACCTTCAAAGGCCACGCCATCGAATGCCGCATCAACGCCGAAGATCCCTTCGATGAATTCCGCCCCAGCCCCGGCCGCATCGAGATGTATTACCAACCCGGCGGCCGCGGCGTCCGCGTGGACACCCACGCCTACGCCGGCTACACGATCCCGCCGTCCTACGATTCCATGATCGGCAAGCTCATCACCTACGGCAAAGACCGCCGCGAAGCCATGGACAAGATGAGCCGCGCCCTGAGCGAATACATGATCACCGGCGTGAAGACCACGATCTCCTTCCAGCAAGCGATATTGCAGGACCCCAATTTCCGTCGCGGCGTCTACTCCACCAACTTCGTCGAGCAACTCCTCAGCGGCGCCCGCCGCGAGTTGATTGAGGAAAAAAGCTGACGTTTAAGGTAACGTAGGAGACGACGCCTGCCGGGCCGTAGCTTCGGCGAAGGCTGGTGAGGAGTCTCCGACTGATCGACGAAATTTGAGACTCGTGACCTCGTCTCCTACGATCAAACGCGCTAGCTGGGCCAGAGCGTGCATTGCGTTTAGGAGCGCGCGTTTAAGGGCTGAAAGCCCGTCATATGAAAGCCCGGGGTGAAGCCCCGGGTCCAACGCTCCACCAAAATCCCAAGCCCTGAAAGGGCGTCACAACCCGCCGTCCGCTCGCAGCTAATAAGACACCCCAGTATTATCATCGACAACGGTATTTACACCAATAGATCTCCGACCCGTTTCAATCTCAAAACTCTTTCCAAATTAAATAGAGGCAAACCCCGTGGTTTGCCTCTATGTTTCGGAAATTGCTTTTAGCAACTCCTATTAATCGAAACCAGATATCAAGGTTATCAGCGATACGTGTTAACCGTTGTCACGTTAGCTCCTGCTGGCGGTGTGTCGCTGACCTTGATCACAGGTGCCAGGAGTTGCGCTTGTACGTGATTTAATGGCGACACGCCGGCCGTATCTAACGCGACAGTGAGCCGATTATTCTTGCCGGTGCCCGTTACAGGAAGGGCATTGGTCACAAAAACATCGAGATAGTTCCATTCTCCGCCAAGCGTGGAATCAAAATAATTAATCGCGCGCGCTTGTGAAATCACGTGCATTCCTTTCTTACAGCGTGTCACGGTAAGCGAAGGAGTTTGCCAATCGGTGCAATCCACTTGCATCTCAATATTTTCTTTGGAATAGGGAGAAGTGATGCTTACCCTGCCGGACAGCTCATTAATACTATCTCCAAATGGCACCATAATGCGATACCACCCGGTATTTGTGGGATAAAATGTAGTGATCGCAGTTTCGCCAATCATTAAAGTTGAACCCGGAGACTCGTTAGTAGGAATACCACCGCCCCCAGTGGCCGCCTGGTAAGTCATTGGTAAATTTGCTGCGAGTTGATCGAGGCCGGTCCAACCCTGCGTGTCCGCCTCTACAATTCGGTTTCCGATTTTGTCATCTATCAAATTAATAACCCCGTTAAGCTTGACTTGCTCAATAGTGACAACCGGGCCGAATCCTGCAGCGAATGTCGATGACGGGTCAATTTTGAGGAAATCGGGCTGATAAAAGTGACCGTCCTCCGTCGCTCCCGCATTGTAATTGCATTCCCGCACACTCACATGAGACAGGTTATCCGAACCGCCGGTTCCACAATAAAGATGGATCAGTCCTCCGCCCCAATCTGACTCCGCCTTAATGGAGGAAATGGAAACAAGGCTATCGACATTGCTAATAACTACAAGGCTCGCTGTCGCGGCTGTATCGCCATAATTTTGATCACCGCTCAATCCGGTAATAGTAATAGGGCCACCCCCCTCCGTGGCCGCGCCGGGCCAAGGTTGAATAAGGACGCCAGCGATTGCGGATTCGTAGCATCTTACATCGCGCAAATTGATTCCAGGGGCACCGCCGCCTAAAGCTCGGATTCCAATGCCACCATTCATTATGTGAACATTCCGAATAATGCTGACTTCTCCGGGTTCTCCCAGAACCAGTCCCGAATTTGTCATATTCCGCCTCGGGTGGCCATTCGTACTGCCATCGTCCTGAAAAGTAAGCCCGATGTTTTCGAAGAGCAATCCATGATCCATGTCCACATTGGGATCAGTCCCCTCGCCTGTAAGAAACAGATATGCATTCCATGTCCAGAAGATATCCGCCGAAACTCCGAGCTTCATCGTCACAAACGTATTCAATGGGCCCTCTCCCATCACGTGTGTCAAGGTTGGATTGAAAACCAGCGTGTTAGTGACCATATAATTCCCGGCAGGAAAAAGGATTTCGCCTGCGCCGGTCCAACTTAATACCCCATTCAGAGCGTTCTGAATGGCCGCCGTGTCATCATGAATTCCATCACCATATGCACCCCACATTTTTACGTTTGGTATTGAACCATCGAAGACACGCTCCCAAACTCCGTTTGTAGTCATCGAGCTGGCAATGAAACGGCCGCCATCATCCGCAGTTGATACACCTAAAAGAGATCGAGGCGTGATCCAGCGGAAGTGCCCACCGCCGCGATGGGCGGATGCCGCCAGTGGATAATAGTCTATGACATAAGCAACAGCGTCATTTGCAAACGTGGTCGTGTCCAATGCCCTGAGTGCCGCAATAGTTGGAACTACAATAGGACTTTGGGCCTGGACATGGAAGCCCCCGACCGCCGTAAGGAACGTAATGATCAGAGCTATGGATAAGCCATGCCACGATTGAGAAGAAACCTGTCTACCTTTCCTTTGAAACAATAGTTTCATAATGAATTCCCTTTCTCCGGCAAGAAAACCAGTGAAGTGCCCGGTATACGTGGTACAGTTCCCCAAGGACGACTGTGAATATGAACCCAAGTAGTTAAACACCCATATAAATTTTCCTGCTCCGGCCAAAGCTTCTAACAGTAGAGTCAAAGCTTGTCAAGAAATTATTTATAATATTCATTCAGAATCACAGCCATCCCATAGGAATAAGAAAAAGCTGGAACGATTTGTTTTGCCCTGCCACACGGCAGGGGTGAAAAAGAAAAACAGAACCGTTCCAGCCGCGTCGAAACTGAATCTGTTGCGCCAGATTTGCAACTTCATTCCC
>DATNEA010000060.1:0-36582 GCA_035606845.1 Candidatus Angelobacter sp. | reverse complement strand
CGGCGAGCCAACGGCTGGATTTTTATCATGCCAGCCAGCACCTCTGGGCCGTCGCTCATGCACTGCATCGGGACGATGCACAGGCAGCCCGTCAGTGGATCGAACCGTTGCTCAAAAAACTCAAAGCTGGACGCGCCGTTCTTTTTCACCGCCTCACGCTTCTTGGAATTGCGGCGACTGCCAGCGACTACGCGTCCCAGCAAAATACCCCCCTTAAATGCATAGTCCTTTCGGACTATTCGTCTCGAAGGGAAATACCATTGACGAAGCGTTTCTCGCTCGCAATGATTCTGTCATTCGAGCAGTGGGCGTTTTTCCGCCGGGTTCCCCACCCGCACCTCCTTGGCGTCGCTGCTCGAATTCTTTTGACCGCGGATGCCGGCAGAAATCACGCTTGAAATTCAACCCCCGCCAGTCAATCCAACAGTCGGCCTGTTCGACCGCTTTGGAATAAAAATTCTTGCCTTCGCGATAGTTGCCCCCAATTTTGCCTGCCAACATGAATCCACCTCGGAATATTTTTATCGGCACGGACTGCGGGGCCACGACTTCAAAAATCGCCGGCGTTTGGGGCAACGGAGAGGCGATCACCACCAAATTGCTCCAGCGGCCCACCAATGCCCAGAAAGGAACCGATGCCGTAATTGCCGGTTGGATTTCCGACATCGGAGAATTTTTGGCGGAAAACAGCCTGGCCTGGGCGCAGGTGGAAGGAGTGGGCCTGGCAATCCCGGGGCCGTATCAACGCTATGGCGTGCTGGATCATTCGGCAAACCTGCCGCCCGGTTTCAAGGGGTGGGACGTTTACACGGCCTACAGCCGGGCGCTCGCGTTGCAAGCCGGGCGTGAAATACCGCTCGTGGTTGGAAATGACGGCAAATGCGGCGGCGTGGCCGAGGCGCGGCTGGCGCGCGGAGAATCCAAGGCCTCCGTCCTGATGCTCATGCCCGGCTCCGGGCTGGGCTCCGCGTTCGTGGGGCCGAACGGTTTGCCGCTGGAGGGCGACACGCTGGCGGGAATGGAAACCGCCCACATGCCCGCGCCCCTGCACCTGCTCGGCATGAATGGGAAACCGTTCCCCTGCGGTTGCGGCCGTGACTGGGGCTGCATCGAAGCGTACACCACGATTTCCGGCCTCGCGCGTTTGCTGGATGCCAAGCTTGTGAAATATCCCGGCCACGAACTGGCGAAATCGACGGCGACGGCGAAGGAGAAAGCTCTCTCGCTTCGGGGCCGCGCCCAAAAAGGCGATCCGCTCGCCGTGGAAATTTTCGATTTTCAAGCGCTGGCCCTGGGGTTGCACATCGCCAATCTCACCCTCGCGCTGGATCCGAGCATTGTCATCATTGGCGGCGGGTTGATGGATCCGGAAGCGACCAGCACCGAATTTCGCGAGCGCTACCTCGGCATCATCAAGAACACGGCCATGAACTATCTATGGCCTTCGCAGCGCAGCGGCATCAAGATCGTTCCGGCAGCCTTGGGAGATTTATCGCAAGCCATTGGCGCCGCGTTGCTGGTTCTTTACCAAGCCGCTTGACCGCATCACCACGAGGCGCGAAATCTGCCACTTGCCCGCGGCGGCAGGGCGCGTCGCTCCGCGCGCGCCGCAACGCCGGCCAACAACGGTGCGCATCCCGCCAAGGTGGGGCGCCCCGCCATCCACTGCAATTTGTTAGCCGCTCCAAATGTTAGCGCCGCTCAATCCCTCAATCCAAAGCCATACGGAAACAATGGCGCTTCCGCAGTATCACCCGTGCGCACGTGGGCGTTGCTGCGGGGCCAGGTGCGGGGGAGTTTACCCTTAAATTTGTAATCGCCGAAAAGCACATCCGTCACGCCAAGCCCTTCCGTACCGGGCAGCCAGGCGGCAATGAACGAATCGCTGTCGCCCAGTGCGCTGTTGAGAATCAGCGGACGGCCGGACAACAGAATCGTCACCACGGGCGCGCCAGCGGATTTGGCTTTGGCAATCAACGCCGCGTCTTCGGCGGATAAATCCAAGTCGGCACGATCGCCTTTCATCTCCGCATAAGGATGTTCGCCGACTACGACCACAACCGCATCGGCGCCTTGCACATCGCTTGCGTCGGGAGTGAAAACGACCTTTGTCTCAGGCGAAACCGTTTGCCGAATGGCGGCGAGAATCGTGGTGCCGCCCGGAGTGATGTTGCCGCGGCCGCCCTGCCAGTCAATCGTCCAGCCGCCGCATTGAATGCCGAGATCATCCGCCGCCGCGCCGGCGATCGCGAGCGTCTTGATCTTTTTTGAAAGCGGCAAAACGTGCTTGTCATTCTTGAGCAGCACGAGCGATTCGCGGACGCATTCGCGCGCGACGGCGCGATGTTCCGGCGAGCCAACCGTGTCCAATGACGGCGCGGGCCTGGCGCTGTCAAAAAGGCCGAGCTGAAATTTGATGCGCAAAATGCGGCGAACGGCATCATCGATGCGCGATTCGGGAACTTTTCCGTCCGCCACGAGCGATTTTAAATCCTCGATGAACTCCACATAATTGTTCGTCTTCGGCGGGCCGTTGGGGATCATGATCATGTCGAGGCCAGCATTGATCGACGTTTCAACATCCTGTTTGTAATCGGGCGAAATCTGGTCAATGGCAGCCCAATCCGACACGAGAAAACCACGGAAGCCAAGCTCGCCCTTCAGCACATCGGTGAGCAGATATTTGTTGGCGTGCATTTTGACGCCGTTCCAACTGCTGTAGGAAACCATGATGGAACCGACGCCGGCTTTGACCGCGGCCTGGTAGGGCGGGAGAAATAATTTGCGCAACGTGGCCTCGTCGCAAACGGTGTTGCCCTGATCGATGCCATTGGTCGTGCCGCCGTCGCCAAGGTAATGCTTGGCGCAGGCCAGCACAGAAACCGGGTCGGCGGAAAGTCTTCGGCCTTGAAATCCTTCGATGGACGCCGCGCCGAGTTCGGAGACGAGCCTGGTGTTCTCACTGTAACTCTCGTAAGTGCGGCCCCAGCGTTCGTTCTGCACGACGGCGATGCACGGCGCAAACGCCCAGCGGATGCCCGTCGCCGCGACTTCCTCCGCCGTGACGCGATCAGCGCGTTCAACCAGCTTCCGGTCGCGCGTGGCGCCCATGCCAATGTGATGCGGGAATATCGTGGCGCCGAGCACGTTGTTGTGGCCGTGCACGGCGTCAATGCCGTAAATGAGCGGAATTTTCAGGCGCGTCTGGAGCGCCTCTTGTTCGAATCCCGACACGAAATCGAGCCAGTCCTTCGCCGTATTGCCACTGGTCGGATCCGAACTGCCGCCGCTCAAAACCGATCCCAGAAAATATTTTTGGACCGCCGATTTGTCCGGCAAGGCGTTGCAATCGACCTGCACCATCTGGCCGATTTTTTCCTCCAACGTCATCCGCGCCAGGAGCGCGTCCACTTGTTTTTCGTGCCGCGAAAACAACGGCGCGCCGTGGCCCATGGTGCTGGTGAGTGAGATTAAAAAAAGGGTTGCGAGCTTTTTCATTTTTGATTTTCAGTGTTCAACAACGGGCCAAGGACTTGGGCGAAAATTTTGGCTTGCCGCATGAAACCAAGATCGCTCGGATGCGAACCGTCGGTGCTGCCTTCGCCATCATCGCCGAACAAATGTTCGCCCGGGATGTAATACAGATGATTGTCACCGGCGTGTTTCAGCCGTTCATACGCGGCTTTCAATTCGGCACGGTCTTTCAGGTGATACCATTCCATGCGGCCCTGGATCAGAAACGAGTCCTGCATGGTTCGGTCCTCGACGAGAACTATAGGCGTTTTGGGGTGGGCCGCACGCAATTTTTTGACGAACGGCTCGACGCGCGCCTTGATTTCATCGGCGACCATATTGGGCAAACAATCGAGAACGTAAACGGACGGGTCGAGCTCCGCGAGGAGATCGGCCATTTCAGGTTCCATTTTGCCTTGCCCGGAAAAACCCAGGTTGATGGTGGGATAATTGAATCGGCGCCCGAGGATCGCGGAGTGAACCATTCCCGGGCGGGACGCGGCCAGGCCCTGAAGAATCGACGTGCCGTAAAAGACGATCGGCTTGCGTTCCCCTTCTCCCCAGGGCGGCGCTTTTTCGATGACGGCATTGGTCGGAATGCCGAGTTTGACGAACCGGGTCCCGTTATAAAGCGGAAGGTAAAGAATGTATTCACGCTTGCCGGGTATCAAATTTTCGACGAGCGTGACCTCATTCGTTTGAGCGGTGGGTTGGCCTACCGCCAGCCAATGCCATCCGGCAGGCATTTTGACGTAAAGATCCAAGCCGCTTTTGCCGATCGCGGTCATGTTGGGCAGATAAAGCCATGGATCCGTCAGTGCCCAGCGGGCGCGGATCGTGGTGGCATCCGTGACAAACCGAACGCACATGCCGGCGGAATCGTGGCTCAAGTCCCAAACTGGCGCGCGGACGACGGACTCAGCGCGCGCCGGCAAGCGGTCGTAAAAATCCTTGGTGCCGTTCCAACCGCGGCCTTCCACACCAAATTGACGGATGTCGAACCAGACCGTGTTCGTAGCCGCCGCTCCCAGGTTTCCGGCCAATGCAAACACGAGAATTGCCTGTAAAATGAAGATTTTCACGCAGTTTGTGGCATAAAATTGGCTGCCATTGAACGTGAGAATGCCTTAACATCGCCATTGATGCGCGTCCATAATTTAGTGGACATTACAATGAACCCATCCTGATTTAGCGTAAAACTCTGTCCGAACCCAATGTCAATCAATCCGGTCACCTCGATGGAAAAAATGAAGAACAGCAGTGCTTTTAGGACTTTCTTTTTACGACGCTTCGGGCTAACATTAATGATGTTGGGTCTGATGCTGTCGACGATTGCTTTAACGAACGGTTGCAGCAAGAAGAACACGAGTTCTCCTGCTCCCAGCGTTTCGACGGCCCCGGCCCCAACGAACCAGCCTGAAGCCGTCACGCAGCCCTCGCGCCGTCAACTCGCCGTCTCCGCGCCGCAAACCAACGGCCAGCCCGATTTGGATGCCGTGCAGCGCGCGCTCCTTCGCTGGATTGTCGGCCACAAACGGCGGCCCGCGAATTTCGAGGAATTTGCCGCCAGTTCCGGAACCCCGATCCCTCCACCGCCTCCGGGCAAGAAGTACGTTATTCTTCCCAACATGCATGTTCAGTTAGTCAACCAATAGAGGGATTTGGCCATGAAATTCTTTCGTTTACACACACACTCGAGCGGTCCGCCGGCGGCAAAAGCGGCGGATCACGGTTTCACCCTGATCGAATTGTTGGTCGTCATTGCCATCATCGCCATCCTGGCGGCCATGTTGTTGCCGGCGCTGGCGAGCGCCAAAGTGAAGGCGAAACGGATCCAGTGCGTGAATCAAATGCGCCAGATCGGCCTGGGCTTTCCGATGTTCGCCAATGATCACAACAACACCTTCCCGCCAGCCGGCTTCGCCGTCGGCTCTGATACGGCCGCGGGCATTCAGGAGTCCTGGGACAGTTTCCTTAATCCTTATATCGGCGGCAACGCCTCGGATTTGGACATGGAAGTGGGCGTGTTGCTCACCGGACAAGCGCCCATGGTGCTGGTCTGTCCGGCGGACACATTTCCGAAGGTGAACTGGATGGGAGGCCAAAATCCGTTTCTGGCCGAGCGCTCCTATGCCATGGTTGGCTGCGGCCCGAACCAGGGAGCCAATGCCGATTATCAACGCGACCCGAAAAATGGGCTGCCTAACCTCAATTTGCCGGGGAAATTAAGCGTCGGAATCTACTGGCAATCCACCTCGGGCGCTGCGAATTGGGACGCTCCGGGATTTCCTGTCACTGCCGTTAAAGACCCTTCGGGAACGATATTGCTTTGCGAGAATACCGGCGGCCAGCAGTGCGCCGGCAATGTCTGGACCTGCATCTGCCTTGGGCCGCAATCCTTCGGCGCGAACGAGCTGTATCAAGTCGATAACAATAACGCGATTCAAAACCCGAACAGTACGGCCAGCGTCAATCAAGGCTCGCTGCTCTACAAAGCGCACGGGAAACGGTTTAATTACGTTTTTTGCGACGGCCACGTGGAAACACTGCGGATCGAGCAAACCGTGGGCACCGGCACGCCCACTCAGCCCCGAGGCATGTGGTCGGCAACGCCCGGAGATTAGAATTTCAGTTAATGTAAAGTATTTTGTGGACAAGCCAGCAAACATCGGTTGTGATATATGCTGACCAGTTAATGAACCGATTTGCAGCCAGACGATTCATCGCGTGAACCAAAGATGGTTAGAAGAATTTAGAATCCCCCCAACACAAAAATACCTGCCGTGATATGACAACACTCAAAACAACGCCGTCTTGGATTCCATCCCTGGTTGCCGCCCTCGCACTGGCCGGCGCCGCCACTTTTTGCCAGGCCCAGTCAGTGATCACCTTGAGCAATGATTCCGCCGAATCATCGGCTTTTTACGACGGCGGCCCTGCGGGCGCCACGTACACCTGGATTCCCACCAACGGTCCCAATGGTGGCGGCTGCATTCAAGGCGTGATTGACGGCGTCACCACGACCGAATTCGACCCCGCTTTCAATGTGTCTTTCGTCTCGGGTAGTTACTATCAGGTGACCTTTCAAATGAAAATCGATTCCGCCTCCGGCACCGGCAGCGCGGGCTACGGTCATTTGCAGATGGCGTTGCGCGATTCCAGCTTCAGTTGGGTGGGCGTCGGCTATGCCGAAGTCGATCCCGGATCGGCCAATGACTGGACCACCTACACGTATGCGATTCCCGGCCCCTCTTTCAACGTGGCGCACCTTCAATTTCAATTGCAAGGCAGCGGCGCGTATTCCGGCCCGGTCACGATCTTTATCGGCGACGTGACCGTCACGCCCCTGGCCAACCCCACCATCTTGTCGGCTTTCACCAACGACGTGGTTTCATCAGCTTGGAACAGCCAAAACATGGCTGCCACTCTGGACCCGAATATCGATGCGCCCTACACCAATCCCGTCAATAACTCGGGACCGACCAGCATCCTGCCGGCCGGTTCGGTTGAATTCGCGGCTGCGGAAGCGGTCAGCGGTTACCCCGGCGGCCAGCTCAGCCTGCCGTTTAATGCTTCGGATTTTCAGTCCATTGCGTTCGATGTCTACTATGACGGACCCACTCCCAGCGATTCGACCGATTACGGTGGCTTTCAGATGTTCATCGCCGATGGCCCCCCGAACTACGAGTGGAAGTTCATTGGCAGCGCCAACTTCACCGCGGGCATGATTGGCAAATGGACTCATTTCAACTTCCCGTGCGCCTCCAGCGGGGTCATCAATGCCAACGGCATTGCGATTCAAGCCACTCCCGGCACCACCGGCGGGTCAGTGCCCATCACCTTCCACATGGACAACCTTGTGCTCTGGAGTCCTCAGACCGCTCCATCCATTACGGCCCTCACGCGCGGCACACCCGGCGGCGTGCAGTTCACTCTGGACGCGAATGATGCCAACAACCTGTTCGATCAGGAAGGCATCACCTCGCCGTCCACCAACAATGTGAGCACGGACTATTTTTGGCTGGGCCAAACTCCGGCGACGTATTCGTTCACCTTGACGAACTTCCCGAGCCCGGCTTCAGCGCCTCAATTTGACGCCCACATTTACCTCATCAACGGCAACACGATTCCCGATAATAGTCCTCCCAACCTCTTTAACTATAATCAAACCTACAGCGGCCCCTCCTATAACGCGGCGGATTACCTCGGCCTGCACGTGCAAAACGGCACGAATGGCGGCGTCGTGGCGGTGGTCGATTGGAAGACCAACGCTCCCAACGCAAACGCGACCAATCTCATCACGTTCAACTTCCCCACCATGGCCAATGCCAACGGCACTTGGTCGTTGAACTTCACGGACGACACCCATGGAAACGTCGTGGCGGCGGATGGCTCGGTGAACAACTTTACCCTGCCGGATTTCCTCAGTGATCCGAACTATACCGGCAACTTCGGTCCCAGCGAGTCATTCGTGAACTTTGGTGTCTTCAAAAACGGGAATATCACGAACAATAACCAGACTTTCACCATGACCGCGGAAACCGTGACCAACAGCGTCACGTCACTGATCGACAATTTCAGCGGCCCGGGACTCACGGCCAACAATAACTGGCAGATCGCTGAATACTACCAGTTCGCCGCCGACCGAGCCGTCTGGCAGCCGTTTGGCACCGCCTTCTTTATCCATTGGAATACCACCGCGTCCGGTTGGAGCGTGCAATCGTCCAGCAATCTGTTAGGCAATTGGGGCAGCGCCGGCGTGACCTATACCTTCCCCGACGGCACCGGCACCAACACAGTCGGCGCCATTTCCGCCACCAATCTGCCCAGTGGAGGCGCTGGATTCTTCCGTTTGGTAAAATAGCCAGCCAAAATTGGCTGATGAACAATGGCGGGCACCGCACTACCGGTGCCCGCTTTTAATTTCAGGCGGGCACACCCCGCTGGAACCCCGCTTGTCCCGGAAGGAAACCATGTCATTTTTTAGCATCGTGTTGCGCAGGGCTTGTTTGTTGCCATTTGTTTGTGCGCTTTGGCTGATGACGGTTCATACCGCGCCGGCGCAGACGAATCATTTCTCCATCTATTCCGACCAGCTCGAAAACGGTTTCCAAAATTGGAGCTGGGGCGCGAGCAACAACTTCGCGAACACCTCGCCGGTGCATTCGGGCGCCGATTCCATCCAGTTCGCCAGCGGCACGTGGGATGCCATCTCGCTCTGGCACTCGGATTTCAGTCCGGGCGCCTACACCAATTTCAATTTTTGGGTGAATGGCGGCGCCACCGGCGGGCAGAGAGTTCAGATTTATTTTCAATACGATAACCTGAACGTCACCGGCCCCTCTTATTTGCTCCCCGCGCTGCCCACGAATGCGTGGCGGCAATTTTTCATCCCATTCAGCGCCCTCGGCATCGCCGGCGTGACGAATATCAGTCGCGTGAATTTTCAACTGACCTCCGGCGGCACCGCGGGCCCATTTTATCTTGATGATGTCAGCCTCTCGGCAATAGCGCCTTCCACGGTGCATGTGCAAGTGGACGCTACCAAAACCATTCGGGCCGCGGACTCGCGCTGGTTCGGGCTGAACACGGCCGTTTGGGATAATTATTTCGACACCGGCGCCACTTCCAATGCCCTGAACGAACTCGGCACGTCGATTCTCCGTTTTCCCGGCGGCTCGCTTTCCGATGAATATCATTGGGCTTCCGACACCAGCTTGAGCAATACCTGGACGTGGGGAACCTCATTCAAAAATTTCATGCACATCGCCACCAACGCCGGCGTGCAGGCCGTGATCACCGCCAATTACGGAACCGGCACTCCGGAGGAAGCCACCGCATGGGTGCGCTCGGCCAACCTCACGAACCATTGCCATTTCCAATATTGGGAAGTCGGCAATGAAAACTACGGCACCTGGGAAACCGACAGCAACACGTTCCCGCACGATCCCTACACCTACGCGACGCGCGCCGCCCAATACATCACGCAAATGAAAGCGGCCGATCCCACCATTAAAATCGGCGTGCCCGTGGTCACCGGCGAAGACAGCTCGGATAACGGCTACAGCGCGCACCCGGCCTACAATCCGCGCACCGGCCTCGATCACAACGGCTGGACGCCGGTCGTTTTGTCCACCATGAAATCACTCGGCGTGCTGCCCGATTTTCTGGTGTATCACGTCTACCCGGAATACCAGGACGACGGCGATCAAGCGTTGTTGCAGGACTCCGCCAATTGGCCGGGCGACGCGGCCAATTTGCGCCAGCAAATCACCGATTATATCGGCGCGGCTGGAACGAACATCGAACTGCTGTGCACGGAAAACAACGCGGACTCCGGAAACCAGGGCAAACAATCGACCAGCATCGTGAACGGGCTTTACCTGGCGGACAGCCTGGCCAATTTGA
Organism: Candidatus Angelobacter sp.; assembly: GCA_035606845.1. Classification (GTDB taxonomy): domain Bacteria; phylum Verrucomicrobiota; class Verrucomicrobiia; order Limisphaerales; family DASXHY01; genus DASXHY01. The sequence continues at coordinate 26,661 of DATNEA010000060.1, read as the reverse complement.
TGAAAACGGAATTCAACGGGTTCATCTGGTGGGATTTGCGCAATGGCATTGATACCAACGGTGATTTTGATCCCTCCCTCTACGGCTGGCGCACCAATGGCGACCTCGGCATCATCGGCAATTCAAACACGCGCTACCCCACGTTCTACACGTATAAACTCATGCGCTACTTCGCGCGCCCGGGCGATACGATCCTCGACGCGGACAGCGATTATTTTCTACTGACCGCCTATTCGTCGCGCAAAGCCGATGGTTCCCTGGCCGTGCTCGTCATCAACAAGGACAGCGCCACGACTTTCAACACCCAATTTTCGCTGGCAAATTATCTTCCGTGGACGAACGCGCTGGTGCGTTCATTTGGCATCGCGCAGGACGAAGCCACGCGAACTAATTCCACAATTCCAGGCGCGCAGGACATTGCAACCAATAGCCTGGCGCTCAATGGAACAAATTTCTCGGCGAGCTTTCCGCCCTATTCCGTCACGCTGCTCACAATTCCACCCGCCGCGCCGCAACTCGCCTTCGCTCAAAGCGGCAGCCAGACAATGTTGCAAGTCCAAGGCCAGCCGAAAGTGCGCTATGTGCTGCAAAGTTCCACCGATCTGAACAACTGGATATCCGTCGCGACCAACACGACCGCGGGAACCACCTGGAGCATGACGAATAACATGACCGGCCCGTCGATGTTCTGGCGTACCGTCTGGCTGCCGGAATAAATCCGTCGCCGCCGACGCAAGGAGGCGGAGTCCCAAAGCGTCAAAATTTTGATGATGCAAACCGTCATTTACTCGCGGATGGCGGCTCCGCAAGGGCTTGTTTGACGTAAACACCAAATTGAGGGCTGGGCGTGTAGTCCCAATCGGAAATCAGATTCGGCCGCGCGCTCGTGTGCAAATCCCACGCGACCCAGGACCAATGGTGTTCGTTCAACGCCTTCATCACGCGCAGCAGCCAATTATCGGAAGGCACCACGCGGCTGGGACCGGCATCGCCCCCAAATTCGCTGACGATGACCGGCAGTTTCGCGCTCGCTTGTTCCATTTTTCGAACCCAGGTCTTTACACTTTCGCGTTTGTTATCATAACAATGGTTGGCGTAAATGACGCCATTGCCATGAGGATCCAAAAGGCGATAGCCGCGGAGAATGCCTGAAAAATCATAAGCCCAATCCAAACCACCAGCGATGACCACATTGCTCGCGCCTGTCTCACGCACGGTGTCTAACAATTTTTGCATGCCCACGCATTCGTAAGTTCGGGCCGGCCCAACCTGGCGCGTGTTGGGTTTGTCCTTGATGCGACCGCCATTGAGCCAGACGTTCCAGGAGACATCGTGCGGTTCGTTATACAAGTCGAACAGCACGGCCGGATTGTTGGCGTAAACCGGCGCGAAATCCTTCCAAAAAGCCACGCTGTTCAAGTCGGGCATGGAATGCTGGCCGATATTGACGCCCCACTCGTTGCAGTCCGACCAATGCAAGTCGAGGATGATGTAGCAATGTTGCGTGGCGCAGGTATCCACGACCTCGTGAACCAGTTCGCGGTAAGCACGGCCGCCATCAGTCTGCTCCCGCGCCCTGCCAAACCAACGATCCTGCGCGAGCGGAAGCCGGATGATGTTCGCGCGCCAGTCGCGAATGGCGGTGTTGACCGTTTTGAGAATGCGCCCCTGCCCGTCACTCGTCCATTCCATGCTCGCGGCATTGACGCCGCGCAGCAAAACGGGACGGTTGCTGCTATCCAGAATTTTCGTCCCGACGACTTTGAGCGGCAATAGTTGTTCAGCCGATAATTTTCCCAAAATTTCGTCCAGCACCGGCGTGATCGCGTCGGCCCAGATTTGATAGCCTTTCTCATTCGGATGCAGCGAATCGGGAAACATATCACGCGGCAGTGTGCCGTCGGGCGCGAGAAACTGGGCGCCGATGTCGAGATAACGAACGTTGTCACTGGCGAGTTTGGAAATCCCGGCATTCACCTCGCGCACCTGCGCGCGAATGGGATCGTTTTTATCGCCGCGCGGAAAAATTCCGAACAGGACAATTTTCGTCCGTGGCAGACGAAATTGAATTTGCCGGACGAGATTGGAAATCCCCTCGATGATTTCCGGCGTGCTGTTGCGAGGCCGGCCGTCGTCTTCATTGCCGGTGTTGTTGGTGCCGATCAGCAGAACGACCACTTTGGGATCGATGCCGTTCAGTTCCCCATTTTCAATGCGCCACAGAACGTTTTGAATCCGATCGTAACCGATTCCAAAATTGGCCGCGTGGCGTGGAGCAAACGTCTTTTCCCAGATTTTCCGCCCGCCTGTGTCCCAGTGCCAGCCATCGGTGATGGAATCGCCGAGGAACAGGATGTCGATGCCGCCACGTTTTGCGGCGGCGACATTTTCCGCATGGCGGGCAAGCCAGTTGGTGGGAAAATCGCGCGGAGCCGGGACCAGGGCGGTATTCGTGGCGTTTTGGGCAATGGCCGAAATCCGGCTCCCAACCACGACCGCGGCGACAACAAACAGGACGAAGTGCTGCTTAATGTTCAACTTTGCTTTTGGTTCGAAAGCCAGGCGCGGCCTGCAATCCATATCAGGAGTCAGCACACGCTTCTTTCAATGAGCCGGGCCCATCGGCAAATTCGCGTATTTGGCGACTGCCTGGGCGCGGGAACGGACGTGGAGTTTTTCGTAAACGCGGCGGATGTAAGTATTCACCGTAGCGACCCCGATTTGCAAACTGTCGGCGATCTCCTTGTACAAAAAACCGCGGGCGAGAAGCTCGAGAACTTCGCGTTCGCGCTGAGAAAGCCCAACCATTTCACCCTCATTCGACTCGGATTCATTGCGGCGAAACGATTGCACCACTTTGCGGGCGATCTGGCTGCTCATGGGCGACCCGCCGGCGTGGACATCCTTGAGCGCATCGAGCAATTCCTGCCGTTTCATTTGTTTCAACAGGTAACCGCTGGCGCCCACGGCGAGCGCGTCGAAAATGTGGTTCACATCCTCGTAAACCGTGACCATCAGAAATTGCGTGTCCGGCAGGCGCGGCTTTAGCCGGCGGACGCATTCGATGCCATTGATTCCCGGCAAATTGATGTCGAAAAGAACCACGGACGGTTTGAGTTGCGGCAATTCCGCGATGGCCTCTTCCGCGGTGTCATATTCGCCCAGCAATTTGAAACCCTCAGCGCGCCGAATCCAGCCCGAAAGAATCTCGCGGGCGGGCACGTCGTCTTCCACAATGGCAACTCCAATACTCACGGTTTGTCTGTTATTCACTGTATTTTAGCTCCGTTCATTTCCCCGTCATGTCCTTTATATTCATTACAATAGCGCATTTTTAACTGGCCTTGTGCGCCTCCACGGCAGCGTTGAGGAGAAAGCTGATTTCGGTGCCGGAACCGGGCCGGCTCTTGATGGCGCAGTGGCCGCCGATTTTCTCCAGCCGCTGGGCCATGTTCTTCAAACCGTTGCCGCGACCAGGCCGGGAAGTAATGGCCTCGGGGTTAAAACCTTTTCCGTTGTCTTTCACGATCATGGCCACCGTGTCCGCTTCGACCGTGAGAAAAACCACCACCTCGGTCGCTTCCGAATGTTTCACCACGTTATGGAGCGCTTCCTTGAAGGCGAGAAAGATGTTATGGCGCGTCTCGGCCGAAATCGGCCAATGCGGCAGATGAAGCGGAACTTCCAGGCGGCAGCGAATGTGCAGCGAGGTCAGATATTCCTGCGCGAAATTGCCAAGATAACTCGCCAGGCTGTCCAGCGTGTCGTGCCGGGGATTGACGGCCCAGACGATTTCGTCCATCGAACGCGTGAGTTCGCGGGAAGTTTCGTAGATGCGCTCGAGCTGGATCGCGGCTTCGGCGGCGTTTTCCAGTTCGCCCTGCGCGGATTGGCTGAGCAGGGAAATGCGGGTAAGATTCGCGCCCAGATGGTCGTGAATGTCCTTGGCAATGCGCGTGCGCTCGCGTTCGATGGCTTGCTGGCGCTGGACATCTTCCAGCTTGCGACGCATGCGCCGGCGCGAAACAAACCAGACGATGCTCGCCACCAGCGCGATGGCGGCGATGGCTGTAATGACATCGAACCACCAGGTTTGCCAGAAGAGCGGCTGAACGATGAGCGCGACCGAGGCGCCAAATGGGTTCCAGATGCCATCGCTGTTGCACGCGCGCACGCGGAACGTGTAGCTGCCCGGCGGAATGTAGCTGTATTCCGCGACGCGCTTTTCGCTCACGGCCCTTACCCAGTCCTTGTCCCAACCAACCAACTGGTATTCGAATCGCATTCTTTCCGGCGCGATGAAACTGAGCGCGGTGAAATTGAATTGGAACCGTTGCTGGCCAGGCGGGATTTTCAATGGCTCATTCGTTTCCACACTGTCGGGACTAATAAGTTTACCATTCACGATAATGTCCTCGATCACAACCGGCGGCGGGAGTTGATTGACCTTGGTGTCCGAGGGGTCAATGATCACGAGGCCTTTGCTGACCGCAAAGCAAATCCGGCCGTCGGCGAGCTTGCCGGCGGCCGGCTGCAGGCCACCCGAACATTCCAGCGACGGCAAGCCGTCGCCCTCGCCGTAATCAAGGCAGGTGACCGTGGAAGTTTTTCCATCGGCGCAATCAGCCAGCGCTTTTTTCGAGACGCGGAAAATTCCGTGATGCGAACTGATCCAGAAATTTCCGCGTCCATCGTCTTCAATGGCGCAAATGAAGTTGTTGGGAAGCCCCGCCGTTGTGGTAATCCGCGAGAATTTTCCATTTTTGAAACGATTCAGGCCGCTGCCGTAAGTGCCAATCCAGAGCGTGCCGTCGTCTTCAAGTTTCAAGCTTTGGACATAATCACTGGATAGGCCGTCGGCTTTTTGGAATTGTTTGATCACGCCATTTTGCAGACGCCCCAAACCGCCGCCGAGCATTCCGAACCAAATGGTGCCGTTCCGCGCGGCGGCGATGGCCCGCACGTCCGGCGCTTTCAGCCCGTCCTTTTCGCCGAACCATTTCACCGCGCCGTCCTGATAGCGAATCAGACCGTTGGCGGTCCCAATCCACGTGGCGCCATCCGGCGTCTGCAATGTGGCCGCCATCGGTGCATTGACATTTTCCAATCCCGGCGGAGTGATAAAATCATCGCCTTGCTGGAAGAAGATTCCCCCGCCCCAGGTAGAAGCCCAAATCCGGCCCTGGGCATCCTGTGAGACGCTCCAGACGAACAGGTTGGAAAGGCCGGAGCTTTCACCGTAGTTTTTCCATTCGCTATTCAGCAGACGATACAACCCTCCGCCTTCGGTGCTGGCCCAGATCGCGCCATCGCGGGAAACGGTCGTCGACAAAAGCACGCGCTGCTGCCAATGGTCGGGGGCCTCAAGCGTTTCAACCTTTCCCCGCCGCAACGCTGTCAAGCCCACGCTGCCCGCGCCCACCCAGATGGTGTTCTCGCGGTCGTCGGCGAGGGAACGAATCCAATCATTCGGAAACCCGCTGGCGAGGTCGAAGTGAAGCACCGACCGATTCGACGAAAGCAGATAAAGGCCATCCATTGAGGTGCCCATCGCGAGATCGCCATTCGCGGTTTCCATCATGCAGACGAGCGTCGCGTTGCACGGATTGGCGCCACGATCTTCGGTCACTTTTTCGCCAAGAAATTTCCGGACCCGATTGTCGCTCACGACCCACACCCCGCCGTTCCGGCTGGCGCAAATGCCCTGGATGTAACCGCCGAAAACGTTGTCACTGTTCGTGCCGGTGAGCACGTCCAGTTTCCCTTTGTCCAACCGCGCCAGTTTCCCGCCGCTCGCCACCCAGAAATGGCTCGTGCCGTCCTGCGCGGTGACGACGACGCCATCCGAGTTGGGGAGCGCGCATTTGGCATCGTCCCGCACTCGCACGAGAGTCCCCTCCTCGCTCACCATCCAAACGTCGCCGTTCTCGTCGTCGCCGATGCCGGAAATTTTCCGGCGAACGCCCGTTTCATGGACGCTCTGCGCGTGAAATTTTCCGTCACGATAGGAAGTAAGGTCGCCGCGCTCGTGGCCGATCCAGAGAGTTCCCTTGGGGTCCTCATACAGGCAGGTGATGCGATCGCTTTGCAGTTCCGGTTCGCCGGCGCTGTTGAAAACCGTGAAATGCACGCCATCGAACCGCGCCATGCCGCCGTACGTGCCCACCCAAAGATACCCGTCATGGGTTTGCACGACCGCGGTGACAGCATTGTCTGGCAGCCCGTTCTCCGTTTTCCAGGAACGCAGGAAGAAGTTTGCCTTGCTGGCCGGCGCCGCATGCGAACTGATCGTCGCGCCGAGGGTCGAGGCCGCAATGACGATGATCGCGAGAGTCTTTTTCGCGACGACCTGCCAATTCATTTGCCCGAGTCTATCCGGGGCCGAACAACGGAAAAAGCTTATTTAGAACTCGCCGTTTCCACTTCATTACCGCTCTTCATCCACACGATGGATTCCGGACCGGCCGAACTGTCAGTTACCCGATTCATCCGGGCGAAGTTTGGAATGGCCGTCATCGGTTGCCCATCCGCCCACGTGCCGTCAAGCGTCACCACGCCGTCGAGCAGGTTCGGTTTCCATTCCGCTTTGATCGGGCCGGAGCCGAGCGCTTCCGAAAGGTCCGACTGGTCGGCGCGTTCGACATTGTAGATCAGCGGCCCGTAACGCAGCGCCACGCGGCCCTGGTCGGCTTTGACGTGCGCATCCGCAGTAATGCGTTGCGGTTTCATCGGCAGTTCCAGATCAATGTGGTCGCCGGCTTTCCACTTCCGCGTCACGACCGCATATCCTTTCACGATCTTTGGCCTGACGGATTTGCCATTCACCGCGAAGGACGTGTAACCGCTGACCTCCGGCACTTCGGAATAAAGAGCGCTCGTCTGACGATTGGGAATGCGCACGTACACCGTGAATTTGCGGCTTTGCTTCGGATTCACGGTAATCGAAATATCCCCGCTCCAAGGATAATCGGTTTTTTGAACCATCTGCACGTCCGTGCCCGCGACTCTCTCCACATTGATGCGGCTGCCGATGAAGAGATTCACGTAAATGCCGTCCTTGTCCTTGACATAAGTCCACGTGGGAATCATCAGCAACGTGCGCGGGATATTGCCGACGCAGCACGGACAAGTGTGCCACGGATAACGCACCCGGCTGGCGATCAGCGGATTGTCGTAATAGAAATTTTTGCCATCGAGATCGGTCGCGCCGAGCAATGCATTATAAATCGTATCCTCATACAAATCCGCGTATTTCGCGTCGTGATATGCGAGATTCAATTTGTACTGGAAGAAAATCAAGCCGCAGCTCGAACAGGATTCGCAATACGCATTGTTGCGCAAACTGTAATTGGGCCCAAAACCTTCGGAAGTTTCACCGCTGCCAATGCCGCCCGTGACGTAATACTTTTTATTGACCATGTTATCCCACAGCGACATGACCGCGCTTTCGTAATCGATGTCTCCCGTCTCCGCGGCAACGTCAGCCATGCCGGAATAGAAATAAACCGCGCGCACGGCGTGGCCGACGGCTTCGTATTGCTTGATCGCCGGCAAATGGCTTTGATCGTAGGTCGAACCGCCGCGCCGGGAATCCAGGAGAAATTTGGCCAGCTTGATGTAATTGTCACCGCGGCCATGGCCCTCGACATCATTGACGAACCGGCCAAAACGCACGAGCGCCTGTTCCATTTCCTGGTGCCCGTCGAACCACGGCTTTTTGCCCGGGCCAATGTTCGCGACCCAGCAATCCGCGAGCTTCTTGGCGGCATTATAAAGGCGCAGGTCCTTGCCGTCGGTCATCGTGTAGTGGTTGATCGCGGATTCAATAAAATATCCCGCCGTATAACCTTCGTGATTGCCGCGATGATCCGGCGACCAGCGCTCGGGCCATTGCTTGCGATCGGCGAGCGTGTAAGCGGTTTGCAAATATCCATCGGGTTCCTGCGCACCCAGGATGATCGGGATCCACCTGTCCAGTGTGGCGCGCATTTTTGCCTGCGCTTTGATGATGTCCGGATCGCCTTGCGGATCCACCATCAGCGCGATGCACATCGACTCGACGGTCTGATGCACCCAGGCATTCGAGAAAACGTAGCCTTTATGCTTGCCGTGCGGTTCGCCGCGCAACGCCTTGCCGGCTTCGATGAAATTATCAATCCCGCCCTGCCCTCGTGTCAGGTTCGTGCTGTTGATTTGATCGATGCAATGCGGAATCCAATTCACGATGAGCGCTTTCGCCCGCGCCTTCCATAGCGGACTGTCGATGCTGTATTTTTTCGTGTAAACGACGTCCAACCGTTGCTTCGGCGGTGGTTCGACCACATTCACTTTAACCATCGAACTGGCCGCAGCATCGCCATTCATCGCGGTCAGCTTCAGCACGTAATCGCCTACTCTCGAAAACGTAGCCGTGGTTTCGAGCGCGTTGGCATCGGCAAATCTCGCGGACCCGGGCCCGGATTCCTTGCTCCAGACCGTTTTGATTTGGCCGGGTTGCGCGGATTTAAAGGAACCGGAAAGGTACGTTTTGCCGCCCTTCACAACATCGCGATCGATCCCCGCATTGACCGCCGGCGGCAGGATCGGGGATTTGCCCGAATCGTAAACTTTCCACTCCAAAATGCCCGTCGAATGCCCGTCATCCGGGTCGATTTCCAGGCGCAGCTTGGTAGTGCGGACTTCGTCAAAAGTAGTCGTATTGTAAGCATTGCGAGCGACGCCCAGTCCCGAAGAATTATTGACCGGCACGAAATCATTCCCATCCCAATACAACAAGCGGCACGCTTTCGGCACGCCGACGCCCCGGCCCCGGCTGCTAGCCCACCAATAAACGTCGATTTGTTTTGTCGAAATGGGCCGGCTCCATTCGTATTGCACCCATTCGGTGTTGGTCTGCGGCCAGTTGCCATAGGCGGGATGCTGCCGGTCGGCGGAACTTCGCGGATCGAATCCGTCATTGAGCGCCGCTACGGTGGTGTCGCCGGAACAAAAAGAAGCGGATGGCGTGGCCACGAGGGCCATGTTGGCCATTCCGTTCGTATCATCGGCTGCCCAACCACGGCACTGGCACAGCGCGAGCACGACGCAGATTGGGAGAACAAATTGAGGCAGACGGCAATTCATAGGAGTTCACCTTTCGCACGAGCATCTTGAGGGACTGGTTCGTTTCACAGCGTAAAGACTCAATCGCAACGAACTAATGCATATCATCACCCGCTCGCGTTGGTCAACGACAGGAATGCACGTCCGCATAGCGTCAGTCCACATATGCGCGCCGGTGCGTGGGATGCAGTGATGCTGGCAAACCTTGAAAACTCTGCGCTGCTTTGCGTTTTCAGCGTCTCGGCGTTTATTCGGGAAACGATTTGAACCGCATGATTCCAGCTCAGGTGGATTCCTGGTATGGCATAGCGGCTCGAAAACCGGTCAATTATCCAAAGAAGCTATGCAGTCGAAATCTATGTTAATGCTGATGATCCTGGCGCTGGTGTTTTATCTGCAGCCGGTGCACGGTGCGGGTACTTGGAAGCCATTGACACGCCGGACCCCGAATCTCAGTCCGAACGGCAACCCTTCGCTGATGCTGCTGCTTTCGGATGGAACGGTTATGGTCGAAAATGATCCCACCGGTGGCGGCGGCACGAACTGGTTTCGCCTCACACCCGATAGCCATGGAAGTTATGCGAATGGAACCTGGAGCGTGCTCGCCCCCATGCAATACAGCCGCGCGGGTTGTTCGTCGGACGTCATGACGAATGGACAGGTGTTCATCGCCGGAGGAGAGTATGGCACCGGCAATGCAACATCTGAAGTTTATGATCCGGTCAGCAACGTCTGGAAACAGGTGATGGTGCCGGCGAATTTGCTGGATCCTGCGCAGCTATCGCCAATCTGGGGCGGCGGAACGCACCAGGGTTTCGGGGAGTCGGATTCAATCCTATTGCCAACTGGCAAGGTGCTGGTGTCTCCCGTGGCAGTGCGCTATGCGAATGAGACGATGATTTACGATCCCGTTTCAAATTCGTTTTCAGCGGGGCCGAATCTCCGGGTGAGTTCCCAATCCGAGGCAAGTTGGGTGAAGTTGCCCGATCAAAGTGTTTTGACCATCGACCCCTCGGGCACAACCTCAGAGCGCTACCTTCCTTCCATGAACCAATGGGTCGCCGATGCCAGCCCGCCGATCAATGTCTATTCGGGCAATGGCACCGCTGCGCCCGGGGAAATCGGGCCGGCGCTTCTGCTCCCCAATGGAAAAGCCATCTTTTTCGGCGCGACCAGCAACAATCTCATTTACACACCCAGCGGAACCAGCGCCCACGGAACCTGGACGCAAGCGCCCAGCTTTTCCACGGTCGGAACCAACGCCCAAGGAATGTCCGACGCTCCCGCTTGCATGATGCCCAATGGCAAAATTCTGGTATCGACCGGCCCGATGGCCAGTTTCAACTCTACCATCAGCTTCTTCGAATACGATTATCTTGCCAACACCTTCACGCAGGTGTCAGGCCCGCCGGGGAACGGAACCAATGCGGCGACTTATTACACCAAGTTTCTCCAATTGCCAGACGGTACGGTGCTGTGGAATTTCGGCAGCCCTCAATTGTATAATTACACGCCGGATGGAATTCCGTTGGCGCAGGGAAAACCAATCATCAACCGCATCGTGCCGAATGCAGACGGGAGTTATCATCTGACCGGCTACGGTTTGAACGGCATTTCGGCTGGCGCGGCCTACGGTGACGATGCGCAGATGGACAGCAACTTTCCCCTCGTGCGCCTGGCCAACAGCGTTGGGCAAATTTACTACGCCCGCACCTATGGCTGGACGAGCACCGGCGTGATGACTTCAAACGTGGAGGTAAGCACTGAATTCGCGTTGCCGCCGAGCTTGCCTGCGGGGACTTACTCGCTGGCGGCCGTGGCCAACGGAATCGCCTCGGACCCGGTGCCGTTCACGACTCCGCTGACTTCACCAATCATCACCAGCTTCAACTTTGGGCACGGAAACGCGCTGTTAAATTGCGCCAATGGACTGGCCGGGCGCACTTATTATTTGCTGACCAGCACAAATATAGCGGCCACGCAATGGAGCGTCATCGCCACCAATGTTCTCCAAACGAATGGCCCTTTCAGCATTGGCGCGAGCAACATCGTCACCTTTGACGAAGTTCAGCGCTTTTTTACGGTGCGAGTAGAATAGGCGCTCAAATCCGCTTCTCATCCGCATCGATGTAATCCACGAAACACTGGATGTCTTCACGATGCGCGAGGCCGGATTGTTGCTTGCGCAGCTTGAGCCGCTCCTGCATTTGCGCATCGTCCTTCCGCGGATAATTCAGCATGCGCTCGCGCTGCTGCGCCTTCGCCGATTCCGGCGGCTTGACGTTCTTCAAAACCCAATCGCAAACCTGGCCGTCCGTAATGCTGTTGCGCACGATTTCAACAAATTGCTTTTCATCCACGCCGGCCAGTTCCAGCCAGAGACCATCAAAGCCTTTCCCCAAATTGGGTTGATAATCCGGATGCAGCTTTCTGGCCAGATGCAGACGAATTTTATCAATGTAACGCGGCAGGTGCATCCAGCCGCACATGATTTCGCGAGGGCTGCGAGGATAAATGATGTCGCTCATGCTGAATCATTCGCAAGCCGCCGTCCGCCTGTCAACCCGGTTTAACCTCGTTCGGATGCATCTAAATGTGGCGCAGCCGTCTCGGCTGCGAGTGTCGGCGGCGTCTCGCCGCCAGACGTTGAAGCGCGATAAGCAACCATTGTTCCTGGCACCGGGACGGTGCCGGAACTCGCAGGCGAGGACGCTTGCGCTACAAGTCCGATGCATTCTCCGACTTCTTTTCTATTAAAATTAAATGCGCGGGTCGTCATTGCGAGCGTGTTTTTCATGGGATGATTGGAGGTTCAATTCCGTGCGTTGGAGCAACACCGGTTTTGCAAAATATATTGCCAATGCTGATGTCTGAGATGAGATTTTTACCCTCCCTTCCGCGCCTCATAATATGACGTATGTCATATTCGGGTCATAATGTCCAACATCCCGCGCGAAATTTGAATTTGTTTTGCACTGATGGTCCTTGCAGAAGCGCGGAAGCCGGCCCAATCGAGAAATCTGCAGAAAAATACGCGTGGCCGCGACCAAATAGAAATTCAAATGGGCAATCGCTTTACTTCAGAGTTGCACGAATGACGGCCGCGGAGGCTCGAGGCATTGAGACAGAAATCGTGTGGTCGTCCGAAATCGCAAGCGGCGTCCAATGTCCTCTCCAGGTACCGTCTTCCTTAATGGAGGCGCCCCCCAAAGTAATATCCGAGGAACCAGCCGCGATATCGCCATTGGAAGCTTTCAAAAAAATGACCTGCGCTGTTGTTCTGATCAATGGCCGATCGAATTTGATTTGGACGTCCAGGTTGTTCGCTGCAACTCCATGCGCTTTGTTAATGAGGGTCACCGCGACCGAGCCGTCTTTCGACGTGGCATATGCCACCAGGTTTGTTGCCGACGAGATGGCAACCGGGAGCTGGCGCCCGTGGCCTCCGAAATCGAACAGCTTCATTCCATAACCGAGCGGCCGCACTTCATAACCGTGAGGAGACGTCACAAACGCGGCATAACGGCAAATCATCGCCAAGTCGCCACCAGTGCGATCTCCAGTATGAAAGTTGACTCCCGCCGCGCCATGATCCGCCCACCAATAAAGATAATCCACCGCCCATAATGCAGACGCGTAACTATCGCTCGCCCCTTTCAAACCGCTGAACCAAAAGCTGTTGGCTTCCGTAAGCCGGTACGAAACCGAACTGCCTGCAATTGCGCCGGCGATTCCTTTGTAAATCCTGTCGTAAGTGTCATATGCCTCCGACGAAAGCATTTTCTCGCGCGATTCCGACGCGTCGAAAGGAACAAGTTTGGTGATGTCCTTTCGCGCCTGCGGGTTTCGATAGGAACAACCGAACGGATAGCTGTGCTGCGTGATCATTTTCAAGCCGCCGGAAGCGTTCGCAAAATCGCGCACCATTTTTTTATCCAAAGCGGGTGAAGGATTTTGATCCGGCCCGCAAAATTGAGCATCCGGCCAGACCGCGATGATCGCATCGTGAATGGCTTTCCATTTCGCGCTGTAAACGTTGTAATCCCGGAAATAACCAGGCTCATTGCCGATCGCAAAGCAATCCAGCACGCCGGCATAATGGTGATGAATAAGTTTGGCGAACTGCGCGGCAGATTGCGCGTTGGCCATGGACCCGGGGGTTGGCGATGAATTCGTATTCACCCCGCCTTCTTTCGGCTCTTCCAACCTGACGGAATAAATCACCTTCACACCGGCGACCCGCGCAAATTCGAAAAAGGACATAACATCCTTTTCAGACGGAACGGGAACATTGGGAGCATCCACAGAATTCCCGCCGATGCGCAGGCTTTTAACGCCCAGTGTTTTGAAAATGGCGACCAACGGCCTGTTATTGGGCCGAAAATAATGGACGCCATTGGTGTCGGGAAGCATCAAACTTGTTTCATAGCTCAAGCCCAGCACATTTGTGGAAATTTCAGCGCCCGGCTTGAGCACGCTAATAGAAAGTCTCGCTGGTTCGTCCGCCCGGATCACGCCAGCGGACAAAATTATGACTGCCAGGAGCACAAATACGATCTGCTTTTGAAACTGCGATTTCATCAAGTAACGTCTTATGACTCCGGGCAGGTTGAACCGATCATGCCGTAATGGCAAAGGCGAAAGTCGGCGAGTAAGTTTTCTCTTCCAAAATTTGGCACCGAGTTCGGCTGAATCACTGTCTTGGGCGGCAGTGTCTTTGTGATCAAGGATTTTGTGGGCCGGGATAATGACTTCCAAGCCACTGGCGATCAACAGCGCTCCCGCTATTCGTGGCGGATTGGGTCGCTCCGCCCGAGTCTTTATTCCGCGTCGTGTCATTGGCGAATTTGATCGTGGCGGGATTCAGCCATTTGTGCACTTCCGCGTGTCCATCACAAAAGTTGAAACGGGCGGAAGTGATGTGAAACGCCGCGGGAGAATCTTCAAACTGGGCATCGCCATAATTTGCCGCGGCAGATCCGTAATTATTCATGCCCCAACGTTTTCTCCACGCATATCGGCGCCCTCCATCCAAATAAAACGATCTGGGATGTTTGATCAAATTCTTTTTGACAAAGCCTCCACCCTCGCCGTTGAGGTACGTCGCTCCGGAATAACTATCCCAGGAGTACGGCCCGCCGCTGCTCGGCGACGGACTCGCGGGATATGCCAAAAGATAACGCTTATCGCCCGGGCAATGAACAACCGATGCGTTGGGCGCGAAGTTCCACAACGGACCCATTATCGTCGGCGTCGGTTGACGATATCCACGCTCGATTGCCGCCCTCCAATCGTCCTGGGTCGTCAGGATCGGAGCGGGCGATTGTTGTCCGTTGGCAATATCGACCCGCCACGGGATTCCTTTCCTGGCATTGTCCAACCCTCCAGGCACATACGTGCTCAAGTTCACCAGCAAATCATTGTTGTCCTCGGCATACATCAACCATGCCAGCGCCAGTTGCCTCTCATTGCTAAGACAAGCGGCCTCGGTGGCCCGTTGTTTCGCTTTGGCCAAGGCCGGCAACAGCATTGCCGCGAGAATGGCAATAATCGCGATCACCACGAGCAACTCAATCAGTGTAAAACCACCTGAGGTTTCAAAGCACAAATTCCTTTGAGACAGGCTATGCATGAATTCCTGCCGCGTAAGCGCAAGCGAATTTATCGAAGCGCGGTTGGCGGCGATATATGACGTGTGTCATATTGCCGGTTCGCTGCTGACTTCGTAAGAGTTGTGCGTCAATATCGCCGACGCGTGCCGCCACTTGATAGCGGATACGAAAATGCCGACGCACATTTATTAATGACGCAATCAGCAACTTACATTCTCACCTAAATGAATAACTCCAACCTTCGACGCGGCATGCGCCAACTGATTTTTTTGTGTATAATTGTCACTTCCTCAATCGCGCTTTTTGCGTCAGAACCACAATTGAATGGAAGCTCTGCGGCGCCCGCGGAACCGCTAAGCCTATGGTATCGCCATCCGGCAACGAAATGGGAGGAAGCGATGGCGATAGGCAACGGCCGAATCGGCGCCATGGTTTTTGGGCGCGTCAATGAAGAACGCATCCAGTTGAATGAGGACACGCTTTGGGCCGGAGGTCCATACGACCCAGTCAATCCGCAGGCGCATGATGCGTTGCCCGAAGTCCGCCAGTTAATTTTTGATGGGAAATATCGCGAAGCCTCCAAACTCATCAGCGCCAAAGTGATGTCCAAACCTCTCGGACAAATGCCTTATGAAACCGCCGGCGATTTGATGCTTACCTTTCCGGAATCGACTTCTGTGGAAAATTATCGCCGCGACCTCAATTTGGACACGGCGGTGGCCGGAGTTCAATACAGCTCCGGCGGCATCCAATACTCGCGGCAAATCTTCGCCAGCCCCGCGGATCAGGTCATCGTTGTTCATCTGACTGCCAGTAAAAAAACTTCAATCGCCTTCGCAATGACTTTTCAGACGCCTCAGAGTGCGACTGTTGAAACCGAATCACAAAATACATTGGTTCTCCGCGGCACCAATGGCAGCGCACAGGGAATCCCCGGCGCGCTGAAATTCCAGGTCCGCGCGCGAGTGCTGACCGATGGAGGCAGTGTCGTCACTAATTCAGATTCAATTGCGGTGACCAATGCCAATTCGGCCACCATTCTCATCGCCGCGGCTACGAGCTATCGAAATTTTGAAGATGTCAGCGGCAATCCGGAAACAATTGTCAAAGGTCAAATCGCAGGCGCTGCCGCGAAGGGTTTCAAGCACCTGCTCGCCGCACACGTGCGTGAACATCAGCGGCTTTTCCGGCGCGTTTCCATTGATCTTGGCCATAGCGATGCGATGCAGTTGCCGACGGACGAGCGCATTGAAAATTTTCACAATGGCCAGGATCCGCAGTTCGCCGCGCTTTATTTTCAATTCGGACGTTATCTGCTGATCAGCTCTTCACGTCCCGGCGGTCAGCCCGCCAATTTGCAGGGGCTTTGGAACCAGAGCATGAACCCGCCCTGGCAAAGCAAATATACAATCAATATCAACACCGAGATGAACTATTGGCCGGCCGAGGAATGCAATCTTGCCGAATGCGTGGAACCGCTCATCGCCATGGTAAAAGACCTTTCCCAAACCGGCGCACGGACAGCCAAAGAGATGTATGGCGCACGCGGATGGGTTGCGCATCATAATACGGATCTCTGGCGCGCCACCGGCCCCATCGATGGTCCCAATTGGGGCATGTGGCCGATGGGCGGCGCATGGCTGTGTGATCATTTGTGGGACCACTATGAGTTCAACGGCGACAAGACCTATTTAAAAGACGCGTATCCAGTCATGCGTGGCGCGGCGCAGTTCTTTCTCGACACACTGGTGGAAGAACCGAAACACAAATGGCTCGTGACCAATCCCTCGCTTTCGCCGGAAAATCAGCACCCGTTCGGGTCAGCCGTTTGTGCCGGGCCAACCATGGATTCCGAAATACTCCGCGATTTGTTTTCGAACTGCATTGAGGCGTCAAAAATCCTGGGCATCGACGAAGATTTTCGAAAGCAACTCGAACAAACCAGGGCCAGACTTGCCCCACTTCAAATCGGGAAACAGGGACAGCTCCAGGAATGGCTGGACGATTGGGACGCGCAGGCGCCCGAGCAGCATCATCGGCACATCTCCCACTTATACGCGGTGTTTCCGGGCGCGCAGATCACGCCACGCGAAACACCGGCGCTCGCCGCGGCCGCGAAGGTGTCCCTGAACAATCGCGGGGACATCACCACGGGTTGGGCCATTGCCTGGCGCATCAATTGTTGGGCGAGACTGCACGATGGCGAGCGGGCATTCAGCATCATGAACCACCTCTTTGATCCGTCGCGCACATATCCAAACATGTTCGACGCTCACCCGCCCTTCCAGATCGACGGCAATTTCGGCGGTACTTCCGCAATTGCGGAAATGCTGCTGCAAAGTCAGACAGGCGAAATCGAATTGCTGCCCGCGCTGCCCAGCGCGTGGCCGTCCGGACACGTGAGCGGTTTGCGCGCCCGCGGTGGTTTTCAGGTGGATATCACCTGGGACGGTGGGAAGTTGACCAGCGCCACCATCCGATCGGTAACCGGGCACAAAGCGACAGTGAGATATGGTGACCGCACCACGGAAATTGAACTGAAACCCGGCAAGGCCATTCACTTGAGCTCGGAGTTCAAGACGGCCTCAATGTGATATCTGCCTGATGGCGCGACACTGATCTGCGCATAAGGACCGGCAACCCACAGCATGAAACAACGCGCGTCATGGTTTGACCGGCTCTCCAAATACCTCCAATTCCGCCAGCGCAGCGGATCGATCGGGAGGGGTTCCGGTTATCGTTACGCGCACGAATCGGCCTGAGTTGGAAGCTCCCTGGACCGTGTCCGTGCGGACTGCGCTGCCGCTGTCGGTTCGCGTCTGGTCGATGAGCAACTTCCAGTTCGAGTCGCCATCGTCCGAAATTTCGACTTTGTACCGCCAATTGCCTTCGTGTGGAAACGTCAGCTTGGTCTGCTTCACAACCACGATGCGCTCCAAATCCACGCGGAACCACGGACGCACATCGCCCGCGCCAGCCTGCCAATAGGTTGCCGGATTTCCGTCGTTGGCAAGACGCCCGGTGTGTCCGGCTGTTTCGCTACTGGCTCGCGTTGGATTGTTTAGGCCGAGGTGAAGAAAAGAAGCATCGGTCGCCACCTCGGTAAAGCGAACGTACGGACGCGGTTTCACGGCGGGAGTTTTGCCAGGAATGAATCGTGGTTCGCCTTTTGACGTGATTTTCACAGTTGCGTCCTTAAGACCTGGAGACGTCGCGCGAATCAATGTCTTGCCGGAATAATAGGAACGAAACTCAATCGCCGCCTTGCCGTCGCGAATCGCAATATCTGAGTTTGGCGCAAATGTAATTTGCGGTCCGGTCGGAAATTCGCCGGGACCGGATTCGATCGCGAGCGTCACGGGCGGACAGTTGCTAATCGCTGTGCCATTCCTGTCTACGACCGTAATAATGAGTTGAGCGTCATCGGTGCCATCCGCGGAATCAAGCGTGGTTTTGTCTGTCGTCAATTTAACCGCGGCGGGAATTCCGTTGCTCGGGCACGCGGGCGGCGGGATATGCAGGTACTCGTTGCGATACCAATACCATTGCCGCTTTGGCAGACGAAAATAATCCACCATCCCCATCGAACCAAAGCGCCGGCCAGCCAGGCTGCCGTGATCAAAGGCGCACCAAAGCACCTCGCCGCTGCGCCAGGCAAAACGCCAGGAACCGGTTTCGTTTCGGT
The DNA here is from genome assembly GCA_035606845.1 of Candidatus Angelobacter sp. GTDB lineage: Bacteria > Verrucomicrobiota > Verrucomicrobiia > Limisphaerales > DASXHY01 > DASXHY01. The sequence continues at coordinate 8,262 of DATNEA010000060.1, read as the reverse complement.
CCGCGCCGGGAGTGTTCGGCAGGTCGCCCCACCCCGGCGCATATTTGCCGGGACGATCCGCCATGGTGGAACCGTATTCGGTAACAACATTCGGAATTCCTGGATCGGGAAACAATCGCGCGCCATCTCCGTTGTAGCCCGCAACATCGCCGAGCTTGTCAATTCCCCCGCGCTGGCTACCGCCAATGGCCGCGGGTCGGGTCGGGTCCAATTCATGCGAATAACTGACCAGTTCCTTCAAAAAGTTTCGCACCTTCGGCATCACGGATTTATCGCTGAAGAAAACTTCGTTATCCATGCTCCAAACAATGATGCTCGGGTGATTCCGATTGATGCGGATCATATCACGAAGGCTGGCTTTCACGCTCGCCTCGAAACCGGCGTCGTCAGCAGGATTCGTGGGATATGCGCTGGAAGCCCATGGGCTTTTGAAACCGCCGGTGCCCCAAAAACAATTTTCAGACCAGAACAGCATTCCGAGTTGGTCGCATGCCGCGGCGAATGCTGGTGCGTGCGGGTAATGCGAACCCCGAATGAAATCAAACCCGGCGCCCTTGACCAGTTTCACATCGCGGAAAAATCCGCTGTCGGCCACGGCGTCGCCCCAGCCGGCGTGATCCTGATGCACGTTGGCGCCCTTAAAATAATAATGTTCGCCGTTCAGAAAAAATCCGTGCTCAGCGGTGAATTTGAACCAGCGGAAACCGAGTGGAGAAGTGTAATCATCCACGGGTTTGCCAGCATCGAGCACGATTGTCTTCACCGAATATAAGTTCGGATGTTCCGGCGACCAAAGCTTCGGATTTTTGATTGTCTTGCTCGTTTGATCGAAGACATTGGTTGAACCCGGCCCGATGGTTTGTGTGGATACCATTTGCGTCAGCGTTTTTCCTCGAGCATCCAACACCAACGTCTTCACGCTCGCAGTTTTCGGCGCTCGCGAGTCATTTACCACCTCGGTTTTGATGTTTACGATGCCGGATTCTTTGGAAACTTCCGGCGTGGTGACAAACGTGCCATACCACGCGACATGCAATGGCGCGGTCGCAACCAAGCGAACGTCGCGATAGATCCCGCCAGAAAAAACGTGCTCCCCGGCCCGCGGCGCCAGCCGCGGATCCCAAAGATTATTGACGCGCACGGCCACCACGTTTTTGCCAGGATTCAACGCATCCGTAATATCGAAAGTAAACCCGGTGTAACCACCCTTATGTTCGCCAATGCGCTGGCCGTTTACGAACACCTCGGCCACTTGAAATACGCCATCGAATTCCAAATTCACTCTTTTGCCCGTCCACGCCGCCGGAATGTCAAAATGTTTCCGATACCAGCCGTAACCCGTGTAAAATCTCTCTGCCGCAAAATATGGCAGCGAAAACGAGTGCGGTAGATTTGCATCGTCCCACTTCGAGTCGTCAAAAGCCGCCATCTCGCCGGCGGTGACATCGCCGAGATGAAATTTCCACTCTCGATTAAAGTTAACCGAGTCCCGCAATGCACCCGCCCTCGCACAAAGCAGAGGTCCGAGCAACATCGCTGCAACCAACGCCAGAGTTTGAAACAGGAGTTGTGCCTTTAATCGACGGTTCTCCATTTAAAACAAGCGCCGTTTTTGCGGGCCGGGCTCGGGCCGGTGACATTCGCCGAAACACGTCCCGGCTGGTTCGGCCGTGTTCCCAAATAACGATGATTCACCAGCGACATGAACATCGTATCGCCGCGCATCAGGTTAACCCATTGGAATGTTTCCGCGTTGCCGGGTTGGTTTCCCGCAAGATCCTTCAAGGCGACGGCATCTTCGGTGACGGAAACGAACCGCCCGCCGGCAGTCACCAGGGCCACGCGGCCCAGGCCCAGATCCACGACGTGAAATTTGGCATTCGACGGGAGCGCGCCGCTGATATTACCGGATATATTGACCAACAAATTGCTTTGATCATCCGCAGCCAAATAACTGCCGTCGGCGCCGCTGGTTAAAACAATGGTCTTGCCCATGGGAATCTCACGCTCGATCCCGCGGGCGCGCGGCTCATCCACGGCGTAGTTGTCGAAATCAGCGTAGCCGCCAGGTTGGCCCGAGGTGTTGAAGTTGAACAAGGCCGGGCGCACGCCCTGGAAGGTGATCAATTGAAAGGTTGTGATGAACGGTTCGCCCAAGGTAGTGAAATTCTTCCCATCGGCGCTCCAACTGAAAATGGATTGGTCGGTATCAAAATTGCAATGAACACGGAGCCAAAGATGGCTGGGAGGATTCGTTGCTCCCACGATCGACTCAGTCGGTGCAACCGCTTCCCCACGGCGGCGTCCGCCGCCCGAGCCGCGGAAATATTGAAGCGTCGTTCCCTCAGCGGTCTTGACCACGCTTAGTCCCGCATAAGGGGTGCTCAACAATGCCAATCCCGCATTATCGCCAGCAGTCAAACCTTTCGTATCGATCTCCACCGTCATAATGGACTCGGGCCCCGGCGGGCGCTGGCAAAGGCTGTTGCGCGCGGTCCAGAAATTTGTTGCCGGCAGTGAATGCAGGCGTAGCACACCCGGCTTTTCCGTGAGCGACCACTTGGAATCATCGGGCACATGGTTCCATTGCCAATGCGGGTTCATTTTGCCGCCGTCGAAATTGTCGTCAGGGACGTAGGTTGGTTCGGGCTGCTGCGTATAGCCGGTGTTCGGCTTGATCCAGGTATTGGGTGCTTTGCGTAAATTGCCCGGCAGACCGATGAGCGGAAAGCCGTTGTCCCATGTGATTGGCACCAAAGAAATCATGCGCCCGGCGCTGCCGTGATCCGACATAATTGTGCACCACCACTCGCCCGAAGGCGTGTCGCACATGCCGCCTTGATGCAACCAAAGGCCACGATCATTGGCCTGGGCCTTGGAGGGCGTTGCAACTGTCACACCGAGCGATTCGCCCTCAACCATCGTCGTAACCTGCCACGGGCCATCAATGGAATCAGCCCGAGCAATCATTTGATTGACCGTTCCGCCGGGGATGGCCGAAATGTCGTAATATTTGCCTTTGATTTTGTAGAGATGGTGACCTTCTCCCATTCTTGGGCTGCCCGGCTGAATGATCATTTGATGCTTTGGGGCATTCATATCAAAGGACTTCAGGTCCGGAGCAAGTTCTTCGATTGGATAGGTGGTGATTCCTCCGGGACCGCGGCTGCCGGCGCTGGAGATGATAAAGATTTTGTGGAGATCATCATCGAAGAGAACCGACATATCATGGCGTCCGGGCAATTGATTGCGCTCCCACGGGCCAGTAATGGATTTGGACCGAAAAACCTGGAGGCCGGCGTTGTTGACGTTGCAGAAAATATAAAACATGCCCTCGTGGTAACGAATGCACGGCGCCCAGATTCCGCGCCCATAGATATTCCCGCCCTCAAGGCGATAAGCCGGGCCAAGATCAAGCTTGTTGGTGCAGTATCCGGAGAGTTCCCAATTCACCAAATCCTTGGAATGTAAAATCTCAACCGCAGGATTCATGTGCATCGTGGTGCCGGCAAGATAATAATCCGCACCCACTCGGATGACATCCGGGTCCTCGAACTCGCCGTAGAATAACGGGTTCGAATAGGTGCCGTTGCCGTTATCGGCAGTCCAATGTTTTCTCGCGGCTTCGGGTAATTCCGCGGAAGCGGGCAAAATCGCCACACTCAACAGGCTGCAGGCAAAAATGAGGGTAAAATACGTTCTTAGGGAAAACATAATTGCTTAAAAACCATGTGGCAGCTCGCTCGATAATAGTTTGAGGGTTGCTGGATGTCGGTAACAATCTGGCAATATCAATTCTTAAACAGTAACGGGGCGAATTGGCAGAAGCTCCGGCGTGGCCAAAGGAGTATTCGTGGCATTTAAGCCGCCCAAAGTGCCCCCACTAAAAATGCCCAGGTTCGCGAACGCATCCAGATGCGCCAACCCGATGGTTCGTGTTTGCATGCCGCCCATGGACAATCCCGCCAAGGCCCGATGCTCCCGATCCGGAATCGTTCGATACGTTGAGTCAATCATCGGAATGATCTCATGAATCAGGGTGTCGCCAAATAAAGCCGCCGGACCACTGAACAGGCCACGACCAAATCCGCCGCGGCCAGGCTGGTTTGTTCCACCGGCTGGCGCCGGACGATTGGTTCCCGAAGGCGAATGGGTTCCTCCCATCACACCGGCCGCGCCGCGCCTTGTCCCGCCGCCCGCGAATAGGGCGCTTCCACCACCATTGTCCATGACTACGATCATCGGCCTAGCCTTCCCTGCGGCAATGAGATTATCCAGGATGAAATTCACGTGGCCCTGCGTGGACCATCCGCGTTCATCTTCACCGGCGCCGTGCTGCAGATAAACCACTGGATAGCGGGCAGTCGGATTGTTGCCGTAATCCGGGGGCGTATAAACAAAGCAACGACGCCACGCGCTGTTGGTGTGGGAATAATACCAATGCTCCCGCACGTCGCCGTGAGGCACCTCTTTGGCGTAATAAAAATCTTCTCCCGGCGAGGGCACCTCGATGCCGCTCATCATTTTGCTGACTTCAAAAAAAGTTTCACTGTCCGGGTCCGCCATCGAAATACCGTCGACGACCAGCGCGTAATAATGGAAACCGACAACCAATGGCGGCGTGGTGACCGACCATGTCCCCTGCTCGTCCTTGGCCATGTCGTATTTGTGTCCGCCAATATCGACCTGCACCTTTTGGGTGTCCGGCGCGTGCAAACGAAACTCGGCATGGCGCTCGGAATCAATTTTTGGATACGATTGCCCGGGCACATTCGAACTCGCGGATTTGGCATCACTGCCGAGGCGATATTCCGCAGCCGAATTGGTTTGAGCGGCGGCAACAAGAGGGCCGCCTATTAAACTTAAAAGCGCAAGGGTTATCGCATTCATATTTCGGCGTTTGTCGTGTGCAATTTTGCAAACGATGGAATACCCGCAGGCATCACATGTGAATTGGCTCTGATGACGTAACGATCGAATTTTCCCTACAAACACTTTCCATGTGCAATATGACGTTTGTCAGATTTTAAGCCCGCATGGGGCAACCGTGAGCATGATCACCTGCACACTCGGCATCTTTTCGCGAAGATACGCCGTGCAGGTATTCCCGATTCGCCGGGCAAATGAATATCCATCAGAACAACGGCCGGCTTGTATTTGGGAATCTTAACCATGGCTTCCTCAGCCGAACCGCAGGTACCGACGCAGTCATAATCGGCCGTGGCGGAAATCAACTCGGCCAGATATTGGCGCAACATCGGATTGTCCTCAACAATGGCGACTTTGGTCATTGAATGATTGCCGGCAGGTTCATTTTTCGAAGATGTCCCGCCAACACGTTGCCTGGCACGGATCCCACGGCGGGCGAATTGCGCCGCGACTTGCGCGGCGTAAATCTCGATGGCCAGCAATTCGCAACGCTGTTGCAGACGCAGCAAGACTGGGACTCGGCACGCGCGCAATTGGAACAGCAATTGACAGAAACTGGCGACACGAACCTACAGAAGCAAATCGATGCCCTCGCTCAAAAGCACGATCAAACGTTCGAGGGCATTCTCGGCACGAACGGCCTCGCCGTTTACGAGAAGCAGCAGGATTCGCGGTATTTGGAATTGCAGAAAAACGCCTCGCTCTGGGGATTGAACGATTCGAATATCGACTATATCTATGGCGCCATCGAGATGTATGAAGATGACGCCGCGGCCTATCAACGCAAGGTACGCGAAATGGAATCGGCCGGCGTGAAGCTTGATTCTGACGACATCAACCAGCCCTGGGCGAAATACGAAACCGAAATGGCCCAATACGTCCGGACAAATCTCACCGAAGCCCAATACGAGGCGGTCACTCGGAATCAAATACTTCCGTTTGTCGGGCAGTGAACGTCTTTTAATCTCCGGATGAATTGAGCTGGCAGAAAACCAAAAGAAGCGGCTTCACATTTCAGCATCGCCGTCTCCTTCTCTGTGAGATCACGTCAGATTGATCTTGAGGGAACACGCAAAATCACACGGCTTTTCGGCGGGCTTTTTCACCGTCAGGGATTCGGCTGATTGCTTCCAATCCAATTTGGCCTGGCTGCCGAGCAATTCCACACTTTTTATGCTGCCGGGCTGCGCGGCTGAGGCGGTGCCAAGATTGTTGATCACAAAGTCGCCGTCCGGCCAGCCGAGCACGATGGCGTACACCACGTCGCCGCTTTTGCTCCGAGTGAATCGAATATCACTGGCATCCAAACGTCCAGCGCCAGCAAATGCGCCACCGCGCGCGTGGTGCGTGCCTTCGCCGAAAATTTTCCACGGCCGCGTGGCGTAGATCGCTTCTCCGTTGATCTGCATCCACCCTCCAATGGCGTCAACAATGGCCTCCTCGTCGGGGTCTATGGTGCCATCGGGCCTGCCGGGGACATTGAGGATAAACGTTCCATTTTTGCTGACGGCATCGATCATCCAGTGAATGGCTTCGGCGGGTTTCATGTAGCCGTGGCGCAAATAGAGGCTTCGCAAATAATGCCATTGGCCGATGCACGTTTCGGACTGCCACGGATACGGCATGATGCGGTTGGTCACCCCGCGTTCATAGTCAGCCACCACGGCCTTGGCATGGTTGTCCGGGACACCTTTGATATTCAGCACCGCTTCCATTTTGCCACCGCGGGTCTTCAAATTGTGATTGTAGAAATAAGCGCCGATATTCATTCCCGCCCAGCCCAACGGCAAGCCGGTATTGTCGAAATAGAGCAGATCGGGATCGTGGAGATCAATGAGGTCGCGAATGCGGTTGTAGAAGCTGCGCACATACGCCTCGTCCGGTTGTTCATGGATGCCATGTTTGCGGCCGTAAAGCTGCTGCGGGTCATATCCTTGCCACCACTGGCCTTTGCCGTCTTCGAGGGTGAGCCGACCGTCGTAAGGAATGCCCGCCTTGTCTCCGGTGCGGTCGCACAAATGGGCAACCTGCTGCCACCACCAATTCCTCGCCGCGTGAGAGGTGACACCGAAGCGAAGGCCCTGGTTGCGCGCGGCTGCCGCCCATTCGCCAATGACATCCCGGCGCGGGCCGATGTTTTGTGAATTCCAGGCATGGTATTTTGAATTCCAGGTGTCAAAGCCATCATGATGATTCGCGAGGGCGAGGAATAATTTCGCGCCCGCCTTTTTGTAACGCTGGATCAGCGCTTCAGGCTCCCAATTCAACAGCGTCCACTGGGCGCACAGATCCTTGTAACCAAACACTGAGGGATGCCCGTAGCGACTGATCTGATTTCGATATTGCCCCTGGCCCTGAATGTACATATTGCGGGCGTACCAGTCGCCATCCTCGGGCACACATTGCGGACTCCAATGCGCCCAGATGCCGAATTTGGCGTCCCGATACCATTCCGGCGCATCATAGGCCAGCAGCGAATCCCAAGTGGCCTGATATGGTCCCTCGCCCGTCAGATCCGGAATATCGGACGGCGCCTGAAACGTCACGCCATCCCAAGTACCCGGTCCAACACTGCCGCCGTTCGGTCCAAAACCTTCATGCTCGACCGCCTGCCAATCGGCGATGCCGAAACTGGTGGGAGAACCGCCGTCAACCGCTCCAACGGCGTCCTGTGCTCGTGCGATTTGCGAGGCGAGGGGAAACGTAGCAGCGCCCGCGCCGGCGGCCATCAATTTGAGAAACTCACGTCTTTGCATAGTTTTCTACTTTCTATTCTTACTGTGTTTCTTTTCTGCTTTAGTTGGCTTGAATTCCACGTCGTTGCCTTGCCGGGGCAAAATGCGCTTCATCCGCCCAGTGAAGGTCTCATTTTGCCGGCAAATGTATTTCGTCAATCACGACGCCGGGATCAATCGCCCGAATTTTAAACGTGTGCTTGCCGGCAGTCAGTCCCGGCAGCGGCACCATTGCGCGAACGTAGTTGTTTTGCACCGCTTCGCTACGCACCTGGCCGTTTTCGTTTTCGGCGCCACTGGACCCGGGCACTTCGACGACAGTTGCCGGAGCGTTGTCCACGCTGGCTGCCACGCGCAGTTTCATGCCGGGACAAAGCCGGAACGTGGGCACAAAATCCACGAATGCTTGGGCGTCGCCGCTTTTGCTTCTGAAATTAAACTCCAGCGTCGGGGCTTTGGCATCGTTCTCTTTCCAGGAGGAACCCAGCCCCGCCGGTTCGAGTGCCATGGCGCGTCCGGAAGGCCCAAGGCCCTCTATCGCCCGCCAACTCACGGCGCCCGATGAGAATTGATGGTTGGCCGTAGCCGCATCCCGCCA
>DATNEA010000028.1:0-123245 GCA_035606845.1 Candidatus Angelobacter sp. | reverse complement strand
CGACATTCTCGTCGGCAAAATCACTCCCAAATCCGAAACCGAACTCGCGCCGGAAGAACGTTTGCTGCGCGCCATCTTCGGTGAAAAGGCCGCGGACGTGAAAGACACTTCGCTGAAAGTGCCCTCCGGCACTTACGGCATCGTCATGGACGTCAAGGTTTCCTCCAAGAAGGAATCCGACCGCGAACGCACCGTCACTTCTGAAGAGAAGAAACAGGCCAAGCAGGTCGAGGACGAATATAAGAAAAAGACCGACGAACTGCGTGATCAATTGACGGAAGCGTTGAGCAATATTTTGCTCGGCGAAAAAATTCCGCTCGACGTCGTGAACAGCGAAACCGGCGAAATCATCATCCCGGCAAATCGCAAGATCACCAAGACCTTGCTGCGCAAGCTGGCGACGGTTTATGACCGCATCGAAATCGATCCCTCGCCGATCCGCAACAAGATCAACGAAATCATCGGCAGCTTTAAGAAGAAATTCGACGACCTGCAGATGCAGTACGACGAGGAAATGGAACGCGCCGAAGCCGGCGAAGGCGTCGATAGCGGCGTCGTGAAGTCGGTGAAGGTTTACATCGCCTCCAAGCGCAAATTGTCCGTCGGTGACAAAATGGCCGGACGCCACGGTAACAAAGGTGTCGTGGCCAAGATCGTCGCCGAGGAAGACATGCCATTCCTGGAGAACGGTACTCCGGTGGACATCGTTTTGAATCCGCTGGGCGTGCCCTCGCGCATGAACGTCGGACAGGTGTTGGAAACGCACTTGGGCTGGGCGGCCAAGCTGCTCGGCATGAAGTTCGCCACGCCGGTGTTCGACGGCATCAAGGAAAAGGAAGTGCGCGGTTACCTCGACGACGCGAAGTTGCCGAACCACGGCAAAACGCGTTTGGTCGACGGGCGCACCGGCGAGAAATTCGACCAGGAAATTGTCGTTGGCTACATCTACATGATGAAGCTGGGCCACTTGGTGGCGGACAAGATTCACGCGCGGGCGGTCGGGCCTTACTCGCTCGTCACGCAACAGCCGCTCGGCGGCAAGGCGCAATACGGCGGCCAGCGCTTCGGCGAAATGGAAGTGTGGGCCATGGAAGCCTACGGCGCCGCCTACACGCTGCAGGAACTGCTCACCGTCAAATCGGACGACGTGCAGGGCCGCACGCGAATTTACGAGAGCATTGTCAAAGGCGACAACGCGTTGGAAGCCGGCATTCCGGAATCGTTCAACGTGTTGGTCAAGGAAATGCAGTCGCTGGGCCTCGACGTGAAGGTTGGTTATTCCAACCCGGTTGAGCAAGCGGCTTCGGAACAGGGCACCACCGCGTTGGCGGCTGTTTAACTGATTTACGCGGATAACATTCGCTGAAAGAGAATTGTATGATTAGCACGAAAGAAAATGCCCGAGAGTTGCTCGGCTTGGACAAGGTGAACCAGGTGGAGTACGTCGCGATCCAGGTCGCGTCGCCTGAAGCCATTCGTTCCTGGTCCAAAGGGGAAGTCAAAAACCCCGAGACCATCAATTACCGCACGTTCAAGCCCGAAAAAGGCGGCTTATTCTGCGAACGCATTTTCGGTCCCGTGAAGGACTGGGAATGCTCCTGCGGCAAGTATAAACGCATCAAGCACCGCGGCGTCGTTTGCGACCGTTGCGGCGTGGAAGTCACCCTTGCTCGCGTCCGTCGTGAGCGCATGGGCCACATCGAATTGGCGGTGCCGGTTTGCCATATCTGGTTCTTCAAGTGCATGCCGTCCCGCATCGGCCTCGTCCTCGACATGACCGCGCGCAATCTCGAGCGCGTCATTTATTACGAGGATTACATGGTGATCGATCCGGGGTCGACGCCGCTGAAGCAAAATCAATTGCTCAGCGAGCACGAATATCGCGAAGCCCGCGAAACCTACGGCGCGGAAGCGTTCCTGGCGAAGATGGGCGCGGAAGCCGTGCGTGACGCGCTCGCCAAGGTCGATCTCGGCAAGCAGATCGACATGCTCCAGATCGCGATGACCGAAACCAAGAGCAAGCAGATCCGCAAAAAGATCGCCAAGCGCATCAAGCTGCTCCAGGGTTTGCAGTCCTCCAAGAGCCGTCCGGAATGGATGATTCTCACGGTGCTGCCGGTGATTCCGCCGGACCTGCGTCCGCTCGTTCCGCTGGAAGGCGGACGGTTCGCGACGTCGGATCTGAACGATCTTTATCGCCGCGTCATCAATCGCAACAACCGGTTGAAAAACCTGCTCCAGCTCAAGACGCCGGAAGTCATCATTCGCAACGAAAAGCGCATGTTGCAGGAAGCCGTGGACGCGTTGTTCGACAACGGCCGCCATGGCCGCGCCGTCACCGGCGCCGGCAATCGTTCGCTGAAATCTCTGAGCGACATGCTCAAGGGCAAGAGCGGCCGTTTTCGTCAGAACCTGCTCGGCAAACGCGTGGATTACTCGGGCCGTTCGGTGATCGTCATCGGTCCCGAACTCAAGCTGCATCAGTGCGGTTTGCCCAAGAAAATGGCGCTCGTGCTGTTCGAGCCGTTTATCATTCGCCGCCTCAAGGAACTTGGTTATGTGCACACCGTGCGCTCGGCCAAGAAGATGATTGAGCGGCAGACGACCGAGGTTTGGGACATTCTCGAAGAAGTCACCAAGGGCCATCCGGTTCTGCTCAACCGCGCGCCGACGCTGCACCGTTTGTCCGTGCAGGCGTTCGAGCCGCAATTGATCGAGGGCGAAGCCATTCGCATTCACCCGCTGGTCTGCACCGCTTATAACGCGGACTTCGACGGCGACCAGATGGCCGTGCACGTGCCGCTTTCGGTCGAAGCGCAGATGGAAGCGCGCCTGTTGATGATGGCGCCGAACAACATCTTCAGCCCGTCGTCCGGCAAGCCGATCATCACGCCCACGCAGGACATCACGCTGGGTTGCTATTATCTGTCCGCCGAGCCGCGCACTCCGATTCCGGCCAAGCTGGATACGTTGAAACTGTTCGGCTCCAAGACCGAAGTCATTTTTGCCTACGACGACGGTGCCGTGTCGACTCACGAGCGCATTCGCCTGGCGAATCCAGATCTTGGCAAGCAGACGCATTTCGGCAATGCCGACCAGAAGGTCATCGTGACCACGGTTGGCCGCGTGCTCTTCAGCGAAATCTGGCCGCCCGAGATGGGCTTCCCGAACAAAGTCGTCAAGAAGAGCGAACTCGGCGACCTCATCTGGCGTTGCTACAAGATTTGTGGCCACGACAAGACGGTCATCATGCTCGACAAATTGAAAGAGCTCGGCTTCATCAACGCGACCAAGGCCGGTGTCTCCATCGGCATTGATGATATGATTATCCCTGAGGAAAAAGACCAGGAAATCAAGGCCGCGCAGGCGCTCATCAAGGAAGTGGAAAAGCAGCACCGCAAAGGTGTCATCACCTCCGGCGAGCGTTACAACAAGATCGTCGATATCTGGACCCACGCGACGGACCAGATCGCGAACGTCATGTTCAAGACCCTGGAAAAGAACCAGGGCAAGAAGGAATTCAATCCGGTGTATCTCATGGTGGACTCCGGCGCCCGTGGCAATCGCCAGCAGGTGCGTCAGCTCGCCGGCGTGCGCGGCCTCATGGCCAAGCCGAGCGGCGACATCATCGAGAAGCCGATTTTGTCGAACTTCCGCGAAGGTTTGACGGTGTTGGAGTATTTCATCTCCACGCACGGCGCCCGCAAAGGTTTGGCCGATACCGCGCTCAAGACCGCCGACTCGGGTTACATGACCCGCAAGCTGGTGGACGTGGCGCAGGACGTTATCATCCGCGAACAGGATTGCGGAACGAGCAACGGCATCTGGGTGCAGGCGATTTACGAGGGCGAAGACGAAGTGGTGAAACTCGCCGACCGCCTGATCGGCCGCTTCTCCTGCGATGACATCAAGAATCCGCAGAACCCGAAGGAATTGCTCGCCAAAGCCAACGAGGAAATTGATGAACTCAAGGCCAAGGCCATTGATTCGAGCGGCGTTGAACGCGTCAAGATTCGTTCGGTGCTCACTTGCGAAAGCAAGCACGGTATCTGCATGTATTGCTACGGCCGCAATCTCGCGACCGGCGGCCTCGTGAAGCTCGGTGAAGCCACCGGCATCATCGCCGCGCAATCGATCGGCGAACCCGGCACGCAGCTCACCATGCGTACGTTCCACATCGGCGGCACGGCCTCGGCGGTGTTCAAACAACCGCAGATCAAGGCCAAGTTCGACGGCGTCATTCGTTACAATGAATTGCGCATCGTGCAGCTCGAGGACGGCAACAACATCGTTCTGAACAAGAACGGCAGCGTTTCCATCCTCGCTGAAGACGGCCGCGAACTGGAAAATCACACCATCGTCATCGGCTCGGTCATTTCCATCCCCGACGGTGAGAAGGTCAAGAAGGGCGACACGTTCGTGCAATGGGATCCTTACAACGTCCCGATTCTCTCCGAGAAGGCGGGCAAGGTGAAGTTCCACGACATCATCGAGGGCGTCACCATGAAGCAGGAAATGGATGAGCAGACGCAGCAGGAAGCGATGGTCATCATCGAGCATAAGGAAGATTTGCACCCGCAAATCATTATCACCGACGATGACGGCGAAGCGGCCGCGAATTATCCGATTCCCTCCGGCGCGCACATCGTGGTGAACGAAGGCGACAAGATCGTCGCCGGCACGTTGATGGCGAAGACGCCGCGGAAAAGCTCGAAGACGAAGGACATCACCGGCGGTCTGCCGCGTGTGGCCGAGTTGTTCGAAGCGCGCCGTCCGAAGGACGCCTCGGAAATTTCGAAGATCGACGGCATCGTTGATTTCGGCCCGAGCGTTCGCGGCAAGCGCTGCATCATCATCAAGGATCAGCAGACCGGCGTCGAAGAGGAACACCTCATCGCCATCGGCAAACACGTGATCGTCTTCAAGGGCGACTTCGTGAAGAAAGGCCAGCAATTGACGGAAGGCCCGATCGATCCGCACGAAATTCTCGACATCTGCGGCCCGCAGGAATTGCAGGAGCATTTGGTGAACGAAGTGCAGGAAGTGTATCGTCTACAAGGCGTGACCATCAATGACAAGCACATCGAAATCATCGTGCGCCAGATGTTGCGCAAGGTTCGCATCACCGAACCCGGCGACACGACGTTCCTCTGGGGCGAGCAGATCGACAAGCTAGAGTTCGAGGAAGAGAATGCGCGCGTCGAGAAGATGGGTGGCAAGCCCGCGGAAGCGCAGCCCGTGCTGCTCGGCATCACGAAGGCCTCGCTCGAAACCGAGAGCTTCCTGAGCGCCGCGTCCTTCCAGGACACGACCCGCGTGCTGACCGAAGCCGCGACTCGCGCCAAGGTGGATTACCTGCGCGGGTTCAAGGAAAACGTCATCATGGGCCATATCATCCCGGCGGGCACCGGTTTCGATCATCACCGGAAGGTGACCCTGAAGCCGCTGGTGGAATTGCCGGAAGAGCCCGAGCCGCAGGAAGAGCCCGCTGCGCCCGCGGAAAACCCGCTGGTGGGTTAAGGTCACTAAAAATTCACAAGGCCGGTTTCACGGAAGTGAACCGGCCTTTTTGTTTTTGAAACTGCTTTTGCGCTCCTTCACATTCGTGGGGAATTTCAGCGAGGTTTCAAAGGACTATGGGATTGTGTCCTTCAGCCCAGGGTTGGACGCGCAGCGGCCTACCCTGGGTGAAACTCAACCCCTTCAGGGTTGAACGAAATTCCGCAGTTGACCCAGGGTAGCCTCGCCGACTCGGCAACCCTGGGCTGAAGGACGGAATCCCTTTGGGATTCATCGCGGCTCATCACCATCCAAAAATCCAAAAATCCTGCACCTCCGGCTGGCCGTGTTCTTCCTGGACCTTGATCTGGAGCCAGTGCGGATTGACGGTGCCGTCCTTATTTTCGAGCGCGAACGAATACAGCTTGTAAGGCTTTTTGCTTTCGGCGGCGACCGTTTGCACGTTCAGAAATTTTCCGACCTGGACGGGGTGGCCGGCTTTCATGGCCTGCTCCCAAGCGTTGGTCGATTCGCTGGCGGCGGTTCCCGGCTTGGCCAAAGCCCGAAGTTTTGCCCAATCTCCGTGGTTGATGGCCGCCACGAGATCGTTGCAGACGTTTGGCGGGCTATCCGCATGCTGCTCAAGCACAACTACCGGCTGCTGCTTGGGGGACGCACACGAAACCACCAAAACCGCCAGGATCAGGTAAATTATTCTCATACTGCCAAAAACATTTTGTAGCGGGGTGGTCGCCAAAACCCCAAGGCTAGAGCGGTGGCGTGCTCAAAGCAAGTCAGTGAAACTACCGAAACGGGCCTTGAAAAGGCCGCCGGGCGGCTTTACTCTTTCACGTTGCAAAAATTCGGGAAATAGTTGTTGCAACACAGCACCTGTTTGTTATATTCCGCGCTCCGTTTGCCCCGCTAAAGGGAAGCGGCGCAGACAACTAGAATTTTAGAGCAAAATGCCGACTATCAATCAATTGGTTCGTAAAGGACGCAGCAAAATCCGCTACAAGTCCAAGTCGCCGGCCCTGCAAAACTCGCCGTTTCGGCGGGGCGTTTGCATCCAGGTGATGACCCGCACGCCGAAGAAGCCGAATTCGGCCATGCGCAAAGTGGCGAAGGTTCGCCTGACCAACGGCTATGAAGTCATCGCCTACATTCCAGATGAAGGCCACAATTTGCAGGAACACTCGATCGTGCTCGTGCGCGGCGGACGTGTGAAGGATCTCCCGGGCGTGCGCTATCACATCGTGCGCGGAACCCTCGATGCCGCCGGCGTGGAAAAACGCCGCGTGAGCCGTTCGAAATATGGCGTGAAGCGGCCGAAGGAAGCCAAAGCCGGCGCAGCGAAATAACCATTTAACTGTTTAACTTATTTAACGGACACATGTCACGAAGACGACAAGCGACGAAACGGCCGATCCAGAGCGACGCGAAATTCAACAGCGCCTTGGTTTCGCGCCTGGTGAACACCGTCATGATTGGCGGCAAGAAAAGCACGGCACAACGGATTGTTTACGGCGCGTTCGACCGCATCGCGGAAAAGAACCCCGCCACCAACCCGCTGGAAATTTTGCAGCGCGCGGTTGACAACGCGAAGCCTCGCCTCGAAGTTAAGGCCCGCCGCGTGGGCGGCGCGACCTACCAGGTGCCGGTGGAAGTGGCGGCCGACCGCCAGTTCGCGCTGGCCTTGCGCTGGCTCGTGGATTTTGCGGACGCGCGCAAAGGGCAGCCGATGAAGGAAGCCCTGGCCGCGGAGATCATGGAAGCCTATCAAGGGCAGGGGAACGCCATTCGCAAGCGCGATGAAGTGCACAAGATGGCGCAGGCGAACAAAGCGTTCGCGCATTTCCGCTGGTAGAAATCGATTATTTATCGCGCCCCGAGAAATGATCGGGGCGTTTTTGGTCTTTGAAATGAGTTAAATCGGTTGAGCAGGTAATGAGCGGACGCCCAAGACTCATTTCACCTGTTCAGCCGATTTAACTCATTTGGCTATTTAACAGATTTAACATTTAGAATTATGCAAGCAGTGATGGACAACGCAAAACCGGTCAACTCGCCCAATCGCCAGTACACGATGGAGCGCACCCGCAACATCGGCATCGCCGCGCACATTGATGCCGGCAAAACGACGACTACCGAGCGAATTCTCTTTTACACGGGCCTCATCCATAAGATCGGCGACGTGGATGACGGCAACACCGTGACCGACTGGATGGAGCAGGAGCGCGAGCGCGGCATCACCATCACCTCCGCGGCCGTGACGTGTTTCTGGACCCAGAAATCCACGAAGCCCGGTGAAGACCAGATTTTCAAGGCGTTCAAGGATGTGCCGCATCGCATCAACATCATCGACACTCCCGGCCACGTGGATTTCACGGCCGAAGTGGAGCGCTCGATGCGCGTGCTGGACGGCGCCGTGGCCGTGTTCTGCGGCGTGGCCGGCGTGCAGCCGCAATCCGAAACTGTCTGGCGTCAGGCGACCAAATACAAAGTCCCGCGCATTGCGTTCGTCAACAAGATGGACCGCACGGGCGCGAATTTTGAAAACGCCCTCAGCGACATGCGCAACAAGCTCAAGGCGTATGCGTACCCGATTTTCCTGCCCATGGGCGCGGAAGACAAATTTGAAGGCGTCATCGACGTCGTCAACCAGAAGGCCATTGTTTGGGGCCCGGGCGACGTTCCCAACGAAGGCCTGAATTACGAGATCAAGGACGTTCCGGCCGAACACCAGGAACGCGCCAAGGCCGCTTTGGCGGAATTGATTGACGCCGTCTCGAACAAGGACGACACCATCGCCGAACTCGTCATCGAAGAAAAGCCGATCGCCCCGCAGGTGCTCAAGGCGGCTATTCGCCGTTTGACCTGCAAGATCGAATTCGTGCCCGTGCTGTGCGGTTCGGCCTTCAAGAAAAAAGGCGTGCAGGTGCTCGTCGATGCGGTCGTGGATTATCTCCCGAGCCCGCTGGACATTCCTCCGGCCGAAGGCATTGAGCCCGGCACCGATAACAAGGTCATCGTCGAATCCAACGATAACAACAAGTTCTGTTCGCTCGCGTTCAAGCTTTGGACGGATGCTTACGCCGGCAAGCTGGTGTTCTTCCGCGTTTACTCCGGAAGCCTCGGCAAAGGCGACACGATTTATAATCCGCGCACGCGCAAGCGTGAACGCGTCAGCCGCCTTATGGTTATTCAAGGCAGCGAACGCAAGGATATCGAACGCGTTTACGCGGGCGACATCGCCGCGCTCGTCGGTCTGCGCAATATCACCACCGGCGACACGCTGTGTAATGAGGACTTCGATGTGACGTTGGAACCCCCGACGTTCCCCGAACCCGTTATCAGCATGGCGGTCGAGCCGAAGACCAAGCAGGATCGCGACAAGATGTCCGAAGGTTTGCAACGTCTGGCGGAAGAAGATCCGACGTTCCGTTGCTTCACCAACGAGGAAACCGGCCAGCTTATCATTGCGGGCATGGGCGAGTTGCACCTGGAAATCATTCGCGACCGTTTGATGCGCGAATTCAAGGTGGAAGCCAACGCCGGCGCTCCGCAGATTGCTTATCGCGAAACCATCACCAAATCGGCCGATGGCGAGGGCAAATTCATCCGCCAATCCGGCGGTCGTGGTCAATACGGCCATGCCATCATCAAGGTTGAGCCGAATGAAAAAGGCAAAGGCGTCGAAGTTGAAAACAAGATTGTCGGCGGCGCCATTCCGAAGGAATACATCCCGGCGGTTATCGACGGCATCGAAGAAGCGGTCAAAGGCGGCGTTTACGCCGGTTACCAGGTCATCGACATCAAGGTGCAGGTCGTTGACGGAACGTTCCACGAAGTGGACTCGAACGAACTCGCATTCAAGATGGCCGGCATCTTCGCGCTGAAGGACGCTTTCAAGAAAGCGAGTCCGATCCTGTTGGAACCGATCATGAAGGTCGAGTGCACGACTCCGGACGAGTATCAGGGCGATTTGATTGGTGATATCACCCGTCGCCGCGGTCATATCGTGAATATTGAAGCGAAGCAGGGGCAGACGATCGTGAACGCGCAGGTGCCGCTGGCCGAAATGTTCGGCTACGCCACCGCGATTCGCTCGCTTTCGAAAGGCCGCGCCTCGTATTCCATGGAGCCGCTGACCTTCGAGCAGGTCCCGACCAGCATCTTGAACCAAATTTTGGAAGTGGCGGCCAAGAAGCCTGCGGCGCGCACCTAGATCATTGCAATTTCAACGCACAAGCCGGGATGCAAATCCCAGCTTTTATTTTGCCTTGAATCGCAGCTGAAATTCTCCTTAAGTATTTCCAAGCACCACCGTTAAGAAAGCATATCCACTTATGAGAGGAAAAATCGCGTTATTCGGCATGGCATTGGTCCTCGGAATCGGGTTGGAAAAATCGGCGGCAACTTCGCCCCCTGTTCTGCTCACTATCAGTGACTCAAATCCTGCGGCGGTGACTATCACCGCCACCGGCGCCGATCCCATGGTGAACGACAGCAGCCAGGTTGGGCTTGGCGGTGTGGATTTGCTCGGGTTTTTCACTCAAAGCAGCCCCTCTGTCGGCGGCCCCGTTGGCACCTCGACTCTTAGGGGCGGCTCCCTGGCTGACCCGTATGATACCCTTCAGGTTGACAATTCCGGCAGCGGCACGGTGAATCTGAATCTTTATGTTAACAATGCCAACCCTGAAACCTTCTCTACCACGCAGCCTGCCTTTACTGGTTCATGGACCATGGATCTCACCACTTTCGGCGTGGGTTCTTCCGCGCTTCCCACACCCGGCACTTCGGGTCAGATCATAGTCGGTTTCACCGGTAATCCTGGACCGGTGATCGGCGAATGGCAGGTCGCAGCCGTTCCGGAACCGGCCACGGGCAGCCTCCTGCTCCTGGCCTGTGGCATCGTCTTGGTTTTTTGGCGCCATCGAGCAGTCGGAATTCGCATGCGCGCGCATAGGGCCTGACGTGGCTTTCCAACAGGGCAGGGATGCAAATCCCGGCCTTTATATTGCCAAGGTGGGGCAAAGCTGCCGCTTGGCCCCATTTCCCATCTCTGAGCAAAGGCCGGCGACGGTATGCCGCTTTTATATCGAAAAAATCTCAAAAAACCTATTGCATTGGAGCTTCCCGTTGCTATATTTCACCCCCGCTTCGCTTTGGGTGAAGTGGATTTAGTTTAACCATTAACAGACAATTGTTCTTTCTATGGCTGGACAACGTATTCGCATTCGACTGAAGGCTTATGACCATCGCGTCATAGACCAATCCGCCCGCGATATCGCCGACACGGTGAAACGCACGGGCGCGCGCGTGGCAGGACCCATCCCGCTCCCGACCCGCATCGAGCATTTCACCGTTCAACGCTCTCCTCACTCGGACAAAAAATCCCAGGAGACCTTCGAACAACGGACCCACAAACGGCTCATCGATATCATCGAGCCGACGGCCAAAACTGTGGACGAACTCAAGAAACTGAACCTCCCGGCCGGCGTGGACATCACCATCAAAATTTAAGTTTATGCCACTAGGACTTTTAGGAAAAAAACTCGGGCACACGCGCGTCTATGATGCGCAGGGCGTACTGCACCCGGTCACCGTCGTTCTCGCCGGTCCGAATCGCGTGTTGCAGGTCAAAACCCAGGCCGGCAAGGATGGCTACAACGCCGTTCAACTCGGTTTCGATGACCAGAAGGAACAACGTCTCACCAAGCCGTTGCTCGGTCATATCAAAAAGCACAGCGGCGTTGCTGTGAAGCGCATTAAGGAATTCCGCAATTTCTCAAAGGAAGTGAAGGCTGGCGACGTCGTTGGGCCGACACTGTTCGCGCCTGGCGATTTCATTGACGCCATTGGCGTGACCAAGGGCCGCGGGTTTGAAGGTGTTGTGGGCCGCCATGCGTTTGCTGGTGGTGATTCCACGCACGGCGCCAAAGGCTGGCATCGCCGCTCCGGCGCCATCGGCCAGCGCCTGTTCCCCGGCACGGTTATGCGCGGCATGAAGATGCCCGGCCATTTGGGCCAAGTGCAGCGCACCACGCAGAACCTCGAAGTCATCCAGGTTCGCGAAGCGGACAATTTGTTGTTGATCAAGGGCTCGATTCCCGGCGCCGAAGGCGATTACGTCATCATCCGTGAATCCAAGAAACGTCCGAAGGGTTGGAAGCCGCCGGTTTCCGCTGTCTCGGGCAAGAAGGCGGCCAAGGCTGCTGCCGAACCGAAGAAAGAAGCCAAAAAGTAATTGAGGCAGCGTCATGAAAATTTCCATTAAAGACATCAAAGGAAAAAGCCAGGGCGAACACGAAGTAAAGTTCGAGCTCGTCGAAGGCGGGAAGGGCACCCAGGCCGTTCACGACACTGTGGTGGCGTATCGCGCCGCGCAGCGCATGGGCACGGCTTGCACCAAGAACGTCGGCGAGGTGGCCGGCTCGAATAAAAAGCCGTGGCGCCAGAAGGGCACCGGCCGCGCGCGCGCCGGTTCGTTCCAATCGCCGTTGTGGGTCGGTGGCGGCGTGGTCTTTGGACCCAAGCCCCGCGACTTCGCAAAGAAAGTCAATTCCAAGACCAAGCAACTGGCCCTGCGCAAGGCGCTCAGCGAGCGTTTGAAGGCCGGCGACGTGGTCGTTGTCGATGACCTGAAGCTGGGGTCGTCCAAGACGAAGGATTTCGTGGGCGTGCTGTCCGCGCTCGAACTGAAGGGCACGGCGCTCATCGTGGCGCAGGAAGTGGACAAGAACCTCTCGCTCGCCTCGCGCAATGTCGAGAAAGTGACGTTGACCACGAGCGATTCGTTGAACACCTACGACGTGCTGCGTTCCGACAAACTCGTCTTCACCAAGGGTGCATTTGAAAAACTCGAAGCCCGTTTGAGCAAGGAGAAAGAGTAACTCGTTACTCATTTAACCGACCATGAATTCTTTCGAAATTATCAAGACCGTGCGCCTGACTGAAAAAGGCACGCGCCAGAGCGAGAGCCACAACCAATACACCGTGGTGGCTGATCCCCGCGCGAACAAAACGCAGATCCGCCAGGCGGTGCAGGAGTTGTTCAAGGTGAAAGTCACCAAGGTGAACACGTTGAACGTGCGTGGCAAATTGCGCCGTCAGCGCACCGCGCAAGCCGGCCAGACCAACAACTGGAAAAAAGCGATCGTGACCCTCAAAGAGGGCGACAAGATTTCGCTGACCTAATCGTTGTAGCGGCGGTTCGTGACCGCCGGAAATTTCTGCAAGCGCGGAGAACAACCACTCCGCGCTTTTTATTTTTTGCGATAGCTGTATCTTTCCCGGGATTTTAATACATGAAAGTCACCCTAAATTGGCTGAAACGGTACGTGGATTTTGATTGGACGCCGGAGCAGTTGGCTGAGCGTTTGACCATGCTCGGGCTCGAAGTGGAAGGCGTTCATAAAGTCGCCGGGGAATTTGAAGGCATCGTGGTCGCGCAAATCCTGACCAAGGACAAAGTTTCAGGCTCGGACAAGCTTTCGGTCTGCAAAGTCAACGACGGCAAAGGCGAGCGGACGATCATTTGCGGCGCGCAAAATCATAAGCCCGGCGACAAAGTGCCGCTGATTCTGCCCAACTTCGCGCTGCCGCTAAAACCGGGTGAGAAGGAACCGTTTGTCATCAAGGAACGCAAGGTTTTCGGCATCACCAGCCAGGGCATGATGTGTTCGCCGCAGGAACTGGGCCTGCCGGACCAGGTGGATGGACTGCTGATTCTCCCAGCCGACGCGCCCGTTGGAAAACCGTTCGCGGAATATCTCGGCCGCACCGGCGGCGACGTGGTTTACGATTTGGAAATAACACCGAACCGGCCGGACTGGAACAGTGTCATTGGCATCGCGCGGGAAATTGCCGCTTTGACCGGAAATCCTCTCAAACTGCCTAAAACCGACATTCATCAAACACGCAGCACGGAACACGCTTCGAACCTGGTCGACGTCCGCATCGAAGACGCCGAACTCTGCCCTCGCTACACCGCGCGCGTCGTGAAAGGCGTGAAGATCGGTCCCAGCCCGGATTGGCTGCGTTCCACGCTCGAAAAACTCGGCATCCGCAGCATCAGCAACGTGGTGGACGTGACGAATTTTGTCATGCTGGAAATCGGCCAACCCCTGCACGCGTTTGATTATCATCTCATCGCCCGCAGCCGCCAAGGTAACGAGGCGGAAAAGCCAACCATCGTGGTCCGTCGTGCCACTCAGGGCGAAAAGTTCAAAACCCTGGATAACGTCGAGCGCACACTGACCGGCGACATGCTGCTCATTGCGGACGAGCAAAAGGGAATCGCACTTGCCGGCGTCATGGGCGGCCAGAATACGGAAATTAATGACGACACCAAAGACGTGTTGATCGAAAGCGCATATTTCAATCCGACCAATATTCGCCGCACGAGCAAGACGCTCGGTTTGCGGAGCGAATCGAGTTATCGCTTCGAGCGCGGCGCGGATGTCGGCATTTGCGATTGGGCCAGCCAGCGCGCAGTGCAGTTGATCCTCGAAACCGCGGGCGGTGAACTCGCGGAAGGCATCGTGGATGCCTATCCGAAGCCGGCCGTGGCGAAGCAAATCGCGCTCCGGCATCACAGGGTCGGCGAATTACTGGGCGTTTCGATCTCTGCCGAAGAACAAGTCAGGCTGCTGCAAAATCTCGGTTTGCACCCGATCGGGCCGACCGGCGCACCGCGCGTGCCGTTGGTTAAAGCGCATATCGATACAACGACGCTGCTGAACAAGGATGCTGTCACCGGCACGGAAGGTCCGAGCGCGACGTTTGACATTCCAAGCTTCCGGGTGGACATCAAACGCGAAGTTGATTTGATCGAAGAAATCGCGCGCCTGCATGGCGTGGAAAAAATTCCGGCCACCCCTCCGCGCGGAGCGATTGGCTCGAACCCGTTCGACGCCGTGCACGATCAGATTGCCGAAGCGAGGCGTATCCTGGCCGGCTTGGGTTTGAACGAAGCGCAAGGGCAAACCTTGGTCGGAAATGCAGAATGCAGAATGCAAAATGCAGAATTGGTCGCTCTCGCCAATCCGTTGAGCTCCGATATGGACGTGTTGCGGCCGAGTTTGTTGCCGGGCCTGATCCATTCGCTCCGACACAACGTGAGCCGAAAAAATTATGACGTTGCCTTGTTCGAAGTAGGCCGCGTTTTCCAACGTGCTGCCAGTGTCTCGCCGGCAGATTCGGCGGTAAAAGAAGAGCGCCGCATCGCCATCGCCTTGACGGGCCAGCGAAATCCATTGTTTTGGAGCGGGCCAGAGCGCGAGGCGAAATTCGATGTGTACGACCTGAAGGGATTGATCGAAGAATTTTTTGAGCAATTCGGCCTGCGCGGAATGACTTATAATCGGCGTTCGGAAAGCACGGCGCTGTTCCTGGAATCCGCGACGATTCAGCTCGGCAAACAGCAACTCGGCGAGTTCGGCCAATTGCTGCCGCCGCTGGCCAAGCGCTACGATTTGCGCGACGCGGTTTTTCTGGCGGAACTTAATCTCGATTTGCTGCTGGCGCGTCGGAATCCCGCGAAATCGTTCAAGTCGTTGCCCGCGTTCCCATCCATTCGCCGCGACGTTGCCATGATTGTGCCGGAGACGACGACGCATGACGCGGTGTTGCAAGTCGTGAAGCAGACCAAGCCGGCGAATCTGGAATCCGTCGAATTGTTTGATGTGTTCCGTGGGAAGAACGTGCCGGAGGGGCAGAAGAGCCTGGCTTATGCGTTCACATATCGCAATCCAGAGAAGACGCTGACCGATGCCGAGGCGACTGCCGCGCACGAGAAATTAGTGGAGCAGTTCAAGACGAAGTTGCAGGCGACGGTGCGCGAATAATGCGAGTCAAACGAGATGCTTGAACTCCTTAATTTCAGCGAGTTTCTTGACCAGTTCCTTTACCTTCTGGGCCTGGCTTTTGTGCGCGAGCATGACGGCGTCATCGGTTTGAACCAGGATTGAATCGCGGAGGCCGACGACGGCAATCGGAGTGCGGCGGCCTTTGCTGCGCGCGTCGAAAATGATATTGCGCGCGGCGTCCACGTGAATGAAATCGGCGACGGCGCAATTGCCTTCCGGGTCGGGCTTCAGATGGCGCGCGAGCGCGGTCCAGGAGCCGAGGTCGTCCCATTCGAAATCGCCGTCGGCCACGATCACATTTTGCGCGTGCTCCATCAGCGCGTAATCGATTGAGACTTTTTTGATCCCGGGATATTCCTTTGCCAGCACCTTGTTCAGCTTGGCCGGATTGTTCGCGACTTTGAACCAATGCTGGCAGGCTTCGTACATTTCCGGCTGATGCTTCTGCAAGCCTTCCGTGACGGTCACGAACGACCAAATGAACATGCCGGCATTCCACCGATATTGGCCGCTGTTCACGTATTCGAGCGCCTTGTCGAAGTAGGGCTTCTCGACGAACTTCTCGGCGCGGTGGAAAACCGTCTTGTAACGCTTCACGCCCTCCGGCGCAGGCAGCGCCTCGCCGACGCGGATGTAACCATAACCCGTATCCGGACCTGTCGGCTTGATCCCGATGGTGACAATCGCGCGGCCACGCGAGGCGAGGTCGAAGGCGTCGCCCAAAACCTGCTGAAATCTCTTCTCATCGGGAATGACATGGTCGGCAGGAAGCACGGCCATGACACCGGTTGTGGAACGCGCACCAACGAGAGCCGCACCAAGCGTTACCGCTGCGCAGGTGTCGCGGCCAATCGGTTCGGCAACGAGATTTTCCTTCGGGACTTTAGGAAGCTGTTTGCGGACTTCCGGCAATTGCGCTTCGTTCGTGATGACGAAAACATTTTTCGCTGGCACCAGCGGCAGCACGCGTTCGACCGCCTCCTGCAAAAAGGATTTTTTGCCGAGCAACGTGAGCAATTGCTTGGGCGTTTTTTCACGGCTGACCGGCCAGAACCGTTCGCCGCGTCCGCCGGCCATGATGATGACGAAGCGGTTTTTGGAATCGGTGGAATTGGTCTTGGATGCCATAGGTCGCTTATTTGATAGCCGAAACGAGGGTTTTAACGAAGTTTCCGACGCGAGAAACCATACCGGGATCTTTTCCGTGTTCCGCGATTTGATTCACCACGGCGCTGCCGACGACGATCGCTTCGGCATGCTGGGCAACGGTTTTTGCCTGTTCGGGATTGGAGATTCCGAAGCCGATGGCGATGGGCAAATTTGTGTTGGCGCGGATTTTCGCAACCATCGAGCCAATGGTGTCGGAAATCTTTTGCTGCATGCCCGTGACGCCTTCGCGCGAGATGTAATAGATGAATCCCGCGCCGCGCTTGACGATCAATGCGATGCGGTCCTCGGGAGTCGTGGGCGCGACGAGATAAATATTGCAGAGGCCGGCTTTGCGCATGAGCGCTTCGTAATTGTCGCTTTCTTCCGGCGGCAAATCCAGCACCAGCAGGCCATCCACGCCGGCGCGGGCGGCGTCGGAGATGAATTTCTCCATGCCGACTTTGTGAATCAGGTTGAAATAAATGTAGAGAACGATCGGAACCTGCGATTCTTTGCGGACCGCTGCGACTGTTTCCAAAACTTTCGGCGGCGTGGCGCCTGATTCGAGCCCACGTTGAGCGGCGAGTTGATTCACGAGACCGTCTGCCAGCGGATCACTGAAGGGAACGCCGAGTTCGACAATATCCACGCCCGCCTGGTCAAAAGCGAGAGCGAGCTGGCGCGTGGCTTCCAGGTTCGGATCGCCGGCGCCAATATAAACGACGAATCCCTTTTTGCCCTCGCGCTTCAACCGCGCGAAACGTTCCTCAATGCGATTCATTCGTTCGAAGTTTCGAGTTTCGGGTTTTCGGTTTCAAGTTGGAAACGCGCGAATTCCTGGAGCCGTGAGCTTGCCAGATCAGCCGGAGTCCCTCGAGCGTGAGATCGGCGCGGACAGCGGAAATTTCGGGCAGTTTTGAGGCGATTAATTTTGCGTAGCCGCCCGTCGCGATGACCGGAAGCCGCCGCGTCTTTAGCTCACGGCGCAATTCAGCCAGCAAACCACGGATCAGCCCGCGATAGCCCTGCACCGCGCCGATAAGCATCGCCTGTTCCGTGCTTTTGCCAATGGCGCTGCTGATTTCGCGGATTTGAATGCGCGGCAGCAGGGCGGTTTTTTCGTGGAGATAATCCGTCATGGCCGCCAATCCCGGCGCGATAATGCCTCCGATATAATTGCCGGCGCCGTTGACGACGTCGAATGTCACGGCGGTGCCGAAATCCACGACCACCGAGGGCGCGCCAAAATGATGCCGCGCGGCGACGGCATTGGCGAGACGGTCAGGACCGATGGTTTTCGGCTTGGGATAATCAATGCCCACGCCGCGCAACGTTTTGGGCGTCAATTCGAGCGGATCCACTTTCCAAAGCTGCCAGACCGCCTTGAGGACGAGCGGAGTGGTTGCCGGCACGACGCTGCATAGCGCGGCGCCTTCAACAGTTTGTCTACCGGCGAACTTCAGCAGCAGATCCTTCACGCCGCCATTAAGCCACGCTTCGGTGGGAACGTCCGCCTGTTTGATGACGTGGCGATCGTTCGCGAGGCCCAGATGCGTGTTCGTATTGCCAATGTCAAATAGGAGAATCATAAGCCAGTCAAATCGTGGTCGTGACATCGCCGCCGATGATGTGTTCGAGGTGCCCATGTTCCGTGCGCAACAGCAGCGCGCCATCATCATCGAGCGATTCCGCGCGGCCATGAATGCGCCGATCACCGATCTGGAGAGTCACCGATTGGCCGATGGTGGCGCAATGCTCCGCCCACTCATCCGCGATGGATTCAAATTTGCCGGCGCACACCCCCGCGTAGTCACGATCCAGTTGACGGAGGATTTCAACGGCGAGATCGGCGCGGGAAATCGTTCTGCCGCTTTCGATTTTCAACGACGTCGCAATCTTGCGCAAATCCGCTGGAAACTCCGCCGCAGTCAAATTGACATCCACACCAATGCCAAGAATGACATGCTTAACGCGATCCAATTCCGCGCTCAATTCCGTGAGAATGCCCGCGGTCTTTTTTCCGTGGAGAAGAATGTCATTGGGCCATTTGATTTTCGGTTTTAGGCCGGTAGTGCCTTCGATGGCGCGGCGAAGCGCAGTGGCCGAAGCCACCGTGAGCTGGGTGGCTTCCTGGGGACGCAAATTGGGGCGCAGCAGGACGGAAAACCAAAGGCCTTTGCGTGCCGGCGACATCCATTTGCGGCCCAGCCGGCCGCGACCTTTGCTCTGGGATTCGGCAAAAACAACAACGCCTTCCTTGACGTTGTCGCGCGCCAATTTTTCAATCACGTCGTTCGTGGAAGTTGTTTCTTGAAAAACCCGGACGTCGCGTCCGATAACTTTAGTTTTGCCGAGCCGCGCGAGAAGGTCATCGGCGTGCAGAGCGTCGGGCGAGCTCACGAGGCGATAACCGAGATGCGGCGTGGCTTCAATATCATAGCCGACGTGACGAAGCTCCTCGATTCGGGCCCAAATGGCTGCGCGGCTGATGCCAAGCTTGTGAGAAAGGTCCGCGCCGGAGACGCCGTCCTCACCGGCTGATCGCAAGGCTCCCAGAATTTCAGAATCGGTGCTCACAATTCAGCCTTCAAAATCCAATCCGATATCCACCGCGCGCGCGGAATGGGTGAGTGCGCCCACGGAAATGAAATCCACGCCAGTTTCGGCGATGCCGCGCACGGTCGAGAGATTCACGCCACCACTGGCTTCGGTTTTGGCGTGGCCCTTGCATTTTTGCACCGCCAGCCGCAGTTGCACCAGGGTCATGTTATCGAGCAGCACAAAATCAGCGCCGGCCGCGACGGCCTGGTCCACTTGTTCGAGAGTGTCGGCTTCGACTTCGACCTTCAATTGAGGGTATTTCGCGCGGGCGGCCTGGACGGCGGCGGCAACGGCGTTTGGCTTGGCGGCGCGCAATGCGGCGAGGTGGTTGTCTTTAATCAGCACCATATCAAACAAACCAAAGCGGTGATTGGTCCCTCCGCCGCAGGTCATGGCGTATTTTTCCAATCGACGCAAACCCGGCGTGGTCTTCCGCGTGTCAAGAATCTGCGCGTGAGTGCCTTTGATGGCGTCGACGAATTGCGCGGTCAACGTGGCGATGCCGGAGAGACGTTGAGTGAAATTGAGCGCGACGCGTTCGGCGCTGAGGACGGCGCGCGCATTGCCGGAAATGCGCAGCAAAACTTCGCCGCCCTTTGCATGTCCTCCGTCCTGGACCAGGGGCTCAATTTGGATATTCGGAGAAAGTTGACGAAATACCGCTTCGGCGAGCGGAAGCCCGGCCACAACCAAAACTTCGCGCGCGCGCATCGCGACCGTCACTGACGATTGCTCCGGCACTGTGGCAAGCGAAGTCACGTCACCGCTGCCGATGTCCTCGGCCAAAGCGGCCTGGACAGTGTTGCGGATGACCTCGGGATCAAGCGATTGCATGCGGGCAAGATGTGGGAAAAGAATTAGCCAGAAAAGGGAAAATGACGAATACGAATAGCGGGGTTTGGAAACAGAAATGTGCTTTTTTGTGGTTTGATTCGGTTTGACTGCACTGGATTGGGCGGGAGGAGAGTTCCGACTTTGGAGTTCCCGTCTTTGCGCGTCGGCGCGGCAAGTTGAGTTTCGGGTGGGGGGCAGAAAAATGGGTTCGCTTTTGGTGTGAATTGGCCGCGGCAGGTGGTAAGTCGTTGAAAAGCAGGCGACGATGTAAAATACAAATGGGTTCGTTTGGGTAATTTTTTGTTTTTTGAACGAGCCGCACCGCACGACTGGACGACCGGACACGACTTGGATGAAAAATAAGCTGGAGAGTAATCCGTGTTCGCTTCGTTTCGATGCGAGGAGCGGGAGGGACACCCCGGAAAAGGTCGGAATTGGTTGGAAAACATTGTGTTGAAATTTTCCGATGCTTTCGGATGCCTTGTCTCGTTCCCTTTTTTCCATACTTGCCTTCGTGCTCCTTCCTTGGGGCGTTTATAGCATGGGTGTCAACCCTATCGATTTCGTTGTTCGGGCCGATCAGGAGATCGGCGCTCCAATTGCAGGGTTATTCCGGATTGCCGCGAATTGGCGGTTCGCCTACGGTTAGGCATATGCCGAGTGAGACGTTTAAAGCGAGCCGCTGGACGCGGGGAAATTTCCTATTTCCCACCTGCATCGAAGTGAGTGAGCAAGCCGTCACGCGCCACAAACGTTCCTGGTTCAGCCACGACGAAATCAGCGTCAGCATGAGCAAGGTGGCGTCCGTCCATATCAAGACGGGGCTTATCTGGTCGGACATTTTGATTGAATCCTCCGGCGGCTCGGACCCGCTCGCCAGCCATGGCCATACGAAATCCGACGCGAGGCGCATCAAGGAATTGGTGGAAAGCTACCAGGCGGCTTACGCAAGGAATCCGGGCGCGCAGTGACTTGCGACAGCGTTCGGGAATACGCCAGCCGTCGGAAGATGAATTCAGAGACTTCTTACGTCGTCTCCTATTTTTAAGAGGCTGTCACGCATCCAGCCGGCCGTATTTGCGAACGGCGGGGAAAAGGAGGGAGATGGCGATCACGACGGCGATGGTGCCGCAGCCTCCGATAACGGCCGAAATGACCGTGCCGGTGATGACGCTGTTGCCGATGGCAGGGCCGAATAGCTGCGCTACGGAACCCGATTCGAATTCGCCCAGTTCGTTGGAAGTGCTGATGAAAAGATTATTTACGGCAGAAACACGGCCGCGTTTTTCGTCGGGCGTGAGCAATTGAACCAACGTATGCCGGATCACGACACTGATGTTGTCTACTGATCCACAAATGAACAGCATCAGGAATGACAGCCAGAACCAGCGCGAAAGTCCGAAGCCGATGGTTGCGGCGCCAAATGCCGTGACTGCCCAGAGCAAGGAGTGCCCGGCTTTTTGAATGGGCGGGCGATGGGCGAGAATAAATGTGCATACCACCGCGCCCAATGGCAGGGCGGATTGCAGGAAACCAAGGCCGATGGGGCCTACTCGCAAGATACGTTCGGCGTAAACCGGGAGCAGCGCGGATGCGCCTCCGAGCAAAACGGCGAACATATCGAGCGTGATGATGCCGAGGATGATTTTATTCGCGAAAACGAAATCGAAGCCCGTCAGCAGCGTTTTCAATGACATTTTTTCCCTCACGGCCACGATGTGATGCGTGCGGATTTGGGTCATCATGGCGGCGAAAATCAGCGAAGCGCAGACGTTGATGGCATAAACAGGATAGGCATGATGGCCCGCGACCCAGATGAGTCCGCCGGCCGCAGTGGGGCCGATGATCGAAGAAAGCTGAAACGTGGTGGCGCTCCAATTGATCGCGCGGGAGAGATCCTTGCGGTCCACCAGCGCGGGCAGGAACGAGGCGCTCGCGGCCGTCGAAAACGTGCGCGCGGCGGCGCTCACAAAGAGGCAGACGTACATCCAAAAGACATCGCTTTGAAACCAGGAATTCAGCGTTAGCCCGAGGCTTGAGGCCGCGACGACGAGGGTCATCAATGTGATGATTTTCTTGCGGTTGAAATTGTCCGCGATGTGGCCGGCGGGCAGCGTGAACAGATACATGGGCACGACCTGGGTGAGACCCACGAGGCCGAGGTCCATGACCGAGTTCGTGCGGTAAAAAATTTCCCAACCGACCGCCGTGGCCAGCATTTGCTGCCCGATGATGGCGATAAGGCGGCCGCTTAAATAGAGCCGGAGATCGCGATTGTGCAGAATCGCGTACGCGCGATTTTTGGCTTCCAGTTCGCGTTCACCAAAAGATTCGGTTGAAAAATCACCCGTGCTCATCAAAAAGATTGCGGGAAGGTACCCCAAATTCCGCGAACGTCGAGCATCGGTTGACCGGTGACGAGGTGCGGCTCATTCCGTCAACACCCATGCGCCTTCTTCTGGAGCGATTCGGTGGGATGCGCTGTAGACGGAGATTCGGTTTTTTCCGTCGGCTTTGCTGCGGAAAAGAGAATCGTCCGCGGCGCCGAGCAATTCGCGTTTGTCCCTGGCATCGTGCGGGTATGTGGCGAGGCCGAAGGAGGCGGTGACGTGGGCATTGATGTTCTCTTTTTGCAGAAACGGCGTCTTGACGAGGGCGCGTTTCATTCGTTGAACTTTGGCGAGCGCCTGGCTTTTGCTTTGGCGCGGCAGGATGACGACGAATTCGTCGCCGCCGTAGCGGACAATCCGGTCATCTTCGTCGAGTTCGCGACTGATGGTTTGGGCGACCTCTTTCAAAATCTTGCTTCCGAGCAAATGTCCGTGTGTATCAACCACGCGCTTGAAGTTATCCAAATCAAAAAACGCCAGCGAAAGCTCGGTCCGGTCGGCGTCGGGCGCGCTCAGGAAACGATCCAGATAGCGATGGAGATAACGGGTGTTGTTGAAACCGGAAACGTCGTCGGTAACGGATAGTTTAAGGACGCGATCGTGTTCCTTCTTCAGGTCCAGCGACAGGCGGTGGAGGCGCAGGAGGTTGGCCACGCGGGCGCGCAGTTCGTTTTCATCCATGGGCCGAACGATCAAATCGTCAACGAGCTTGCCGAGGTGACGTGTCGGCGTGCTGTTGGCGCGCGAGAAGGCGAGCAGCAGGAAAGGGAGCAGGACGGGTTCTTCGGCGTGGCGACGGGCGCGGATTTTGGATTGAAATTGTTTCAACGAAGCGCCGTCAATCACCGCGAGGTCGAAACGTTCTTCCAGCAGCTCGTTGGTATGAGCCGAAATGATTTCGTACAACGGCGAGAGCCAATCCTCCAGCAAATGCCGATCTTGACGATTCTTGACCTGAATGAGAATGCGTTCGCGTTCCATGGGTTCCTTGCACAATTTACACCGAACCGGCGTTTGACCAAATGGGGTTAAAACGGGCACATTCCTCCAACGAATGAAATCAGACGCTGTGATCAAACTTTCATCGCCGGCGACGCGGGAATATTGGGAGGTTGCCATCGTGTTCGAGGACGAACACCTGCTGGCGCTTGATAAGCCAAGCGGTTTGTTGACGTCTCCAGACCGCTACGATCCCAATCGGCCGAACTTGATGAAGCTGCTGCATGCGGGCATCGCCGACGGCAAGGCGTGGGCGCGGGAGCGGGGGATTTCGTATCTCTCGAATGCGCATCGGCTGGATTTTGAGACGAGCGGGGTCATCCTGCTGGCGAAAAGCAAACCGGTGCTGGTGCAACTTGTGGACATGTTCGGCGCGGAGAAGCCTTTGAAAAAATACGTGGCACTGGTCCAGGGTTGTCCGATCGAGGATGAATTTGAAATCGATGCCAGGCTGTCGCCGCATCCGGTGCGGGTCGGTTTCATGCGCGTGGACCCGAAGCACGGCAAGAAATCGAAGACGAAATTTTCGGTGATGGAAAAGTTTTCGCGTTGGACGCTCATTCGGTGCGAGCCGCTGACGGGGCGGACGCATCAAATCCGTGTTCATTTGCGTCAGGCGGGTGTGCCGATTGTGGGCGACCAGCTTTATGGCGGAAAACCGTTATGGCTTTCGCGGTTAAAACCGAATTACCGGCTGAAGCCGGGCAAAGAGGAGCGGGCTTTGATGGCGCGGGTGGCGCTGCATGCGGAGCAGTTGCAATTGAGGCATCCGGTGACGGCGGAAACGCTAGCGATCACGGCGCCATGGCCGAAGGATTTGACGGTGGCGGTAAAATATCTTAGGCAGTTTGCGGGAGCTGGCGTCCAAATGACGAATGACGAATGAGGAATGGATTTACCTTCCGTCGGAGCACTTCTTCTTTGGATATGGTCTTGGAAAAATCCAGAAAACCCTCACCCCGGCCCTCTCACATCCGATGGGAGAGGGGGAATTTTTGACGCTGCGAATTTAGATCCAACGGATTACCGGCTATAGGTATGGCTCAATCGCTTAAGCTGGAGCCAGAGAAACCAACTGCGTGTTCTGCCCTCTCAGCTTTGTGATTTTGCATGCAGATCGCGCAGGAAACTTGCTTCCCTTTTGAGGTATTGAAAACTTATGGCCTTACCTGCGAATAATCCGAGTCTATAATCAATGGGGATTATTCTCGACAAAGTTCCGCCCATCTTATTTTCCGATATTGTAGCGATTACGGTTTTATCGTTTTCCCAGAATGTTGCAAAAAATTCATCTTCGGTGAGAGGGCTTGAAGTATGGAAGACAGCGCGCGCAGTATCAATCCGATCAACCAGGTGCGCGCGTCGGATGCCTTTCACATTTTTGAAATCAACTGACGCAAGCATTTCCAAGGCTTTCGCGGTAATGCCGGTGACTCGCCAAGACCAATCCGCACCCCCCATGAGCGCGGTGAGCAACGTATTTTCGCTGAATAGGGAACGGCAATTGAAAAATGGCCAGATAGACCGCGTAAATTTTGCGTCTGTCATCCTGAGGAATGTTATTCATTCGGCTCAGCTTTGAATGGCCCAATTTAAAATCGATTTCTGAACGTGGAGGCGGTTTTCGGCTTCGTCGAAGATGGTTTGCGCGTTGGCTTCGAAGGTTTGCTCGTCGATTTCCTTGCCGCGATACGCGGGAAGGCAGTGCATGACCAACGCATCGGGCTTGGCGAGTTTCACGAGGGAATCGTTGATCTGGTAGCCATTGAGAATTTTCACGCGCTCGGCGGCTTCGGCTTCCTTGCCCATGGAAATCCAGACGTCAGTGTAGAGCAAATCCGCGCCTTGGGCGGTGGCTTTGATATCGGCCGAGATGGAAATGTTGCCGGCCGCGCGTTTCAGAATTTCCTTCGAGGGCTGAAATTCTTTCGGCGAAGCGATGCGCAGGTTGAAGCCGAATTTCGCCGCGGCAAAAATCCACGAGTTGGCCACGTTGCAGGCGCCGTCGCCGATGAACGCGACGGTTTTGCCGGCGATGGAGCCGTGTTTTTCCTGGAAGGTGAAAATGTCCGCGAGAATCTGGCAGGGATGCTCGTCGTCCGTGAGCGCGTTGAGGGTGGGGATGCCGGAGAATTTCGCAAAATCCTCCACGTCGCTCTGCTGGAACGTCCGAATGACGGCGCCGTGAATCATGCGGCCCATCACGCGGGCGGTGTCCTTAATGGGTTCGCCGCGGCCGAGTTGAATGTCGTTCGCGCTGAGGAACATCACGCTTCCGCCAAGTTCGCGAATGCCGACTTCGAACGAAACGCGTGTGCGCGTCGAGGCCTTGGCGAACATGATCGCCCACGTCTGGCCTTTCAGCGGTTGCGCCTTATGCTGACCGCGTTCGCGCTTCATCGCGGTGGTGTCGGTCAGGATTTTGTCCATGTCCGCGCGGGACAATGCCTCAATGCTCAGCAGATTTTTCATGCTGTGAAAACGGGAATTTTGCCGGTGGGCGAGGCAATTAACCAGCCAATTTTGCAGCCACGGACTCGATAATTTTAAGCCCTTCCTCGGCTTCGCTCTGGCGCAGGTTCAATGCGGGCAAGAGCCGGATCACTTGCGAACCGGCGGGGATGGTGAGCAGGCCGGCGGCGTGCAGCAGGTTCACGAAGCGAACCGCCTGGGTTTTGGCGGGGTCGCCGGGCAGGTTGGGAATATTTTCCCGCAACTCAATGCCGATCATCAGGCCGACGCCGCGCACCTCGCGAATGACTCGCGGATATTTGTTCGCCAATGCCTGAAGGCCATTTTTCAGAAAGTCGCCGAGGATGCGGGCGTTTTCGTCGAGTTTTTCTTCGCGGACGACTTCAAGGATTTTCAACGCCACGGCACAGCCCAGGGGTGTGCCGCCGAAGGTGGAGGCGTGCGTGCCGGGGCCGAGCAGGTCTCCGTAAGGTTCACGCGCCCAGAAGGCGGCGATGGGAAAACCGCCGCCGAGGGATTTGGCCATGGAAATGCCGTCAGGCAAAAATGGTTTCGAATTTGCAGTTTCGCGTTTCGAGTTTTCGAGAATGCGCTGGAAGGATTGGAAGCGGCCGGTTCGGAAATAACCGTCCTGCACGCCGTCCATGAGCAGCAGCAATTTTTTCTCATCGCACAGTTTGCGCAGGCCGAGCAGGAATTCCGGAGTGGCGGCGGTCAGGCCGCCTTCGCCCTGGATGCCTTCGATCATGATGGCGGCGGTGGCGGGCGAAAGCGCGGCGCGGACGGCGGCCAGATCATTATATGGCACATGCCGGAATCCGGGCATCATCGGCTCAAAGCCTTTTTTCACCTTGTCCTGGCCGGTGGCCGCGATGCCAGCGAGCGTCCGGCCGTGGAAGGAATTGATGGCGGTAAGGATTTCGAAACGTCCTTCGTCGTGGCCGAATTTGCGCGCGAGTTTGAACAAGCCTTCGTTGGCCTCCGCGCCGCTATTCGCAAAAAAGACTTTGCCGGGTCCGATTAAATTCACGATGGCCTCGGCCAATCGGCCCTGCGGTTCGGTATAATAGAGATTGGAGACATGGACCAGCTTGCGCGATTGCTCGATGAGCGCTTCGGTGATGGCAGGATTTGCGTGGCCGAGCGCTGTGACGGCAATGCCGCCGCCGAAATCGAGGTAACGCTTGCCGGTGACGTCGTAAACGTAACTGCCGGAACCATGGCTGAGGGCGATGTCAAAGCGCCCATAGCTCGGGACAACGTTTTTTTGAAACAACGCCTGAACGGCGGCCACATCGTTGCGCACGATGGGCGGCGGTGTTGGAATGATCTCTTTCATGTTTTGCAAACCTGCGTGCGCAATATGTAGCACGAGATTGCGCAGATGAAAGCGGAATGTTTAGAGGGTTTTCAAACTGAGAATGAATTCAAACGACCCTCACCCCGACCCATGACTCGCTCGCTCGGCCCTCGCGAGCCTTTGGCTCCGCCAAATTCCTTTCGCCGCTTCCCAAGCGGCTCAAGTCCCATCCGATCAGAGAGGGAGAATTGTTCACGCGCTGGATTTACTTCAATGCGTTGGCCGTTTTCATGATTCCGCCTGAATCGCATCCCATGTATCGGTGTAAAGCTTGCTGACCGCCGCAGCAACCGGAAAATCGCGGGGAAGTTTGCGGCACACGATAAAATAGGCCGGTCAAACTCGCGGTGAGAAATTCCACTGCTTCGAGCACGTCTGGAACCACAATGTCCACATCGATGGTGACACGGGGATAGCCGTATTCCTGCACGGCCAAACCGCCGATAATGAGGTGAGGAATATCATTGTCTGCCAACGTCTCCACGGCTGTGCGGGCGGACGTCACGATTCCGGAAGTTCCGGAATTCTCGCGTAAAATGGAGGCGGCCTCGTTTGTCACGGTGCCAGAATCGCATGAAATGCGAGGCGATTCAATGCTTTTGGAGGCTTCTACAAAGGCGGCTTTGGGAGCGCTCGAAGGAAGCTATTTAGACGTTCTTGAAAAAACGGGATCGCGCCGATCAGGAGATGGGCGCTCCGAATTTCGGCGTCGTCTTTATGAACTATGGCTTGGTAGCCAGTATCAATGGCGAGATGCCGCCGGCGTCAAGTTTGCGCGGGTTTTTGAAGCCGGCTTCGCGCAGCCAGCGGCTCATTTCGGGGAAGGTGTAGGTGTCACCGGTCGTGGTGCTCACGAGCATGTTGACGGCGAAGACCAATGGGCTGGGCGGGCCGGTGCGTTCATCGTTGGGGATGAATTCCGCGACCATGATCGTGCCGCCGGACGCGAGGGCTTTGAAAACTTTTTTCAACAATCGCCGGCTGCGTTCACGGCCTTCGCTGTGCAAAATATGGCCGAGGGTTGCGATGTTGTGACCAGAGCCGAAATCGGCTTTGAGGATATCGCCAGGAATGCCGGTCAGACGATTTCCGACGCCGTGCCGTTTGGCAACTTTCTTGGTGACGTTCAGCACTTTGGGCCAGTCGACAGCAGAGATGCGGACCAGGGGCGATTGTTGGGCGAGGGCGATGCCCCAGACGCCGGAGCCGGCGGCGATGTCCAGCACGCTGATTGGTTTTTTGGTTTTGGAAATTTTCAAATGTTCACCCAGCGCTTTTGCGGCGTGATAACCCATCGGAAACAGCGCTTCCACGAATTGCACAAAAAACTCGGAGCCGGGCTTTTGTTCATTCACGAGCATGGCGGGTTTGCCGGTGCGAACGACGCGGTCCAACTCCAGCCATTTGGGCAGGATTTGCTTCGACATGTGCTTGTAGATGGCGCCAAGAAACGCCGGTTTGGTGGAGACGAGGAAAGCCGCGCTTTCGGGAGTCAGGTGGTAACGCTGGCCTTTGCGCGACAGAAAATTGAAGCCGACGAGGGCATTGGCGATGGCGGTGAGGCCGCGCTCGGACGCCCCCGATTTCATCGCGAGTTCCTTGATGGTTTTGGGCGATTCATCCAGCAAGTCAAACACGCGATGCTGCACGGCCGCTTCGATGATGAGCGTTGGCGCGTAGCCCCAGGCGAATTGCATGATGCGTTCGGGAGTGACGGTGTTTTTCATAATGAGTACGGGAGAATAAGACTCCGTCAGAAAGTGTGCAATCCTCAAGTACTTACATGACTTGAAGGAATCCGTTGAAACGGCTGAATTATCTGCGCAACCGATTCCACCGGGCTAAAGCCACGGTGCTAATCAGAAGATTGCGCCTTGCCGAGCTGGTGCCCGACGCTCCGGCTTTGCAACAGTTTCACGCAGGCTTTAAGAATCACAGAACCACCTCGGTGCCCACGCCTTCATCGGTGAAAATTTCCAGGAGCAGCGCGTGAGGCACGCGGCCGTCCACGAACGAAACTTTTTCCACGCCGGTTTTAATGGCCGCCACCGCGCTATCCGCTTTCGGAATCATGCCTTTGTCGATGACGCCGGTTTTTTTGAGTTCGGCGACCGCGTCGGTTTTGAGATTGGAAATGACTGAGTCCGGGTCTTTCGGGTTGCTGAGAAGGCCCGGAACGTCGCTCATGAAAACCAACCGCTTCGCTTTGAGCGCAATGGCGGCTTGAGCGGCGGCGACGTCGGCATTGCAATTGTAAACGTGTCCGTCCTCGCCACGAGCCGTGGGGCTGATGACGGGCGTGACGCCTTGCTCGATGCATTTCAGCAACGGCGCAGTGTTCACACCGATCACTTCACCGACGAATCCAATATCAATTTTCGCGCCGGGATTTTCCTTGTCGTCCAGCATCAGCTTGCGGCAGGTAAAAATATCGGTGCCGGCGAATCCTTGCGCCGCGCCGCCGAGGGAATTGATCGTGGCGACGACTTCCGGATTGATTTCACGTGAAAGGACGTCGTCGACGATTTTTACTGCGGCTTCATCGGTGACACGCTGGCCCTGGATGAAATTAGCCTTCAGCCCCGCCTTTTCCATCGCTCGCGTGATGGCCTTGCCGCCGCCGTGGACGACGACCGGATTGATTTCAACGGCTTCGAGATAGACCAAGTCGCGCGCGACGCAGTTGCGGACGGTCTCGTCCGGGGAATCCATGAAGCTGCCGCCGTATTTGACGACGAAGGTGGCGCCGCTGAATTTTTGAATATAAGGAAGCGCTTCGAGGAGTGTCTCGGCCTTGGCGATGAGGTCTTGCATCAGGAAGTCAGGATGGGAGTGAAATACTGAACTTTTGCGTGTTTGTAACCCTTCATTTTCGTGTCGGACGTTACAATGGTCAGCTTATGGACCCGGGCGGTTGCCACGATAATTTCGTCCGCGGGATCGTTCGTAGGGAAATCGGGTAGCCGCGCTGCTTCCACAATAATTTCGGGCGTCAGCGGTAATATCCTGACGTTTTGCGTCACCGCTGCGTTGAACCATTCGGGTAAGTCCCTCGGCAACGGGAGTTTCCCATTTTGGTTTTTCTTTGCTACCTCCCAGAAGCTGAAGATGCTGACACCAAGTATTTCCGCGGGGTTGGCGGCCAGCTCGTTGACGAAACGTGGCAAGGTCCCCGGATTCAGCGCGCTACGGAGCCACGCGCTGGTATCCAGCAGGTAATTCACTTGAGCGCCTCCCAGTCGGCTTCAACAGGGTCGTCAATATCTTCCGGCAACGGGATTGGGCTGGGAGTAGCGCCGAGCAACACCTTCGGTTTTCGGTTCGTTTTGGGCACCAGTTCGGCCACTGGCTTGCCACGCTTAAGGATTTCTATGGTTTCCCCTTTTTCCAGCCATTTCGACAGGCGGCCAAAATCATTTCGCAATTCGCGCACGGTCGCGGTTTTCATGGTGATACATTTGTCTCACGAATTGGTTTTGTCAACGCCTATTACTTCGATTGATTCGCCCCTCTGAATTTCATGCGGATGGAATAGAAGCCGGTCCGGGCGCAGACGAAGAGAGTCTTTTTGTCCTTGCCGCCGAAGCAGACGTTGGCGGGCATTTCGGGGAAAGGTATGACCCCCAGACTTTGGGCGGTTTTGCTATCAAAGACATGCACGCCGTGTCCGGCGGTCAGATAGAGATTGCCTTCGCTATCGATCGTCATGCCGTCGGACCCGCTGGTGGCCACCTGGCGCTTGTTGGTCAACGAACCATCCGGTTGAATGTCGTAACCGAAGGTCTTGCGTCCCTGGATATCGGCCACGAACAGAGATTTTCCGTCCGGCGTGCCGATGATGCCATTCGGTTTTTGGAAATCGGTGATGACCCTTTTGAAGGTTTTGCGGTCGGGCGAAAGATAATAAACCGCTTCCACGTCCTGAGGCCGCTCTTTGTAATCCCACCAGGGGCGGGCGTAAAATGGATCGGTCAAATACATGCCGTGATCAGGCCGCACCCAAACGTCATTCGGGCCGTTGAGCCTTTTGCCGTCGTATTGGTCCACGAGCACGGTTACCCCGCCTTCTGGCGTGATGGACCACAAGGCCGTTTTTTCGTCGGCGCAGGCGATGAGATTTCCCTTGGCATCGAAATACATTCCGTTGGCGCGGCCGGCGGGTTGCTTGAAGGTGGACAATTTGCTATCCACGCTCCATTCCATGATGCGATTGTTCGGCTGGTCGGTGAAGAAGACGTTTCCGTTCGCGTCGCAACTTGGCCCTTCAGTGAAGGCGAAGCCGCCCGCGAGCTTTTGGACGGTGGCGCCTGGTTCAACGACAGATGGCATTTCGTTTGTTTGTGCGTTCGCGAAGAAAATCGTGCCGGCGAGCGCAATAATCAAGGCGGGAAAAGTTGGGGTTTTCATCTGGTTAATGGCAGTTCTATTAAACCAAGTGGCGAGGCAAGGAAAGAACTGTTTCATCAAAAAGCGTGCGCGGATTTTAAACTTCTCATGGTGGCAGGCGTGCCACTCCGTGCGCGCGTTGTTTCCCGTATTGCGGCGCGCGCGGAGCGACGCGCCCTACCACGGCGGCAAGTTAATCCCGCGCTGGGCAGCTCTGAGTCAGCCGCCGAGCGATGCCGGATCTCCCACATCGCCTTTGTTGAAATCCACGTATTCCTCGGTCAGATCAGCGGCATACATAATGGCGCTGAATTTGCCGAGATTCAGGTTGATGTGGAGATCGAATTCTTTCGGCGCGGTGGCGGCGCACAATTGTTTGAATGTCGCCTTCGTTGGCTGACCACGCTTGAGACTCCACAAAATCTTTTTGCTGCCGGGAGCGCTGTAGCCGATATCGATTTTCTCCTCAACCACGGTCGCGGGCGAATAGCCGATGGCATCAATGATGCGGCCCCAATTCGGGTCGCCGCCGTGCCAGCTTGTTTTTACCAACGCACTGTTGGCCACGGCGCGCGCGGCGGCGTCCGCTTCACCAGATGATTTCGCGCCGTTCACGCGAATGGTCACGATCCGATGCACGCCTTCGCCATCGCGTACGATCATCTTGGCCAATTCGAGGCAGACGTGATTTAACGCCTGTTGAAAAATTGCGCCGTTACCTTTCAAATTGTTGATGCGCGCATTGCCCGCGAGGCCATTCGCCAGCACCAGCACAGTGTCGTTTGTGCTCATGTCGCCGTCCACCGTAATGCGATTAAAACTTTGCGCGACAGCTTCCTTCAAGGCCGCTTGAAGCGGTTTGGCCGCAACGGCGGCATCGCTCGTTATGAAGCAGAGCATGGTGGCATGCAATCCTTGCGGTTGCGCCGCGGGACGCTGGCCGGTGGCGGACATGCCGGGCTGAATCATGCCCGCGCCTTTGCACATGCCGCCGATACGGACGGTTTTGCCGCCGAGCTTGAATTCCACGGCAATTTGCTTCGGCCGCGTGTCACTCGTCATGATGGCTTCGGCGGCTTGCGCGGCGTGCTCGGCGGAAGAGCCGAGTTCTACGGCGGCTTCAATAATCCCAGCACGGACATTGTCCATCGGCATGGTGACGCCGATGCGGCCGGTGGAACCGACCAGCGCGGAGCCTTTCGGCAAAATCAGCGCGCGTTCAGTAAAACCGGCCATCTCGCGGGCGTCGGCCATGCCTTGCTTGCCGGTGCAGGCGTTGGCGTTTCCGGAGTTCACGGCAATGACCTGGGCGGTCCCGCGCTTGACGCGTTCGAGGCAAACTTTTACCGGGGCGGCGCAGATCTGGTTAGTCGTGAACATGCCAGCGACGGTGGCCGAAGTTTCCGAAACGATGAGCGCGAGGTCGCGTTTCACGCCTTTGTTGGAACCTTTGCCGGTGCCGAGGCGTTTGATGTCGCAGAAAACGCCGGCGGCCTTGAAACCTTTGGGCGCGATGACGGCGCCCGGGACGACTTTAAATTTCGATTTCATGTTTTAGCGCGTTTGCGCGGAGGCATCATCTATTTCAATCTGACCTCGGCTGTAAAGCACAGCTTTGCCGCCAATGAGCACGCGGTCGCCGGCAAGTTCGCAAAAAAGCTCGCCACCACGCCGGGAAATCTGCTTCGCGAATAGTTTCGTTTTGCCGAGACGCGCGGACCAATAAGGAATCAGCGTGCAATGCGCCGAACCGGTGACTGGATCTTCGGGCACGCCGGCGGTGGGCGCAAAAAAGCGCGAGACGAAATCGCAATCCATCCCCCCGGGCGCGGTGACGATGACTTTTTCATCGAGCGTGCCGAGCAAGCCGAAATCCGGCTTCAGCGAGCGAACATCATCGGCGGTTTCAAAGAGCGCGAAATAATCGCGCGCTTTCAAAACCTGGACCGGCGTTTTTCCGAGACCTCGAATCAGTGCATCCGGAGCGGTGCAAGGCCCGGGCGGGCGCGATGGGAAATCGAGCGTGAGAATATCGCCGTTTCGCGTGACGACCAGCGCGCCGCTTTTGGAGTGGAAACGGACACTGTTGCCGCGGCGGCCGAGTTCGGAAAAAAGAATGAACGCCGAAGCCAGCGTCGCATGGCCGCACAAATCGATCTCCACCGAAGGCGCGAACCAGCGCAGATCGTAGTCATCGCCGCGCGGAACAAAGAAGGCCGTTTCGGACATGTTGTTTTCCGCTGCAATGTTCTGCATCGTGGGATCGTCCAGCCATTCTTCGAGCGGGCAAATGCCGGCGGGATTGCCGTGAAAAGGCTTGCTCGCAAACGCGTCGACTTCGAAATACGTGATTTTCATGATGAATTAAATAATTTCAGCCGCAAAAGAACGCAGAGAACGCAGAGCGATAAAGTGTTCTTTGCGTTTTTTGCGTTCTTTTGCGGCCATAGTTTCTGAATTTGATTTAAACCCTGACTGCGTCAATTTCCAGTCGCACCATGCGGACGTGGACAAGGCCTTTGGCATCGACCGGGTGTTTGGCTAGATAACGGTCGACGATCGCCGCGATGAATTCCTCGCGGATATTTTCGGGAACTCGCTGCGTGTAAGGCAACCACGTGGTACGCAGCCAGGTGGCGAAGCCTTCGCGGCCTTCGTAGGTGGCGTCTTTGGGCGCGAGCTTGACGCTGCGAACTTTGAAGCCGAACCGCGGCAGCCATTTTTCATATTCTTCCGGGCTGTGGAAAAAATAGGGCGCTTCCATTTTGCGAAAGAATTCGCGCCAGCGTTTTGAGCGCATTTCGGGGCGCAACGCGAGAAAAACATCGTGGGCATTGCCCTTGCCTCCGCAGGACACGACGAGGCGCCCGCCTTCCCGCAACACCGAGGCTGTGCCGCGCAAAAACGCCTGATGGTCGTCCACCCAGTGCAATGCGGCGTTGGAAAAAACCAGGTCGAACTTGCGGACGAACTGGACTTTTCGCGCG
Source organism: Candidatus Angelobacter sp. (assembly GCA_035606845.1). Lineage (GTDB taxonomy): Bacteria > Verrucomicrobiota > Verrucomicrobiia > Limisphaerales > DASXHY01 > DASXHY01. The sequence continues at coordinate 88,696 of DATNEA010000028.1, read as the reverse complement.
TCCATCACGTGAAATTCGAGATTCGGAATCATGCTGGCCGGAAAGATTTTCTTCGCAAACTCGATCATTTGCGGAGACGCATCCACGCCCACAGCGGACCCTTGGGGAATAGCGCGCGCGATTTCGGCGGTGATTTTTCCATCGCCGCAGCCGACATCGAGGACGCGTTCATTGCCGCGGAGTTTCATTTGCGCGATCAACTCGCGCGCCCATTTTTGTTGCACAACGGAGTTCGAGGCGTAATCCGCCGCGCTCCAGACGACTTTATTACCGGTTTTTGTCATTATTTTAACGAAATGAAAATGGATGGCGGCGCGGCAGCGCCGCCCTACCTTAGATCGTTTCCTTGCTGATCCACTTGGGCTCGTGTGGGATGTAATGGTGTGCCATGCGTTGCATCAGGGTGTTGAAATCCGATTCAACGATCACGAGATCGCGCTGCGTTGGTTTCACGAAGCGTTCCTGGATCGCGTGGTCGATCAAACGAAGCAACGGGTCATAAAAGCCACTCACGTTGAACAATGCGCACGGCTTGGAGTGCAAGCCGAGCTGAGCCCAGGTCACGATTTCAAAAAATTCCTCGAACGTGCCGATGCCGCCGGGCAGTGCGATGAAACCATCGGACAATTCCGCCATCAGCGCCTTGCGTTCGTGCATGGTTTTGACCACGCGCAAATCGCGCAGGCCGCGATGGCCCACTTCCCTGGCCATGAGCGCTTCGGGAATGACGCCGAAAACATCCCCGCCAGCCGCCAGGACGGAATCGGCGATGACGCCCATGAGTCCGACATTGCCGCCGCCATAGACGAGTCCGATGCCGCGTTTCGCGAGTTCGGTGCCAGCCGTCTTGGCCGCCTGAGCATAAACTCCGTTGCCGCCGCTGCTCGATCCGCAGAAGATGCAAAGACGTTTGAATGAACGCGGGGTCGTGGTCACACCAACCCTGCCGTTTCCGGAAAGCCGCACAGCACGTTCATGCTTTGCACCGCCTGGCCGCTCGCGCCTTTGACCAAATTATCTTCGGCGCTCATGACAATCAGCCGGCCCGTGCGCGGGTCCAATCGCCAGGCGATTTCGATGACGTTTGTGCCGACGACATTTTTCGTGTCCGGCAGCGCCTTGCCTTCGAGCAGGCGCACGAACGGTTCATTGCCGTAGGCGGTGCTATAGGCGGCGGTGATTTCTTCCCCCAAAGCTTTCATTTCCGTTTCATTCGAAAAATGCTTTTCCGGCGTGAAGTAAAGGGTGGTCAGGATTCCGCGATTGATGGGGATCAAATGCGGCGTGAATTGAACGGTCACTTGCGTTTTGGCGGCAAGCGACAATTCCTGTTCGATTTCGGAAAGGTGCCGATGCTTGGGAATGCCGTAGGGCCGGACGCTTTCGTTGCATTCGACGAACAAGTAATCCAGTTCGGCCTTGCGCCCCGCACCGCTCACGCCACTCAGTGAATCCGCGATGATGCCGTTTGCCTTAACCAACCCCGCTTTGAGCAAGGGAATCGTAGGGAGCAAAACACTCGTCGGATAACATCCGGGCGAGGCGATCAACGTGGCTTTCTTGATTTGCTCGCGATACACCTCGGGCAGGCCGTAAACGGATTTGTCCAGCATCTCGGGCGCGGGATGATCGTGCGTGTAAAATTCCTTGTAAACGGCGGCGCTTTTCACGCGAAAATCCGCGCTCAAATCAATCACGATGCAGCCGGCCTGGACCAGCGGCACCGCGTATTGCGCAGCCACGCCATGAGGCAGCGCGAGGAAGACGATATCAGCCTGTTTGGCCAGCACTTCGGCCTTGGGTTCGCTAAAGCGGAGCGTCTTGGCGCGCGGATGATTGGCGAATTTCGGAAACACCTGCGCGAGCGTCTGCCCCGCGTTTTGCCGCGAAGTGACGGCGGTCAGCTCGACATCCGGATGATGGAGCAGCAACCGCACGAGTTCTTCGCCGGAGTAACCGGACGCACCGATGATGGCGACTTTTTTAGAATTCATTTTATCTTTCTATTTAACGCAAAGACGCAGAGACGCAGAGAAAATATTTTAAATAAAAAACCCGCTGGTGTTTAGCCAGCGGGTAAATAATCGTGATATCGCTGGCTAATGTTTTCCGTTTCCGCGAGCGCGGCCCTTAATGGTCACGTCAGAAACGAGCATCAGGTCAATGAGGCTTTCAGAATCATCCGGCTGGAACACACTGATCAAGCGTCCGCTTGGAGCCAACGCCACGTAGTCTGGATGAACAACGTCAATCCCCCTGCCATTGGGAAAATGAATGACGAAAGGCCGAAAAGGCTCGGCGTGACACAATTGTTTAATTTTTTCGATCGTCATAGAGCGAATTTAAATGAGCTGTTCATTTGTCGCAAGCCAGCAAAAAACCCGCTGGCCAATCGGCCAGCGGGTTTTGCAAAGTTTCAGTTCGATTAACGTTTGCTGAATTGGAAACGTTTGCGAGCGCCGGGCTGGCCGTACTTTTTGCGCTCTTTCATACGCGGATCGCGGGTCAGGAGACCTTCCGCCTTCAGCGAAGGACGGAAATTGGCGTCCGCGAGCAGCAGCGCGCGGGCAATACCGTGGCGCACTGCGCCGGCCTGGCCCGTGGGGCCGCCGCCGGTCACGTTCACGCGAATGTCGTATTTGTCAGCCGTGCCGGTGATGTTCAACGGCTGCTGGACGACCATGCGGAGCGAGTCGGTTGGGAAATAGTTTTCAAACGCGCGGCCATTGACGGTCACTTTGCCGGTACCGCTGGAGAGGCGAACGCGCGCGATGGACGTCTTGCGGCGTCCGGTGCCGAGGAATTCATTGGTCTTGGTGTCTGCCATATAACGAATCAAATTCGAATCAAATTATTTGCCGATCTTGAGCGGAGCAGGCTGTTGCGCGGCGTGCGGGTGCTTGTCGCCCTTGTAAACTTTCAGCTTGGTCATGAGCACGCGGCCGAGGCGGTTCTTGGGAACCATGCCGCGGACGGCGCGATGAATGAGCATTTCCGGGTGCTTGGCGCGCAATTGGGAGACGGTGATGTATTTCTCGCCGCCCTTCCAACCGGAGTAGGTCATGTATTCCTTGTCCGTCTCTTTCTTGCCGGTCACACGCACTTTTTCGGCGTTCACGACCACGACAAAATCGCCGGCATCGAGGTGCGGCGTAAAGACAGCTTTGTTTTTACCGCGCAAAACATCGGCGACCTTGGCAGCGAGACGGCCCAGGACAACGCCGTCGGCATCGATAATATGCCACTTGCGCTGGTCTAAATTCACTTTCGGCAAATGCGTTTTCATCTAAATCCCAATCAAAGGAGGCGTGAAATTACCAAACAAACGGCTGAAGTCAATAGAGTTTTGCGACATTTTGCGAGGGAGAACGCATTTCCGAGCCGCCGGACAGGGTGCGGGGTTCGGAGTGTCATTTTTTGAGGATTATGACCCAATGAATTGAATAACCGCTTGCCATCGCCGAAAAATGATCCATCAATGGCCGGCGCACCCATTGTGTATTATTCGTATGGAAACCGGATTGAGAGAAAAAGTAGTCATTGTGACCGGCGCGTCCGGGGGCATTGGTTCCGCGATTGCGCGGAAGTTTGCCGAGGAAGGCGCGAACGTGGTGGCGCATTACCGACGGCATCGCGCGCAGGCCGAGGCACTGGAATTGCCAGAGGAACAATCGCTGCTCGTGGGCGCCGACCTCACCAAGGAAGCCGCGGTGCGGCGCTTGTTCGAATCCGCCGTGAAACGATTTGGCCGCGTGGACACGCTGGTCGCGAATGCCGGTTCGTGGGAATCGCACGATGTGCCCTTGCAAGACATGCCGCTGCGGCAATGGCGCGCCACGCTGGATGCGGTGCTGACCTCCACTTTTCTCTGCATGCGGGAATTTTTCCGCTGTGTGGCGCGGCAGAAGCAAGGGAACGCCGTGTTGATTGCGTCCACGGCCGGCGTTTTTGGCGAAGCCGGCCATGCCGATTATGCTTCCGCCAAAGCGGCCATGGCTTACGGGCTGACACGGACGTTGAAGAACGAAATCGCGCGGATCGCGCCGCACACGAAAGCTTATTGCGGTGGCCGGGTGAATTGCATCTGTCCTGGCTGGACGATGGTGCCGCGGACGGCGGGCAAATTGAGGGACCCGCACATCGTTCGCAGAGTCACGGCGACCATGGCCCTGCCGCAGGTGGCGCATCCGGACGATATCGCAAACCTCGCGGTGTTTTTGAGTTCAGACCGCCTGGCGCGGCACATCACCGGCCAGACCATTCTCGCCGCGGGCGGAATGGAAGGCCGGCGGCTTTGGCAGCCTGAAGAGGTGGACCCGCGGAATGTTTGAGCGCGCGCGGCATCAGGGCTTTTTGTCGTCAGCCAAAGGCAGCGGTTTCATCGTCATCGGATCGCGCAATGGCAATTCGGTGAAATGGCCGCCGGCGAGGTCCCGGAATTTGACCGGGTGAGTCGGATAACCGAGCAAAATGTCGCTCTTATTGCCGACCGCGAGGATGACGAGTTTATCGAGATCGAGATATTTTTGGGCAACGCGCTGGACATCTTCCTTGGTGACGGCGCGGATGCGGTCCCGGTATTCCTTCCAGTAACCGGGGTCTTTGGCGTAGCGCCCGGTGAATTCCTCCTGCGCGAACAAATTGGCAACCTGGGTTTTGGTGGCAAACACGCGCGGGAAGCGATCGATGAAACCATCCTTGGACGTCGCCAATTCCTCATCGCTTACGGGCGCGGCTTTCATTTTCTTGATCTCTTCTTCGGCGAGCGATGCCGCGTAGGCAACGGTGCGGACCTTGGATTGAAAGCCGACGGAGAACGTGAGCGGGTAATAGACGCCGCCCGGAAAACTGCTATGCGCGTCATACGCGAGGCCTTCTTCGGTCCGAACGCGGTTCATGATGCGCGAAGTGAAACCGCCGCCGCCGAGGATGTCGTTCATGACGACGACCGGGAAATAATCCGGATTATCGCGCGTGATGCCCGGCAGCATCATGTCCACGCGGCCTTGGTTGGCTTCGGGTTTGTTGACGAGGTAAGCGCCTTCGGGTGCGAACACGGTGTTGGTCGGGATCGCCGGCGGAGGGAAAAAGGCGCGCCACAGCGCGGTGGAGAAAAGTTTTTCGAGTTTCGCGATCATTTCGTCGCGATCAAAATCGCCGCTGACGGCGACGACGAAATTGGCGGGGACGAACCATTTATTGTGAAACTTCTCCAGGTCCTCGCGCGTGATGGAATCGATTGAGGCCTTGGTCGAGTAGCGGTTTTCCCAAAAATGTTCGCCATAGGCCAGGAAACCGGCTTCGCGATCTTCGATGTCGCTAGTATCGTCGTTGCGCTGCTCCATGGCCTGCAGAATCTGTTGTTTGCGCAACGCGATTTTGTCGTCCTGAAAACGCGGCGCGAACAGGACGTCGCGCAAAATGTTCAAGCCTTCATCCAAATCTTTCGAGAGCAGATTCAGGCTCACGGCGCCCTGGGTGTCGCTGATGGCGGAATCCAGATTCGCGGCGAGAAAGGCGAGGCGTTCCTCCAGTTGATCGGCGGAATTGGTTCCGGCACCGCCGCGCGCAAGCAAATAGCCGGTCATTTCAGCCAGGCCTTCCTTGCCGACAGGATCAAGGTAATCACCGGTGTGGACGTAAACGACGATGTTCACCAGAGGCCGTTCGTGATCGGGCACGAGGTAGGCCACCGGGCCGCTCTTGAGTTGGACGCGGAATTGTTCCGGCGCGGGCGGTTGGTATTGGAGCGGCGGGAATTTTAATTGTTCTGGCCGGGCGGGGATGGTGGTGTTTTGCGCCGAAACAGGAATGGATAAGGCGAGCAGAGAGACGGTCAGTAGGAATCCCGCGGCGCGCACGGAGTGACGCGCCCTACCACGCTGGGTGTTGTTCAAAATATTTTTCATTGCGCGGACGTGGAGGGTGAAGTTGGAGCCGGTTTCTCAGGGGATGCGCTGCCGGGCTTGCGCGTGTAGATGGCCACGGTTCGATTTTCCTTGGCGAAATATTTGTTGGCCACGCGTTTCACGTCGGCGGCGGTGACGGCCTGGATTTTGGGGCCTTCATTGTTGATTTCGCGCCAGTCGCCTTCGCCATCGTAATTGATGAGTTCCTGCAGGATTGGGAAGTTGGCTGACAGGCGGCGATATTCGCCGGCGGCGAAATTGTTTTTCACCTTTTGCAGTTCCTCGGCGGAGACTTCGTCTTGCTGAAGCTTCGCAATTTGGTCGTAAATGCCTTGTTCCACTTCCTCCGGTTTATGGCCTTGGCGAGCCTCGCCGCCGGCGTTGAAGTAACCGGCCCATTTTTGAGAACCCTGGGCCGCGTAAACATCCGTGGCCACGCCGCTGCCCAATACGAGGTTTTTGTAGAGCCGCCCGGTGCGCGTGGAAAGAATCCGGCCGAGAATGCTCAGTGCATAGGAATCTTTGTGGCCGAACGGCACCGTGTGCCAGAGAATATCCACCTGCGGATTCGTGTCCGCCTCCGCATACATGCGCTTCTCCGCGGCTTGTTTTACTGCCAACGTGACCACATCCGGCGGGTTCTTTTTGCCGCGCGGTATGCGCTCAAAATATTTCTTCGCCATCGCCTCGGCCTGTTCCGGCTTGAAATCACCGACGAGGATCAACGTGATATTTTGCGGACAATAATACGTCGCGTAAAATTGGTCGGCATCCGCTTTGGAAATCGAGGGAAGATCCGAAGGCCAGCCCAGCGTGGGCCAACTGTAAGGCAAGGCCTCCCAAAACATCGCATTGAATTCCTCCTCGAATTTCCCAAGCGGAGTGGATTCGCTTCTCATCCGGCGCTCTTCGAAAACCACATCGCGTTCGGCATAAAATTCGCGGAAAACCGGGTGAAAGATGCGCTCGGACTCCATCCACATCCACAGCTCGAGTTTGTTGGACGGCAGGTTTTCATAATACGCCGTCATGTCTTCGGAAGTGAACGCATTCACGCCGGAGGCGCCTTCGCGACTGAGCAGCACGACGAATTCATTTTTGACGAGCACCTTGCGTTCCTGCTGCACGAGGTCGGCGAATTGTTTCTGCAATTCGCGGTAGCGAGGCGTCCAGTTTTCCGGCTTCAACAAATCGCCTTCAATGTCGCCGCGGCGCAACATCGCCCGCATGTGGCGTTCCTCGGCGCGCATTTCATCGCGGACATGTTCCTGCTCATTGAGAATGTCGAGGTCCTTTTGATAATCGGTGGTGCCGATCGTCGGCGTGCCTTTGAACATCATGTGCTCGAAGAGATGTGCAATGCCGGTGATGCCGGGGCGTTCGTTGGAACTGCCCACGTGCGCGACCCAGCCGCCGGCGATGGTTGGTTCATCGTGCCGCTCGACCATGAGCAGGCGCATGCCGTTAGCGAGCGTTTTTTCGATCACCGGAACCTGCTGCGCGTGGGTGGCGAAGGCGCAGAACAGGCATAGAAAAATTGGCAGAAATATTCTGCCGCGCGAGAGAGTCATCATAATCCGCAAAAAGCGTTGCAATTTCGCATGAGAATTGTGACAGAACTTAAGCAAAGGCCGTTCAACCGCCAAACTGAAAACTAAACAGCGGGGCACTTGGGTGTGAGACAAAATCTTCAAACGTTGAAAATGGCCGATAAAAGGCGGGGTGTGTATCCATGAAGCGCGTATACCGGCGGCCCAATTGGATTGATCCAGCGGAGTCGCTTTGGTTGGAGCGCGGCTGTGCTGAAAGCCAGCCGCAGCAGCGTCCGCAGTGCAAGAAGTCATGGCCAATATGTAAGCCTTCCCGCTGGCAACCTTGCTGCGGCGGGTCTTCGACACAGTCGCGCTCCGTTTTTGAAGAATTTTGTCTCATACCCAGCGCACTTTTCCAGCACCGATCAAATGACGCTAGCCGTTCCGGGGGAATTTTCTGGCGGATTGTTCCTGAAATCGTATCGTTTTCCGGAAGTTCGACATGAAAAAAATAATTTTCGGTGGTGGGTTTCGCCTGGGATCGCTGGCTGTATTTCTTAGTTCCCTCACAGGATTTGCGCAAATGCCGGCCTGGGGAGGCAATTCGGCCATGATCAAGCTGTTCGGGCAAAATCCTTCGTTCACCGCCCAAGCCGACATCCGGGTCTTCGATGCGAAACAAGTCGAATTGCTGCGCATGCCGAGTGTTTTTGCCTCCGCCGACAGCAAGCTCCGGCTGGATTTGGATGTCAAACTTGCGCGAATCAATCGCAGCGAGCCCGTGATGGTCAACACCTTCAATATGTTCAAGCAATTCGGCATGGACCGAATCACGAGCGTCCTTCGTCCCGACAAAAAAGTCACTTATATCATCTATCCCAACGCGAAGAGCTACGCGAACATACCGCTTACGGCGGAAGATTCGCAACTCACGGGCCAAAGAATCGAAAAAAAACCAATCAGCCGCGAGACACTGGACGGTCATGTGTGTGTCAAAAATTTTTCGACGGTCAAAAACCTCAAGGGCGCCGTCCTCATCCAGGCCACGACGTGGAACGCCATCGATCTGAAAGGTTTTCCGGTTCAAATTGAAGTGACGGAAAATGGCCGCACCACGATCATGCATTTCATGAACGTGAACCTGGCCCGCCCCGATTCGAGATTGTTCGATGTGCCAGCCGGTTATAAACAAATCAAAGATCCCCAGGATTTGATGAACAACGCGAGCAGGCAACCGCCCCCGGCCGCTCGCCGGCAGCCCGCGGTTCCCAGCAGACCACCGGCAAGGAAATAACGCGGCAATTTTTATGGAAAAAGCCGGGTTTGACTGCATTTATGATGCATTCTTCACGGCTTAATTTGATTTCATGCGGATAACGAATCTGAATCCCGATACCGACATTGGCGCCAGCGGCTGGCTCGTGGAGATGGACGACCACACGCTGCTCATGGATGCCGGCGTGCATCCGAAACGCGAAGGGCGCGACAGCCTGCCTCTTTACGGAACCGTGCGCGACAAGGAAGTGGACGCCATCGCCATTTCGCATTGTCATCACGACCATGTGGGTTCGTTGCCCGTGGCCCTGCGCTATTTTCCCCAGGCGCATGTGCTGATGACGGATTTGAGCTATTTTCTGGTCGAACGCGTCCTGCACAATTCCGTGAACGTGATGACGAGGCAGCGCGATGAATTGGGCATTCGCGAATACCCGCTCTTCACGCACGATGAAATCGACGACATCGCGCCGCTGTTTCAAGGATTCAAGTATAACCGCGAAATCGATTGGGCCGCGTTCCACAAAACATGCGCCGGGTTTGAATCGCCGACGCTGGAATTTTTTGATGCCGGCCATGCGCTCGGCTCCGCGGGCATGATGGTTCGCGGAAAGAAGGAGACGCTGTTTTACACCGGCGACGTTTGCTTTCACGACCAGACGATTTTGAAAAAGGCGCGGTTTGACGACGTTCGCGCCGAGGTGCTGATCATGGAAACCACCCGCGGCAACCGCGTGGCAGCGCCGGGCTTTACGCGCGAGGCCGAGATCGAGCGCCTCAGCCAGAACATCCGGCGCGTGCTGGAGCGGAAAGGCTCGGTGCTGATTCCGACCTTCGCGCTGGGTCGCACGCAGGAAATTCTCGCGCTGCTCGCGTTGCACATGAGCCAGGGCAAACTCAAGCCGCAGCCCGTTTACATCGGCGGACTCGGGCGTGTGTTCACGGAAATTTACGACCTCGAATCGCATCGAACCAGCCGCCAGCTTCCGGATTTGCAATTGCACGAAGCGCTGAACCTGACGGTGCTGGAAAAAGGCCAGGCTCAATCCATGGGCCTCAGCGGCGGGCGATTGTTCGTCATCACGGCGGGCATGATGAGCGAGAACACCGCGGCGCATGATCTGGCGTTGCGGATGATGGGAGATGAGCGCATGGCGATTTTCTTCGTGGGCTACGCGGACCCCGACACGCCGGCGGGGCGATTGCGCGCGGCCAAGCAGGGCGAGACATTTCTTTTCAGCGCCAGCGGCGGCGAGGCGACGCGCAAATGCGAGGTGGAAGAGTTTGATTTTACCGCGCATGCGAACCGTGATGAGCTGTTGAATTTCGTCGGGCAGGTGAATCCGCGCACGGTATTGTTGGGACACGGAGACGAGGATTCGCGGCAATGGTTCGAAGAGCAAATCCGTCAGCGCCATCCAAAAATGCAAATCATCCAACCTAAGCCGGGGCAAACGGTGGAGGTTTGACGGTTACTGCACGCGGAAACGCGCGTCGCTTAGAGCGAGTCTATAAATCATGTAGCGGCATCTTGCCAATCGGCAAGGTAGGGCGCGTCGCTCCGCGCGCCGGTGGGTCGCGAGAAAGTCAATGATCGCAGTGCTTGCTGGCGGCGGCGCGCACGGAGTGACGCGACCTACCAACCAGCGCACAGGCAAATGCTCAAATCGCGTGCCCGCTACAGTATTTATAGAAATGCTATAAGTCCTCAGAAAGTAAAAAGCGCAGTGCCTTTCGAACTGGTGCGCGCACGGATTGACGTCCTGCCGCCAGTGCACGGGCAAACTGGTCCCGGTCATTCTGTGCTACTGCGCCTGGACGCGGTAGAAGCGCGTGTCGCCGTTCGTGACGGCCGGGTCTTGAACGGTGATTGGGCCGCCGTTCGTGGGAAATACCATTTGAAGCGTTTGCCAGTTGATCGGAGTTGCCAGATTGGTGGCATATTGAATGGTGTACCAGGCGTGGTTTTGGCCGGGGAAAGAGAACTGGAAGGAATTGCTGACGACACCGGCAGCGGGTTGGATGGAAGGAGCGAGAAGATCATTCACCGCAACGACAAAATTCGAAGAAACGCCGGAAGGATGATCGTGGTTGTATACTGTCAATGTGACCGTATAAGTGCCGACATTTGTCCAGGTGTGGGGGCCCCAGAAACCGAGATTCGTCGTGACGGTGCCATCGCCAAAGGACCAATCCAATTCAGAGGGGCGGCCGCTGATTTGAGCGATGTATGACACATAGTGATTGGCCAGGACTTCTGTCCAGGGACTGAGAAAACGTACGGAGAGCGGTCCGGTCAAATTGGCATCAATGATTTCGTCGCAGCCGATCGACGGTGGATTGGCGAATGGTTCGTTGTCCAGATCGTTGCCAATGGCGTAAAGGGAGCTGCCGGCGCCGCGACACGGCGAAGAGGGAGCGAGGTGGAAGGCTGTTTCATCCAAAAACACCGGATCGGCTGAGATATTGCCTGACCCGCGGGGCGGCAGCGGACTTGTGCAGCAGTTCGTGAATTTATCAATTGAAGTCTGCGGATAATTTGCCAGTTGATAATCAAAGACTGCGTAAAGATCGGCGTAATTCCCGGCGATGATACAATTGCGCGAGACGCAATTCTCAACCCCGGCGCCGCCGCTGGTGGAAAAGCAATGATTCTCGCGCAGGGTGCAATTATTCAATTGGGCAACGTACGCGCCTCCGCCGCTTTGCGCTAAATTATAAGCAACATAGCTGTTGAAGACGTTGCCTGAATAAACGCCGCCACCGCGGGCATCCGCGGCGTTATTGGTCAGTACGCAATCATTCACAACCGCATTGGAAGCCATCCATGCGCCACCGCCGTATTGCAAATCGAAGGTCAGGAAGTTGCCGCCGCGCGTCGCGCCGTCGCGGAGGGTGAAGCCCGCCAGAGTAGCTCCATTGGCAAGCCAGGCGCAGCGCACAGCGGCGGGGCCATTGGTCGCCGGATCCCACTGACCTTGAATAATCGTGGATGCGTAGCCGTTGACGCTTAAAACAGTGATCGGTTTGTCCAGGCTGACCCGGTTTGTGAGATCACCGCTCATAACTTTTCCGCCGGCGGCATAAACGCCGTTGGTGACAAAGACGATTTCGTTCGACGAAGCGGCATCGACGGCATCCTGAATGTTGGTGGCGGCGGTCAGCCAGTTCGTGTAGGGCGCGGTGGGATTGGCACCCGCCGCATCCACACAATGGATGACAACCTGCGCGATGGCGCTGGTGACAGCGCCAAACGAATTGCTTACGATAAGCTGGTAATTGCCGGCGTCATCGAAAGTGATGCCGGTCGCCTGGAGATTCGTGGTTTGGCTCGAGCTATAATGGCCGTCGTCCTGGAGCAAGGTGCCATTCTTCAGCCAGGCGAAAGCGAACGGTGCCACGCCGGAGAGTTGCGCGTTTCCCACGTTAAAGCCGATCGGGGCGCCAATAAGCCGAACCTGCGGCTGGGTGACCAGAGGCGTGGCCGCAGCCTCTGCGCAACCCACCGACGGCGGATTGGCCCACGGATTTCCAAAAATATCTGTACTGGAGGCTGGCGCTGTGCCTGCACCGATGCACGGCGAGGTGGTGGCAAGATGAATCCCATCCGTGAAAAACTGCGGAGCGCTGGTGAAATTTCCAGTCCCGGGGGCACCGGGAAACGTGCAGCAATAAGAAAGATTGCCACTGCTATAGTTCTGAAGCACGGAAGGGTTATAATTATAATACGCGATCGAGTTCGTCGAGTGACATTGCGAAATCCCAATCGCGGAATTGCTCACGACGGTGCAATTGTTGACGCTCGCGCCGAAGATGGCGCCTCCCGGCAAACTGGTGTGAACTGAATTGCCGCTGACGAAGCATGATTTCAAACTGCCCTGATAAGCCGCGCCGCCGGCATAGAAAGCCGAGTTGGAAACGATGATGCAGTTTTGGACGGTGGCGTTCGATGAAGCGCACCAAACCCCTCCTCCCGATCCGAGAGCGGTCAGGGTCCCGTTATTCGTGCCAGTGGCACCCCATACCAACGAAAAACCAATCAACGAGGCATTATTCGTCAGCCACGCGCAGCGGACCGCAGCCGGGCCATTCGTCGCACCGGCGCCTTCAATGATAGTCAGCAAGGGACCGTTGACGCTTTGGACGGTGACAGCTTTGTTGATTGCGACGCGGTTAGTCAGGTCTCCGGCCATCACGGCGCCACCGGAGTTGTAAACACCATTGGTCACCAAAATTTGGTCATCATCGGCCGAAGCGTCGATCGCGTCCTGGATGTTCGTGGCCGCGGTGCTCCAGTCGGAATAAGGCGGCGTGGGATTGGCGCCGTTTGCATCCACATAGAAGATGGTGGCGCGGGCGTTCAGGGCGAACAGAAGCAAGAGACCGGCGAAAAAGAAGCGTAGTGAGTGTTGTTTCATCGGGTATTGCCAGAGCGGGATTACTCCTTCAGTCATTAAGGCCAGGTTCATAGCTGATTATGACCGATATGACAATTGAAATGCCGGGAATCTTTGAAAAATTTCGCATTTGGTCATTTTATGGCGACATATTGGGCCGCGCTCGACGGGTGGCGGGCAGCGTCATGCCTCGCCGAAATGAAATAAATGTCTTTCCGCCTCCGGGCATTCGCGAGAAAATCGCAGTGTGCAAATACGGTTTCTCCTCGGCCCCGCCGGCAGCGGCAAGACGTTTCGCTGCCTGTCGGAAATCCGCCATGCCTTGAAAGCCTCGCCGGATGGGCCGTTGATTTTGCTGGCGCCCAAACAGGCGACGTTTCAGCTCGAACGCCAGTTGCTGGCGGACGATTCGCTGAGGGGTTACACGCGGCTGAGAATCCTTTCCTTCGAACGACTGGCGCGTTTTGTTTTTGATCAATTGGGGCAGGCGCCGCCGAAAATGCTGGATGAGGAAGGGCGATTGATGGTGTTGCGTGCATTGCTGGCAAAGAAACGCGGCGAGTTGAAGCTGTTTCGCGCGAGCGCGCGCCTCACGGGTTTTGCGCAGCAACTGAGCCTGACGCTGCGCGAATTCCAGAGCAACCGGCTCACGCCGGCCGACCTGCGCAAATTCGCGGTGGACACCCAGGATTTCGGACTTTCAGCGAAGCTCCATGATTTGGCGTTGTTGCTGGAAAGTTATCTCGAGTGGTTGAGGGAGCATGGGTTGTTGGATGTGAATTGCTTGCTTGAGGCGACGTCCGAGAGTCTGAAATCCTCGATTCAAGTTCCAAGTTCCAAGTTCCAAGTTCCAAGTTCGGATCGGCCGACGATGATTGGCGGGCTTTGGATGGATGGGTTTGCGGAGTTGTCGGCGCAGGAATTGGATTTGCTGGCGGCAGTAGCGCCGCGTTGCGCACGGGCGACGCTCGCGTTTTGTTTGGATTGTGAGGCGAAATCGGATTCATGGCTGTCACATTGGATGCCGGTGCGGAAGACGGTGGATGAATGCCGGAAGCGGTTGGCGGCAGTGGCCGGCGTGACGATTTGCACCGAGGATTTGGCGTGCGACGCGAAGAAAAGCCGGTTTGCGGTGCCGATTTTGGCCGAGGTGGAGGAATCATGGTTTGCCGTCGAACCCGTGGAACACGGAACACGGTTTGTCTCGCCGGAACGCAATGAAGGCGGGAACACGCAGCACGCCTTACGCTTCATCACCTGCGCCGATCCCGACGCTGAAGCAATCTTCGCCGCGCGGGAAATTTTGAAATTTGTCCGCACGCCGCGAATTGACGGCACGCAAAACCGGTTTCGCGATGCTGCCGTGCTCGTGCGCGATCTGGAGAAATATCACGAGCCGTTGCAGCGGGTGTTTTTGCGATACAATATTCCTTTTTTCCTGGATCGTCGCGAGTCGGTGGCGCATCACCCGCTGGCGGAACTGACCCGCAGCGCGTGGCGCACGATTGCGTTTCAGTGGGCGCATGATGATTGGTTCGCCGCCTTGAAGACAGGGCTCGTGCCGGCGGATGAGCTGGAGATTGACCGGCTCGAAAATGAGGCGCTCGCGCACGGATGGAAAGGCGCGGCATGGCAGGAGCCGATTCAAATGGAGAACGACGCGAGAATCGCAGAGCGATTGGAAGCATTGCGAAAAAAAATCATCGCGCCCTTCAACAAACTGGCCTCGCGATTGGCCGCGCACCAAAATCGACCGACGGGACCGCGGGTGGCTGAGGCGTTGCGCGGATTTTGGTTGGAGTTAAACGTCGAGCAGCAACTGGAGCGTTGGGCGGAGGAAACTCCGGCCACGGCATTTGCCGCACCGCGATCCGTGCACGCCACGGTTTGGGAGCAGATGAACGCATGGTTGCGGAACATCGAGCTGGCGTTCGGTGATGAGCCGGTGGCCGTGCGGGACTGGCTGCCGGTGCTGGAGGCGGGGTTGGCGAATCTGACCGTGGGCGTGATTCCGCCGGCGCTGGACCAGGTTTTGATTGGAGCCATTGATCGTTCGCGCAATCCGGAGCTGAAGCTCGCGCTGGCGCTGGGCATGAACGAAACGGTTTTCCCGGCGACGCCGGGCGCATCCGCATTGTTAACCGATGCGGACCGGGACGCGCTGGCTCGGAGGGGCGCGGAACTTGGTCCAAGTGTGCGCGAGCGGATGGCGCGTGAGCGTTATTTGGGCTACATCGCCTGCACGCGCGCGAGCGAACAACTGGCGGTGACATGCGCGCGGCAAGATGCGCGGGGCGCGGCGCTAAATCCGTCGTTGTTCATGACGCAGCTTCAGCAAGTGTTCCCGGGCGTCGAAATGGAGGAATTTTCCGGCGAGACCGATTGGCGCGGAATAGAGCATGTGTTCGAGTTGCTGCCAGGATTGTTGCGCGGGGAGATTGTTGATTCGGGGGCGCTGGAATCGCTGCCGAAAGTGGCGCCGGTTCTTGGCCAATGGCAGCGCTGGAGCGCGCAGGCGAGCCCGGAGAAATTGACGCTGTCGGCCGCGTCGGTCGCGGCGCTGTACGGACGTGAATTGCAGAGTTCCATCAGCGCGCTGGAAATGTTCGCGGGCTGTCCGTTCCAGTTTTTTGTGCGCTGCGGTTTGCGCGCCGATGAGCGGGCATTGTTCGAGGCAGACCCGCGTCAGACGGGAACATTCCAGCACGAAATCCTGAGCCGTTTTCATGAGCAACTGCGCGAAGAAAAAAAACGGTGGCGGGACATTTCGCCGCAGGAGGCGCGCGAGCGGATTGGCAGGATTGGATTCGAGCTGTCGCGGACATTTGGTGAGGGATTGTTCGAGGCGGACGAGCGCTCGCGGTTCATGGCGCGGACGTTGATTGAGCAATTGCAGAGCCTGATGGCGGCGCTGGTCGCCTGGATGCGCCAATATGAATTCGACCCGCGGGAAGTGGAACTGTCATTCGGCCTGCCTGGCGCGGATTTGCCGCCGTGGAAACTGCCGCTCGGCGGCGGAAAATCACTGGCACTGCGCGGAAAAATCGACCGCATCGATTTGTGGCATGTGCCGGGCACGGACGACGCGCTGGCGGTGATTGTGGATTACAAATCGGGGGGCAAGAAACTGGATCCGATCTTTCTGCATCACGGAATGCAACTGCAATTGCTGTCGTATTTGAACGCGTTGATGCATTTGCCGGAGCCGAAAAAGGTTTTTGGCGTGAGCCGGATTTTGCCGGCGGGAGTGTTTTATGTGCCACTGCGGGCGCGGGCGGACTCCGTCGATTCGCGAAACCAGGTTTTCGAAAACGCGGAAGCGAATGCGCGGACGGCTTATCAGCACACGGGACGATTTGACGGCGAGGCGATTTTGCAATTGGACAATCGCGGTTTGCCGAAGGGCGACCAATTCAAATATACGCGGAAAAACGACGGCGGCTTCAGCAAGGTGGGGAACGAGGCGATGACGCCGACGGCTTTTCGCGCATTGCTGGAAAAAATCGCCGGTGACTTGCGAAATCACGGCGAAAGAATTTTTGCGGGCGACGCGGGCGCGAAGCCGTTTCGCAAAGGCGCGGACCGCGCGTGCGATTGGTGCCAGTGCCAGCCGGTGTGCCGGTTTGATTCGTGGATTCATCCGTTCAACGTGTTGCGGAAGCCGAAGGACGAGAACGAGGATGAAGAGAAGCCGGCGAAGAAGGCGAGTGGCAAATGAGCACCATGACGCCATCGCAGCAGGCGGCGCTGACGGCGCGCGGGAATGTGCTCGTCATGGCCGGCGCGGGCACGGGCAAGACGCACACATTGATTGAGCGATGTTGCGCGCTGCTGGTCGACGAAGGCTGTTCGCTGGACGAAATTCTGACGGTGACGTTCACCGACGCGGCGGCGGCGGAAATGCGCAAACGCATTCGAACGCGGCTCGCGGAAAAGATTGCGGCGTCCACGGACGCGCGAGCGGCGCGGCATTTGGAGGAACAAATTGCGTTGCTGGATCTGGCTTACATTTCCACGCTGCACAGTTTTTGTTTGCGATTGGTGCGGGAGCATTTTCATGACGAACGGCTGCGGCTGGATCCGGAGTTTGCGGTGCTGACCGAGGAGCAGGTGCATCTCTTGCGGAACAATGTCCTCAATGCATTGCTCGAGTCGCATTACGGCGGCAGCTCGGACGAAGCGCGGGCTTTTCAGAAATTCATCAGCGGACAGGTGAGCGGCGATGAGAAAAAGGTGCGCGATCTCATCTGGCAATTGCATCGATACTCGCGCTCGCTGGCCGAGCCAGGAGCTTGGTTCGAGAAACAAATGGCGATGTTCGACGAAGCCGAACCGGTGCAGTGGCGACTCTGGTTCAAGACTGGATTTGTGGGGTGGCGCGAACATTGGATGCGCGAATTGCAGCCGTTTTCAGATGTCACTAATGTGGCGGATTGCCTGAAGGCGCTCGGCGGCGTGAGCGCCAATGGGTCGCTAAATAAAATCGGCGAAGCGCTGGCGAAAATTCAGGAGACGTACAGCGACGGCTGGCCGTACGGAAAAATCGGCGAGGTGCGGAAGCAGATCGAGGATTTCTTTTCCGATGCGGCATTTCTGCAATCGTTGCTCCCCGGCGCGGACGGCGAGGATCCGCTGGCCCAGGATTGGGAATGGTCGCGCGGGCACATGCTGACGCTGCTGAAGCTGACGCGCGAATTTGGGGAATCGTTCGATGAAGCCAAGCGCGAGGCGGGCGGGGTGGATTTTGCGGATTTGGAACAATTTGCCTTGCGCTTGCTCTGGGACGCGAACGGGCCGACGCCGCTCGCTCGCGAATGGCAGGCGCGGTTCAAATTTGTTTTCGTCGATGAATACCAGGACATCAACGAAGCGCAGGACACGATTTTGCGCGCCATCAGCCGCGAGGGCGCGGAGGCGAACCGGTTCCTGGTGGGCGATGTGAAGCAAAGCATTTACCGATTTCGGCTGGCGGATCCGAAAATTTTCCAACGCTATAAAAAATTGTGGAGCGAGGACGGGGCGGGGCGGACGATTCCGTTGTCGCACAATTTCCGCAGCCGCGAGCCGGTGCTGGATTTCGTGAATTCCTTTTTTGCGCTGTTCATGCGCGAGCACATCGGCGGCGTGACGTATGACGACGATGCGCATTTGAAATTCGGCGCGCCGGAGCTGCGGGTGAAATTCAGCCGCGGCACCAATGCGGCGCCGCACGTGGAAATTCATATTCGGACGAAAACGAAGAACGATGGAGCGGCCGAAGCCAATGGCAATGGCGCCGAAACCAGGGATCAGTTTGTGGACCTGGATGCCACCGAAAAGGAGGCGCGGTTGGCGGCGTTGCGATTGAAAAAATTGCGCCGCGAAAGACTGGAAATCTGGGATGACGATAAAAAGATCGCGCGACCCGTGGAATGGCGAGACATGGTCGTGCTGCTGCGGTCGCCGCGGAACAAGGCGGAAATTTATGCGCGGGAATTCAATCGCGTGGGCGTGCCGCTGCACGTCAAGCGCGAGAATTTTTACAGCGCGACGGAAATCAGCGATCTCCTGAGCCTGCTGCAATTGCTGGACAACCCGATGCAGGACCTGCCGCTACTGGCCGTGTTGCGTTCGCCGCTGGTCGGACTTTCGGTGGATGAACTGGCGATGATTCGCGCGACACAGCAGAAAGACCGATTTTGGACGGCCACGTTGCGCTTTGCCTCGACGAAACCAAAATTTTCCGGCGCGGCGGGGGAGATTGCGGCGGCGGCCGGACCGAAGCTCAAAAGATTTCTCACGTCCTTCGAATCGTGGCGGCGCATGGCGCGGGAAGGCGCGCTGTCGAGTTGCCTGCGGGCGGTCCTGGACGAAACGCATTACGAATCGCTGATATTGGCGGAAGAACGCGGCGAGGAGCGTTTGGCGAACGTGAATCGTTTGCTGCGGCTGATGCGGCAGTTTGATCCGTATCAACGCCAGGGGCTCATGCGTTTTCTCCGATTTGTGGAGGCGCAGCGCGACGCGGAAGCCGAGGAAGAACCGGCGTCGGCGGCATCGGCGGACGCAGTGCGGCTCCTGAGCATTCACCAGAGCAAAGGGCTGGAATTTCCGGTTGTGGCCGTGGCGGATTTTGGAAAGGCGTTCAATGTGGCGGATTTGCGCGCCGATATTTTGCTGGATGCGGAATTTGGACTGTGCCCGAAAATCGCGCCTCCCAAAATCAACGCGCGATATCCGAGCCTGCCGTACTGGCTGGCGCGGCAGCGGCAGAAACGCGAATTGCTGGGCGAAGAATTGCGATTGCTCTACGTGGCAATGACCCGGGCGCGGGACCGGCTGATACTCGTGGGCAGCATCACGGCCAAACAATTCGAGGCGCGCTGGAAGCAAAACGGCGAAATTAAAACCACGGCGCTGTTGCAGGCGCGCAGTTATGCCGATTGGATCGGAATGTGGTTTGCGAGAAATTGCGCGGTGGCGGCGGGTGATCGTTGCGGCGAGACGAGGGACTGCCGTTGGGTGCTGCACGACGATGCGGGCCTGGCCGATGACACGAAGGACGCCGAAGCGGTGAATACCAAAGCCGTTGTGCACTTGAATCAAACTGAATCAGAACGTTTGCGGCAACGGTTGTCTGCGGAATATGCGTTTGCTTTGGCAACGAACGAGCCGGCCAAGACTTCCGTGTCCATTTTGCGCCGCCGCGCGATGGAGATCTTAGAGCAGGAAGAAACGGTGGAATTTTTCCGCTCGCGAGGGCCCAGGGGAGCAATTGAAGCCGCGCCGGAACAAGCCGCGGCATCGAGCGCGGATATCGGCACGGTTTATCACCGCTTTTTGGAACGAGTGTCATTCAAAAAATTGGGCGATGTGGCGGATTTGCGCGCGGAAGCGAAGCGGATGGCCGAGGAGGGAGTGTTGGCGTTGGGCGAATTGGAATGGTTGAGTTTTGATTCGTTGCTGAAATTCTGGCAATCGGATTGTGGGAAAAAAATCCGCGCCAATGCTCAATATGTCCGGCGGGAACTGGAGTTCACGGCGCGATTTTTGCCGGCTGAATTGCCGGGAGACACGTCACGGCTGGAGAACGATTTTGTCGTGGTGCAAGGCGTCGCGGACGTGGCGGTGATTTGTCCAAAGGAAATCTGGCTGCTGGATTACAAAACGGACCGGGTGAGTGGGAAAGAGCTGGAAGCCAGGAAAAAAATGTATGAACCGCAGCTCAATTTGTATGCGCGCGCGCTGGAGCGGATTTATGAGCGGCCCGTTACCGAGCGCTGGCTGCATTTTCTGGCGTCCGGGAAAACGGTGAATGTTCAGTTTGATTGACGCGGGTCCTCGATCAGAGCCTCACGTCGTCTCCTACAGGGATCAGTTTACGCCAGCGGCAATTCGTTTTCCGCGCTTGGCGAATCGGATTCGCTGGAAGCGGCGGGGAGTTCCTGCTGAGTCTGTTGAGCGGCTTCGCCATTTCCGTTTCCATTTCCATTGCCATTCCGCAATTGGACGATGGCGGGGCGGAGGAGTTTTCCCTGAAAGGTATATCCGCTGGCCACAGTTTCGTGCACGGAGGCGTCTTCGGCAGCTTTGGTGGTGCCGTCGATGAGTTGATGCTTCTGCGTGTCGAATTTTTCATCGGGCGCGGCAATGAAAGGCATGAGGCCGACGCGGCGGGCGGCATCGTGACAGGCAACTTGAAACCGGCCGAGTTGCTCGATGACGGTGGGTTGGCGCGAGTGAGCCGCGGCGCGGTTCAGGGCGTGCACGTGATCGAGAATGCGGACCAGCACCTGCAGCCACTCGGCTTCAATGCGTCGAAGCTTGTCGACTTCGAGACGCAATGTCGCCCTCTCGTTGTCATTGGCCTGCTTGAGAAATTCCGCAAAACCTTTGGCCTCAGCGGCCATGCCGAGGGCGATGTCCTTCGCCTGCCGGGCGGTTTTGTCAGCGGCTTCCTGGACGGACTGCCATTGGGCGGTCGCTCCGGCAATCTGGCCGGCGAGTTGTTCCAAATTCTGGACCTGGGAAACGACGGTCGTGAGCGTGGCGGTCTCGAGGAGTTTTGCGGCGGAGCGGTATTCGAGCACGAAAGGCCAGATGATGAAGAATGCACCGAAGCCGACACAGGCGATGCAGCCCAGGACTTCCGAGGCGCTCAAGGGCCGCTTGGTTTGGTGCAGGAAAAACCAGGCGAAGAGCACGAGTAACAGAACGCTTCCGAGAAAGAACGGCCACTTTGCCAACCGGGGTGCAGTTGATTCTTGCATTAACGGATGGTGTAGAGGAAAGCGCTGTGAAATTCAAGCAATTGCAACGGTCAATCTCCTCCTCGTTCTCCTCCTCGATTTCAATTTCGAGCACGAGGACGAGCACGACCACGAGGACGAGCCGTTCGCCCACCATTTGTCCTCGACTAAGGCCGCGCACTTGCCCAAATCTTCCAGCGTGCGCACCTGCATCATTTTCAATCCGACGGCCAAGGGCAACAAGGCCCGTCATTTCCGTCATCATCTGGATGAATTCGCCGGTGAATCCACTTTCAAAATGACCGCGGCGAAAGGCGATGCGCGAAACCTTGCGGCACAGGCGGTCGAGGAAGGATTTGAAATCATCGTGGCGGCGGGTGGCGACGGGACTTTGAATGAGGTGCTCAATGGAATCATGGACGCGCCGAAAGGATTTGAGCGGGCGCGATTGGGTGTGCTGCCGTTGGGAACGATCAATGTGTTCGCGCGCGAAGTGCGGATTCCGCTTAAATTGCAACACGCATGGGAGACCATTCGCGCCGGGCACGAAACGTTGATTGATTTGGGCGCCGTGGATTACCCGGAAAACGGCGCGCCCGCCCGGCGATATTTTGCGCAGCTCGCCGGGGCGGGATTGGATGCGCGCGCCATCGAACTTGTGGATTGGCGCTTGAAGAAAAAAATCGGGCCGCTGGCATATGTCGTGGCCGGGCTGCGCGCGTTGCGGGAGCCGCAGAAAAAAATCCAGGTGACCAATGGCAAGGCGAATGGCGTGGGAGAATTGGTGCTGATCGGAAATGGAAGTTTATATGGCGGCGAATTCCGGATTTTTCCGCCGGCGGACATGCGCGACGGGTTGCTGGAAGCGTGCGTATTTTCACGCGTGAACTGGCTGACGCTGTTTCGCTGCGCGCCGCGATTGTTGATTCGCGGGACGCTGCCAAGCGCGGCAACGGCAAATTACCGGAGCGAATCGCTGACGCTGACGAGCGAATCGCGCGTGCCGTTCGAGGTGGACGGCGAATTCGGCGGTTACCTGCCGGCGACATTTTCGATGCGCCGGATGCAATTGCGGGTGATCGTGCCGCCTATTTCCGGCAGCGATACACGAAAGCCGGCGGGAGATTTCGCCATTCCGTCCGCGTCGTCGTGACTTCGCTGAAGGTGGATTGCAGCAATTTGCGGAAGCGGCGTCCGCCCGGCAGCCGCGCGGTGTGGTTGTAGGCGTACGTGGTCATCAAACCGCCCGGGCGCAGGGCGCGGACCACGGCGCCGAGCACGCGCCGCTGTTCATCGCCCTTGAATCCCGCCCAAGGCAGGCCGCTCAGCACGCAATCCGCCGAGGAATGGCCGAAACGCCGCAGATGTTCGTCGAGACGCTCGGCGGAATCGTTGACGACCTGGACGCGCGGAAAATGCCGTTGGAGATGTTTCGCAAACTGGGAATCAATTTCAACGGCGAGAAAAAATGCGGAAGGAGAAATTTCCTTTTGAATCAAGCGAGTGAACGCGCCGGTGCCGGGGCCTATCTCGATAACGACTTTGGCTTCGTCCAGCCGGACACCTTCAATGATGCGTTCCGCGAGCCAGGGGGAACTCGGCATGATGGCGCTCGTGAGAGAGGGCGCCTTTAGGAACACCTTAAAAAATTTTGCGTACTCGTAAACCATTATGCCGAATTTTTTCCATTATCGTGTCCTTGGGCAAGCGCATTTCCCGCCAGGGCGATGAATTTTTCGTCACATAAAGTTACCACGTTGTTAAATCCCCACCAACATGCGCGGGACTTCCTTCCGCGTCACGTGTTCGCCGAGGCCGAGAGGATATTCCTCGGGCATGGTTGCAGGATCAACATAAGTGCCGAACAGGCGGTCCCAAATGCGGAACGTGGGCGCCAGGTTCATGCCGCGGTGCGTGGTGGCGGAATGGTGAATGCGATGATAGTCCGGCGTCACGATGAGCCACGCAAGCGGGCCGACATTGACTTTTAAATTCGTGTGTTCCCAAAACTGGATGAGCAGCCCGATCGAATAACCGATGCCTGCTTCCGCCGGAGTAAGCTTCAGCAGAGTCACGGGAATCACGACCTGCGGGATGTTGTAAATGAACGAGTGGAAGAAACTGGTGCGGAAGCCCGCGAACCAATACATCTGCTCGACCGAATGATGCCACGCATGCGTGCGCCACATGAGAGTCCAATGGTGCTGCGCGCGATGAATCCAATAGAGGCAAAAATCCACAATGAAGAGCCCGATGATAATTTTCACCACGCTGGGCAGGTTTTGGAGATAATGGATGGTTCCAGCGAGAAAGTGCGGCGTGACATCTCCGATGGCACCGCGGATGAACCAGGTTGAAACGCGGTTGACGGTGAGCGCAAAAGCGAAGGAGAGAGCGTCCAGCTTGAAATCGAGCCACCGGTCCACGGGCCTGGCCGGCCAAATGCGTTCGCAAATTTCAAACGTGACGATCAGCCCAAAAAAAGCGGCAATTTGATAGTCATCCGCCTGCAGCAGCATAGGGTACCTGGCGGGGAAGATAAGCGGGATTGGCAATTTGCGCAAGCAACTGCATGGCAGCGTGGTGGCCGGAGGCGCTTTGTGGAGCAATCACAAAGGAACACGAATCCACGCTATTGTACTGTGACACCGCATTAGGGCGCTTCCCCATTGAAATTTAACTGAAATCGGCGCACGGAAAGAAGGATGAACCTGATTGAATCGCTTAATGCATTCCTTGGGATTGGACACGACTCGAAGGAACTGACGTTTGGCCAAATCGCCGCGCGCGGCGTCATCGTATTTGTCGTGGCACTGGTGATGGTGCGGCTGGGCGACAAACGATTTCTTTCCAAAAAGACGGCGTTCGATGCGATTCTGGGACTCATCCTGGCCTCGATGATTGCGCGCGCGGTGAATGGCTCGGCGGCGTTCTGGCCGACACTCGGCGGGGGATTTGTACTGGTGGCATTGCATCGGCTGATCGCGTTTTTATCGCGGCGCTCTCATGCATTCGGAAATATTGTGAAGGGCACGAGCGATCTCGTGATTCGCGATGGAAAGATCATCGAAGCTGGAATGCGGAAAAATGATTTGAGCGAGCACGATCTGATGGAGGATTTGCGCGTACACGGCCAGGTGGCCAATGTGGAGGATGTCAAACTGGCATATGCCGAGCGGAACGGCCACATCAGCGTGGTGCCGGAGAAAAAAGGCTGATGGATTTCAATCTCAGTAACGGAAGGGCAGGGCGTTCTTGTCCATGAAATTGCCGCAACGCGGACATTTTCCCGGTTCATTCCAGGCGTTCACCCGGTGCGCGCGCGAAACGGCGCAACGAAGCTTGAATTGCACCCACTTGAATTTCCGGATGCCAAGCGGAGGCAGGCGCGCCAAGGCTGCTTCAAAGGTGGGCGGCGCTTCGGCCTCGGCGCGGCGCCGAAGTCGGTGGAAATCGGATATGAATTTCAAGCCGTTGTCCGGAACGCGCCAGCGCACCACGGAATCGAAAAGCACCCGGCAATCACGGCATGCGGCCGTTTGCACGGCGAACTCATAGCCGGCATCCGCGCCGCCGGAAACGGTGGCATTGTAACCGCATTTCGAGCATTCAAAGAAATAGGAGCGGCCCATGAATCGTGTTGGTTTATTGAGCCGTCTGCCGACGAGCCAATAAATATGCTACGAGGGGTGCATCGCCGAGCAATGGAATTTTTGAGGAACGTGAGCGGGCGCGGGCCACACGGGTTATTACCTTGGTGAAAAAACGGGAAAATGGGTTGCGCGGAACGGATTCGTTGATTATTTTTCGCGACGCTCTAATTGCGCGCGCCCTCCGGCGCCCAAGCTCCTCCCGTGGGTTGGTAGCTCAGTTGGTAGAGCAGTGCCCTTTTAAGGCATTGGTCCAGGGTTCGAGTCCCTGCCAACCCACCACTTTAAATCAGGAAAACCGGGCAGGACGTCAACGAGCGCCTATTTCAAGTTTCGAATCGATCACGCCGATCATTTCCTCTGAGGGGCGCACGGCGATTTCGCCGTAGAAAGCGGCCAGGATTTTCCGATTGCGCGTTTCAATGATGGGCTTCCGGTCTTCGGGGGAATAGCAGCTCTGCAACTCCCGCGCCGCCTCGGCATACGCGCACGCGATGTTGCGGCATTGCAGCATGGACAACCGATTTCCCCGAACCAATTCCACAAAGGCTTCCAATGTTCCGGCTGGTTTGCCCAGGCCGCGTTCGTGCATCCGCAAGTGGTAACCCTGGGTCAGGTTTCGGGAACGCAATCCCAGGCTCCGGCCCATGAAGAATCCCATAATGCCCCCTGCGATCACGCCAGCCATGCAGCCGGAAAAACCGTGAATGATGGCTCCCGCGATTCCACCGGCAACGAAGGTGATTCGCGAACACATGAACAACAGCACAAAAATGCAATCAGCCACTTTGCTCCGCATGGCGGAGCGCCGGGGCACATCGGGTAGGATCGACATTTTAATACATTCCAGTCGAAGCTTTTTTGAAAGGAGCCCTCGACCGAAGATTCAACGGATAATACGCTTTGACCGATTAAAAGGTTTCATCAGTTCGCGGTCAATCGTCAAGCGGATACGCGCAGTCCGCAACGCCTTTTTCAGGGCCATTGTTCCGGAGTTCGGCGCTCACCGACCCGAAAGCTCCATGTCAGTCACCACGTCGCCACTGGCAATGCCTGCTTGTCAAAATACATGTAGTACGGCGAACGTTCGCCTTCGGTGTAGAACGGGCGAAACTTTGAGTGTTGGATGCCTCCCGACGTGGTTCGCACTTGAAACCACCCTGGCTCGCCGCCCGGCGCCAGCATCGCCTCGAATTCAGCGTCGGTTTTGGGCAATGTGAAATCGCCCTCCTGCCAGAGTCCTTCCATGATCATCGTCACCGGGCCGCGGACAATCGCAACGCGATCGGGTTGCTGCCGATCGACCGATTGCATGTGCATGCTCAAGGGAATGTGCACGTCGACCTGGTCGCCCGAAGCCCAGGTGCGGCCGATAGCCGCCCACGTTCCCGGCCGGCAATCCATGCTCGATGGGGAACCGTTCACCGTAATGGACATGCCTTGCGCCCAGGTAGGCACGCGAATTTTCAGCACGAACCGAGCCGGCTTGCTCATCTCGAGCATCAACTTCGAAGTGTCGGTTCCTGGATACTCGGTTTCCTGCGCGAGTTTGACCTCGCCGTCGGGCCGTTTCCAAGTGACTTCCGAAGGCACAAACAAATTCACGTAGAGACTGGAAGCGTCCTTGTAGTAAATGAGGTTGTGATAATCCGCCACGGCTTGGATGTAAGTGCCGGAGCAGCACGGCCACGCGTCCCAGTAATAAACCTTCATGCCGCCGGCCACGCGGTAATCCGAGTAATAGAACGTTTTTCCGTCCGGCGTCACGGGCAACGCGGCCCCGATGCCATTGTAAAGAATTCGTTCCGTCCAATCGCCATAGCGGGCCTCGCCGGTGAAGGAAAGCAAATATCGCGTCAACTTGAAGGCGGCCCATGAACCGCAACCGGTCTCGAACGTATCCGACCGAACGTCCAGCACCCGGCCCAGGCCGCCCTTGTTTGCCACGATCGTCTCCGACGGCCCATACCCGCCCGTCGCGTAGCATTGGACATTTTGCAGCCAGTCATAAGCGTTGCGGATGATGCGCAGATATTTTTCGTCGCCGGTGACGGCATAAGCCATCGCGGCGTTGCTGAAAGTATTCACGTGGCTGTAAGCATGAACGCCGTAGGCATCCTCGGGATCCGCGGTGTCCGCGAACTTGTCCCAATAAGCGTGAGACAGCCAGGCGTCGCCGAATTTTTTGTAGCGCTCATTGCCCGTCAATTGATAGGCGCGATACAGATTCTCGGAAAGCGTGTACCATTCGGCGGGGCGGCCCGACGGACGGTCTCTCGACGCCGGCACATTTGCGCGGTTCAGCGCGTTCTCCGCCCAACTCGTCACTTTCTCCAGCATCGGACCGGCTTCGCTCAGGCCCGCGTAACATTGCAGGTCCACCAAACCGCAGACCAACTTCTCGAATGCATAATGCCCCATGCCGCAATTGCCATCGGGCTTCACGGTCGCCGACCATCCTTCAAATAACCGCACGGCCTTCTCGCGAACTGCCGTGTCTCCGGTAGCGCAATACACCCGCGCCAGTCCGCTCAACCATTGGCCAAACACAGTGTCGCTATTCGCCGAGCACCATCCGCCCAGCGGTTTTCCGGGCGCGGGCAGGCCGGCTCTGACGCGATAACCGTGCAGAATGTTATCCTCCGAAACGGCAAGCCAGAAATCGCGCGCGGCCTGAAATTGCTTTTGCCATCGGCTCTCGCGCAAACGCACGCCGCGATAGTCAAATGGTTCGATCTTGATCCGGCCCGTCGGCGCTGGCGCCAGCTCCGCGCCTTTTGCTGCTTGGACCAGTGCATAAGTGGCAACCGGCGCCGCCTTCAGAAAGTCCCGTCGCGATATTTCTGTATTCATACAATTCTATTGTTGAGCCAGGGTTCGGCGGCGAAGCTCTCGCTTTCTATCCGGAAATTTCTTTTGGCAATTGCTCAAATGGACCGCGAACCGAAAGCCTGCACAAGTGAAAGCCCATGGTTGCAGAAAGGTTCATGATGGCGCACCCAGAGTAGCGGAACGAAAAGGGGAAAACAACGTTCGAAGTTGAGTATTCCGCGAGACACCACAGACAATTTGCCTTCAGAAGTGGTGCCTCACCCCATGGAACGGCGACAGCGCAGTCGTATGTTCCTTCGTTGCGTCTATGAAGCTCCGGATTTGTGTTTTGTTGGCAGCCGCGGCGATCGTGGCTGGGTTTATAGCGGTTGGCTGCACTGAGACGCCGCAACCGATGGGGGCGGCGGTGGACAACGACCAGAACGTATTAACCGGCGGCCCAATCACCGGCACGACCCTCCAGGAGTTGCCGATGGCGGTCAAGGGTGCGCTCAAGAAACTGGTTCCTCATGCGGAGATTGCCAGCATCGAGAAGACGCAGCGCGGTGGTCGAGCGGTCTATGACATCACATTCATTGGTTCGGCCAACCCGGAGATGTATTTGCGGGATGATGGAAGAGTCATGCCGGAACCCTTGAGAGCACAAAAATGAAAACTCATTATCTCTTGTACTTGGTGCTTGCAGCACTGCTATGCGGCTGCGCGCAGGAGGAGCAAACGACGGAATATTATCAGCGCCCGCTGACGTCGCCGGGAGGGAAATTTGCGTTGCTGCCGCCGGCGGTGCAAAACACGGTCCGGGTCGAGGCCGGCATGACTGAACTGGTGAGTGTCGAGCGGTTGGGGACGCAAGAGTCGCCCATTTATGCATTTGGTTTCTCGAATCCGGACATTTATCCGACGCTCTACGTCGCGCCGGATGGCAGTGTGCTGCGTCCTGATTTGACGGTGGCGGTGGGAGCCAGCGAGGACAGCATTGCGGAATCGACGGGGAGCGGAATGAGCAACATCAAAATGGACGATTTGCCGCTCCCCGTGGTCGTGACCATCCGCCAGCAGGCGCCCACGGCCGAAGTGGATTCCATCACCCGTCTCACTTCGGGGCCGGCTGTGTTCTACAGCGTCGTTTTCAAGGATCCGCTGCATCATCCCCGGTTGCTGATCCGGGATAATGGCAATGTAATGCGCTGACTCAGCTTAGAGCCCATATCAAAATGAGGAACGGGCGCGCGTTCCTCATTTTGATATGGGCTCTTACTTTTTCCAAATGCCCATTTCGCGCAATTGGCGGGCGGCGACTCCGGCCCAGTCGCGATTGGCTGCCGGGCTCGCGGGGCTGGGATGAAGGATGCGGCCAATTTTGACCACACCGGCGGGACAAACCTGTTCCGCGCGTTTCAGCGCGAAATCACCCACGCCTACGATCCACTCTGGCTCCAGAATGCGCACGGCTTCGCGCAGGTGTTCATCGCAGATCCGGAATAGCGCATCGCGCTCGGCGGCGAGCAATTTGTCCGGCGTGCGATTGCGTCCGCTGCTTTCAATGAATGCCAGGGGGCAATAATTGATCACCAGGTGCTCGCGAAAAAAATCTTTAGGCGATGCGAATGTTTTGGCGAAGAGGCCCCATAAGCGCTGGCCGCTGACTTCCGAGCGCGGGCAATCGAAGCCGAGAATCGGTCGTTTGGGATGCTCCCGCGGCGGCTTCGTGATTTCCGCGTGAATGCCGAGCCAATCGCGCACAGCGGCGATTTCGCCAAACGGGACACCTGTTTGCGTCATGCCGAAGGGGCCCGGATTCATGCCGAGAAAAATGACGCGCCGGCCGGGATTTCCGTAGAGGCGGAGATACGCCTCATGCGCGGCCCAGGCGTAATCGAGGGGATTGTAAACGTGGGAAACCGGCGGCGCGAAACGCAGTTTTTCCACTGCGTCGCGCAAGCGTCTGGCGGAATCAACGAGGGGATGGCTCACGAAGTGCGGGCAGTGCGGAGCCGGTCAATGGCGCGGTTCGTGTTGGCGCGGATGATGGAGATGGCGCAGCGCGCGCTGGAGATTTTGAATCTCGCGTTCGTCGTCAATTTTCTGCCGCTCGGCCAGCTCCAGCGTTTCCAGCACTTCTTCCATCTCATCGAGAGCATGTTTCAGTTCGTCGATGACGCGATTGACCTGGGCAATGGCGTCGGTAATCGCGGGAGTTTTGTGCGAGGATTCCGTTTTGTATGGAGGCTCCTCGACCTCGACCGCTTGCTGGCGCTGCTCGGCTTCCTCGATGGCCGGCTGTGAGGATTCGGCCGGCAACTCGGACGCCGGCGCGGGTTCGCCTTCGGCGGAAGGCGGCGCCGGCATGGGGCCGCGTGGTTCGCGTCGGCGCGAATGGCGCCGGCCACCGCGTCGGGAGCGGCGCCGGCCTCGCGGCGCGCCTTCTGTTGGTTGTTCGGAAGCGGTCTTCTCAGCTTCGTCAGGAGACATGCAGACAGGTTGCCCCGCGAAAGCTGATTTGCAAAGGAATTTTAAAAGGGCAGTTTGCCCCACTTTGCGTTTTTACGGTTGGAGCTTCCTTTGGTCGTGACAAAACGGACGCGTGTCAAGTTTGAAGTCCCGGAAAATTCTTCCGGCAAATCGCCTAGACACGAACTTTTCCGCGCTTAGACTGTCTACCTTTTAATGAATAAGATTTTTCGTGGCAGTGGATGGGGTGGAACAGGCTTTCTTTTTGTATTGCTGGCCGGGCTTATCTCCGCGCCGGCGCAGACCAATTTCAACCGCGCGGTCGTCACTCGCCGGCCGCCCGCGCCGCGCCGCGCCAGCATCGTTCTGATCCTGGCGGATAATATCGGTTATGGCGACCTTGGCTGTTATGGGCAGACCAAGGTCAGGACGCCGAACCTCGACAAGCTCGCGAGCGAAGGCATCCGGTTCACCAGCTATTATGCGGGCAGCCCCCAGGACCAGGCCTCGCGAGCCTCGCTGTTCACGGGCCTGGAACCGCGGCATGTGGGTGCGAGTTTCGGCCATCCGCTGCCGATGGATGCGGTCACAATTCCCATGGTCCTTAAGGGCGTCGGCTATAACACGGGGCTGATGGGCGAATGGAATCTCGGGGATACACCGCCGGTTGAGCCCAACACGAAAGGGTTCGATGAATTCGCCGGGTTTTTGAGCCAAAACCACGCGCGGGATTATTTTTCCGACACCGTTTACCGCCAGGAGACGGCGACGGGTTCGAACACGCTCGACTTGATTTCCGAGAATGTGAACAACGCGCATGGAGTTTACCTGCCGAACGCGCTGGGGGAGTTTGCCGTGCGTTTTATCAGCATCAATGTGCCGGACCAGTTCAATCATTACCGCGCTTCTTTTCTCTGCATTGCATATCCAACTCCGCACAACGGAATGACGCCCAAAAAATCCCCGTACGAGAGTGAACCGTGGCCGCAGGCGGAAAAGAACCGCGCGACGATGATTGCCCACATGGACAATAATATCGGCATGGTCATGGCTGCGCTGGCCCATTGGCGAATGGACACCAACACCATCGTCATTTTCACCAGCATTGGCGGCCCGCAACAGGAGGGTGCGATGGATCCGAAATTCTTTGGCAGTTCCGGGCCATTGCGCGGGCAGGCGGGAAGTGTTTACGAAGGCGGCATTCGCGTGCCGATGATTGTCCGCTGGCCGGCGCGCATCAAGCCGGGGCAGGTGAGCGATTTCCCGTGGGCCGCATGGGAT
Organism: Candidatus Angelobacter sp.; assembly: GCA_035606845.1. GTDB lineage: Bacteria > Verrucomicrobiota > Verrucomicrobiia > Limisphaerales > DASXHY01 > DASXHY01. The sequence goes on along the minus strand of DATNEA010000028.1, from coordinate 57,141 downwards.
TTGTTGCCAACGCTCACGGAGGTCGCCTTGATGAAACCGCCCAAGGGAATCGATGGGATTTCCATCCTGCCAGTCCTGACCGGCAAGGGCAAAACGAAGACTCACGAAAGCTTTTATTGGGAATCACACGACAATGGCGGTTTGCAACAAGCCGTGCGCATGGGAAACTGGAAATTGGTCCGCCTCGGCACCAATACTCCGCCCGCGCTTTACAATCTGAAAACAGACGTTGGCGAAAAGAACGATGTGGCGGAAAAAAATCCCGACGTCGTCAAAAAGTTGAAGGGACTGTTGGAAGCGGCGGCGAAGTAGAACCTCTTTTCAGCGCCGTTATTTGAACCACGAATGAACACGAAACTCGTGTTTATTCGCGTTCATTGGTGGTTTCAGAAAGCGCTTGTAAATCGTAAATCCTCAATGGCCGGTAACGTTCGGCACAATGTTTGTACCGCCCGGACTTTCCGCGCCACCGACGGCTGCGGAGCCGGGTTCGAGGATGTTTCTCACTGCCACCAGCGGCACCCTGGCGGCCTGGACGCTTTCGGTTCCTTGCCCGGCCGGCGCGACGCCCGCGCCGTAGGCGTAAACCATTTCCCCGCCATACCAACCCTGGAAAAGTGTGATGCCCAGGACCAAAACGGCGGCAATGAGATAGCTGGTGTTAATGGTCATTTGTCCGCGATGCCAGATGAGCCAGCGCCAGGCCGTCAATATGACGAGGCAAACCGCCAGAATCCAGCCGATGGTCATGTGCAGCTCCACAAAATCCCGTGTTTCGGGCGAAAGCGTGGCGCGGTCCAGATCCAGGTACCCCGCGATGATGGTCAGGACACCGCCGACGAGCGCGGCGGCCAATGACCAGAATCCCACCGCTCGAAACGCGGCACGGCGTGTTTCTGTTTTCACCAAGCGGGCGCAGAAATCCGCGACGACAGACAACAAAATGAAGGCAATCGGCAAATGCACCAGCGCTGGATGAACTGGCAAAAAGTTCATGGTTTACGACCGGAGCATTTTTCCAAACACTCCAGCTTAACAACCACCGTTTTTTCCTCCCGGTCAAATGGGGCGAATCCCTGAAGTGGCGGGAAACGGCGGAGCGTGAAGCTTTTGCCGGCTGCAAGGAGCCGCGAGAGAACCGCGAGGATTGGCGCACGGGCGGCGCGCCTCTGCCGTTGATTACGACGGGCCTTGTTTCTCCGATTGCTGCAGCAACGGCGCGTCGCGCAGGGATATGGAAGCTTGCTTGTTAAACCAAAGAGAAAACGCCTCGGATTCCCGGCGCTGACGCACGGCGTTGCTGAATTCGGGCAGTTGTTCCTTCATTTTGGCCTCATCGATGGGCAGGCGCTCGCGCACATAAATAAGGAAGGCGCCATCGCGAGTCGGAATGACACTGCTGCTGGCGCCGGACGGCGTGGCGAATGCCACCTGCTTGAAGGTATTCACGTCCACGAGGTCTTCCACTTCCGGCAATCTTTCCGAACTCAGCGAAAACGGCGCCAGAGTCATGGGAGTCACGTTTGCCTGGGCGGCAATGTCGGAAAACTTTTTACCGTGTGCGAGCTGATTGGTTACGGAATCGTAGAAGGCGTGGCCGCTGACCTGGGCGAGCCGCAGGGCCTGGCTGAACTTGTAGTCCGAAAGGACGCGACTGTGAATTTCATCCAGTGAGGGGATTCGGCTTTCAATGCGATTTTTATAGGCAATAATATAAACGCCGTCTTCGCCGCCAACGGGAGTGTCCACGAAGGGCTGATCTTGCGGGTTGAGATTGAACAATGTTTCCACCGGATAGTCAGGCAAGAGGTGCAGCTCGCTGGGACCGTATTCTTTTTCAAACGGTTTGGTGACTTTCACTTCCATGCCGTTTGCCTTTGCGACTTCGTCGAGAATGTCGGGATTGTTGGAATTCTTGGCCGACATCTGCTTCTCGAACCCGATCGCGGATACGTTGGCGTTGGAAATGGCCGTGTTCCGCACGATGATATCGCGAATTTTCGCCAGGGCTTCTTCAGGCGTTTTTCCGTAGCGAAGGCCGTTGGTGCCCATCCGGGCGAGGGCTTCCTGAGCCATTTCGTTCAAATTGGTCGTGCCGATCTCTTTTTCGGACTGGGACAAATAATTGGTGACGTTAAAGAACACGTAGCGGACCTGCATTTGCTCGGGTTCGCGATAGGCAGCCTGTTGGTTGGTGTAGAATTGCGATAGCACCTGCGGCGTCGGTTCGGGGACTTTGGCGAGGTAGTTCGAGGCGGAAAAGAAAACAGCTTCCGCGGCGATTTCCTGATAACTATGGACGTAAAGCGACCGGATTTCCTGCGGGGTAACGAGATTGCCGCCCGCGCCGATGACAGACTCGAGTTGACGGATGCCAAGATAATGTTCCACGAAGTTCTGGAAGTCCTCGATAGTAATGCCCTTGGGCGTGAGCACTTCATTCGCGAAGACGGTCAGCGAAAGGTTTTGCCCGTTGTTAAGATTGCGAATGAACACGTTGGCCAGTTTCGCCACGGCATCGGGGTCCGGATGGATGTTGTATTCCTCCAGCTTTCGAATCAGGAACAGCCGGGAATAAGTTTCGCGGTTTTCGTCAAAACGGCTGCGCGCTTCGGGGCTGTCCGGCCATTCACGGGTTTGGAGGAAATAAAACAGGATGGCTTCGTTTCTGGCGCTGGCGAATTCGTCGGCCGAAATGGTCTTTCCATCAATGGAGCCGAAATTTCCAGTGTGCCCATGGCCGGATCCGCCGGGCGAACTGGTCCACATGACCATGCCGAGGATCATGACGCCGATGATCAAGAACCAAAGCCACGTTTGGTGCTTACGAATTGTTCCAAACATAATAAATTAAAGGGGTCGCAACCTACCCGGCTTTGGCCGCATCGGTCAAACGCAAAATTGGCGGTTTTTTGCTCATTATTGGCCGGAATGGTCCTATGGTATGGGGGAGCGCGCCCTCGCGGCCCACAGTTTTGCAATGACTAACCACGAACGGACACGAATGAACACGAATCATTTGTGTCCATTCGTGTCCGTTCGTGGTTCAACGCACCGGGTGTTGTGATTTTTGAGCCAGTTGCCACTTGCCACTCCGGGCGGTTTTTGCGAGTCTGGCGGTCATGTTGAAGAAAACATTACCGTTTTTGCTGGTAGCGCTGCTGGCGGGCTGCGCCACTGAAATCACCAACTTGACTCCGCGGCAACAGCCTCGCAACCAAAACAACCTGTATCCTGTGGAAGTTGCCTTCAGTTCCAAGCAACAAAACATCCGTTGGGACACGGTGAAGCCCTCCGTGATTGTCAACGGGCAACCGTTCGAAATGCATCCCACGCTGATGATGACCAATCGCTGGGAAGGCCTCGTGCCAGTGCCGATGGGAGTCGATGCCGTGAAATATCGCTATCGGTTTGATTTCGACGTGAACGGCTTTGGCAAACGAAGCGCCGAAAACGCCGTGTCGCAGGATTACACGCTGCATATTCTCGAGCAGCAATAACATCTCGATTAAGATTTATCACGCCGCGCTCGAAAGGACGCGGCTTTTTTGTTGGCAGAAAGAGGAACAGATGGGAAATCGAACGGGGTGAATTTTTACGGCGAGGTAGGGCGCGTCGCTCCGCGCGCGCCGCCGCGTTTAACACAGCACTCGCAATGGAAGTATCCCCGGCGCGCACGGACTGGCGCGCCCCACCGCATCCGATTTGCCACACCGCCAGGATTTTCAAAAAATCCAGTTGACAACTCACCGTCTGACTGTCATACGTATCTATGACAGTAGGCGGCTATGCTATTTCAAATTGATTTCAAGGCGGGCAAACCGGTTTATCTGCAATTGGTGGACCAGGTTCGTTATGCCGCGGCCTCGGGCATGATGCGGCCCGGCGAGCCGTTGCCATCCATCCGCCCGCTCGCCGAGGAACTGCGCGTCAACCGCAACACGATTGCCAAGGCTTACGCGGAACTCGAAAGCCAGGGCGTCATCGAAACCCTTCCCGGCAAGGGCTGCTTTTTGAAAGCGAACCATTCGCCGTTTACCAAAACCGTCCGCAATCAACTCTTGTTGAAGGAAATCGATGAAGCCGTGGTGACGGCGCATCACCTGCAAATCGGCCGCGAAGCTTTTTTGGAAATGGTCAACGAGCGGCTCGATTATTTCGAGCGCAAGGCCGCCGACGAATCATCAAAAACAACGCCCAGGAGGAACGAATGAAAGAGAGCCCGTCCGCAATCGAGATCAAGGGCCTCACCCGGCGCTACGGAAAATTCGAAGCCGTTCACGGCCTCGATTTGACCGTGCGCGCCGGGTGTTGCTACGGCTTCTTTGGCCGCAACGGCGCCGGCAAAACCACCACCATCAAATGCCTGCTGAACCTGCTCCAGCCGCAATCCGGCTCGGTGCGCGTCTTTGGGCTGGACCCGCAGCGGGAGGAAGTGGCGGTGAAATCGCGGCTCTCGTACGTGCCGGACGCCGTGGCGTTTTATCCGTGGATGACGGTGCGCGACACGCTGAATTATTTCGCCTCGTTTCGCGCGGTTTGGAATCGGGACATCGAGGAGGATCTGCTGAAACGATTCGGCCTGAAACTCGATCAAAAAGCCAGCACGATGTCCAAAGGCCAGAAGACGCAGCTTGCGCTGATCACGGCCATTTGCCCCGAGCCGGAATTGCTCGTGCTGGATGAGCCCACTTCCGGTCTGGATCCCATCGTGCGGCGTGAATTTATCGAGACGGTCATTGGCGCCTATCAATCCAGCGATCCGGAGAACCGCACGGTATTCGTCTCCACGCATTTGATTTCCGAATTCGAAGGATTGATTGATGAATTCACGGTGATTGAACAAGGCCGCAACCTGCTCACGATGAATGCCGACGAGGCGCGCGATCGTTTCAAAAAAATCCTGGTCCGTTTCGCCGCGCCGCCGCCGAAGCTCGCGTTTTCCGGCGCGTTGCAGATCAAACAAAACGGCCGCGAAGCGGAAATCCTGGCCAATGGCAACAGCGAGCATTTGATGATGAAGTTGCGCATGCAAAATCCGGAAGACCTGCGCTGTGAATCGCTGTCGCTGGAGGAAATTTTTGTCGCCTCGAAAACCCTGACCAAAGCCGCGTGAACCCGCTCATTCGCAAAGAAATTCGGCTGCTCCTGCCGTTTTTGGGGATCGCGCTGTTTTTGGCCGTGGTGCCTTCGTTCGTTTTGCCGATGGATTCGTGGGGCAGTGGAGTGTATGACCTGATTTTCTGGGCGTTCGGATTTGGCGCCGTGTTGCTGGGCCTGGCGCCTTTTGGACAGGAATTCAGCATGGGCACGTTCCCGTCATTGCTGGCTCAACCGTTTGAGCGGCGGCGAATCTGGAATACCAAAACCGTCCTGACAATCGTCGCCGGATTGCTGGTGTTGCTGGCATTCGTCCTCGTGATGCATTTGCGCCTGGATGCCAGCTTGCAAGGTGACTTGGAACGGATTGAAAAGGGTTTGGCGCAAAATGGAAAGGGGATTCAGCTTTTCGAACGGGAGACCCGGAACCTTTACCACTCGGAATTCTGGTATTCCTGCGTGGGTGGTGGCGCGCTGACGATGCTGGTTGCGGTCATTGGCGGCTTCTGGACCGCGCTCCTGTTTCGTCAGATCGGGGCGGCGTTGTGGTTTTCCATTTTGATTCCCGGCATCATTCTCGTGGCGAGCGAAATCGTCGGTCGCCTTTTTCCAGTGAATGCGAATGATTTTCTGGTGCCGGCACTGTTGGTTTACGCGGTGGCGGGATTTATTTGGGCCCGGCGTTTGTTTTTGAAAGCCCAGGATGCCCAGTGGCTGGGAGGAACCATTTCCATGCTGAGCCTGAGCCCGGCGAAAGCGCAGGTTGAATCTGACACGGCCAGGGGGCACAAGCCCATCGCCGCATTGTTGCGCAAGGAATTTCAATCGCACCAGGTCAGCCTGCTCATCGCCTTCGGATTGCTCGTCTTGCATATGGCCACGATGATGATTCGCCGATTTATTTCCCTGCCGCCCAATTCTGAAATGCGTTTCGCGCTCGAGGAGGTGCCGATGTTGTGGCTGCTGATTCCGTGGGTCATCGGCTGCGTGGCGGTGGCGGAAGAACGCAAGCTCGGGACGTTGGAAGGCCAATTGTGCCTGCCCGTGACGCGCCGCGCGCAATTCTTCACTAAATTTTCCGTCGTTCTTCTGCTGGGCATTGTATTGGGCGGATTGATGCCGTGCCTGATTGAAGCGCTAGGCACGCGGGTGGGAATTCCGAGCGATATTCTCCAGCTGCACAACTCGACGGACTTTGGGCTTCTCGTTGATACGCTCAAGGAAACGACGATCCTGGCATGTGTCATCGCGTTTGTGTCGTTCTTCGCCTCCACGCTCACGCGTAACACGCTGCACGCGCTGGGCGTGGCGATCCCCATGGCTGTCGTGTTCTTCGTGTTGTTCGCGTGGCTGGAGTCGGGGGGATATCACAATGCTGATTTCCTGTGGCGCGGTCCGTTGATTCTGTACATCAGCATAACGGTTTGGGTGGTGACGGTGGTGTGCCTGGGTTTCTGGAATTACAAACGCGTGCACGCCGGGCGAAAGGTGTGGCTGCGCAATGTGCTGGTTCTGGCGGTCGCTCTGTTCTGTGCCGGCCTGTCGGCAGCGGTCATTTACCAGCGCCCATGGGAACTAGCCATGTCGCTCGAACCGAAGCAAGGTCCGGCACGGTTGAATGGGCCGGTGCGTCCAAAAATTTGCCTGGTGGCGAATCGGGTTTTTGCTTTGTTGCCCGATGGGCGGTTATGGGCGGCAACTGATTTTCATTGGCAGGTCGTTGCGCATTACATGTCGGAGGAAAATACCGCGAGGGGACAAAGACTCAAACCGGAAACCGCGAGTCTGCCAGTGCCACGCTCCGGCATGTTCGTCGGTGGCTCGAATTGGACGGCGTTGGTGGCCGATGACCGGGCCGCTGAAGTGGTCGCGCTTCAATCGGATGGCTCTTTGTGGAGTATTATTTCTGCCAGGGGCGGAGGGAATTTTTGGCGACGTTGGCTGCCAATCAAACCAGAACCGCGTCGCATCGGCTCGGATAGCGATTGGAAATCAGTGGCTTCGGGGAATGGATATTTTGCGGCAGTAAAAGAAGACGGCACGCTCTGGGCCTGGGGCTACGACGATTTCAATCGATTTGGGTTTGAATCGACCAATTACATTGCGGAACCGGTTCGACTGGGCACCAACTCCGATTGGGAACGAGTTTTTTCGGGCTACGACTACGCCCTGTTGATGAAACAGAACGGGGATATATGGGAATGGGCGGAAGCAGCCTCTGGGAGCGATCTGCGGTTCATTCCGATGAAATGGAATGGCGCCGATTGGATTGAGGCTCGCAGCGGCTTTCAACACCTGCTGGCCATTCGAGAAGATGGCTCGCTCTGGGCCGCGGGCGAGGGGCGATTCTTCGGTATGCGAATTAATTCCATGCGACCGGCTCTGAACACCACGCATTTCATTCCGAACGAGCTGATTCGCATCGGCCATGACACTGACTGGGTTCAGGTTTCCGCCGATGGTTCAGTGCCCGTCGGCGTCAAATCGAACGGACGCCTGGTCGAGACCGGCAGGGAATTGTTCGGTGCAACGCTTGGCCGCCCGAGCGCACATCGCGGCTGGATGGCTGTCGATTCTCATTGGGAATCCTTCGTCGCGCTGAACGCGGATGGAACCATTTCCCTGTGGTGCGATACGCGCGCCTGGAATCCGAACAAATTGCTGGCTTCCAGTCGCCGACCGCTCTGGTCGCTGAACATTTTTTCGGATTCGAAGAATTGAGGAGCGCGGCGTTTACGCCGCTTCACTGTTCGCCACGCAAAGGCATTATTCTTTTCTGGCGTCTTTGAACTTTTACGTTGAAGCGGCATGAATGCCGCGCTCCAATCCTCGTGTCCAACATCCTTCCTATCTCGACAAACCCTGGCTGCCGCGCAACACTGCCCTCAATGGCGATCGAATCCGAATCACCGCTGGACCAGCTATGGCGGGAATATAGCGAGGTCTTTCGCGAATTTGACGACCTTACGCTCGCGCGCTGGCTCGCGCAGACGTTGGGCCAGCTCGAAGGCAAGGTGTGGCGGCTGTCGCATCCATTGGTGGGCGCTTACCGGCTGGCGGCGCAAATTGGGAACGAGCGGCAAATTTGGTTCAAGCGGCTGGCCACCCCGCCGGCGGGATATTTGGAATCGCCGTGTTGCCGCGCGCCGATGCTGCCATTCCTGACACGGGACATTCGCGAGACCGGCCTGATTTGCCAGCATTGCGGCGATACGCTCGTGCCCTTTGACGAAATCCCCGAGGCGATTCGCGGCGAACTGGAGGAATGGGCGGGGCAATACGGGCCGGTTCATGCCGTGGCGCATTGGGACGATCGCCAGCGCAAGAGCGCGGGTAATTACGATCGGGCGTTCGAGCAGGCGGCGAAGGAAGCCGAGGTGTTGCTGGCGCGCGCGGGCGGCAAGCTCGCGCCGAAGTTGCTGGATTTTTATTCGGCCATCGTTTGGGAGGACCAGGATGAATGCCTGGAAGTGCGGCCGGAAGATGTGCTGCCGTGAAGTGTTAAATGGGTTAAATGAGTGACTGGTTAAATGGTGGAAGCGCGCCGCTGTTATTTAACCCATTTAACTTTTTAACGGATTTAACTGATTTAACCATTTAACTTGTTAATCGGTTGTTTAGCTAAAGTGAAATTTGCTTTGAAATGGACCCTGCGAATCATCGCGCTGGCCGTGCTCGTGATCGTGCTGCTGCTCGTGTTCAAGAACACGATTCTGTGCCTGGTCGCCGAGCACCAGATTCGCGCGGAGACGGGCATGGAGGCGAAGATCGGGAGGTTTTCGTCCGGGCTGTTCACGCCGGTCGTCACGATTGAAAATCTCAAGCTCTACAACACGCCGGAATTTGGCGGCACGGAATTCCTCATCGTTCCGGAGCTGCACATTGAGTTCGATGCCGACGCGCTCCGGCAGCAAAAGTTGCGCATTAAATTGCTGCGCCTGAACCTGGCCGAATTCGACGTAGTGAAAAATCAGGCCGGCCAGACGAACCTCGTTTCCATGCTGGGCAAAATGCCCAAGGGCAAACTCGCGCCGCACGGTATCCACGTTGGCGGAAAGAAATTTGAATTCGAGAGCATCGACGTGCTGAATCTTTCGCTGGGCCGAATGCGAATGCTCGATTTGAAAAATCCCGCCAACGACCGCGAAGTGGCTCTCAACCTGGACAATCAGGTGTTCAACAACGTGAAGACGGAGGCGGATGTCTACAGCATCCTGTTCATTATCTGGCTGCGCAGCGGCGGCGCGTCGGTCATCAAGCCGAATGGCCTTGCGACCGGTTTGTTGAATAGAAAGCCGCATGGCGTTCGCAAACATCAGCAAGCACAACCCGGACGGCCGGCGCCGGGGCACGGGACGAATTAATCCTGGCGGCGAGACGCGCCGGCACTCGCAACCGGGACGGTTGCGCTACGATGGAAGATTCCGCTTTTTAAACCCTCCCACCGCGCTTAGGTTTGTTCGCAATGGATAAAGACCAAGTCGCGGAGATTCTTGTGAGCATCGGGACATTGCTGGAGTTGAAAGGCGAAAATCCTTTCAAGACGCGCGCCTACTCCAACGCCGCGCGGGCGATCGAGGCCACCAGCGAGCCGCTCGCAAAGCTCATTGCCGAAAATCGGCTTGGCGATATCAAGGGCATCGGCGAAGCCTTGCAGAAAAAAATCACCGAGCTCGTCACCACCGGCAAGCTGCCTTACTACGAAACCCTGAAGGCTTCCGTGCCGGCGGGATTGATGGCGATGATGGAAATTCCCGGCGTGGGGCCGAAAAAGATCAAGCTGCTTTACGATGAGTTGAAGATCGCGAGCGTGGAGGAATTGGAAAAGGCGTGCCAGGACGGACGGGTGGCGGCGCTTAAAGGGTTCGGCGAGAAAACGGCGGTGAACATTTGCGAAGGCATCAATCGCAAGCGTTCCTATGCCTCGAAACATTTGCTCGGCGATGCTTTGCTGGTGGCTGACGACGTGTTGGATGATCTCCGGTCGCATCCGGACGTGATTCGTTCCAGCCAGGCGGGAAGTTTGCGCCGGCGGCGGGAAATCATCGGTGATATTGACCTGGTGGTGTCCTCCAAAAATCCGGCGGCGGTGATTGATTTTTTCACGCGCCGGCCCGGCATCTTGAATGTCATTGCCAAAGGCGAAACGAAGGCGAGCGTTTTGCTGCCGGGCGGAATCCAATCCGATTTGCGCGTGGTGAGCGACGCGGAATTTCCGTTCGCGTTGATGTATTTCACCGGGAACAAGGAGCATAACATCGTAATGCGGCAGCGGGCGATTCAGCGCGGATTGCGGCTCAACGAATACGGCTTATTTCGATCCAAAGAAGAAACGCGCGACCCGAAGCTGCTCGTCAAATGCCATACCGAAGAGGAAATTTTCCAGCAGCTTGGGCTGAATTATGTGCCGCCGGAATGCCGCGAGGACGCAGGGGAATTTGATCTGGCGGAAAAGCAGCCGTTCCCGCGCCTGATCGAGTGGAGCGATTTAAAAGGATCGCTGCACAATCATTCGACGTGGAGCGATGGGCGGATGACGATTGAGCAGATTGCAAAGGCGATGCAGGAACTGGGGCTGGCATATTGGGCTGTCACGGACCATTCAAAATCGTCGATTCAGGCGAACGGTTTGGATGCGAAGCGGCTGCGGCAGCAGATCAAGGAAATCAAGGCGCTCAATCAGAAATTGGCGGATGAAGGAACTGATTTTCGTTTGCTGACCGGCACGGAAGTGGATGTGTTGGCGGGCGGGAAACTCGATTTTCCAGACGATGTGCTGGCGGAATTGGACGTGGTGGTGGCGAGCGCGCATCAGCGCTTGGCGATTGATGAGGCTGAAAATACCAAGCGCATTATTCGCGCGGCGGAGAATAAATATGTTCACATACTGGGGCATTTGACCGGTCGGCTGTTGCTGGAGCGCGAGCCGCAGAAGGTGAACGTACGCGAGGTGATCGATGCCTGCGCGGCAAACGGCACGTGGATTGAACTCAACGCCACGCCCGACCGGTTGGACATGGATTGGCGCCACTGGCAATACGCAAAGAGCAAGGGCGTGAAATGTGTCATCAACTGCGACGCGCATCGGTTCGAGCACGCCGGTTATCTGCGCCTTGGCGCGGACGTGGGGCGGAAAGGTTGGCTGAAGAAAGACGACGTGATGAACACGCTGCCGCTGGCGAAGCTGATGGAGGAGTTGCAGAAGAAGCGGGGATGAAAAGACATGAAGCGCCGCGAGATTCGAAACGATGTAGCGCAGGCGTCCTCGCCTGCGAGTGACGGCACCGTCCCGGTGCCGGGAGAACGGAGCGCGTGATCCTGGCGGCGAGACGCCGCCAGCACTCGCAGCCGGGACGGCTGCGTTACAAGGCTCGCCGCAAAATTTCCGACAATTCGGCTTCGCTGAGCGTGATGGGATTGGCTTTCATGCTGCTGGCGTTCATCGCGTTTTTGACGATTTCGGGGATGTCTTCGGATTTGATTCCGTGCGCGGCCAGGCGGGGGATTTTGAAATCGTGAACGAGGTTCCGAACCCATTGGATGCCCGCGTCTGCGGTGGCCTCGCAATTTTCCGTGAGCAATCGGGCCACAACATCGTAGCGATTCAACGCGGAGCTTTTGGCTTCGCGTTCGCGTAGTGCGCGCAGATTTATTTCCATTACGCCTGCCAGCAACGCCGCGCAGATTTCTCCGTGCGGCGCGGAAAACATGCCGCCGATTGGCCCGGCGAATCCGTGCACGGCGCCGAGGCCGGCATTGGCGAGAGCCATTCCGCCGAACAAACTCGCCACCGACATGTCGGCGCGAGCGTCGGCATCGTGGCCATTTTCCACTGCCCGGCGGAACGAGCGCGCCACTCGTCCTATTCCTTCAGTGCAAATTGCGTCGGTCATCGGATTTGCGCGCGAGCAGACGTAGGGCTCGATAAGTTGGGTGAGCGCATCGAGGCCGGTGCTGGCGGTGATGCTGGGCGGCAAATCGTAAATCAGCTCGGGATCGACGAGCGCCATTTCGGGCAGCATCAACGGGCTGCGCAGGCTGACTTTGAGACGATGCTCGGGCGAGGCGAGCACGGCGTTGCGGGTGACTTCCGAGCCGGTGCCGGCGGTGGTGGGAATTGCGAGAAAACGGGCGGACGCTTTCGCCAGCGCTTTGCCTTGGCCGATGATTTCCAAATAATTCAGCACGTCGCCTTCATTGGTCATCATGGCGGCGATGGCTTTGCCGGTGTCGAGCACGCTGCCGCCGCCAATGCTGATGACCCAATCGCAATTTTCGCTCGTGGCGAGAGCCACGCCGTCGCGGATCGTTTGGATTTTGGGCTCGCCGGAGACGGAAAACGTGGCGCTCTCGATTTTGTTTTCGCGGAGGATTTTGAAGAGCGGTTCGGCGCGCTCGATATTCTTTCCCGTAACAACGAGCGGTCGTTTGCCGGCGGATTTTATCGTGGGGCCGGCCTGGCGCAGTTTGCCGGCGCCAAAAGTAATTCGGTTGGCCGTGGCAAATTCAAATTGCATCACCAGCCCTCGTCCGCGGGGAAAACGTTGGTGAATGTCGCGCGGGTGCGCGGCTCGGCCATCATGGGTTCCGCGGTGGCGCGCCACGTCTCGTAATGTTTGGTTTGCTTGTGCGCGGCGGTGGCTTCTGCGCTGCGATAGGCCTCGATTAGAACGAACCGCGTGGGGATCATCCTGCTGCTGCACGACATCGAAGCGGGCGCGATGCCCGGTTCCTTGACGCTTTCTTGCGCGTTGGCGAGCGAGGCTTGTTTGAAAGCGTCGATGAACTCCGGTTTCACGCGGATATGGATGTGCATGATGAGCATAGAGAGACTGTCACTGGTTTTATGAACACCGAGCCGCCATCAACTTGGAAGGGGCCTCGCAGACTCGGCAACCCTGGGCTGAAAGATCGAATCCCTTTGGGATTCGTCGAAAGTAGATTCCATCGTCGGCACCGGAATTCCAATATCTGCATTGTTCGGCATCCTTTCTCAGAAATTTTGGCAAATGCCATATACCTCGCTCACAGCGTCAAAAACTTGAGCACTTCCACTTCCTTGCGGAACACGAGCTGGATGAGGTTGCCGTTGAAGCGGACGAAGACCGGCGCGCGGCGTTCGCCGTAGTCCCAAACGATTTTTCCGTTCTTGGGATCGAGCCGGCGAATGTCCATGGCCGAATCCAACATGCCCGGAAGCGTTGTGAGTGCGTCGGGATCAAGGTCAGGCGCCTGGTGGCTGGCGTAACAAAAAACGAATTTGCCCTCCACGTGCGAAATGAAGCCGCCGGGCTGGACGTTCCACAGCACTTTGCCCGTCTTGCAATCCACGCGAAGGACCGAGGCTGCAATTTTTTTGTTGATGTCGATTTGGTGCGCGTAACGGAGGTTTTCGAGATCGGCCGTGGTCGAGTTGACGTACACGGAGCCGAGGCCGTCGAAAAAGATGCCCACGATGCCGATGGTGGGCACGCGCCAGCGGACGTTGCCGTTCGAGAGGTCGAAGGCCGTCAAAGTCGCCTGGTCAAAAACGTACAGCGTGCCGTCGTGCTCGACGCACGGGCCGGCGCCGAGCGAGGTCTCGCTGGGGTCGGTGATTTCCAGGCCGGTGCCTTTGCCGATGTTGTAGGTCAGGGTGGCATCCCAAAGTTTCTTGTTCGATTTATCCAGGACGATGATTGAACTGCCACCGGCCACAACGGTGACGGTTTTTTGCGGATAGATTGCGGGCGGGCCGATGACTTCGCCGGTCCAATCGGACACGTCTTTTTCATCCGGGCGATGGACGGTGACCTGGTAGCGGCTGACGTCTTCGGTGATGGTGGCGCCGCCGCGCTGGCGTTGCATGTCGTTAAGAATCTCGTTGGCAACCGCGGCGGTGTTGTTGACGGAAGGATTGTTTTCGAGCGCGGAACGGGTGGGCGCGGCTTTCATGGCATCGTGAGTCACGGCGCGATGTTCGAGGACTTTGGAAGACCACTCGTAATAACCAAATTGGCTGTCCACGAAGGAGCGGTTGAGCAAGTCGAGCTTGGAACGGTTCTGATTCTGCGCGGTGGATGCTGGTGGAGGCCTGTTGTCGCCTTCATCTTCTTTGATTTCGTTGAGAATATCCTGCTGATGTTTCGTGTTGGAAAGCGTGGCGGGCAGGGCGAGCTTGGCGGCATAGGGAAGATTCTGTGCGTCCTGCGCGACTTTGTTGGGATCCATCGGTTTATCGGAATCGGGTCCGCCAGCAGTGGTGGGCAAGCCAACGGTGCCCGGGCCTTTGTTACCAGCGGTTGGCCTTTGGCTGCGCTCGTTCGCAAGCATGGCGGAGTTGCGCGGCTCGCCAATTTCCTCGGTGTGCGTTTCGCCGGAAGCGAGATCGACATGCGTGATGACGTATTGGCCGAAGGCGTTTTCGTCATTGAACTGCAATTCAGCGCCGTCGCGTTTGGCTTCGCGCGCGCCCTGGGGAATGGAAATTTCCTGGCCGGCTTTGCCGGTGTCCCAATCATAACGGGTCAATTTGCCGTTCCGCGCGATCCAGATGTTCTGGCCCTGAACGAACAAATGTAGGGAGGACTCGATGTTTTCCTCCACCGCTTTGGCGAGGTCGTCGCGGCTCGGGACGCGCGGACGATCTTCGGAATCCGCGCCGTTCCGGATGGCTTCATTGCGAACGGCAACGTAGGAGGCCATTTGGCGGTCGATCTCGGCATCCATTTGTGCCCGGCTGATGATCGCGTTGGTCCAGACGGCGGTTTTGGAGCCGAGACGATAACGCGCGAGCAGGCCGCCATGCAAAAAGACAATTTGTTTGTCGCCGGTAATTTGTGAACTGCCCGCGTAAGAGCGTTCCGGGAATACCGCGGTGAAAATGGGGTGCGGCACGGAACCAAACCAGGCGTACCAAATCCAGAATCCCAGGACGGCCGCTACCAGCACTGCGGCAAGGGCGCCGAGGCCGCCGATTTTCCGCCATTCCCGGGCTTCCCTGACGGATTTTTGGCCGGCGTAAATCGGCACGTGGATGCCGGTCGCTTCAGCCTTCGCGCGGCACAGGGGTGAGCAGACGAAGCCGAAAAGCTCCATGCATTTCGGGCAGAGCGGTTTTCGGCAAACGTAACAATGTTCCACGACGATTTCGCCCTGATGTTTCGGGCAAGGTTGACCGAAATCATTGTCGCCGGTCGTGGGGGCGGTTTCGACGGCGATGCCGTGCGTGGCGGTGGAAGCGCTTTTGGCGATGGACAATTTGGCCGGAGCGGCCGGGGCAGCTTCGGTCGCGGAAGCGAGGCCGAGCTCCTGGCGGACGAGTTCATTGATGGGGCCGGACAAATCCGTGTTGCAATTGGCGCAGACGAAGCGCACCGGGTTGCGCGCCATTTCAGGGGTTACATCAATGGCGTATTTGGCACCGCACTGGCATTGGACTTTCATAACGAGTCAAGGTTTGGGGTTCAGCAGCACGACGGAGGGACTCAACGTGAGCGAAATTGGCGCGTTGCTGGTGCTGGAAACGACGTTGCCTTCGCACATGAGGAAATTGCCGCCATCTTTGCCGTGGTTATTTCCGGGCGCGCGGCCTTTTTCGGAGAAGACGGTGTCGCCGATGTTTTTTGAGAGCGTGTTCACCTGTTCGTCCGACATCAAAGCCTGACCCTCATCCGAGCCGTGGCGTCCCATGTAATAGGCGTAGCTAATTTTGCAATCGCGGAAAGCTTTGTTGGCGGGCAGGGGGGAATCCCCGCTGGCGGGGCAGATGAAAATCAGCGTGTCGGAGGTGTAATGCGGCACGAGGAGGGCCAGCGGGTCTTCGGACGTGACGGCGTTGGTGGTGACGGGATATTTATCCGAGTTATCGTGCGCGTAAATTTGCAGCGCGAGATAGATTTTTTCGAGATTCTGGCGGCAGGAGGCGAGTTGCACGTCTCGTTTGGAGGGGCCGTGGTTCCAATACATCGTGAAGAGAATGAGGCAGACGGCCATCACGACGAGCAATTCGATCATCGAAAAGGCGCCGTTGGCGGACGACAGACGCTGGAGCGAGCCTGGCCCCTTCATGGATATTGTATACTCCCAAAGGGGCGGGGGGCGCAATGGCGAATGCGGGCTTGACCTGACTTGCAAGGCACTCACGGAATGTCGCTACAGGAGACATCTCCCCAATCGTCCACGGGTCGCGCTGGAAGAATTCTGGGGGAAAGACCGAATGAATCTTTTTTACCGGATTCATTAAATTCCTGTAGATTGATGCATGAAACCACGTTATGAACCTCAGGTCATGGATTCTCTGAATCCTCCGCGCGCGATTGCTTTCGATCTCAAGGACGACGGTTCCATTCCCAACAGCAAACTCCCGTTGTTGATTTACCAGGGGGCGGTCAAACCGAGTGTGCGGGACCCGGCTTCCGTTTTTGAACAGTTGTTTGCGGCGAATCGCTGGACGGGCGGCTGGCGTGATGGCGTTTACACCTATCATCATTATCACAGCAACACGCACGAGGTGATGGGCGTTTATAGCGGGTCGGCGACGGTGAAATTTGGCGGCGACAAAGGCATCAAGCAAAAGCTGACGGCGGGCGACGTGGTGATCATCCCGGCGGGAGTGGCGCACAAGAATCTCGGAGCGAGCAGTGATTTTGGGGTGGTGGGGGCGTATCCGAACGGCGTGGAATGGGACATGAACTACGGCCAGCCGAAGGAGCGGCCACAGGCGGATGAAAATATCGCGCGGGTGCCGGTGCCGGAATTCGACCCGGTATATGGCGCCGACGGGCCAATGCATGAGCAATGGGGGAAGTGATTGAGGGTTGATGATTGGCGATTGCCGATTGCGGGTTGTTCGCGCCGAGCCGGTGCGCGGCGCTCCGGGCGCTTCAGTGGCGAGCTGTGACCGCCGCGTTTCATTCCAGCGGCGCTCACACAGAGCCGCGGCATAGGCTCAGGGGCCGCCGCGGCGTGCAATGGCGTCGTGAACGGGCCCGGCGAGGCGTTCGGCGGAAAACGGTTTCGCAATGCAGCCGGTGATGCCGACAGAACGCAGAAAATCCACGGACAAGGCGCACGGATTGTCGCTCGTGAGCAGGAATGGAGTGCCGGGGCGGCAGAGCCGGCAAGTGCTGGCGAGTTCCAATCCGCCAATGGCACGCATCGAAAGATCGCTGACGATGCAATTGAATTGTTCCGAGACGTTATGGATCAAGACGAGCGCGTCGGCGGACTGGGTGCAAACGGTGACGCGATAGCCCAATTCTTCCAGCAAGTATTTTCCGGTTTCGGCGCTGGTGGCATCGTTGTCCACGAGAAGAATGCGCGCCCGGGGAACGTTGGCGGAAACGTCGATCATAGAGGTTTAAATAGAAGCCCGCCAGCGGACTGGACCCGCTGGCGGGATGGGGACACCGTCATTGCCTGGAGGCAACGAGGTGCGGAGGCTCGCTGCGGCGCCGCGAATGGGCGGCGGCGCGCGAAATTTTTTGTAAAACCAGTTGCATTATCGGCTGTCACTTTTTCCTAGAACGTAGGAAAATAAACCGTTATCGCGGCTCGTGAAATCCAAGCGCTCACCCATTTGCGCATAAGTAGCAATACTGATTTTTATAAGCGCAAACATGTACTCCATAGCCGGATCAATCCAAGTGACTCAACGCGTCGCGGTGTTCCAAGGCGAACTGCAGCAGGCGGTTGCTGCCGCTCAGGCCGAGCTTTTCGCAAATGTGGGCGCGGTGCGAATCGACGGTGCGCGGGCTGACGCCGGATTCGGCGGCGATTTCGCGGGAGGTTTTGCCTTGAGCGATGCGTTTGAGGATGCGTCGTTCGGCCCGGGTGAGATTTCCGAGTCCGGGTTTGCGTTTCCCGAGCGATTCGATGCTGCTGCGGCGTCGCAGCAGAAAATCGGTGAGGAGGGAACTGATGTAGGACTCGCCGCGGGCGACGGTCCGGACGCAATCCAGAATTTCGCTGCCCGTATTTCTTTTCAGCACGAAGCCTTTTACTCCGAGGTTGATTGCCTGGTTGAAAAGTCGTTCGTCCTTGAGTGAGGCAAGCAGGACCAGGTTGGCGGCGCGATTCTTCGTTTTGAGGAGCGCGGCGATTTCCAAACCGCTGAGACCGGGGAGCGCCGCATCCAGAATGGCCACGTCCGGTTTTTGGTCGAGAATGAGTTTGAGCGCGGTTTCGCCATTGTCCGTTTCGGCCACGATATTGAACCGGCCATCTTCCAGCAGCAGCACGTGCAATCCCTTGCGACATAAGGGATTTTCATCCGCGAGGACGGCCCGGTATCGCTCGCGCGAGGCGCTGGCGGGAACTTTTTGCTGATTCACTCGTTCTGACTTCATTTTTGGCTTACAAAGTACCGTGCGGTGAACCGGAAAGCGTGTAAATGGTGTGCGACACGTAATTATTCGTAGGTATCGGCTCGTAATTTTATAGGTAGATATGCCTACATTTTGCGGATTCGCGCGAAGAGGTTCGCCGCTTTGTCGAAAATGGGCGGTTCGCGCCGATCAGGAGATCGGCGCTCCGAATTGTCGAGTCTTTTGCCCGTCTGGCGTGAGGACGTTCGCGGCTGGTTTGTTGAAAAGCTATTCGAGGTGCTTCAGGGCGTCGCGGTTTTGAAGGGCGAAATGGAGCAGCTTGTTGCTGCCGGAGAGATTGAGTTTTTCACAAATGTGGGCCCGATGCGATTCGACGGTGCGCGGGCTGATGAAAAACTCGGCCGCAATCTCGCGCGAGGTCTTGCCATCGGCGATGCGTTTCAGGACGCGGCGCTCGGCGACAGTCAGGTCATCCAGCCCGGGACGTTTCTGGGCGAGCAATTCGGCGCGGCTGCGGCGGCGCAGAAGAAAATTGGTGAGCGAAGGACTGACATAGGATTCCCCATCCGCCACGGCTTCAATACAGTTCAGGATTTCCGCGGAGGCATTCTCCTTCAGGACGTAGCCGCGAACTTTCAAGTTCAGCGCGGTGTTGAAGGCCTGTTCGTCATCCAACATGGTCAGGATGACGACTGGAGTGTGGCACTTTTTGCTTCTTAATGCGTTGATGAGCTCAAAGCCGTTCGTGTCGGGCAGGTTCACGTCCAGCACGACCACATCGGGTTTTTCCTGGAGGATGAAATGGAAGGCGGAGTCACTTCGGCCGGCCTCGGCGACAACCTGGAAGCGGGGATTTCCTTCGATGGCGTGACGCAAGCCCTCGCGGAACAGGGGATGGTCATCCACGATCACCACGCGAGTCTTTTGCTTCGGTGGCATGGGAGCAGTGTAGTCCGGTGCGGGAAAAGGGCGAGCGACAAATGGTAGCGCGCCAATTTGGACGGAGCGCGGCTCTGTGAGCCGCAGCGTGTTTTAATGGCCGAGCGGTTTGCAAAATCGGACGCATTTGGCATGCCGAGTTGCCGCAGGTCGCAGACCCGCGCTCCGCGCATTCCGCTAATGAGAGCACACTCCGACAACTCAAGCAGGGGTTTCATGGGTGTCAGAGATCGGCAATTCGACGGTCAGGTTGGTCCCGGTGCCCAGGATGCTTTCGAGCCGGAGTTTTCCGCCAAGCATTTGGGCCCGCTCCGCGATGCTTTTCAAACCAAAGCCTCCGCCGACCGAGGCTTTCTCGGTGTTAAAGCCGGTGCCGTTGTCCTCGAGCCGCAGCCGGACACAAAGGATGTCCCGCTCAAGGTTGAGCTTCGCGCGGTCGGCGCCCGAATGTTTAAAGAGATTATTCAATGCTTCCTGGACGATGCGGTAGAGGTGCGTGGCCGAATTGCCTTTGATGACGTCATCGATATTTTCAACGCGGTAATCGAGATGCATGGAATCAGAGCGGGCCGCTTTTTCCACCAGTTCGCGGATGGAATCCGTGAGGCCGAGCTGTTCAATTTGGATGGGACGAAGGTTGCGCACGAGCTGGCGGACTTCCGTGATGGTCTCGGAAGCGGACTGGAAAATGGCATTCAGGTGTTCGGTCACGGCGCTGGAAAGGCCCGGTTGGGCTGAGGCGAGATAGGCCTTGTTCTTGATAATGGAAAGGCTTTGCCCGAGGCTGTCGTGCAATTCGGCGGCGAGGCGCTGGCGTTCCTGTTCGCCGGCTTCGAGCAGTCCGCGCGCGAATTCCTCCCGGGACCGCAACTCGCGCTCCTGCATTTCCTGCAATGATTCCTCAGCTCTTTTGCGCCCGGTAATGTCGACATCCATGCAGACATAACAAAAACTGGTTCCGTCACAGGGAATGCGAAAGACCGTCAAGACGCAGAATCCGACGACCTGATCGCGGCGGCGAAAGCGGTGTTCCGTGGGCGGAACCGGATTGCCGGTGCGCGCGACTTGCTTGATCGCCTCCATGAACCGCGCCGTTTGATTGGTGTCGAATATCAACTGGTCGAGCGTTTTGCCGTGAGCTTCGCCGGCGGTCCAGCCGAACATGGTTTCCGACGCGCGATTCCAGAAGATAACTCGCCCATTTTCGTCAAACCATTGCACGGCGACATCCGGCGTGTTTTCGATGGTGGCGCGAAGGCTTTCTTCGCTGGCGCGCAAATTCGCCTCGGCGCGTTTGCGGTCGGTGACGTCGGTGACGGTGCCCATCATCAACACGGGTCTGCCGGCGGTGTCCTTTTGCACTTCGCCGCGGCATTCGATCCAGCGGAGGGCGCCGTCGGGCCGGAGAATGCGCATTTCCGAATAGTATTTGCGATTCGGTTTTTCCAGCGCCTCGTTGATCTCGCGCCGGACGCGGTCCAGGTCTTCCGGCGCGACCATTTTAAAAACGGCTTCCATGGTGTTGTCGAATTGCGCGGGAGCGACGCCGAACAAGGAATAAACCTCCTGAGTCCAGATGATCTGATTCGTGGGAACGTGCCATTCCCAAATGCCCATGCGGGCGGCATCCAAGCCCTGGCGCAAGCGTTCCTCACTGCGCTTGAGGGCTTGCTCGGCTTGTATCTGCTGCGTGAGATCGACGGAAATGGTCAGCAGACAATTTTCGCCGTGAAGGGACAGCGGCTGGATGGAAAGAAGAGTGATGCGCTCTTCGCCGGAGGGAAGCCGGATGGCCTTGCGGTAGTTGCGGATGGAACCCTCGTGTGCCAATTGCTTCAGCAGAACCCCCCGGTCTTCGGGTTTCTCCCAAATCTGGAAATCGAAAGCGGTTTTGGTTTTGGCTTCCTCGGTGGAAAGCCCGAACCATTCGGCGAACGCTCGGTTCGCCTCGATGATGCGGGCGTCGGCTTTGCGGGTGATGAGCGTTGGATAGAGATTGCCATGGAAAGCCTTGAAAAATTTTTCCTCGGATTCGCGCAGGGCCTGTTCGGCGGCTTTGCGGGCGGTAATGTCCTCGACCAGGG
This sequence comes from Candidatus Angelobacter sp., assembly GCA_035606845.1. GTDB lineage: Bacteria > Verrucomicrobiota > Verrucomicrobiia > Limisphaerales > DASXHY01 > DASXHY01. The sequence goes on along the minus strand of DATNEA010000028.1, from coordinate 35,711 downwards.
CGACAACCAGTTTTGGATCTTCACTGGGGCCGTGGATCAGCGATACCGTGAGCCGCGCCCAGACGATGCGCCGGTCCTTGGTGATGTAGCGTTTTTCGATCTGGTAGTAATCGCGTTTGCCGGAAAGGACCTCGTGATAAAGGTCGAGGTCGGTTTGCAGGTCGTCCGGATGGGTGAATTCCGAAAATGGCATCCTGCGCAATTCGGTTTCGCTATAGCCGAGGAAGCGCTCGATCGCGCGATTCCATTTGACGCCCCGCCCCGTGGAGTCCACGACCGCGATTCCCATGGCGGCGGCCTCAAAGATGGCGCGGAATGGCGCTTCATTGTTCCGCAAGGCGGACTGGGGTTCGTCCGATGTGATGGTTCCGTTCATTCGTTTAATCGCAAGGCAGATGAGGACTTCGTATTTAAATGATGCCCCCAATAATGCGGTGGTCAAGTGAGGCATTGCCCGGGACAGCGTCCCAATTCGCGGTAAACACGGGGCGCGGGTCTGCGGCTCACGGAGCCGCGCTCCGTCCAGTCGGGGCATTTTGTGCGAATGGCACAGCGGCCGCCAGGGAACTTCAGTCCAAATGATTGTGGCTGAATTCGATGGATGGCCGCTGTCCAGTGTGGAGTGGCAAATGTCAGGAATTTACATTTTGTTATACGACCCGGACTTATTGCTGGGTGGTTTCAATTTTTTGCGCTTCGATATAAATCGGCTGGGAACCCAGGATTTGCGCTGATTGACCGCTCAATTGGGACTGCGACGCATTTCCGGCCCGGACGGTGCCGTGGACGGTCACTTTGTCTCCGGGCTTGAGATTGGTGGCGCCCTGGGAGGTGTAAGCATAGAAGGACTGGCCCTGGTCCGTGGTCAGCATGACCACATTATCGCCCATGACATTTTGGACTTTGCAATTCGAGAACTGCACCGGGCGGCCTTCGAGAGAGGACGGATCACTGGTGTTTTTCAGCATCATGGGATCGGTGATGGGCCCGCTGGAATAGGCACTGCCGCTTTGGCCGGCACCTTGTCCTCCCGGCGATTCAGCGGCGCCCATGGCTTCACCCGCTTGTCCGCCTTGCTCACTTTGCTCGACATTCTGGCCGATGGTCACGTTTTGCGGATTGCCTTCCTTGACGATGGCCACGTCATCACGGCGCACCTGGGCCTGGACGTTTTGCTGCTCGCTGGCGGAGCTTTTTTGCACGACGATCTGGCCGGCGGGAGCGATTTGTTTTTGGATGACGGGTTCTTCGCGCGTCAGATGGATGTCCGTCTCGCTCTCCTGAAACGGCTGGCTGGCGGAGCTGCTTTCCGCGGAGGAAGCGGGTTCGCGATCAATCACGACTTCCTCGTGCCGCAATTCCACGGGTTGGTTGACAGTTTCGGTCTTCACGATTTTTTTTATGCGGACGGTGCCGGCATCCACCTGGCGTGTGCCGACATTGAGCGACTCCTTGTAGAGCGGAATGACGGTTTTGTTTTGGGCGGTCATGTTTTCGGCGCTTGTGTTTTCGCCGCTGGTGTATTGGGTTTGCTCGGCGGTGCCGCCGTAGCCCGCGGGCGTCGGCGAGTAATATGCCGCATTCTGCCTGCGTTCCGAGCAGCATCCGCTCGCCAGCGCCAGACCGGCCAGCGCGGCGACGGCGACGGCGAGGCGATTGTTGATCGTATTCATTTTCATAGTTTTAACTCCTTTATAGTTCCGGATTATTCGACGTTGTTTGTTCTATTTCGGGACTGGTGACGGTTACGGCCGCCACTGGCGCACTACACGCGGGTTCGGGCCCGGTGAAAAAGACGGTAGAGGAGCAAAACGACGACGGCGCCTCCGACCGAGGCGAAAAATCCCGCCGGATCTTGCGGCTTATACCAGCCCAATTGACGGCCGACCCACCGCGCCAGGATCGCTCCCGCGATCCCCAACAGTATCGTGACGATGAAGCCGCCAGGATCCCGGCCAGGAACCAGCAACTTGGCGACAATTCCTATAATCAGACCCACGAAAATTGTGATCAGAATACGCATAACCTTTAATGACATCTCCGGTCACCAGAACACTCGCGAGGTTAAGGGACATCATGGGAACGCCGGTCTAAAGAGGGGCAATGTCCGCAAATGACGGGGAGGTGCGCACCTGCCCTGGGAGTGGAAGCGGTTTGTTCTACGAGGAGAATCGGGGGCGGCTGCGGAGGCGGTTTTGCGCGGGAAAGCGGATGGAAAAACTCTTGTCGCTCACGTTTCGGTGGGAAAGGCGGCTGTTCATCGCTCGGCTGGTTGCTCGTGGAAGCCGGCTTCCACGGCGCAGGACCAGAACTCGCGCAGGCGATGGACGAGGCGCATGAGGTCGGAAAAATCCTTTGATTTCACAAAATGCCAGTCGGCTCCGGCTTCGTAAGCCAGCCGCTTTTGCTCCGGATCATCTGATTTCGTGATGACTACAATCAACAGGGCCAGAAATCGCGGCTCCTGGCGAATCCATTTCAAAAGGTCGACCGCGCCACTCCAGGGAATGTTCCATTCGACGAATAATAAAAGCGGCATTTCAGGAATGGATGTGAATTTGGCGCTTCGGCGGACGCCGTGCCCGAGGAATTGAATGACTTCATCAATGTCGCTCAGCCAGCGAACGGGGTTCTTGATGCCGGCTCCCTTAAGCGCGTAGGAAAGCAGCCAGACATCGTCCTTGTCCCGGTCCGCGACGAGGATGGTTCCGAGCCGACCGCTGCCGTTCCCAAAGGCGGTTGGGCAGGAGGGTTTTCCTCGAGAGAAGAAATTTCTAAAAAGAGTTTTCGAATCGCCGGACCCGGAACCGACAACGTTTAATTTGCAAGCCATGTTTTCCCCTTTCGAAAACGTTCAGGAGTTGTGATAGACAGCCGTCTCGCGTTTTCCTGAACCGCGGACGTAGCGATGATGATTTTTTTGATCGGAGTGGGGTTTGATTGGGACCTGCTTCGGCTCTGAGCGCCTATGAGTAACGTGGATTCGCGGTTTTGACGGGGCGATCGACTCGGGCTGTGTTTGCGGCTGCCCCGCCGACAGCCAGTTCAAGGCGCCCTCAAAATTATCGAAAGCTTCCACGTGCCAGCCTTTCATGCGGCTGATGAAGGCAAATAGGCGCGGACGCTGGTAGCGTTCGGCGCTGTGCAGAATGGCCAGGTGCAGGTCCTTGGAAAAGCCGATCTCGCGGAAAACGTTGACGAGCGACGCAATTTCCGTGGGCGTCAGATTGGCGCGGGCGTTTCGCGCATCAACCAGCGCGCGATTGACTCCGCGGCGCTTGCAGGCCTGCGCAATGCTCGCGAGGGCGTCGCAGCTGCCCGCAAGGTCGAAATCGCCGTGGCTGTTTATGCGGATGAATTCCGCCGCGCGTATGATTTGCAACTCGAAGGGCATCTTCAGGTAAAATAAATCACGTTCTCCAGCGAGACAATGGGCCCGCTGTTTTTTTCCGACAGTAACGCGTGAAACGCATTTTAACAGTCCACTTTGGTGGAATTCTCTTTTTTTTGTTCAATATTCAACCGCCTCGCGGGCGAGTTCTTCGAAAGTTTGAGCTATCGGGTCATGAAGCACCGTGGCATGAACGTCGCCAGTGGGCTGTTCCGGTGGAGAACCGCTGGTGATGACATTCACGACGGCGAGGTGGCCGTATTTGAGTATGTCATCGGCGGTCACGGAACTCAAAAGCCTTATGAGAATGGCGATGAGTCCAGTCCAGCCGGTTTGATGGCTTGCTCCGAGGCCGGCGCCACTATCGCCGTGGAAATACTCATAGAAAAGAATGAGGTTGCGCCAATGCGGGTCGTCCTGAAATTTGCGGGTGCTGCCGTAAACGGGACGCCGGCCATGGGCATCGGGCAGAAAGATTTTGCTGAGGCGTCCGACCAGTTCATGGGCGACCTCATAGAGAGTCATTTTATTCCCGGAACCGGTGGGACATTCGACTTGGAAATCGTTTCCGTAGTAGCTGTACATTTGCAACAGCGCGCGGATGACGAGGACGTTCATGGGCATCCAGATGGGTCCGCGCCAATTGGAATTGCCGCCAAAAAGGCCGCTGTCCGATTCCGCGGGAAGATAGGAGGCACTGTAATGCTCGTGGCCGACGCGAAAAGAGTAGGGATGTTCCAGATGATAGCGTGAGAGGGAGCGAAGGCCGTAATCGCTGAGAAATTCGTCAGGATCCAACATGCGGGCAAGGACGCGCCGGAGTTTGCGTTCGTCCAGGATGGAGAGCATGTAACGTCCGTTGACGCCTTGGCGGCCAGGCGGGTTGATATTGGTGATCAGGTCCGAATGGTTGCGATTGAACCAGGAAGCGCGCGCGGCAAATTCCGGCAGTTGAGTGACGATTTCGGAAGGATAGACCGTCACGGCGCAGAGGGGCAGCAAGCCCACGATGGAGCGGAGTTTCAGGCGCGCAGCGGTGCCGTCTGGAAGCTGCAGGAGGTCATAGTAGAAGCCATCTGCTTCATCCCACATGGAGTCATGGCGATGGTTGTGGTTGCCCATGGCCGAGGCAATAGCAATGAAATGCTCGTAAAATTTGACCGCCAGATCGCCGTAAACCGGATCATGGACTGAGAGTTCGAGCGCCATTTCGAGCAGGTTTTGGGAAAACAAAGCCATCCAAGCGGTCCCATCGGCTTGTTCGAGGTGGCCGCCGCCCGGAATGGGCGCGCTGCGGTCAAAGATTCCGATGTTGTCGAGGCCGAGAAAACCGCCTTCGAAAATGTTGCGTCCGAAGCGGTCTTTTCGATTCATCCACCAGGTGAAATTGAGCAGCAGCTTATGAAAGCCGCTCTTGAGGACTTGGAGCGCGCGATCGCCTATGAGGTCTTTGGCAAGGCGGTAACTGAACAGCGTCGCCCAGGCATGCACCGGCGGATTGACGTCGTTGAAGTTCCATTCGTAGGCGGGAATCTGGCCGCTCGGATGCAAATAGCGTTCGCGCAAGACGAGTTCAAGCTGTTGCAACGCGAATTCCGGATCCACGGAAGCCATGGCGACGGCCTGGAAAGCGAGGTCCCACGCGGCGAACCACGGATATTCCCATTTGTCCGGCATGGAAATGACATCACGGGTGAACAGGTGAGACCAGTGGCTGTTCCGGACGGAGGGAATCTCGCGTTCATGGAGCCAGCGGCTCGTTTCGTAGATGTAGGTTTGTTTGCTCCACAACATGCCGGCCATGGCCTGCCGCATGACGCGGCGTTCGTTCGTATCAGTCATTTCCGGAGCCAGGGCCGCGTAAAAACGGTTCGCTTCGTGGTGCCGTTGCGCCATGAGGCGATCAAAATCCCTTCCGAAGTATTGCGAATGCGAGGAGGAATGTTCGGTCGTGAGCCGGAGACGGATGGCATGGTGTTTGGAAGGGGCCACCGTGATGCGGTAGTGCGCGGCAGCTTTCGTGCCGAGCCCCGCGGGATTCACGGCGGAATTGTCACCGAAAACAATATGATTGTTGATGCCGTCCTTCACGTAGGCGGTGCGGTTGGCAATGCCAAAGAGCCGTTCGGTATTGGTTTCGTTGTTGGTGAACAGCAATTCATCCGGTGCCTCGCAATACAAATAGTATTGGCCGAGGTCCCAATGCGTGGCGGCAATGACGGCCGTATTTTCAACGGGCTGTTGCTTCGCGAGCACCGGGATGGGTTCGCCGGAATCCAGCCAGCCGGTATTGCGAAACCAAAGGTGCGGCAGGACATGGAGCGTCGCTGGATCGGGGCCGCGATTGATGACGAGGATTCGGATGAGGATGTCCTCCGGCGCGGCCTTGGCGTATTCGATGAAGATATCGAAATAGCGGTTCTCGTCAAAGATGCCGGTGTCCATCAGCTCGTATTCCAGCTCATGACGGTTGCGTTGCGCGTTCGTTCGCACGAGATCGACGTATGGAAAGGCAGCCTGGGGATATTTGTAGAGCATCTTCAGGTAGGAATGAGTCGGCGTGTTGTCCAGATAGAAGTAGTACTCTTTGACGTCTTCGCCGTGATTTCCCTCGCCGTTGGTCAGGCCAAAAAGCCGCTCCTTGATGATGGGATCGTGGCCATTCCAGAAAGCGAGGGCGAAACACAGCGTCATGTCTTCATTGCAAATGCCGGCGATGCCATCCTCGCCCCAGCGGTAGGCGCGGGAGCGGGCCTGGTCGTGGGTGAAATAATTCCAGGCGTCTCCGTTCGCGCTGTAGTCCTCGCGCACGGTGCCCCACTGGCGTTCACTCAGGTACGGCCCCCATTTGCGCCAGGGAACGTGCTTCTCACGCGCTTCCTGGAGCCGCAAATGCTCTTCCGTTTGAGCTTTCATCCTGTTGCCCTTTCTGAATCCTGGTTGCCGCGGTTTTCCCCGCAGATAAAAAAGAGCCGGCGCACGGACTCGGGAGGGCCGGCGAAAAATGACCGATGTTATCCCTATCCGGCGCCGTCGGTTTCTTTGATTGCCTGGCGTCGCTGAAACACAGAAGTGACCGGCGAAAGGTCACCTGAAGGCTTCTTTCATGAGCACAACCGTCCAGCCCTGGCCGTGTGAATGTTTGGAGTCGCTGGTGATGCGAAGACAGAGATGGGTGCGTTGGGGCATCTCGTAATGCTCTCGCCAGAACAGGGTCCGAAAAAATTGAAATCTTCGTTTCATGGCAGATTTCCTTTCATTGTTGGATTGGTGTCGGGTGGCGCAGTCTAAGCGCTTCCGTTCGGGTTCTTCAGTTCCTCGACAGCCGCATCCACGGCTTTGTGAATCGTAAAATTGTTGGTGTCATGGAGATTCGACAAATGAGGGAAGCTCTCGTGATCCGTGGCGGGCGCCCAGCGGTTCTTCCCGTTTTTTGCGGGCGCGTCCGAAGCTGCCGCTCTTTTTTTATCTGTGGCAAAGGTGGCGTAGAAAACCAGGCCGGCGGCTGCCCAAAACAATTGGCCGAGGCGCTGCGCAAAGCCGTAAATCATTCCGGCGGCGGGTGCGTAGCCGAGGAGCTTGAGGCAAAGTATCCGGCTGCCTTCCAGCGAACCCGCATTCAGCGGGATGGCGAACGTCAGCAGGTCGAATCCCATGCCGAGGATCCAGGCGGTTGCGGCTGTGATCAGGGTGCCCGAGGGATGAAGCGAGTGAAGGAAGAACCACGTTGGAATAATGCCCATCGAATAACCCACCAGGTGCCAGCCGATGGCCAGGAACAGGTCGCCGGGACGATTGCGATAAAACGCGATCAGTTGCTCGTCCACGGAGGTGAGAACGGCGGCCGCTCTTCTCAATGGTTTTCCGCCGATGCCGCGTTTCACCAGCCAGCGAATAAAGCTTCCGAGCTTTCCATATTTTTGGAGCAACAGGAAGGCGCCGATGCCGCACGCGACCAGCACGGCGGCCAGCAGCAGCGACACCCATTGGACGGTCTCCAATTTGATGCCGCGCACCACGACGACGAGGCCCAGCGCCACGAATAGCAGGTGGGCGAAGGCGAAGCATACCTTGCCGACCAGCACGCCACCTGCGGCTTCGGAGACCTCGCAACGGGAAGCGAGCAGAGTGGCCCTGGTCACTTCGCCGCCAAGCGCGGCGGTGGGGGTGAGATAATTAATGGCGTAACCCGCCATGCGTATGCGGAAAAGGTAACACCAGGATTGCGACCGAGCGCGTCCCATGAGGCAATGGCGCCATCCCAGTGTATGGATCATCTCCGCCACGCCTTCAAATATAATGAACGGAACCAGTCCCCAGCCGAGCGAAAGGAATTCATGCCACAATTCCTTCGGACCGATGGTCCACACCAGGCCGACGAACAGGCCGCAGCCGAGCAGGAAAAGAATGACATTGAGGCGCTTCATATCCGGCCTTGTTTCATGCCTGCCGGTCCGCTGGGAATTTCAAAGCGCCGGCAGTATTCGCGAAATAAACGGAGCCGGGCGGGAGCGTCCGAACCCACTTCGCTGAGAGCGGGAGCCGTGCGCCGGCCTTTGTAGACGGTGCGCGCGCGCGCGAGTTGCCGGATGGCCGGAATGGCATCGTCCGAGAGCGGAATTTTAAAATGTGCGAAGATGCGCCGCACCACCGCCAGCGGATCGGCCACCAATTCCGGGTAGTGAACATCCACAAACCGTTTTGAAAGCTCGGGGCGCTCGTCGCGGAACTGGATGGTGCGTTCGACATTCCAAGCCAGAGTGCGGGCTTCGCGGTCGGTCAATTTTTCGCGGCTTTGGGGGCGGCCATACAGGCCGTGCAGCACTTCCGTGAGTTGAATGGAGGACCGCAGCGAATCGAGCGGATTGCGATGGGTCTGGATAATCAGCGCATCCGGAAAAACGGAGAACAGCGCATCGAGGCCGCGAACGTGATCGGGCGATTTGAGAATCCAGCGGCTTGGGGTCCGGCCGGATTGGAGGAACTGCAGGAAACGCTTTTGCCACTTGTAAGCGGGGCTCAAGTCGGCCACGCGCAGGAACGCTTCATAGGTTGGGACATGGCAGGTGGAGATAAATTCTTCGGAAAGCAAGGTGTAGCTGTGAATGGCGACGCATTCGTGAGGAGTGCGAGCGCGCATGGGATAGACGGCATCCGGCCGCCGCGCCAGGCGCCGGAACCACCAGAGGCACCAGGCCGCCCGCCAAACGCGCAGGTCGCGCCAGCCCCGGTCAGGGGGCGCGGCTTCCGCCGGCGACATGACCTCCCAAACGCGGGGCGCGCGGAGGTCCGGCGCCTGGGCGAGCAATTCATGGAGAAAAGTGGAGCCGCTGCGGGGCATGCCGGTGATGAATATCGGAGGCAGCAGCGGCGATGAAGCAGGCGGATCGGCCGCCTCGTTGAATTTCGCGGCGATTTTCAGACGGGCCTGGAGAAGGCCTTGCAAATGGATCCGCATCAAAAGACGGCCCAGCGGGTGAAGGTTTGCTTCGTCTTCCAGGCTTTCCACGAGAATGGAGAGAGCGGGTTCGATTGGCGGGTCGCCAAAATCCTGCAATCCGGTTTTCTGCTGTGCCGCCAGACAGAGTTCCTGCGCGTTTAACTGCCAAGCCTTGCGGCTGAATGTATTCAACGCGCCCGCGAAAGATGGCGATGCGCTCCTGGCTTTGCCTGCGTGGTCCATTTTTACCTTTCCAATTTGTATATGCTCTGTTCCTTGTATTGCAGACCTTCGGGGTGATTTGTTGAAAGCGCAAGTGGGGCGGCTTCCGAGGTGCATCGGAATGCCGGGGCGATTCGCCTCCTTGGAGCCAGTGAGATCAGCGCCCGACAGCTTCAAACGCATCGGTGCGCCGCCCTGAATTGGAAAGATCAATTTTTTCCGGCGATCCATTTCAAGCGCAAGCGCTCCGGATCGCGGGTCGTTTTGGCATCTGTCGATTTGCAAGGTCTTTCTTCCTCGTTTCCGTTCAGGCAATCGCGTCTGACTTCCGGATGCGGTGCGGAGTGGACGCGCGCCGGGAACGGTTGGCTGCGTTCCGCCAGGGGCTGTTTCTCCAGCCGAGATAAACTCGGGCTGCAGAAACAACCAATAGCAGGATGTGCAGGCCGCGGGCTGATTTTGAGCTCATGAAAAGGCGCCGCTTTCAACGACCGGTCGGTGTCAATGGCTCGAATTTGAATTTTTGTCCGCCAACAGAGGCTTGAACCATCAGGCCTTTTTTCGGCAGCGAGAAGACGGCCATTCCATCCTTGTATGCGGCGGCCCTCGCGGCGCCCTGGGTCGCGACCACGGCGCTGACATCGGCTCTCATCTGAAATCCGCCGCTCTTGAAATGATCGACCGGTTCGGGATTTTGGAAAAAGATGATTTCGGCAAACGACTGGCCGCCCGCCTGGGCGCCGATGCTTGCCTGGGTCATGGTGGTCTGGCCGATCGGCTGGCCGTGTTGAAAAAGAATCCCTTTTCCCCGCGCCCCGCCGACGACCAAACCGCCTTTGCTGACGTTGGGGAAAACAGCATAGGCAGCGGCTTGATCCATCAGTGATTTCATTGAGGGATCCGCGTTTATGAAATTGCTTTTGGCTTGTTCAGCCGCGCTTTGCAGATCTTCATCAGCGGCTTGAGCCGTGATGGCGAAAAGCGCTGCCGCGAGAGAGACGGCGGCCAGCGCGAGGTTGCGAGTTGTGTTTTTCATATCTTTCCTTTCGTTCATCTCGGATTGCGTTCAATTGAGGGTTTGGCTTTGAGCATCTCATGGAATGGATTCCTCCAGCGGGGCCAAGCGGGCACGGCGGAGTTTTGCGAACGACGACAACGCCGATTTTATCGATGAATGCCGAAGCTGATAAGTCACGTCGGTGTAAGTGTTAACCGGTGCGACTGGCACTCCCTCGGCCAGAAAGCGGCTGGCATTTATTTGCTGGCGCCGGAAAATTTCCGAGAGCCGGGTCTGGAGCGGATCATAAATCAGTATGACCAGCAGGTTGCCGGTCTGCGAGAGATTGGTTGTGAGGCGGAAGGTTTCCGCGTCGTGTCCGCTGGCATCAGTTATGAGAAAAATGAGGGAATCGCCGCTGAGTTTTGCGGCGCGGCGCAACGCTTGGTTCAGCATGGTGGGATTCGAGCAAATGCCGGAGTTGGGCTGAAGGTCGTGATTCCGGCCCAATACTGTCTGCAACAATAAAAGCGTGTGCAGCCGGCTGTGTCCCGGGCGAATCTGGACGATGTTTTTGTCATTGAAAACGATGCCTCCCGTTTTTCGTCCCTGGGCGAACATGCGCCAGGCGAGCAGGGCGGCCACATTGGCTGCGACCACGGATTTCAAATTCCGGCGGCTGCCGAAGAACATGCTCATGCGCTGATCGATCATCAGGAAACCAGGTTGATCGACGGGCGAAGGCAGCGGAAGGGAATCGTTTGACAACACGTCAGTGAAGCCGTTGCGCTCGTTGTCTTCGAATAGCGGGAGGACGCGTTCACGGTTGCCGGAGACTGGTGATGGAGCAGGCTCTGGCCGCGCGTCCTGGAGACTCAGAAAATTCAGTTTTTTCGCCTTGGACTCGAGCGAGAGCAGCGCGCGATAATCGGCATAGAGTTGCCGTTTGGGTTTTCGCGCGGAGGCTGCGGAAGCCCGGCTGGGTTTTGCAGTGGCGAGATTTTCGGAAGACCAGGAATGGACGCTGGGATCCGGGAGGCGAGCTGTGGCGGGCCTTCCGACTGGCGGATTCGGAAGCTCCACGGCGCTTTGCTTTCCATTCATTTTGATCCTGAGGTTGATCATGTTTCTGAAGCGCGATTCATCGTTTGCATCGCAAAATTCCACGGTGTTCGGGCAAGTGCCGCTGAGAGGGAGGGTGAAGAGCGCAAAAGCCGCGGTGTGAATCTCGAATTGAAACCGTTGCTTCCCGCGAGAATGAACGTTCCACAAAACATCCAGCCCAAATTGTGTTGCACCCGATCATACGCTGCGCGAACCGTGGCTCTTTCCGTCAGTTCTTGAACTGGTTAGACGCCGCGGGACATGGCCCGGCCCGGAATGATTGCGGCTGTGTTGCTTTGCTCTGCTTCAAGAACTGACACGCGTAATGTAGGGCGGAATTCGCGGCGGTATATTGCACCTTGGTATTACTTCAATCTGCCAAAAAATTTTTGGAAAATTTTTTGTGTTTCTTTAAAGAGATTTCTAAAAAGGCGGAGGGCGTCATGGCAATCCCGCGGGTTTGCCCTACCGTTTGCGCGCGGCGATTTTGTTGATGAAGCCCGCCAGCACTGTCAGCAGAAAGCCGCCTATCGCGCCACCGGCAACGCTGCAAAGGAAGAATTGCATATCGCTGGCGGTATCATCCGTGGCGCAGAAATAGAGCAGGGCCTGGCCGCCGAGGATTCCGCCTATGATTCCAAACACTGAGTTGCCGCCGAGTCCGAGATCAAGGCCGGGGAAGGCTGAACTGATGATGTTGCCAGCCGCAAAGCCGCTGAGAAGTTCGACGATGTAACTCGGGAAATTCATGGAGGCAACCCTTCATCAGCTCACGAAGTGACATTTTTTTCCTGACAACCTCGTCTGAATCGAGGGGCCGACAATAGAATGGCGTTGTCTTCGGCACCCTCACAAGTGAAACGGGCGCCTCGCCCGCGAGTTCCTGTTCGCACGGGCGGGACGCCCGTGCCATTATTCAAATTCGGGATGACATGGAACAGCCCCACAAAAATCAACCCGCGCTTCGCCGGCAGGTGAACGCCTATGCTTGGGCGCTGGAGGACGCCTTTGCAAGACCGGCGAGCGCGGTAAAATCGCTGCGCGCATCCTGCGCGCGCACAGTCCCGTCTTCCGCTTCATCCTGAACCTTCTCAACTCCCGGCGACGGCGCCATTGCACCTTGGTGCAACAAAGCATCGTTACGGCGCCGATTTGACGAGCTGTGGCAGCGTGGGCGCGGGCAGGTTGAGTTTCTGAGCCATGAGCACCAATTCCGCCACGGACTCCGCCTGCATTTTTCTCATCACGCGGCGGCGGTGGACTTTGACTGTGTTTTCCACGATGCCCAATTCGTGCGCCGTTTGTTTGTTCAGTTTGCCGCTGACGACAAAGGAAAGGATCTCGCTTTCGCGTTCGGTGAGCGTGGCGTAACGGTGCTGAATGTCCGCAATTTCCGAGCGCTGCCGAAATTCACTGCGGCAGATTCCGAACGCATTTTCAATTTCATTCACAAGCTCGGCTTCGTGGAAAGGCTTGATGAGAAAAGTGACGGCTCCGGATTTGATGGCGCGGACGGCGGTGGGGATATCGCCGTGCCCGGTGATGAACACAATGGGAAGCAGGACGCCGCGCTGCATTAAAAAACGTTGGAGGTCCAGGCCGTTGAGGCCGGGCAGGTTCACATCAAGCACGAGGCAGGCCACCTGGGTCGTGATTTCCTCCTGCAGAAATTCCTCGGCGGATGCGAAGGACTCGACGCGATATCCCTTCAGCTTGAGCAATCGTTCGAGCCCGTTCCGGACAGAGTGATCATCATCCACCACGAACACCGTTGGCCTATTACCAATCATACATTTCCTTTCCCCGGGATTGGCAGAACCACCCGGAATGTAACTCCCTTTCCCTCGTTGTTGGCAACTGAAATCTTGCCTCCGTGGACTTCGACCATGGAGCGGCAGATGGCCAGCCCCATTCCCAGCCCCTCGGCCTTGGTGGTGAAGAATGGCTCAAAGACACGATCGATCCGGCTCTCAGGAATACCCGGCCCGGTGTCGCGGACGAGAATGAGAACGCGGTCGCCGTTCTCCCTGGCGGTCTCAATGGTCAATTCACGCTGGTGCGCACCGTTTTTCTTCATGGCATCGAAGGCGTTGACCATGAGATTGAGAACGATCTGCTGCAATTGAATGCGTTCGCCCTCCACCTGGGGCAGGGCGGGATCCAGGCGGAGAGACACTTTTACTTTTTTTAGCACCGCCTCGTCGTGCAGGAGATCGGCGACGTCGCGAATCAGCTTGTTCAACTTCACCGGCCTGAGCCGCACGCGATCTTTCTTCAGCAGCGCGCGAAGTTGTTGAAGAATTTTTCCGGCGCGAAGATTATCGGCCAGAATGTCCGAAAGGAGTTCCTCCATCTCCGCGGCGGCAGGGCCTTTCTGCGCAAGGAGATGCTTCGCGGCCTGGACGTTGGTTTGGATGGCTGTGAACGGCTGGCTGAGTTCGTGGGCGAACGAGGCGGTCAATTCGCCCAGCACCGCGACGCGGCTGACGTGGGCGAGTTCATGCAGGAGCGTCTGGGCCTGGATCTCCGCGCGCCGGCGGTTGGTGATGTTGAGATGCGTGATGATGGCGCCGCCTTCCAGCCGCTGCAGCGGGTGAATGATCATTTCGAACCACAGCTCTTCAGATGGCGTGGGCGAACGGTATTCCATGCTGAATTCCGGGAGCGAACCATCCAGCACATCCAGCAGACCTCGGTGGGCCGCGGCGGCTTCGTTATCACCGCTTTGGAGGGCGCGCTGGCAGACTTCCAGATAATTCACGCCCACGCCGACGAAGCGCAGACGTCCGCCATGTTGCCGGGCGAACCGCATCCAGCCGTCGTTTAACCCCACAATTCTTCCGGTGCAATCCACCACGGCGACGTTGCCAATCGAGGGGCCGAAGAGCGCGCGGCATCGGCTTTCAGTCTGGCGCAAAGCATCTTCGGCCACTTTGCGCGCCGTAACATCCACAGCGGTATCGAGGTAAGTCAATAATTGACCCTCATCGGAGAATTGCGGCGTGCCGGTGTGGCGTAGGTAGCGGAATTCCCCGTCAAAGCGTTGCAGGCGGCATTCGACGTCAAATTTATCCCACGATTCCAAGGCGCGACGGCAGGTTTCCAGGTAGCGCTGGCGATCTTGTGGATGGATTTGCGAAAGCCATTGATCTCCCAGCAGATCCGCCTGGTTATGCCCGGTGAAGGAAACCCATTGTTGATTGAAATAGACGCCTTTTAATTCCGGGTCGAGAAGACACATCAACAGCGGCGCCGAATCGACGAATCGGCGAAAACGGTCATTCGTGTTGAGAACGTGGTTATCCCCCGTAGTCATATTCCCGTTTATGTGAGTCTCCTAGCTCATTGAATTATCATTCGAATGGAGAGTTGTATTGTGGTGTGGCTAGGCCGCGTAAACAGCCTCGGGTTGCTGCGGGTGGGGGGCCGACAGGAAAGCCTTGTCTTCGAGGCGCCGGATGATCTGGATCAACTCACGTTTGGTGGTTGGCTTTGTGCAAACGAGGTCCGCGCCCAGTCGCAACGCCAAGGGCACGCTGAATTGTTCCAAGGCGGTGCTCCATAGCACGACGCGCGGCCTATGGAATTGGCGTTGAAGGAATTGCAGCACCTGGATTCCGGTGCAGCGCGGCATCCGGAAATCCAGCAGGATGAGATCAGGATAAGGAAACATTTCGCGATCTTTGAATTGTTCGACGCCGCGCAGGTACAAAATGGCCTCGAGGCCATCGTGAACGAAACCGATCAGTTTGATCGAGTCGACCGAACGGAGTTCGGCATTCAGCAGCGTGCATTCGTCCTGGGAGTCATCGACGACCAGGGTTCGGATTGGATTAAATTGAGTGTTCATAAGCCACGACAGTTTTGACTGTTTCCCGGTAGCGGTTGGACTGCCTAATGGCGAGCGCCCCGCTGTTATTGGTCATGGTAAGACCCTATGTGAAATGGACAATTCCACGAAGGTAGTACTCCTACTATACGAAAATGGTACTCCTACTGAGAAAAATACCGTGCCTTGTGAATAACTCTGGCAATTCGTCCTGCGTATGCTAGTTTCAATGCTCAAGTTCGGTGCGATTTTTTTGGGGCAAAGGGAACAATGACGGACCATCGAACAAATCAGCGCTTCTGGCCGTTGAAGGCCGAGCCGTTGCCTTCAGCTCTGCAATATCTTTTTATCGGCGCGCTCGCCAGCGCCGGCTACTTTCTGGCGAGCAAAATCGGCGCCGAATTCACCTTCGCTCCGCATCCCATTTCGGTGATGTGGCCTCCCAATGCGTTGATGATGGCGATCCTGCTTTTGATGCCGGAGCGGGCGTGGTGGTTGATGATTTTGATGACGTTCCCCGCGCATGTCGCCGCGCGGGCCCAGAGCGGTGTGCCGCTCGGAATGGTGCTGTGCTGGTTTGTGAGCAATTCATTCGAAGCGGTGTGCGGCGCCGCAGTTACGCGATTTCTCCTCGGCAAGAATCTGCGCTTTGATCGTTTTCGGAACATCATGATCTTCTTTCTTTTTGGATCGGTGTTGGCGGCATTTTTGTCGTCGTTTTTGGACGCGGGTTTTGTGGTGCTCAATCAGTGGGGCGCGGACAGCTACGGGAAGTTGTGGCGCATGAGATTTTTTTCCAATGTTTTTGCTTCGATGACCATCGTGCCCGCGATCGTCTCATGGAGCGAGCGGGGTTTCGTTTTGCCGCGGCTGCCGCCGGGACGACTGGCGGAGGCGGCGGCGCTCATGATGGGATTGCTGGGGGCCAGTTTCGTTCTTCTCTACTGGCTGCAATTCGGCGCCGAACTGATGCCGATGATGCTGGCGGTGCCGCTGCCGTTTTTTCTTTGGGCGACGCTGCGTTTTGGAGTTCGCGGCGTGAGCGCGGCAGTGCTCTGCGCCGCGCTGCTGACGATCTGGAGCAGCGCGCACCAACATGGGCCGTTCATTGCCGATTCTCCCGAGCAGAACGCGCTTTCGATCCAGACGTTTTACATTTTGCTGGCGGCGACGCTGCTGCCGATGGCCGCCGTGCTGAGGGAGCAAAAGGAAACGTCCGAGGCGCTTCATGTGAGCGAGGAACGCTATCGCGGGGTCGTCGACAGCCAGACGGAATTGGTGAGCCGTTGTTTTCCGGAAACGACGCTCACGTTTGTAAACGATTCCTGGTGCCATTTTTTTCGCCGGCCGCGCGAACAATTGCTGGGGCGAAAAATCCTGGACCTGGTGCCGGCGGCAATACACGAGCGGATGTTGCGGAATATTGCCGCCGCCATTGTGAACCGACGGCCGGTCGTGTGCGAATGCGAAGCGCTGCTGTCCGGCCGGTCATCCCTGTGGCAGCAGTGGATTATTCGGCCCATCGTGAGCGCGGACGGGCACATCAAGGAAGTGCAAGCCATCGGACGAGACATCACGGAACGAAAAAAAGCGGAGCAGGCGTTGCGTGAAAGCGAGGAGCGGTATCGCGAAGTGGTGGAGACACAAACGGAACTGGTTTTTCGGTATACACCCCGCGCGAAATTGACGTTTGTGAACCAGGCTTTTTGCCGGTTTTTCGGTCAGAGCCGCGACCAGTTGATTGGGCGGTCGTTGGCGGAGTTGCTGCCGGCGGGTCAGCGCGCGCGCATCCTGGGCGGCACGACGGCGTTTTCAGGGCGCTATCCGTTGGTTTGGGAACACGATTTTTCGTTGGCGGATGGAACGTCTCGCTGGCAGCAGTGGGTGAGCTATCCCATCGTTGATGAAAAGGGAGAAATCAAGGAAATCCAGGCGGTCGGAAGGGACATCACAGATCGGAAACGCGCGGAGGAAGCCACGCGGACGCTGGCTCACGCCTCGCGGCTGGCGGCAATGGGGGAATTGACGGCGGTGATTGCTCATGAGGTGAATCAGCCGCTGCACGCGATCCTGATGAATATCGCGTCCGCGCGGGCCTTGCTCGAGCGCAGGAAAATTCCCGTCGACGACGTGCGGACCATCCTGGCGGAGATCTATGAAGATGATTTGCGGGCCGCTGAAGCGGTTCGGCGAATTCGCACGTTCGCCAAACGGGGAGAAATGGAAATCCAGCCGCTGCGCCTGAACGGATTGGTTCAGGATGTGGTGCAGCTTGTGGCCGCGGATGCTTCGCGCCGGCGTGTGCACATCGAGACGAATCTTGCATCGAGATTGCCGATGGCAGCAGGCGATCCGATTTGCCTTCAGCAGGTGATTCTGAACCTGGTGGTCAACGGGATGGAGGCGATGAACGAAGTGCCCGAGGGCCAGCGGCTGCTGGTCGTCACGACTTCAGCCGACGCGAAGGAAATCACGGTGGCGGTGAGGGACAGCGGCCCGGGGATACCGCGGGAAATCGCGCCGCGACTTTTTGAGTCGTTCTTCTCAACCAAGAAGAACGGAATGGGGCTGGGATTGTCCATCGCGCGCTCGATTGTTCAGGCGCATAGCGGCGTGATCTGGGCGGAGAACAATTCGGATCGGGGAGCTTTGTTCCGTTTCACGCTTCCGTTGGGATCCGTGCGTGAGGGCATGGAGAAATCATCCGGCGTGCACCCGGGCGCTCTTAGTTAAAAGCTCCGGGAAAGCCCGCGGTTCTGGTGACCTTTGAGCGAGACTTTCCCGAGAGCTGTGTTCGAGGAAGCGATTTGACGCAAGTTCGCCTCCGCGCGGCAGCGACGCGGCGGCCTTACTGTTGTGATGGGTTGTTCTGATTCGGCGCATTGGTATTGGTCTCGGACGAGGGTTGATTCTGGTTTTGCGATTGCTGCGCGTTACTCTGCGGCTGCTCCGAACTTTGTGGTTGCTCTGAATAGATTTGTGGTTCCGAATTCTGCCGGCTGGTGGGGGCCATCAAAGGCTTGAGAGCGAGTCCATTGTGCACTTCCTTCACACCATCGACATTTTGCGCGATTTCCTGGGCGCGGATTTTCTGCGCGTCAATATTGACGAATCCGCTCAACTGCACGACGCCCGCGAACGTATTCACGTTGACGTCCGTGAATTTGTACGTGGGTTCGCGGTCGAGGGCTCTTCGCACGTTTTCGGTGATTTGCCGGTCATCGATTACCCGGCCTTCACTGCGCTCGTCCGAGGCGGGCGTCATCATCTTGCAGCCCACACCCAGGAGCAGCGCGATTGCCACGGCGATTCCCGAGAGCATCCCGATATTCTTGTTTCGCATATAATCCTTTCGTTTTTCCGACTTACTGTTTTGGTCCGATTGGCATTGGAGAGGTTCGATCGAGTGGAGCTTTCCAACACCCGGATATCCGAATTGGAAGCCTGCCGCGCGGGGCAATGGGCCGGAATGTATTCATGCGTGTGTCCATGGCTTCATTTTCCTGTGCAATGTAACTCGGGGGCATGGCGTCTCCATTCCACCTAAGTGCAACGACAATACTGAACACAGGAGGGCCTCAATGCTCGCTGACGGCGCGCCGCTTCTTGGCATGGCCGGGCCACTCGGATAACATTTGGCGCATGAAACTTCTTGGGAACGTGTTCGTGGGCGTTTTCATCGCGACGATTTGTTTTCGTTCCGCTGTTGGGCAAACCAATGCCATCGCCGAAAAAGCCAATCCAAAAATTCTCGAAGCCTGGGGCTGGCTTCTGGCGCGGAACGAGAAAGTCGCCGGAGTTGAAATCAGCTCGAATGAGCTTGCGATTTTTTTGAAGGGCTTTGTGGCTGGATCCGAAAACCAGCCGCTGGCATACAAATCCCTGATCTTTTCCGACGTTGAGCGGCTGGAAAAAAATAGGCGTGAAAAAGTGACGCGCGCCATCATTCAAAAAAACGCCGCTCGCGCCGACGCGTTTGTGGCGGCGTTGAAAAGGAATGCAAATGTTATCGCATTGGGGGATAACGTTTTTTACGAGCCGCTCAGGAACGGCGTTGGCGCCAGTCCCAAACCCGCGCAAACGGTGACGGTTCATTACACGGCGCGCCTGCTGGATGGCGCCGAATTTTATCAGGCTGGACCGGTCGACTTGGTGCTCGTCACGAACCGGAGCCTTTGCCGCGGCTGGATTCCCGCCCTCGAGAAATTGAAGAAGGGCGGATCGGCGAGGCTGTACGTCCCTCCGCCATTGCCCGAAGACGAGGCGGAGCGCTGGGGCATCGAGCCGGGCGCGATGATGATTTTCGAAGTCGACTTGCTCGGCTTCCGTGACACGTCCTCTGAGGACCTGGCGAACGCAATGATTCCTCCGCCCCCGGATTCGCCACCGGGAAAGTCCGGCTACGATACCGCGCAAGTGATGGAGGCGTGGGGATGGGATACGGCGCGGCGATCGCGTTTGAATCAATATCGTTTGAATACGGATGAGATCGCGTTGGTTGCTCAAGGCCTGGCCGCCGCGATGAAAGCGGAAAAAACGCCGGAAGATGTGGAAGCGATGTATCCGCAGGTGGGACAGTTTGTCCGCCGGCGTCGCGATGAGGCGCGAATGGACGCGCTCCGGAAACGGCGGGCCGAAATGGAAACGCTGTTTGCCAGCTTGAGGGGAAACACCAATGTCGTTGAGTTGCCCGACGGTCTGCGTTACGAAATTTTAAAGCGAGGCACCGGAGTTTTTCCGAAGACGGGACAGACTGTGCTCGTCAATTATGTCGGGCATTTGATAGACGGCAGTATTTTTGACAAAACGATGGGCGAACCGCTGCAGGTGAAAATCGGTTCGGTGATTTCCGGGTGGAATGAGGGCATTCAAAAAGTCCGAAAAGGCGGCAAAATCAGGCTCTACATACCGCCCTCGCTGGGCTACGGAAACGAAGCCGTTTCGGGAATTCCCTCCGGCTCGACGCTGATTTTTGAAATCGAACTGGTGGATGTCCTTTCAAAGTGAACGAAGGAAAGCCGGGATCACCTTTGTTTCAACCGCGCCAGTGTGTCTGCGGCGCCGGGAAAGCCAGGTTCAAGTCTTAGCGCCCGCTGCAAGGAATCGATAGCTCCAGATGTTTCGTCCAATTTGATTTTTGCGAGCGCGAGGCCCACCAGCGCGGCGGCATAATCGTTTCTGGCTTCAAGCGCGGCGCGAAATCTCGCTGCGGCCTGGGCAGGCTGGTTTTCGTTCAGCAGGAGCACTCCGGCATTATAGTTTGCGAGCAGATCGCGGGGGCGTAGTTTTAGAAATTGCTGGTAGGCGGTGAGAGCGTCAGCCGGACGATTTAATTCTTCAAGCGTCAACGCGAGCTTGAAGTGCGCGGTGGCAAAGTCCGGCTTCCATTCCGTTGCGCGGCGAAAATGCGCTTCGGCGGCGGCGAAATCCCGTTCATTGAACAGGGTTGTGCCCAGGTCGGATTCCGCCAGGTAATTCTCTTTCGTGACCGCGAGCGCGTGTTCGTAAAGCGTTTTGGAATCGCGCCAGAAGCGGATTTGATTCCATGTCCTCGCGCCATTCGCCGTCAAAACCAGGACAGCCACGGCCAGGGCGAGCCGCCGAGTCTTCCAGAACAGGGCCGCCTCGCGCAGTGTCCAGAGCAACGCCAGTTGCAGGCCGAGAATGGGCAGATACGTGTAGCGATCCGCCATGGCCTGAAGGCCGACCTGCACCAAGCCGAGAGTAGGAACAAGCATTCCGATGAACCACAACCAACCGACGAGCAACCAGGGGCGTCGATGCCTTTGCGCCAATGCCAGCGTCGTAAAAATTGAAACCAAAAGAATTGCGGATACCGCGAGGGCGATTGGCTGCGAGCGGGGCAGGGGATAAACCATTGACAAATCGAAGGGCCAGATAAATTTCCAGAGATACTCGAGGATGGAGACCGCCGCATTGATGAACCGGCTCGGAAATGAAATATTTTCGACGACGGCGCCTCCATTTTTTTGAGCAAGAAAAGTGATTGCACAGGACGCGACGGAGAGAATAAAGAATGGGATTTTTTCCTGAACCAACGGTTGGAAGACGCCGGCATCGAAACGCTTCAGCGGCCAATAATCCAACAGCAACAACAGAAACGGAAGCGTCACGAGCATGGGTTTGCTCATCAATCCGCAGGCGAAACACAAAAAGGTCAAAATGTAAAACAGCCACGCCCTGTTGTTTTGGGCCGTCCGTTTTTCAACATAAAATGCGTAGCTCAGAAGCGTCAGGAAAAAGAACAATCCGCACAAAAGGTCTTTTCGCTCGGCGACCCATGCCACGGACTCGACCCGGAGCGGGTGCCAGGCAAACAGCGCGGCGCACAGGGCGCTCGTCCGCCATGCCCCGGTGAATTTGCGAATGACCAGAAAAGCGAGCGCGGCGTTCAGAGCGTGCAATAAAATGTTCGTCGCGTGATGGCCAAACGGATTGCCGCCGAAGAGCTGCCAGTCCGCCGCGTGCGAAAGCCAGGTCAGAGGATGCCAGTTTCCGGCGGCTTCGGAAACGAAAGCCCAATGGACCGTTTCCCACTCGAGGCCGCTTTGCACGTGAAGATTTTGCGTCACGTAATCCGGATCGTCACAATCCAGAAAATTATTTCTCAACGCTCCGCTGAACAGCAGCAATGTCCCCAGAAATAATGTGGCACAAACAGCCGTCGCGCGGAAATCGCCGATGGATTTTTTCATTGGGCCGAAGGATGACCGTTTCGGGCGGCAATGACCTCGGCAATCTGCTGCCGGTCTTCGGGCAGCAGGTCCTTCGTCGAGGCAAAATAATTTTCAGCGCTTGTGCGATCGGTGGTGAGCCAGTTGCGCAAGACAGCAGCCAGCGTTTCCGACCGCAATTGCGGACTCACAATATTTTCCGCCCACGCCACGGCTGTGCCGGGCGGAAGCGATTCCATGCCGGCGACCGCGGCCGCGCCCTGGTCCAAAGCCGGATCGGCCTTGTAGCCGCTCAACCATTGCGCGGCGGCGACCGGGTCTTCCCGCGCCCATCGTTCGAGCGACTGGCTTAGTATTGAGTCGCGATCGGTGTCCGCGGGCAATTGCATGACGAATTGAACCAACCCTGCGGGATCCGCCTGCGCAAAGCCATCAACGATTCCATGCAATGCCAGGCTTCTTTGTGCCGGGTCGGAAATTCCCTCGGCGGCGGCGGCGGCCTGTTGGGGTTGGAATTCCGCCCATCGCGAATACGCTTCAGCCATCCAAGACGATGTTGTCTGCAAATCACCGGTCGCTGCCCATTGGGCCGCTTGCGCAAAATCGCCGTGATCGATGAGCGCGTCGATCAATCGCGAGCCGTATCCGATCGCATCGTTGGGATGTTGCGCGATGATTTGGTTTCCGAGACGCATGGCTGTTTCCGGATCCGCGGCGGCCGCGCCGGCAAAAACCCGGGAAAGCGCTGTTTCGCGTTCGGTGGAATCCGTCAAATTCAGCGCCCATTGCGCGGCATCCGCCGGCGATGTGCGGGCCCAGCCATGAAGGGCGGCCTGAGTTAATTGATCGCGGAATTTCAAATTCTTCTCCGTGGAGGCGAGCGCCATGGCGCGAGTGGGATCCGCGGCCCCCAGTTGCTCCAGCAGCCCGGCCATTTCCGAATTGCGCTCCGGGCTTCCGGGCTGGGAGAGCAGGGTGCTCCATTTTGTTTCCTGCCATCCGGCGGTGGGTGGGGCAACGGTGAGGCCGACTTCGGGAGCGATGGGTGGCAATGCTTTTTTAGTCGCCGTTTCTTGAATGGCGAGCGCGATCGGAGGGGCTTTTGAAAGGGTGGGAGAGATTTTTTGCGTGACCGAAAATCGTCCCAACAAAAAGCACGAAATTCCGAAGAGAATTCCCGAAATAACAATGACCAATCTGTTCATCGCCGGGCGTGATTGCGATTTTATTGAGCGCGGAGAAGCAGTGGAGACCGTTGGGCCTCCACTGCGTGTCATTTGAGAGGATTAATTCTGCATCGTGCAGTTGTTCAGGACGCAGTTTTGCAACCGGTCCGCCTGCTTATTATTGTAGCTATGGCAGGTCGTCAGGTGGATGCCGCCGGTGTTGTTGTTGGAATCAAAACCGGAACCGGTGTCGCCCTTGGTGTTATCGTGAGCCACACAGCTTGTGTAAGTGTGCGCTTCGTTCGGGTAGCCCGCGAGGCCCATTTTGAAACCATCGCCATTGCCGGTTTTTCCATTGTAATAGCCGTTGTTATAGGCCTGGCAATTGCTCGTGGTGACCGGCGCGCCTGCTCCGGCATAATCGTAGCCGTCATCGGAATTATCATGGGCCGACGAATTCGTCACTTTGTTTCCGGTGCCCGTGCCGAATTTAACATCGATTCCGTCGGCGTTTCCGCCGGTGCTGTCATCATTGTACTTGCCCTGGCAATTATTGATCGTGCAGTTATACGCACCGCTGCCTTGCAATTCGATGCCGGTGTTGGCGTTGTATTGCGCCCAGCAGGACTCGATGTCCACATTGTGTCCGTAAATGTGAAACCCATGGTTTGCTCCCTTGACTGTGAATCCCGAAAGCTTGATGCCGCTCTTGCCCGAATCCACGACGAAACCATCCTGCGTATTGTCGGTGAACGCGAACTCGGCGGTGCCGCTGACCGTGACGCCGCTCGGCACGTGGATGGATTGGGTCACCGTGTAATTGCCGGAAACATTGACCGTTGTTCCGGACGCCGCGTTTTGGATGGTATCGCGAATGTCGGCTCGCGCCAGGCCTACACCCGCCGCCAACGTTGCCACTGATAATGTTAAAACTACTTTTTGTGTCATAACTGTATCTTCCTTTTTGTTGTTGGTTGGACTATTCACCATGCCCCATTTGGCAAGGCGAAATTTTTTTCCCGGTGTTGATAGATGAATAGCCCGTAGCTGCTGATCTCAAACGCGCCGCGCTTTGAGGCGAATCCCGTGCATAAAGTGGATGCCGCCATTCTAAACCAACTTTAGGAAAGTGAACTACGATTTTCTGCAATTAGGATTGAATTTTGTGCCTATTGGACGCGACCAGCCTCGAAAGCCGTGACGCATTGGACACCGCTGCCGGCCAATCCATTTGACAATAAGGGTAATTTCGATATTACCAAATCCGTCGGCACAAACGCCCGGCAGTTGTATGTTGCAACTCCAGTGAAATATTTATGAAATATCTTTTCCCGCGCCTCCTCCAGATGCTATCACGTTTCTCCAGCAGTTTTTTCATCCTGTTTCTCCTGGCAGGAACAGCATCCGCGCAGGTCGAAACCGACCAGCCGCTTCGCATGGTCATCGTGGGTGATTCCACGGTATGTCATTATCCCACCAACTCAGTGCGACGCGGCTGGGGAATGTTCATTCAGGATTATTTCAACAGCAGCCAGCTTCAAGTGGTCAATCTGGCCTTGTCCGGGCGGAGCACAAAAACGTTCATCAAAGAAGGCCATTGGGGCGCCGCCTTGAAGGAAAAGCCGGCCTACGTTTTGATTCAATTCGGCCATAACGATTCCCATTCTCCCGAAAAACCGGAAGCCACGGACGCGAAAACAACCTATCGGGAATACCTGCGCAAATACATCGATGACGCCCGCGCGATTGGCGCTCGGCCCGTGCTGATCACTCCCATGTGCCGCCGAAATTTTGGGCCGGACGGTCGCATCCGGAATACACTGCTTCCGTATGCCGACGCGATGAAGATCGTCGCCAAGGAAAAGCGTGTGCCATTGGTCGATCTAAATGCGTTGAGTGTCGAATTGTGCAATAAACTCGGAAAGGAAGCCTGCAATGGGTTGGCGAACGATCCTAGCGACGAAACTCATTTTAACGCGAAAGGCGCCAAAGAAATGGCGCGGCTCGTCATGCAGCAATTGCCGGTGGCCGAACCGTCGCTGAAACAATTTGAAATCGCCCATTAAGACTATGCCGCCGATTTTGCCTGGTCTGAAGGCTTTTCGTCCGGCCAATCTTCCGTGCCTTTTGGCGTCCTCTTTTTTCTCAGGATGGGAAGCATGGCGGCACTGACGAGAACGATCATTCCAATGAGCGTGTGATGAAGGAAAACGCGACGATCGAGGCTGCCATCAGGCCAATCCACAAAGTCGCTTGAATCGGCGGAACTGGAATGATGTCTTCAGGCGGCCGATTTGTGGCGCGGAACCTTTCAATCGACGATAACATCAGCAAAAGGCCGAAGAGCAAGGCGCCGCCAAGGACGATGTAAACATAGCCCGGGATAATCCCGCCGGTTTTTACCGCAAATCCGCGTTCCGGCTCGGTGCTCAACTGCCATAGGATGGCGGCTTCGCCGAGCATTGGGGCGTCGCTGAGATCCGAAAGCAGCCGCGGAATCATCAGCGTGCCGTTCGGAAGTTCGCCGACGGTGGCCAGCAATTCGGCAACCATGAGCGCCGCCATGACATCGCCGGGATAACACTGGCCGGGGTAATCATCCAAAAGCCCCCGTTTTCGACGAATCCAATTCCTGCGCCAAACTTTCCACTTGATCCCGCAACAGGCCCAAATGCGCGCCATCGTGGAGCAACTTTTGCCGGCTGGTCAGGGCGCCAATCACCAGCATTCGATAGAAAACATTTTCCCTGTGAAGATAATTCTCGCCCCAATGCTTCTTCACCCGGGAGGCGTGTTTCGGATCGATGACCAATTCCGACGCGGCGATAATCGCATCCCTGGCGAACACCTTGGGCGCGATGCCCGGTGTATGGTCGCCGGCATCCCACGCCTCCTGCAGATTCTCGACGCTCCAAAGGTAAAACACTGAGCCAAAAAGCGGCCATTCCGTTCCTGAAATGTCGCTGGTGGACATCGTTTCTGCCTGGCCCCGCGCGGCTCGCTCCTTGGCCCATGTTGCATAGCGGGGCGTCAGGTTCCGGTAGAGCCGCCAGGCTGCTTTCGGTATGCCGGGCTGTCGCAACGCCGGATCGCGAATATCCAGCGCGGCGCGCGTTGCCGGATAGATGAAGAAAAAACCGGCCAGCAGGAACACCAGCACTGAATTGAACCGGATGATGTTTCGAATCATGACGATCAAATGTATCCGCCTCGACCCATGCCGTGGCAAGCCTCGGTTTGTTGATCTGGATTGTTCAATCGTTGAATCAGTTCAGTCAGTTAAGAGATGCTTCTTCTTTGTTGACGGTGCCTGCATTCGTAGTTATGCAGTGCATGAATCCGGTTATCTAATTTTATGAAATCCTTTCTAGCCTCCGTCATTTTGACATTCGGCCTGGCCCTTTCCGCCCACGCCGATAAGACTGTTAAACTCACCGACGTCCACCTTTGCTGCCAAGGCTGCGTGAAAGGCGTGCAGAAAGCCACGGCCCACATCACCGGCCTGACCGCCGCGTCTGACATGGACGAGGGCACTGTGACCCTGGCGGCTGCTGATTCCGCGACGATCCAAAAAGGGGTGGACGCGCTGACGTCCGCCGGTTATTACGGCAAGAGCGGCGATGCTTCCATTAAAGTCAACAGCGACACGGGTGCCAAAGACGAACAGGTGAAATCGCTCAAAGTGGAAGACCTGCATCTGTGCTGCGGCAAATGCGTGAAAGCGGTGAACAGAGCCTTGGGTACCGTTCCCGGCGTCACCGGCAATACCGCCGCTAAAGGCGCAAAGAGCTTCGAGGTCACCGGCGACTTCAACGAGAAGGCCGTGATGGACGCCCTGCAAAAAGAAGGCCTTACCGGCCACGTAGCGAACTGATTCGACGTCGCGGGAAGTTGGCTGCCTCGCTGGTTTTGGCCGAGTGCTGGTGCGCTGTCGGCAGGGAGCAGAGGAAGCGGAGAACCTTCTCGGTTCTCTTTGTTGCCTCTGTTCAAAGTTCCGCACGGAACGTCGGCAAAGTGTTCATTGATTTGCGACCGCGTGCTCTGATACGATTCCGCCATGGCCGGTCACGCAGAAGAACGACCTACTCTTATCTGCATTGTGGCCAGCTCTGTACCTGTCGAACAATTCACTTCGGGTCCATTCGAACATTCGTCCCAACAACTTCCATGAACCTCCAAAGAATCGTCCTTGGCGCCGTCATTTTATCCGGCTTGATGACTGGAAATCTCCTGTCGCAACCAACTGCCGTTATCAAGATTGATTTGGACCGCAAGATTGGAGAAGTGGATCCGAAGATCTACGGCGGTTTTCTTGAGCCGATCCGCACGGTTGTTTATGGCACGATTTACGATCCTAAATCACCACTCGCTGACACGAATGGATTCAGAAAGGATTTCATTCAACTGGTCAGGGGCTTGAAAATTCCGGTCGTCCGGTGGCCAGGCGGAAATTTTGTTTCCGGCTATAATTGGCAGGATGGAATCGGCCCCAAGGATCAGCGTCCGGCGCGGCTCGACCTCGCCTGGCATGAGATCGAAAGCAACCAGATGGGCACGGATGAATACGCCAAGCTGTGCAGCCTCATCGGCGCCGAGAATTTCATTTGCATCAATGCCGGCCTTGGCACTTTGGACGACGCGAGGCACTGGATTGAATACTGCAACTACGAAAAAGGCACCTATTACTCCGACCTGCGGAGGAAGTACGGCAACGAACAGCCGTTCAACGTCAAATACTGGGCGCTCGGAAACGAAATTGACGGTCCCTGGCAGATGGGACAAAAAAACGCCGAGGACTATTGCAAGTTTGCTCTGGAAGCCGCGAAAGACATGCAGTGGGTGGATCGGAACGCGAAGTTCATCGCTTGCGGCGCTTCCAATTACGGCACCAACATCGATTGGATTGGCTGGGACGATTACGTGCTGGAACGCCTGGCCGGCAAAATTGATTACCTCTCGGTTCACCGATATGTGCGGGAATTACTGGCGCGCGATAACAGCTTCGGCGGAATGATGTCTCTGGGCCTGGAAGTGGACCGGAAAATTGATTTAATCAAGGCGATGATCAAAAAGGCCATGGCACAATCGGGGTCAGCCAGGCCGATTTACATCTCGTTCGATGAATGGTCACCCGCCGTTGGTGGTCGTGGTTCGGGCCCAACACTGGCCAGTTCTCTCGTGCTCGCGCAGCATCTGAACTCCTTCATACGCCACGCCGACATCGTGAAGATGGCGAACATCACCATGCTTTCCAGCCTGGTGGGAACTTCGCCCGAAGGCGATTTTAAAAACGCGTTGTATGAACCATTTTACCTCTATTCAAACAACTCCCACGGCACGTCGCTCGATGTGTCAGTGGATTGCGAAAAATACAGCAACAAAATCTTCAGCGACATTCCGTACCTCGATGCCACGGCCGTTTGGAACGACGCTTCCAAAACTCTCATCGTGAATGTCGTCAACCGCAGTGAAACAAACGCCTTGACCACCGATGTTCTCCTGCAAAGCGGAGAATTGAACGGCAGCGCCACGGTATACGAGGTCAACGGCCCATCGGTCACTTCGACCAATACGAGGGCGGATGAGGCCGTAGCCATTGCCACCCGGCACATTCAATTTCAAGTCAACAAGATCAACTACAGCTTCCCGGCGCATTCATTTACGCAGATGCTGATTTCCGTGAAATAGCATGAAATAAAGTCCGGCGTAAAAATGGGATCAATCAGGACACTCGCTTTCCAGTGTGGTGCGCATCATGGCTTTACAATCGCAACCACGAATGAACACCAATAAATCGTGTCTATTCATGGTTTTTGTAGCTGTAAAGATTAAGTGTGACGCCACACTAGATCCGCGCTTTGCACCACGGTGACGCCCGCGCGCTTCATCTCCGCGATGGCATCGCGCACATCGGTGGGTTGAAGATTCACGCCGCGGCTGGCGTCCTCGATGAGATTTATCTTGAAACCCATTTGCGCCGCATCGAGCGCGGTGAATTTCACGCAATAATCCGTCGCCAGACCGCAAACGTAAACCTCGGTGACACCCTGCGCCTGGAGCCATTCGCCGAGGCCGGTGGATTTGCGATGGCCGTTGTCGAACAGGCCGCTGTAACTATCAATGCCCGCGTCCGTGCCCTTGGGAAATATTTTTGCGATGCGATCGCGATTCAGAGGCGCCGCCAATTCCGCGCCTTTGGTGTTCTGCACGCAATGCACCGGCCACAGCGTTTGCGGCAAACCGTTCAGTTCGGTCTGCTCGAACACTTTCTTCCCCGGATGACTCGCGGCAAAGCTGCCGTGGTTGGCTGGGTGCCAATCCTGGGTGGCCACCACCAGCGGAAAGAGCGGCTGCAGTTTGTTCGCGACCGGAATGACTTTGTCACCATCCGGCACGGCCAGCGCGCCGCCAGGCAGGAAGTCGTTTTGAATGTCAACGAGAATAAGCGCTCTCATGGATTCATTCCTGTTTTGGATTGAGTGAAATTCCGTCTGGGACAAAACCGTGTTATAGCTCGAAATGGAACCCGCGTTTCTTAAGCTTCTCGTATTTGTCCGCATCAAACCGGAACAATTGCGCCGGACGATGACGTCCAACCATCTGGGTTTCTTTTAGTGGAACGAGCAATCCAAAACTCAGGACTTTTTTGCGAAAATTTCGTTTATCCAACGCGTTTTCGAGGACCGCCTCGTAAAGATGCTGCAATTGCGAAAGTGTGAACTTGGGCGGCAGCAACTCGAAACCAATCGGCTGGTAACGCACTTTGCTTTTGAGCCGTTCCAGCGCGGTCGCCAGAATTTCCACGTGGTCGAACGCGAGCTTCGGGACTTTGGAAACCGGAAACCACCGGGCGTCTGCTGCGTCGGCCGCGGCGCGGGCGTTGCAATCCGATAGCTTTACCAGCGCAAAATGCGCGACGCTAACCACTCGTTCGCGCGGATCGCGATCCACTGCGCCAAAGGTGTAAAGCTGTTCCAGAAAAACATTCGCCAGCCCGGCTTCCTCCGCCAGTTCGCGCCGCGCGGCATCGTCAATGGTTTCATTCACGTGAACGAATCCGCCCGGCAATGCCCAGCTTCCCTTGAACGGCTCCAGCCCGCGCTCGACGAGCAGCACCTTGAGTTCGGTCTCATCGAAACCGAACACGACGCAGTCCACCGTCAAAGCCGGACGGGGATATTTGTAGGTGTGTGGCATAAACGATCTGAGGCTAAGGTTCGGTTCTCTCCTCTCCTTTCGCGCGCAGAATCAATTCCATCTTTAATTGATGGAGCGAAAATTCCAGACCGGCCGGATATCGATGCGGATTCTCCAATCGTTTGACTCCAGGATGCAGCATGGCCAATTGCTTTTGAGCGCGCGATCGAGTGTCTTTGAGCTGAGGCAGGTCATACACGAGTTTGCCGCCACGGAAAATGGGAACGAGCAGGTCTTCGTATTTCGTATTCGCGGGAAGATGTTTGCGTCGCGTGGCGTCGGCGGGATCAACGATGGTAATTTTTCGAGGAAGCGGACGTGTCTCGTCGTAAATGGCGTCGCCGATGAATTCGTCGCCCTTGCGAAAGCGCCGCACTTGAAGCACGCCCGGATTAGTCACTTTCACCGCCTGTTCCGAAAGCTTGATCTTGTGCTGCCAGGTTCCATCGGGTTTGCGGATGGCCGATAATTTGTAAACACCGCCCAGCGCCGGCTGATCGTAAGCCGTCACCAGCATCGTTCCCACGCCCCACACGTTGATTTTTGCGCCCTGTTGTTTGAGGCTGGCGATGAGATGTTCGTTGAGATCGTTGCTGCCTACAATCACCGCGTTTTTGAAGCCGGCCGCATCCAGCATTTGGCGCGCTTTAATGCTCAAGTAGGCGAGGTCGCCTGAATCAAGACGAATTCCCGAAAATTTGTGGCCGCGCTTCCGCAAGAGTTTGCCGGCCTCGATCGCGTGGCGGATGCCTTGAAGCGTGTCGTAAGTGTCGACCAGAAAAATGGAATTATTCGGCAGCGCCTTGGCGTAGGCTTCAAAAGCCTCCGGTTCATTCTCAAAAGACATGACCCAGCTATGCGCGTGGGTTCCTTTGATCGGAATCCCGAAAAGCTTTCCAGCGAGCACGTTCGAAGTGCCGGCGCAGCCTCCAATGTATGCCGCGCGACTCGCCGTCAGTGCGCCATCGATTCCCTGCGCCCGCCGGAGGCCAAATTCAATCACCGGGTCGCCCTGCGCCGATGAGCAGACACGCGCGGCTTTGGTCGCGATCAGTGATGGAAAGTTGAGCAAATTGAGAAGCGCCGTCTCGACAAGTTGGGCCTCCAATATGGAACCGCGGACCCGCAGCAGCGGTTCCTGTGGAAACACAACCGTGCCCTCAGGAATGGCATCGACATCCAGATGCAGCCGCAGGCCCGCCAGATATTTCAGGAATGCCGGCGCGAACAGCGGTTTCTTGTCGTTTCCCGTCAATCCTCGAAGGTAATCGAGATCCGATCTTTCGAATCGAAATCCACGAAGGTACTGAACCACGTCGGACAAACCGCATGCGATGGTAAAGCCGCCATTGAATGGCTGCTTGCGAAAGAACAAATGAAAAACCGCTTCCTGCTGTGTCTTTCCTGACCTCCAATAGCCACAAGCCATGGTGAGCTGATATAGGTCGGTGAGCAGAGCGGTGGCGCCCGCGATTTGTTTGGCCGATGTTTTCATCTTGATAGTGTTAAATAAACACTATCATAGGCTTTGTCAAGCATCGGCCTTCACCCACGAATTTGCGAAAGCAAACGCAATCAGTCTTCGCTGACGCTGAATTCGCCTTGCAGCGGCAAATCGCGCGACGAACCGCCCACCATGACCTGATACGTGCCGGGCATAATTTCCCAGTCGTGATTTGCCGTGTTCCAATAGGAAAGCGCGCGGGCGTCCAGGTTCAAGCGGACGCGGCGCGTTTTTCCGGGCTTCAGCGAAATTTTGTCAAATCCTTTCAATTGCTTCGGTGGCTGCGGAACATCCGCCGTCGAAGGCAGGCCGAGGTAAAGTTGGGCAATTTCTTCACCCGCCCGTTTCCCAGTGTTGGTCACTTTGAATTCAACAGTCACAGTTGGCGAGGGATTGTGTTTCAAAGAAATATTTTGCGTTGAGAGGGACAATTTTTCGTAGTCGAACGTCGTGTAGGAGAGTCCGAAGCCGAACGGAAACAGCGGCTGGATATTTTGCGCGTCGTAATGCCGATAGCCGACGAATATGCCTTCGGTATATTTCACGACGCCGTTGATGCCGGGATATTGCTCCGGCGTGTGGGCCGGCAAATCGGAAAGTTGTTTCGGGAAAGTCAGCGGCAACTTGCCGGACGGATTCACGTCGCCAAACAAAACGGCGGCAACGGCCTTGCCATCCTCTTCGCCCGGATACCATGCTTCTAGAATCGCCGGCACTTTGTCCACCCACGGCATCAAAATGGCCGAACCGCTTTTGAGCACGACGATGGTGTGCGGATTTGCCGCGACCACGGCTTCAATCAATGCATCCTGGTTCCCTGAGAGTGTAATAGGATGGTCGTGGCCTTCGCTCTCGCGGTCGCCCACCATGACGATCGCAACATCCGCGGATTTCGCGAGCGCAACGGCGCTGCCAATATCTTTGCCGTCGTCGAAATTGATTTTAACGTCTGAACCCGCGCGTTTTTCAATTCCGGCAACGGGTGCCACGCTGTAAACGGGGATCACATGCGAACTGCCGCCGCCGCCCGTCATTGCTTTGCCGGCATATGGGCCGACGACCGCGATGGTGTGCAATGTTTTGCCATCAAGCGGCAGAATATCGCCGTCGTTTTTCAGCAGCACCATTCCTTGTTCGGCAATTCGCCGCGATACCGCGCCGTCCTTTTTCGCCGGAATGGGTTTCATCGTTTGCGGATGGTCAAAAAATCCATATTCAATCATCGTGCGAAAACGGCGGACCAATTTGTCGTCAATCACCGACATCGGAACCTCGTTCGATTCAATGGCCGTCTGCAGCGCGCTGCCGAAATATTTTCCATTCGGCATTTCCAAATCGAGGGTGGCCATGGCCGAAGGCACCGTGCTGTGGACCGCGCCAAAATCCGAGGTGATGAATCCCTGAAAATTCCATTCCTTTTTCAAAATTTGATCCAGCAGTTCGTCGTTCTCGCTGCAAAAATGGCCGTTGACTTGGGGATACGCGCTCATGATGGACGCGCTGTGGCCCTCCTTGATCGACGCCTCAAACGCCGGCAAATAAATTTCGCGCAATGCGCGCTCGTCGACGATTTCATTGATCTTGAAGCGGTCGGTTTCCTGATTGTTGGCCGCGTAATGTTTTACATTCGCAATTTCCCCCTGGCTTTGAATGCCTTGAATTTCCGCCACGCTCAACCGTCCAACCAAGAATGGGTCTTCGCCAAACGCCTCGAACGTCCGGCCGTTTTGCGGCACGCGCGCGATGTTGATGTCCGGCCCTTCGAGCAACGTGTCATGCAAATCCAGCGCCTCCTTGCCAATAATGATGCCATAATTTTTCGCCAACGACGTATCCCACGTCGCCGCCAGTGAGATGGGCGCCGGCAGCGCCGTGGCCGGCAATTGTTTCGGTTCGTCGCCGGGGCCGACACCGCACGGACCGTTCGCCACCACCAGCGGCGGAATTCCCAGCCGCGGAATCCCCGGCACGTAACGGCGGTGCACTTTGTCGCCGACGCCATGCAGTTCGGTGATCTTTTCCTGCAAGGTCATCTGGCTGACGATTCGCCGCGCGCGAGCGTCGGCGTTGTCGGCGCGGAGCGAAAAATTTCCCGCGGCGGAAAAGGCGAGGAGAAAGGAAAACGAGCGCAGCGAAAAAAAATACGTCTTCATCCGGAAACATTTAGGCATTATTGGATCGAAAGTAAATCACCAGAATAGCCGACGCGACAAAACCGATCCGAAGTCGTGACTTGCCTGGGCTGCGGTGTGACTCGAATCAATAATTGACCGCTGTTGCTTCCGATTATTGGCCACATGACAGAGAACACAACTTCAAAAAATTGATATTCAGGCTGATACGCTGAGAATCTCAATTGTCGTATCGACTGCGGGTGAATTGATCTCAAATTGGCAGTGCAAAATGAGGTCAATTCATGGCCGAAAGTGACAACTCGCGGCCACGAATTGCCTATTCCTGCCGACTCTCGGCCATTAATTGGCCAGAAATTTTTGTTTTTATGACCGCCAAATGGCAATGCTACCGATTCGTGGCCTTACCTCTCGCGATTCAATGTCAGAAAACCACAAGAAAGTGTCGGCATGGGTTTCGACCCGACCAGGGGCGTCACTTCAGAAGTTGTAATCGCAGGCGGTTGCGAATGGGTGAGGCTTTCAGCGAAAGCTTCACTGTTGTTCGAACTCGCGGATTTTAAAATCCAAGCGGCGAATGTTGAATCAAAATGAATTCTCGGATGTTTTCTTCGCCACTTGGTACCTCTTAAGCCTTCGTGGGTCTTTCAACTAAGCTGGTTTTCCAATTGCCAGAGAAACCGAAGGTCGGCGCCCGCTGGGGCTCAGAAAACCAAAAATCAGTGAAAGGCGCGACATTCGGAGCGCAAAACCAATGAGCGGTCCCATTTTTATCAACTGCCCACCAAACTGCATTTTTTGGAGCCTGCGACCAATCGATTTCCATTCGGAATTAATTGCATCACTTGGTAATTTTGTCGAGTCGGAGAATTATTGCACGTAAGTGCGCCGTGGACTGGAGGCTAGGGTCGGAATCGGGCGGTTCACCGTCGATTTTCTGTCCAAAATATATCTAAATTCACCAATAAATGCAAAGGTTTTGTCGCTACTCTCAACCTTTCGCAACGTACTCATTTCATACCCCCTTACTGAAGGTTTTACTGAAACTTTTACTGAAGGTTTTGAGTTCATTGCTGCGGTTTTCAAAAGGAAAAATACCCAAGCTCACGGAGCGAGGCATGCTTCGGATTGCCGATGACAACATGGTCAACGACTTCAATTTTCAGCAGTTGGCCAGCGCGGATTAAATCGCGAGTGACTTTAATGTCCGCTTCGCTCGGGGTCGGGTCGCCGCTGGGGTGGTTGTGCATCAGGACGACGGAAGCGGCGGACGTAATCAAAGCCAGCCGGAACACTTCACGAGGATGTACCAAAATGGTGTCCATCGTGCCGATGGAAACGAGATAATGACCTTTGACCCGGCGGCGGGTATTGAGCATCAGAGCAACAAAGCATTCACATTCGGGATTAAAATATGGATGGTCGGCAATGTGCATCCGCCAGTACTCAGCGGCTTTGGCCGGGGTATCACACACGATCAAATCATCGGGCGTGGGACACTCACGCAAGGGGGTCACTTTGTATTCGTAAGGAGTGGCTGGAAACTGGAACGGCTTAACCAACGTATCAATGCCCGAAAAAAAAGGAGTCGCATTCATAAGCATTTCAGGCGTTGAAGGTGTGAACGGGACGGGAACCGTATTTGCTACGCGGGTCGCCGGAATGAGAGTTGTACGGGGCGCAAGCGCCGCAAGGGTGCTGCCAGAGGCAACGGCGTTGGTTCCAATGAAAGCCAAGACGCCAAAGAGTGTTCGCGGCGGCACGATGGCTGCGGACGGGAAAATCGAGCCACACCCAACGACCAACGATTTCCGCCAGTTCGTATTGGGTGGGGAGTTGGGCTTTGAGCAAGTCCAAGACCGTCGGCGTGGGCAACTCACGGTTGGCGCCGTGGGCGGCGAAGGCGCGAGTTTTTGAAACCGACGATGGCCGGACATTCGCCGGTGCTGACGCTTCATTTTTTAGATTTGTTGTTGTCATAGCTTTTTTTTGAAACCGCTGTCCGTCACCCTGCCGTTTGCTGCTCGCTTCACT
>DATNEA010000066.1:0-29330 GCA_035606845.1 Candidatus Angelobacter sp. | reverse complement strand
ATTGGGTTCGTTAAATGGGTGAACGGTTAAAGGGTTAAATCGGTTAATTGAGTTAAAAAAGTTAAATGCGTTAAAAGAGCGCGGTTCCACCCATCCGCTTCCCGGTTTAACCCATTTAACTTTTTTAACCATTTAACCATTTCATCTTTCCAAAATCGCCTCGTCATCTCGCACGATGACTTTTTCATTCAGCGACGTCGGCACGTTTTTCCCGACAAAATCCGCCTTGATCGGCAGCTCGCGATGCCCGCGATCGATCAGCACCGCCAGTTGAATGCGTTTGGGCCGTCCGAAATCATTCAATGAATCCATCGCCGCGCGAATCGTCCGCCCGCTGAACAACACATCATCCACCAGCACCACCGTCTTGCCGGTCACATCGAACGGGATCACGGTCGGCTGCACATCCGGCGTGGCGCGTTGGCCGAGATCGTCGCGATGCATGGAAACATCAAGATGTCCCGTCGGCACCGGCAATTTCCAAATATCCGCCAGCAGCGCGCTCAATTTTTTCGCCAGCGGCACACCGCCGCGCTGGATGCCCACCAGCACGACCTCATCACCGGCCTCATTGCGCTCGGCAATCTCATGCGCGATGCGCGTCAGCGCCCGCTGCGTCGCCTGCGCGTTCAAAATGACAGTATTTTCAGCCATGCAACAAAATTGAATTGTAGGAGACGACGTAAGGAGTCTCTGACCATTTCCGCGCAGAAAATTCGAAAGCCTCCATACGGGCGTAATGCATGAACGGCCGGAGCGCGGCTCTGTGAGCCGCAGCAGCGTTCCCTTTTCGCGAGCCGTTCAACTTCTTCACACGTTTTAGTTTCCCAAAGCTTGCTGCGGGTCGCAGACCCGCGCTCCTCTCGCTGCGAAAGGCCCTCGCGTCAGGTGCCGCGTCTCGGAAAGTCTGGTCGCCAGCCGTCCTAAAACAAAAAAACGAACCAGCCCTCGCAGGCGTGTTCGTTGATTGAGAGTCAGTCTTCATCATTCCTTGGCCGCCTCACAGGGCCGCCTTAAAGGAGTGGCACAATTAAATTCAGGTTAATTCGCCGTAACCGCTTGCCGGGCCTTCCGCCATTTCGACCGATGCTTGATGATCCAATCCGTCAGGGCGCGCTCAAAACCGATATCACGCCCCGCCTTTTCGGATTCGATCCATTTATGTCGCAAAATCTCCTCGCGCTCGGCTTGAAACTCGCGATACAGCGAAGAATTTTTCAGCAAATCGTTGGCCTGTGGCGGCTCTTTCGTATCGTTAGGCATATGCAGACAATTACGTCTTTGTGGAACGGGAGTTTAGACGGCACCTCGACGGCTGACAACGCTTATTTGCAATAGCTTGTGAGATCTTATCATCATGTTGTTCTCACGCTTTTCACCGGTAATTTACGTCAAATGGCGGCATTTGCAATCAGTCAAATGACCTATGTCTGCCGTCAGTTTTATCGACAAAGTCAGCCGAATCGTTGCTTTAATATTTCCGCGATGTGAATAAATGCCTGTCCCGGCGCCAGCTTCGGAGCGCCCACTACCACCGGCAATCCGCTGTCGCCGCCCTCCCGAATCTCCGTAAAAATCGGGACCTCGCCCAGGAACGGAATTTCCTGCCGCGCAGCCTCGTAACGGCCCCCGCCATGCCCAAAAATCTCCACCCGTTCCCCATTCGGCGTCGTGAAATAACTCATGTTTTCCACAATGCCCAAAATCGGCACATTCACCTTTTCAAACATCGCAATACCCTTGCGGACCACCCCGAGTGATGCCTCCTGCGGCGTGGTTACAATCACCCCGCCATCCAGTGGCACAATCTGACACAAGGATAGCTGAGCATCACCCGTGCCGGGCGGCAAGTCCACCAAGAGAAAATCCAATTCCCCCCAATCCACCGCCATCACGAATTGCTGGATGGTCTTTTGAATCATCGGCCCGCGCCAGATGACCGGCTGATCGCCTTCCAGCAGAAACCCCATGCTCATCAGCTTCACGCCGTAATTCGATGGCGGCACGAGCTTTTCCTCCTCGCTGATCGTCGGCTTTTCATTGATGCCCATCATCAACGGAATGCTCGGCCCATAAATATCGCAATCCAGCAAGCCCACGCGCGCGCCAAGAAACGTCAACGCGCAGGCAAGATTGACCGAGCACGTCGATTTGCCCACCCCACCCTTGCCGCTCGCCACCGCAATGACGTGCCGGATGCCCGGAACTTTGTTCTGGTTCGCCCACGGGCTTTGCCCGCCACCCGCCTGCGCACCAGCCCGCTGCTTCACCTGCACAAACGCCGCGTTCACGCCCGGCAAACCTTTCAACACCCGCTCGCTCTCCGTCTTGATTTGCTGCGCGGCGTCCGCGTTCCCCGTCAATTCCATATTGACCGTCACCGCCCCATTGTTCGCGGAAATTTCCTTAATCAAACCAAATGAAACGATATCGCGCGAAAACCCGGGATATTTCACCGCCTTCAACGCATTTTTAATCTCATCATCTGTCGGCATAAAGATAATACACTCTGCCCGACCCGACGGTGAACGCAAGGTTCGATGTTGTGACGCCATGCTGGAAGCTCCAAGCACCAAGCGTCCAAGCTCCAGAGAAACTCCAAACTTCAAGCTCCCAAAATGCGAGCCTACGACGAATTGGAGATTGGTCCTTGAGATTTCTCTGGTGCTTGGACGCTTGGATTTTGGAGCTTTTGATGGGCTTGCGCTCACCGCCTCCCCATGGAACACTGAGTGGCTCACAGCAGAACGCTTTAGTGAATCAATTTATGGCTCAGACGATGGATAACGAAGCAAACAACACCGACCCATACCTTAAAAATTTCGAGCGGTTCGAAAATCAATCGAACCAGCCCGCCTGGCTTTTTCCGTTGCGCAAAGCCGGCATCGCCTGCTTTGCCGAACAAGGTTTCCCCACGCTCAAAGACGAGGACTGGCGCTTCACCAACGTCGCGCCGATTGCCAAGCTCCCGTTTAAACCCATGCCGAGCGGCGCTCTGAACCAAGCCGCCGCGCCCATCGTCTCTGACGCCGTCTTTTCCAAACTGAGTGGCAACCGATTGGTGTTCGTGAACGGCCATTTCGATTCGCAACTTTCTTCCGTCGGAAAACTCCCCGCAGGCGCAAAAGTCTCGAATCTCACCACCGCACTTACCCGCGATTCCGCGATCGTTGAAAAACACCTCGGCCGCTACGCCGTCGGCCAGGGCAACGCCTTCGCCGCATTGAACCAGGCGTTCTTTTCCGATGGCGCATTCATTCACGTCCCCAGCGGCGTCACGATTGAAGAACCGATCCAAATCATCTTCATCTCCACCGCGAAACAACCCGGCGATACCATCCATCCGCGCAACCTCATCCTCGCCGAGGCCAACAGCAAATTGACCATCGTCGAAAGCTATCTCAGCGCCGGCAACACCGCGTATTTCACCAACGCCGTCACCGAACTCGTCGCCGGCGATAACGCCCAGGTCGAGCACATTAAATTGCAGGACGAAGCCGCCGAGGCCTATCACATCGCCACGATTCAAGGCCAGTTTGGCCGCACCAGCCGCGTGAATGTCCATTCCTTCGCCGTCGGCGCCAAGCTCTCGCGCAACAACATCCGCGCCAAACTCGCCGGCGAAGGCCTCGAATGCATTTTGAACGGCCTCTATCTGACCAAGGACGAGCAACTCGCCGATCATCACATGATTGTCGAGCACGCCCAGCCACATTGCGCCAGCCACGAATATTTCAACGGCATCCTCGACGACAAATCGAAAGGCGTCTTCCACGGCCGCATCCTCGTGCGCCAAATCGCCCAGAAAACCGACGCCAAGCAGACCAACAAAAACCTGCTGCTCTCCGACGACGCCACCGCCGACACCAAGCCGCAGTTGGAGATTTACGCCGACGACGTGAAATGCACGCACGGCGCCACGATTGGCCAGTTGAACGACGAAAGCATTTTTTACCTCCGCTCCCGCGGCATCGGCACGGAAATGGCCCGCCGCATGTTGATCCACGCCTTCGCCGGCGAAATCATCGACCGCATCCAATGCGAAGGCGCCCGCGAAGAGCTGAACAAAGTCGTCTGGGACCGCATCGAAGCCAATCCGCATGTGGCGCAATGAAAATCCGAATACCGAAATCCGAAATCCGAAGGGTACCCGAGGCCCGAATTCCGAAGCCCGAAAGATTTAGAAAATCAGTCGCTTCGAACTTCGGTCTTCGGCACTCAGACTTCTTTCGGATTTCGGGATTCGGATTTCGGATTTAACCCTCCCCCATGTTCGACGACCTAAACGACCTTTATCAGCAAGTCATCCTGGACCACTGCCGGAATCCGCGCAATTTCCACGAAGCGCCCGCGGCCACTTGCTCCGCGCAGGGCCACAACCCGCTCTGCGGCGATCAATTGAAACTCTTCCTCACGATGGAAGGAGATAAAATCGCCGACGCCAGCTTCGTCGGCTCCGGCTGCTGCATTTCCAAAGCCTCCGCCTCGTTGCTCACGGACAACGTGAAAGGCAAATCCAAGGCCGAAGTTCAAAAAATGTTCGATCTCGTCCACGAGATGGTCACGTCCGGCAACGTGAATGGCGACGTCGGCAAGCTCGCAGTATTCGCCGGCGTGCACAAATATCCCGCCCGCGTGAAATGCGCCATCCTCTCCTGGCACGCGCTCATGGCCGCGCTCAAGGGCGAAGGTCAGCCGGTAAGCACCGAGAGCGAGCAAACCTGATTTCGGTCAGTTCATTCAGTTGCGTGCCGGGGAGAATCACGGACCGGTGGAAAGGAATGCCCGCACCACACCGTAGCGCAGGCTGCCCAGCCTGCTGTGTCGCAGGCTGCCGAGCCTGCGCGTTTCATTCCTGCGCTCCCCCCACTTTTAATCACCGTAGAACCCTACCTAAATTTCCAGATTTGCTTGCTGAGACAATGCAAATTGCGGTTGAATTAATGGCAAAAGGCTGTTCATTAAAGACTTCAAAACCTCAAAAAAATATGCAAATTGAGATGTACATCTTATGCGATAATTTTGTAATGGGGAAGTCGCCAACTGGGCAAATGGTATGGAGCATAATTCAGCCATTCAATGCCGTTGACATACTGAGATTTCCAGGCACCGTTACGTGCACGATTGTCGCGACTGTGAGGTTTTTGGCCGAGGAGTACGGAAAGCACACTATTCAGATTTCCATGTTTGATGCCGACTTGCGTAAAATAGTCGATCCCACGACTAACAAACCGCTTGAGTGTTCCAAGGAATTCATAACACCAGATAAAAATAAGGCACATTGTCAGTTTCAAGTTTGGCAAATAGGAAAACCGGGCAATGTATCTGGCGGAACTGGGGCATTGATAGAAAAACCGGGGGATTATTTTTTCGAACTGCGCGTTGACGGTAAGACTTTGGGCAGTTTGCCGCTCCATCTTGGACTCAAGAAGTAAAAGGGAATTCAAATTAAGACACTGCCCTCATTTTGCACTGGAAGTTAAATGGCATAGATCCGACAAGAAGACGCTTGACGTGGATGCCGATCACGAAAAATTGACCGGCTATTTAAGAACATTTGCAGATGCCGGAGCGTTCCTCCTTGTGTTTGGCACATACAACCAGCTAAACGCGTTGAAGCCTCTTCCAATCGGCTTCGGCCCCGCAAAATTCAAAAGGAAAAATGGAGAGAACGGGGAGCTCTTTCCTATTTTTGCCCTTTTCAAACGAACGCAATTCGGTTGCAAGGTCTATGAAATGAAACGGGAAAAATCAGTCGAAATATCCGGACCTGTACAACAGGAACCGCCGATGCCGCAGCCGGCGCGCCGATTTCTCTAACGTGCATGGTTTGGCTCAGAAATGAGTTTGAAATGCGGGGCTATGTCTTTGCAATTGCTTATTGGCGTCGATAAACGACACCTCCCACTTGGGTCGTGAGTGTGTTACCTTCTAAAGTGAATGTGGTGCTATAACGACCCTCATTCTCTGTGATAATGTTGTTTTGTCTACTCCACCGGATTTGAACAGGGTGTGAAGGGAGTCTGGGTATCACGGTAGTAGCCGACCCAGTGCCGCCTTTTTGGAAGGAAAGCGTTACCGTTCCTGATCTCGTAGTTCCTACCCACGTTCCAACGCCCAATTCGTCCTCAATGTCGATGGTGATGTTTTTATCTGGCGTAGAGTTTGGAGTATTTGTGCCATAAAAAAGCGCACGCATTATTTGAAGCGGATGATCAGGCCTATTTCCGCAGTTCCGGTGAGGGGGTCTTTTCCAACCGCGCCCAAAAGAATGCATCCCTCGCTGTTCTTCGGCTGATTGCCGCCGTGAAAAAGAATGTTAGTTCTACCTGGAACGCCTGTAATCTCAACGAGGAAGTCACCTTCATGGGCCAATGCTCCAAAGGATTTTGAACAAAATTGTGTCCCGAGTGATAACGCAAGGCTCCATTGAATCGGCCCGGCGGTATCATTTTCGCGAGATTTTCATAAGCCATTCCAATGATTTGACCGTTGATTGAAATTGGACCGGAAACAAGGTGGTCATTTCCAGGACTCTGTCCTGCGAAGGTCTTGATTTGCTGTCGGACAATTTTGATTTCAAAGGACTCCGCCCCGAATGTCAATGAGTCAAAAAAGCCAAATAGCACAAAATATATTAGCAATACTTTACATGCCCAATTTGTAGCACGAGAATAGTCTAGCTTGGACGTCATGGAGGTGATGCTATTCCATCCCGAATTGATTGCAAGCATCGGATTGTTTCACATTCGGATATTGTCCCACACCTTGTTCAACTAATAGTGTTTTTGTCCCCATGGAATTCGGCTGATCGCCTCATGCTAATTATTATCCCCCGTCGAACTCCGCTCCGCTCCGTACCGTTAATTTGAGTCCGTCCCCCCCCCGCGTCGCAAGTCGCAGAATCGCGGTCGCATCAACAGTGTTCGTTTCGCCGCCGCCCTCTCTCCATTCTACCATCCGGTCAAGGTCGTTCCAGCCCCCGAAAGCTCCGCATTCGCTCCGCTTTCTCCCCGGTCGAAGGCGTTCCACCGCTCGTCACGCCTTGACTACGGATGCCATTCCGAGAGTGCGGGCGGACTCACGAACGCCCAGCGCAAAGGTCGATTTATCAGCCAAGCGTAAAACTTCCATGAGTTACATCAAGGAATTCGAAGCGGAGTTTTTGAAGAAACTCAACGGTTCGGAGGATGACGCAACAGTCGTCCGCTGGGTCTGCGAGAAGCTGCTCGAAAGCTACCGCAACGGCATCACCGCCGGCTAGAAGGGCGAGACGGTGAAGCGCCAGGGAGAGAGCCGCCGCCGCGGCACGTTCGGGAAAAAGGCCGAGTAGTCATCGGTCTTCGATTATCAGCCAATTCACCTATCATGGGAATTGACATATACGCCATGTGGAAAGGCCAGAGCGTCGGGGAACGCCGTCAGCAGACTTCGCAGTGGCTCTCAGCGATGGCGGGCAACGAAGGGTATCTCCGTGAAGCATATCACGGCGGCCCCTACGCGACCATGTTCCTCTGCGCCGAGGCGTTCCGCACAGGAAGCGCGCAGATTCCAGCCTCCGTCCTGCACGAGCGCCTGCCCCACGCGCTCGTCCTCGCCGAAGAGCGAGTGGAAGCTCTACACTGCGTCCAAATCGCAGATTGAGGAAGTGAAGCAGAGCTTCCGAGAGTTCGTCTCGCTGTGCGAGCGCAAGGAACATGAGACCGGCGAGCCAGTGCTTATCATCGCCAGCTTCTGATTATCAGCCCCTAATTATATTATCATGGCCTTAGACCAAAAGGATATCGAAGTCATCGAGCGTGTCGTCTACAAATGCTCCGATGACATCGCCGTCTCCCTTTCCCGCTCGTTCGAGCGGTTGGAGGAACGTATCGATGCCGCCGAATCCCGCCTCTACAGCCGGTTTGCCGGCCTTGAGGACCGGATTGCGGGCGCGGAGCAGCAAATCCACGATGATGTGGAGCAGCTTCACCGCGACATCGCTGATTAAGTCAGCCGGAAAGACCCCGCCCGCGCGGCGGGGTTTTTTCGTGCTTGGCTACCGCGGGGGTGGGGGGGGGGACGGACTGCCCCGAACCCCCCTCAGCCCCCTTGCCATCGGTTTCGGTTTAACCTCCCCCAAGGGGGCTTAAGAACACCGGCGATCCGCCAGTGTACATTTAATTCGCTGTCGCGATGCGCAGCGGTTGCCGTTTTGCACTTTCACATGGCTCTAGGACCGGATTATTTTCGCTCATGCCAAAGAAAGCTAAACTTGACCGTAACACTCTCAAAGAACTTGAGATGTATTTCGGCGATGTTCGAGGGCCAATGTTTCGTCTTGGGATAGCGCTCAGCCGTCACTTCAAAGAAACGGATGAGATTCGGGCGCGTTTTA
Organism: Candidatus Angelobacter sp.; assembly: GCA_035606845.1. Lineage (GTDB taxonomy): Bacteria > Verrucomicrobiota > Verrucomicrobiia > Limisphaerales > DASXHY01 > DASXHY01. Next base: position 20,953 of record DATNEA010000066.1, on the reverse strand, counting down.
TCGCCTTAGAGAAGCTATTCGCGGGATATGCCAGCGACGTTAAACCGCAGCTTGCGGAGATTGTTCGAAAGCGCAAATAACAGATCTGCTGTTAACGAGTCAAAAAGCCGACCAAACGCGTGTTCAGTCGGTTTGCATTTGAGTCAGACATAAAAATGTCCCAACTCACGCAACGACGCATAGTCCTTCGTACGCTCGGCCGTGGCCCGGCCGACGATGACGTGATCGAGAATTTCGATCTTTAATAATTGGCCGGCCCGAATCAAATCCCGTGTGACCTTGATATCCGCCTCGCTCGGCGTCGGGTCACCGCTCGGGTGATTGTGCACCAGCACGACAGCGGCAGCATTGGCAGCAATCGCAGATTTGAACACCTCGCGTGCATGCACGAGAATCGTATCGAGCGTACCCTGCGATACTTCATCAATTCGGATCAGCCGACGCCTCGTGTTCACGAGCAAGATCTGGAAGGATTCAACGGACTTTGAGCGGTTTTGATCCCGCACAAGTTTGGCGACCACCTCTGGATTATCGAGCACGGGCGATTCCCATTGGAGTTCTTCCGCCATCTTGGCTGCCAGCGTGAATGCCGCCACAAGCGTTACCGCTTTGTCGCGGCCTACGCCCCGAATACTGCAAAGGCTATCGACCGAGGCACGAGCCAGGGCACTTAAAGAACCGAATTTTTGAATCAGGTCCTTTCCAATTTCAACCGCGTTCCGCCCTTGCAATCCGGTTCGAACCAAAATCGCGAGCAATTCGGCAGGGCTCAGAGCACGGGGCCCGTGTGCGATGAGCCGCTCACGTGGGCGTTCACTGACAGGCTGATCTTTGAGGCGGACACTCTGAGTCGCGCCTACCGCGTAATTCGGAATCACAATTGTCCTTTCTGCGCTTTGGGTTTGTTTTAAACTGAAACGCACCGGACACGACGCGCGCCCGTTGCTACTGGAAGACCATTTCTCCGTGCAAATTATATCACGAGGGAAACAACCGTTCATTGGGGACGGATGATGTGTTAAAATTAGCACCGTCCTACCGATGCTTTCCGCCAGACGCAAATCAGATGGTCAGACCGTGACCGCATACATGGAAGCGAAACGAAACGGTCCCTTCGCGTGTCTCCAATGCAATGAGGAAGTCATTCTCAAATCGGGTCGCCGCAACATCAATCATTTCGCCCACGCGAATCCGATTGCGTGCAAATGCGCGACAGGTGAAAGCGATCTTCACCGGCGTTGTAAAAGGGAGATTTTGAAGCGCTTCAAAAAGCCCCCGGTGTCCGTAGTGCGGCGCTGGAACGTCCGCTCGGAGAAGTGCGGCCCGATGTGAGCGCATACATAAACGGCGTGCCGGTCGCCATTGAAGTGCAGATCAGTTCCCTTTCGCTGGAAACGATTCTGCAACGGACAATCGCATACGCGCGAAAAGGAATTTATATTTTATGGTTGTTGCAATGGACGCCGACACTCGATTCCGTGCGCTACGTACCGCGACTTTGAGAAAAATGGATTCACGCCGCCTATTTTGGCCGCGTGTATTACTGGTTAGAAGGGTTGAAGGTCGTCAGCTACCATTTCGATCCCCATTTTAAAACTGTCCCAAAGAAGTCCTGGTATTCCTCCGATGGCGAAAAAATGATGACAGGTGGTTACAGCAAAAGATCGAAACGTTACCTAACAGCAGTTCGCGGAAGCACGCTCGATCTTGTGACTGATTTCGGCCCCAAAGAACGATTTTGGTGGGAAGGAAACGGAATCAAAGTTCCAGATGCGAAGCTTTTCATACATGGACGATAGCGTGCTGAGGTTGCTTCGAATTGACGAACACTCAGAAGTGGGGAAACGTGAAAGTTCATCCGATGAGTGAAGTCAGCAAGAAGAAGTATCGCAAGTACGATGCGCAGTTTAAATGTCATGCCGTGAGCCTCTGGCTGGACGGGAACCGTTCGGCCCGGGAAGTAGCCGAGGAGTTGGGTATTAACGAGAACCTCCTCTATGCTTGGAAGAAGGAGTTCGGCCCTTCTTCCCAGAAACCGTTGTCCCAGCCGGAGATGGAGGCTGAACTGGCTGCGCTGCGGCGTGAAAACGCCCAATTGCGTCAGCAACGGGAGGTTTTAAAAAAAACATTGGGCATCCTCTCCGACAGCCCGGGCAACGGTATCAGCGGATCGACGCGATGAAAACAGAGCATCCCATCCGCTTTTTGTGCGAGTGCTTTGACGTCAGCGCCAGCGGCTATTAAGACTGGAAAAGACGACAGGACAACCCGTCCCAGCGGGCGAAAAGCAACCAGGATCTCAAGGCCGACATCGTGCGGATCCACCTTGAAAGCCGGCAGACCTATGGTTCTCCGCGCATCCAAGCCAGCCTGATTCGACAAGGCAAGCGGCATGGGCGCAACCGGATCGCCAGGCTGATGCGACAGGAGAGGATATGCGGCCGCCAGCGGCGGCGATACCGCGTGCGCACAACCGACAGCAACCATGACCATCCAATCGCACCCAACGGTCTGGCGGAGATGTCCAAGCCAAGCCGTTCCAATCAAGTCTGGGTGGCTGACATTACCTACATCGAGACAGCCGAAGGCTGGCTGTACCTTGCCGGGGTGCTGGACCTCTCCCGTCTTCGCGCTCATAAAATGGTGTGACCAAGGTGTCGGACATAAGTGAGAAGTGGCCTAACGACTTTTTAGGTATCTGGGTAAAGCGGGTGCTCAATCCAATACTCCTCTAAAACTTGGCACGCGTCAGCTGTAAAATCTGACTTGCAACCAAAGGCCAAAAACTCCAAAACGCTCACCACGGCCTGCCGCTGTCTCTCCGTGAGTGTGGCGAAACGCGATGGAACTCTATCCGGTGGCCGAAGATTACTAAGACAAGCTGCAATCACGAGAGACTCGCCGCGTGAAAAATGCCGAACAGAATACGCCAAAAAAGCTGGCAAATAAAAACGCCAAGACTCGGCATCGAGGTGCGTGAAACCCCACTGATGCTCGTCCAACTCTCGCTCTGAAACAAGACGCCAATCCACGGGCAAATCGTCTGGCGTCGGGGTCTCATGCGAATCAATCTCGTCACCCTGCCTGAGAGACAGAACTGCGTGTGTTGCGCCAACCGGAAAAGCGGCTGAAATCAAATCTAGAAGCTGTATCTGTTCAGAGCGCATACACATGCCTAACAGTGTTTATGCGGCCATCGGTTCGCATAATGATTCCGAAGCGCTTCACTATCGCAATGTCGCCGTTCACGTCGCCTTTCTTTGTGGATTCTCGATGAACTCAGAGCGCCGACCTGCGTTGGCCGGAGCGATTTAGGCGACGGACGGTGGCGATTCATGGTGCAACAAACTCGTCGGCATCTTTGCACTCGGCGGACGACGAGTCAACCTACTGGAAAACAAAATGTGCTCGATAGCATTGACGGCGTGCGCTGTCGGAGGGACTTCAGGGTCTCCGAGTGACCACTGCCTGGCAGCAAATGCCAATTCGGCTTCAAGGTGGCCAAGCACTGAAACATCAGCGCCTGGGTGGAGGCTCGACAATTCTTCGTGTGCAGTTGTAACCAACCGAAGCCACGAATCAAGGTCGCGAGTCTCTCGAATGATTCCGCCAAACTCGGGCCACTTGGACAGATAGATGCGCAGTAAAACGCCAATTAGGGCATCTAAGGGAACCTCGTCAGGGCCACCAGTCCCCCACAAATCCGCCGCCTTCCGGAGCAAACCGAGAGCGGTTCCGTGCTGGCGGTCCCACAGGTTGTCATAAGATGAACCTCCACAGACTTGAGCCATACAAAAGAGTAAAAGTCGCCTAAGAGTGTTTATGCGACCATCGGTTCGCATATTGATTCCGAACCGCTTTCGCTATCGCAATGTCGCCGTTCATGTCGTCCTCTCTTTGGATTATGCTCTTAGCGCAACGAAGGGTCAAGCAACAGGACTGGCGGTAACAGCCCCGCCCTCGCGTCCAAAGGTCGCTATTGTATTCTGGCTCGTTACCGCTGAGCCTTGTCTCATTATCCCAGCCACTTCATTCAGGAACGAAGCGGAAATGGTCAACCATCGTTCCTTGCGCCAGACGGTCTGGGGCGTGTTTTCCTCCCCAAACCGTGTGATTCCCCAATCCTCCTAAAACGCAAAGCCAGACCGTCCTTTCCTCATTCCTTCAGTTCCACCGCCGTTGTTCTGGTTTCTGTTCTGGTTTCGACGGTGATTTGACCCAAATTCCAACACGTGAGAGGCCGACGGTAAAACGGATTGCGCAAAGACCCACTGGTTTTATTGAGTGTTTTGGAAGTTCTACGAAAAATTAAGTGGTGCGCGAGGCGGGGGTCGAACCCACAACCTTCGGCTCCGGAGGCCGACGCTCTATCCAATTGAGCTACTCGCGCAACTGCGCTGAAAGTAGGTCAAGCGGGGTGTCTCGGCAATCCTGTTTTGCATTGTAAATTCAGTCAAAACCTGGGGTGGAACAGTGGCGTGGTTATCCGATGAACTTCTTCGAATCATTTCGAGCAGTTGCGTATCTGTGAAAAATGCTCGTTCGCGCCGATCAGGAGATCGGCGCTCCGGTCGGAGCGGGAACTCACGGGCGAGACGCCCTTGCCACTATTGAAGGGCGCAACTTTTGGGCGGGGGATGATGTTTAATGGTTCATCTATGCAAAAGAGCATCCTGGTGTTCATTGCGGTTTTCCTGGGGATTATCCAGTCGATCATGGCGGCGAGTTATTCGACCGAGGCGACGATGTCGTTGCACAAGGAAGATGGGTATTATTTCGTGGAGGCGAAGATTTCGGAGTTGACGGAGCACAATGGAACCGCGACCGAACGGATGATTTCGCGGCCGAGGATTCAATCCATGCCGGGTGTGGCGGCCAGTTTTTATGTTGGGCCCAAGCGGGGTGATTCGGATTACAAGACGAAGGAAAATGTGTCGGTGGATGTCACGTGGCCGTATCCGAATGAGAGCGGGGCGGCTGCGTGCGTGGTAGTGGTAAAACGCGGGGATGAGGTGGTGTCGCGGTCCAGGTTTCAGTTGAAGGTGGATGGGCCGGGGCGGGTGCCGCTGGTGTTGGCGGCGCCGGACGTGGATGCGAAGTCGGTCAAGGTGGCGGATGATAAATACCATCAAAATTTCGTTTTTCTGGAGTTGATCGGCAAGAGCAAGGAAGAGGTGAAGAAACTGGCGTATGAGAATTATGGCAACCAGGTGCAGATCCGCGATGCAAACGGAAATTTAATGGACGGCGGACTTTCTTTTGGGGACTTACCATGGTGTTGGGTTGACGTTGAAGTGTCGGGACAACGGAGAGGCGAAGCGGGTGGCGGAGGTGTTGAGGAAGGCAGAATGAAGAACGCGGAATGAAGAATGGGGCAAGTGATTGGGAAAGGTGTGTTTAAAAAGGGGTGGCATTCGGAAGCGAGGCGATTTCGTCGGCCACAACCTCGTCGGAGCCCTTTGGGGTTCGAGTCGGGCAGTTGCGGATTTCTTATTCTTGTTTTCTTTGGCACTTTTTTGCCGCGGCGGACATTTATCTGTAAATGCAGACTACGGATGATAGAGCGTTGCTGCGGCAATATGTCGAGACCGGCTCCGAGGACGCGTTCAGCGAGTTGCTCGGGAAGCATGTGAACCTGGTTTATTCGGCGGCATTGCGCCGGGTGGGCAATCATGTGCAGGCCGAGGAGATCACACAGGCGGTGTTTGTGGTGCTGGCGCGCAAGGCGGCGGGGCTCAGCCCGAAGGTGGTGTTGTCGGGCTGGCTGTATCGCGCGACTGGCCTGGCGGCGGCGAACTTGATCCGGTCTGAGGCGCGCCGCATGCGGCGTGAAAAGGAGAGTTTCATGCAATCGCCGGCTAATGAGATTGAAAATGATGCGTGGGCGCAGATTGCGCCGATGCTGGATGATGCGATGGATGGTTTGAATGGCGGGGATCGCGAGGCGATTGTGATGCGGTTTTTCGAGGGGAAATCGATGCAGGAGGTGGGGAGTGTTTGCGGCATCAGCGAGAACGCGGCGAAGAAGAGGGTCTATCACGGGCTGGAGCGGTTGCGGAAATTTTTCAGCAAGCGCGGGGTGGTGCTGACGGGGGCGATGATCGCGGGGATGATGACGTCGAAGAGCGTGCAGGCGGCGCCGGTGGGGCTGGTGGGGAGGATTGCGGTGGTGGCGAAGGGCGGGGTGGTGGCGGGGACGTTGAAATTGATGTTGTGGGAGAAGTTGAAGCTGGCGTTGGTTTATGGCGCGGCGGGTTTGGTGGTGGTGGGGGCGGCGGTGCCGATTGCTTCCAGGGTTTTGGCGAGCGATGCGAAAATGCCGGGGATGCATTTGGAGGGCACGGTGACGGAGTATCAATTCGATCAAAACGGGAACATCACTCGAACCAACTTCGGTGAATTTCTAAATGGAGAGCGTTTCGAACTGTGGCGGAAAGGGGCGCAGTGGGCGGTTCGGCTGTCATCGGCGGAAACCAACCTGCCGGGCAGCGTGAGTATTGTAACCTCCGATGGCACGGATATTTACGTGTATGTGCCCGATGTGGCGGGCGGGAGCGGGCTGCCAAACAATCTGGTAAAATCTCACGGTGCGGCCTCGATTTATCCGGGCACGATGAAGGCTTTTAACATGTTTATGGCACCGCTTTGGTGGGGCTTTTGCAGTTCGCTGGCGGAGGCGGGCGATGGTCCGATGCCTGATTTTGTAAATCCTAGGGTAAATCCCGTGCATCCGGCAATGCCGGCTGAAACTGCGCTCTTGCATGTTTTTGGAAACAATACCGACGTCCGCTTGGGACCGATTGAGATGGCGTTATCCCAGAAGGATGGACGTACGGGAAAATTTTCCACCGATCCTTATTGCGATATTCTGCCGATGGAAGTGACTAACATTGGCGGCGTGACGGTGGTAACCAAGTACCAAATGAGACGCTATTACTGGTCAATGGAGTACACAGGTGGCAAGCCAGCGGTGCTGGAGAGATATGATATCGCGGTGGACAAGGCGGAGCGGGATGATTCGTTCACGGCGTTTGTTCCCGAATTGGAGGGGATGACGCAGATGCAGGATTATCGTGCGGCGCGGTTCGTGGATATTTATTTGTCGGATCATTGGGTAGATCCGGGCGAAACGGTTCGCCACAGCCCGATTCCGGTGGTACTGGGGCCTTTGGGGAAGGATGTGAATGCGAAAACGCTCGAGAAGAAATGAGGGGGCAGAATGTGGAATGCAGAAAAGGGAACGTACGCCTTCGGCGTGGGATTTGCGGTGTATCGCGGCGAACTTCGGATCACAAGCTTTTCTCACAAATTGGGAAAAAGATGGTTGGACGAAATCGACGGCGTCCCGCCGTCGATAGCACGCGAGACGCGCGCTCCCGGAGGCGGCGGTTTTGTTTTGACGGGTGGGGGGAAAAAGGGGAAAACAATACTGCCATGAAAATGATTTTGCCGTGGGTTCTTGCCGTGGCGTTCGCCGCGGGCGCCGCTTCGCTTTATTTTTCCAATGCCGGCAAGGATGCCGAGTTGACCAAGTTGCGGGCGCAGGTGCAGCAGGTGGATACGCTGCGTGGCCAGGTGGATGATTTGCAAAAGCAGGCGGCGTCGCAGGCGGATGATGTCGCTTCGATGCACAAGAACAATGATGAGCTGTTGCGATTGCGGGGCCAGGTGAAGCAATTGACGGATGACAAGGCGCTGCTCCAAAAACAACTGGCGATGGCACAATCGCAGGCGGATCGTACGCGAGAGGACATGCTGCGGGAGCAGGCGCGCGCGAATCAAACGGCGACTTCCATCGCGGAGCAGAGAATCCTGCAGATGAAGCAGCAGGAGGCGGTGGTGAGCAATTGCATCAATAATTTGCGAAAGATCGATGGGGCCAAGCAGCAGTGGGCGTTGGAGCATCAGAAGTCGCCGGATGCGGTGCCGACGCCGCAGGACTTGTTGCCTTATTTGGGTACGGATGCGATTTTTCCGCAGTGTCCGGGCGGCGGGCGGTATTCGTTGAATGCGGTGGATAAGGCGCCGACGTGTTCGATTCCGGGGCATGTGCTCCAGTGATTTACGATTGGCGATTTACGATTTACGATTGAGTAGTGCGTCAGGTTGGGGGGCCCGGGGAGGTTTTTACGCTACACAGGTGTCGGAGGCGGACGTCCGGCGCGGAAAGTCAGGGCTCGACGGAGTCTCGGCCCTCCATTGAAATCGGACTCACGGGCGAGACGCCAGTGCCACTATGAAATCAATGCTTCGGGCGGAGCAGGATGGCTTTTTTCTCGGTGCCTTCGACTTCGACGCTGGTGGTTTCGACGCCGGGGTCGTCTTTCAATGCTTGATGGATGATGCGGCGGTCAAAGGCGGTCATGGGCTCGAGTTCGACGACGTCGCCCCAACGGCGGACTTTTTCGGCGGCGTCCTTGGCTTTCTTCACGAGGGCGTCGCGGGCCTGGGCGCGGTAGCCGCCGACGTCGACCATGATTTTCGGCGCGGCGGGGTCCTGCTGGAAGAGGAGGCGATTGGCGATGTATTGCAAATCGGCGAGGGTCTGGCCCTGGCGGCCGATGAGGCGGCCGGAGTCTTCGGTTTTGACGTCGAGCAGGACGCCGTCTTCCATGCCGTGCTCTTCCACCGTGGCGGTGAAGCCGAGCAGTTCCATGAGTTTCTCCAGCGTGGCTTTGGGTTGGGCGGCCATTTGGGGAAGTTGATAGTTTAGGGTTGAAAGTTGAGAGTCGTTGCGTTGCGCTGCGTTTATTTCTTCTTTTTTGGCGGCGGCGTCAAGGCAGGAGTGGCCGGCGCGGGGGCATTGGTTTTGGTCATTTTGGTCTGAACCACGCCAAGCAGCGTGCTGACAAACATGTAGAGGGCCATGCCGGAGGAATAGTTATACAGGAGCAGCAGGAACAGCGCGGGCATGTAGCGCATCATCTTTTGCTGGGAGGCGTCCATGCTGGGGGATGCCGGGGTGAGGTGCGCCTGCCAGACCATGACGCCGCCCATCAGGAGCGGGAGCAAGTTGAAGGGGACGCTGGTGCCGGGAATCAGGAACAGGGTGTCGGGCTTGGACAAATCGGTGACCCACAGGAAATGCGCGCCGCGCAGTTCGATGGCGTAACGGATCATGCGATAGAAGCCGAAGAAGACCGGCCATTGGACGAGGGCCGGCAAGCAACTGCCCAGGGGATTGATTTTGTGTTCCTTCCAAAGCTCCATTTGCTTTTTCTGCAACTTCATCGGGTCATCTTTGTATTTTTCCTTGAGGGCGTTGACCTGCGGCTGAAGGGCCTGCATCCGTTTCATGGAGCGAGTGCCGGCGGCGGTGAGCGGCCAGAACATGACGCGCAAAATGATGGTGAGGACGACGATGCCCCAGCCGTAGGGAACCCAGAGGGCGTTGTGGAGGAAATTCATCGCGAGGAGCAGCGCTTTGGCGAAGAACGCGAAGAATCCGAAGTCCATGATCGAATCGAGATTGTTGTTCAGCGCGGAGGCGACCCGGGCGAGGAGGTGATATTCCTTGGGGCCGGCATAGATGACGAATTGGCGTTCGACGGCCTTGTTGGTGGACAGCGTCATGGCCGGATAAATGAGGGCGGCGGTGTAGCCGTTGGAGGAATACATCGGCATTTCTTCGTCTGCGGGCCGGGGCAAATCCACCTGGCGCATGACGATGCCGGACGGGGTGTCGTGCGGAATGACGGCCAGCGCGAAATATTGGTTGTGGACGGCGGCCCAGGAAATATTGGTCGCGTTCACGAGATATTCGGTCGGCGGTATGCGAGGCACGCAGCCGAAACGGTGCGAGGAGAAATACGACGAGCCGTTGACGCTGTGCGTTTTTACATCGGACCAAATCAAGCCGATGTAATAAGTCCCGCGATCGTCCTCGCTCATGGGCGTGGCCGTGCCGATGGTCCATTCCTGCTGAGAGAGCGAGAGCGGCTTCGCGGAATGGTTTTGCAGTGAAACGGTGGCATCGACGAGGAAGTTCGTGGCGAGGGAAAATTGCTTTACGATGGTGAGGCCGTTGGTCAGGGTCTTTTCAGCGCGAACACCGTTGGCGGTGCGGGTCAAGGTGAAGATGCCATCGCCTTCAAGGCCGCTTTCGCCGAGGATGGAGAGCGTGGGCGAGGGGGTGTAGGAATTGAGGGTGGCGACGCCGCCGGCTTTGGCTCGGCGATTGCGCCAAGAGGGGACGGTTTCGGGGAAATTGACCAATTCGATTTGCTTCAGGCCACCACCCCAGGAACTGAACGTGTAGCGCGCATTTTCGTTGGTGATGACGAGGAGTTGCTCCGGGATGTTGGTGTTCACCATCAACTGGGTGGCGGGAGCGGGCGTGGCGGCGGCGGTTTGGGTTGCTTGCTCCGGTTGCTGAGTGGCGTTGACGCCGTTCGTCCGGGGGCCTTGGGCGACTCCGTTTGTGGCGGTGTTTGTCGCGAGCGGCATCGGTTTGGGGGGCCAATATTTGGGCACGATGACGAACTGCCAAATGACAAATGCGATGATGCAGCCGACGACGCCGAGGATTGATTTGCGATCCATGAGAATTAAATCCGAGATCCGAAGTCCGAAATCCGAAGGTCGGCAGGTGGACTTTTAGGCTTAATTGGGGGCACCGGGTCCTTGCCCCATTTTCCCCAGGGGTGACAGCGGCAAATGCGTTTGGCCGCGAGCCAGCCGCCGCCGAGGGCGCCGTGGATTTTCACGGCTTCAATGGCGTATTGCGAGCAGCTTGGTTCAAAACGGCAACGGGAGGACGGGCCGAGCAGGAGGTTTTTGGCCGGGGAGAGGGCCAGTTGGTAAACGCGTACGATCAGAACAAGAGCGCGGCGGGCCAGCCAAGGCAGAAGGAAGAATGCAGAATGAAGAAACGCGGCGTTCGACTGCGCCGTCGGCGAATTCTGCATTCTGCATTCTGCCTTCTTCATTTATTTAGATAACACTCCCGCTTTGCGCAGGGCTGTCAAAAAGTCCTTTTCCACGGCGGCGAAGTCTTTTCCCACGATCGAGGCGCGCGCGACGAGCACCAGGTCGAGTGGCTGGGTGAAGTCGTGTTGATGCCTGCGAAAAGCTTCCCGCAGGAGCCTGCGTGCGCGATTGCGAATCACGGCGTTGCCGATTTTCCCGCTGGTGACGACGCCCAGTCGAGGGTTCGAATCCCCCGGCAATGGGCGCCAATTGGCGATCAGGCAGCCGTGGACCAGCCGCTGGCCTTCCTGTCGCACGCGGGAGAAATCGCGCCCCTGCTTGATGCGCATGGCGGCGCTGAACTTCAGCCTGGGCGGCCCGGCGGGCATGGCCCTCAGACGGGGGTCAGGCGTTTGCGGCCCTGGCGGCGGCGGTTGCGCAACGTGGCGCGGCCACCTTTCGTGCTTTTGCGCGCCAGGAAGCCATGCTGCCGGACCCGGCGACGTTTGGACGGTTGATACTGTCGTTTCATAAAATCTATTGTCTTGAGGCGCCCCTATAGCGCCATTAACGAATTCGGGAAATACCCAAAAATCGGAACGCGGGAGCATATCAGCGAACTTCGGAGTGTCAAGGCGGCGACGCGAAGTGTCGAAATTCCCAATCCCAAGTTCCAAGTTCCAAGTTCCAAGAAGCTCCAAATTCCAAGGACCAACATGCCGTGAGTTTCAAGCCGGCGGGGCGGGTTTGGCGGGGCGCAGTTTCAGGGTGATCAGGGTGAAAATGTCTTTCGCGTAGGGGACGCGGAACAATAGTGCCACTGCAATACACACTCCGCAGCCGAGGATCATGGGGACGAACACTCCGCCGAGGCGGGCAGTGAATTTTACGTGCCCGAAGTGGTGGTCGAAGGCTTTCCAGGCGAACCATGCCACGACGCCGGACAGAATCGCGCTGCCAAAAAGGGTGGCGAGGTGCTTGCGCAAGCCGGACATTTCGAGCCGCGCCAGTTTTTTCCGCAAGGCGAACAGCAACAGGCTGGCGTTGCAAATGCCGCTGATGGTGTTGGCGGCGCCCAGGCCGATTTCGCGAAAGCGCCACACCAGGACGAGCGCGAACATCAGGTTTACGCAGAGGCAAAAGATGCTGATTTTCATCGGCGTTTTGACGTCGTGCAGCGCGTAGAACGCGCGGGCGAGAATGTTGACGGCGGAAAAAAAGAATAATCCCGGCGCCAGCGCCATCAAAACGCCCGCGACGCGGACGGTGTCGCCGGGGCTGAATTTGCCATGTTGAAAGATCAGGCGCACGATTGGTTGCGCCAGCGCAAAGGCCATGGCGCCCGCGAGGAAGTTCACGAACGCGAGATAGCCGATGCCTTGCTTGAGCGTGGAGCGGAATTCGGGGTAGTTTTTTTGCGACGCCAGCCCTGAAAGCGTGGGTAGCAAATATGTGGCGAGCGAGATGCCGAACATGCCTTGCGGAAATTCCATGAGGCGCGTGGCGAAATAGAAAATGGCGACGATGTGTTTTTCGAACCAGAACGAAAAGGCTTGCGTGACGAGGATGTTGATTTGGAACGCGGCGACGCCGATGGAGGCCGGAGCCATTTGGCGGACGACTTCGCGGACGGTGGCATCGCGCCAAGGCGGCACCCATTGGAAACGAAATCCTTCGCGATATAAACCCGGCAGTTGAAATCCGGCCTGCGCGACGCCGGCCACGAGCACGCCGATCGCGAGCGCGAAAATCTGTTTGTCGAGGGTCTTGCCCACGTGCGGCGCGAGGAACCAGACGCTGGCGATCATGACGACGTTGAGCGCGGTCGCACCGAGTGCGGGAATGAAAAATTGGTTGCGCGCATTGGCCATGCCAATGAGGGCGGCGGCGAGGCAGACCAGGAGCGTGTAGGGGAACATGATGCGGAGCAATTGGAGCATGAGCTCCGTATCCGGCCGGAAGGCGTGGAAGGCGAGCGCGACGGAAATGCCAATCATGGCTAGGGCACTGACGATGGACGCGGAAACGAACAGGCCGGACAGGACGGCATTGGCGGCGCGCCACATTTCCTTTTCGCCTTCGTGGACCTCCTTGCGTTTGAAAATGGGAATGAAGGCGGCGGACAGGGCGCCTTCACCGAGCAAGCGGCGGAACAGATTCGGAACCTGAAACGCGAGCATGAAGGCGCTGGCGACCGCGGTGGTGCCCATGAAATTCGAATAGACGGTGTCACGCGCCAAACCGAGGATGCGGCTGGCGAGAGTGGCGCCGGCGAGGGCGCCGGACGATTTCAACATTTTTGACACCCGAGCAGTTTAGGGGGCGTTCGCGCAGGTCAAAGTTTAAAGTTGGGTTTGCCTGTGGTGGCTGCTCAAAAGATGGCGGCGCTCGGCCGAGGCGCCGCTACGCGGGGCGGGCGACGTAGTGCAGGATTTTGAATTCGGGTGTGTCGCGGATTTCTTCGGCGAGTTCGAAACGGTCTTCGAAGGCGGGAAAGAAGGCGTCGCCGTCTACTTCGCGTTTGACGAGGGTGAGATAGAGGTCGGAACAGAGCGGGAGTGCTTGCGCGTAGACTTGCGCGCCGCCGCAGATGAACACGTTGCGCGATTCGGCGGCGAGATCGATTTCGCGCAAATCGGAAATGGTCCGCACGCCGGGATAGGAAAATTGCGAGCGGCTCAGGACGAGGGTCTCGCGGTTCGGGAGCGGTTTGCCGATGGACTCAAACGTTTTCCGGCCCATCACGATGATATTGCCGGTGGTAAGTTGTTTGAACCACTTGAAATCGTCGGGCAGATGCCAGGGGATTTTATTTTTCGAGCCAATCACGCGATTGAGAGACATGGCGGCGATGGCTTGGAAGTGTTTCATCGCATCCAAACTAAGGGTTGCGCGGGCTTCGTCAATAAGTGACGTAAGATTTTGATTGCCAAGGGGCTGGGAATTGGGTACAAAGCCCATTCAGGAGAACGTATGTTAGGAAGATACCCCGTTATTAGGAGCGAACTCAGCTTTTTATCTACCATGAACTCTATCCATCTATGGCGTCGGAGCGCGCACGTATTTGCGCTGGTTGTCGTCGGATTAGTTGCCAATTACGCCGCGAGTGCACAGCAGGCCCCGGCGTTGCTTTGGAGCGCGAATGTCGGTGCCAGCGTGTTCGCGGTGGACGATCAAACGAATGTTTATGCGAATACGAATGGGACGGTGGTCGTATTGAACAGCAGCGGTGTTCCGGTTCAAACAAACGCGATTTGTCCCGTGGGCAGCCTCGCGCCGGGATTGGCGAAACGGGACTCGGCGGGGAATTTTTATTTTGCTGGCAATTTCGATGGCACGAATGATTTTGGAGGGGTCACTCTCGCCGGCGGTTGGATGAATGACATTAACTACCACCCTGCCCAATGGGCGCCTGGGTATCCGACCTGTTTCCTCGCCAAGTATGCGCCAAATGGGACGCTCTTATGGGCGACGAATTTCGGAATGCAAGGATACAGCAATTTCGTAAGTGACCTGGTTTTGAATTCTGACGGCTCTTTGAGTGTTGCAGTGGATCAAACGTTCAGGGATGCACAAATTGCTCAATACTCATCGAGCGGCAGCGTTCTTTGGCAAACGGAGGTTCCGGGCGGTTTTGACGAGTACGGTCCGGTGAAACTAAGCGCGTTTACTGGAACGAATGCGGTTTTTTCCGAATACCGGGTTTTGGATCAAGGGCTTCCGCGAGGTTATTTCACCACGTCCGGGACCGTAGCTTTCACGGCTCCCTTGGAATTTTACAGCTCTGCTTTGGCAGTGAACGGTGAACCCGTCTTGAGCGCCGGGAACGAATTTTATCTGGCTGGCCTGGATACCACCACCTTTCAACCAATCCTGGGAAAGGCTTCCATTGGCGGTGGTATCATTTGGACACAAGCCATTGGAAGCGTGGAGCAATGGATTTTGAACAGTGATGCCGGAGGCAATATTTACCTTGCAGGCACGGATGGCACTTTCTCCAAATATGATGGGAATGGCGTTCAGATTTGGACCACGAATTACGGCTCCCCAGCGATTGCCGGGGTGGTTGACTCCAGCAACAACAGGTTTGTCCAGTTTAGCGATGATACGATTGCCCGAATCGATAGGGATGCCGCGCCGGTGGGTCCATTTATAAAACCGCCGGCTTCCACGACAGCGTTTCTGGGCGATAGCGTGATTCTGAATGTCGCTGCGGCAGGAACACCGCCGTTTTCTTACGCGTGGCAATTCAACGGCACGAATCTTCCTGGGGCTACGGGTCCCAGCCTTTCGTTTAGTTCAGTGGCTTTTTCGAATGCCGGCTCCTACACGGTTGTGGTCAGTAATCCCGCCAATACGGTCACGAGCTCGCCACCGGCGGTGTTGCGCATAAAATCCGTGGAATTATATGCGGGAAGCCAATTGTTGACGAACGGAACTTATGCGTTTGCCACGGCGCCCTTGTTGACGGTTCGGTCAGCGTTTCCCAGCGGTTCGGTTTATTACACTCTGGATGGTTCCACCCCGAGTTTCACATCGACTCTTTATTCAGGGCCGTTCGCCGTCACTAACAATGCAACGGTTCGTGCCATTGGTTACAGCGCGGATTTTTCGCAATCGGAAGAAGCGGATGCGGTGAATATTGTGATCGAGTCGATGCATACTTTGGCCGCTGCCAGTTCGGGTGGTGGTTGGGTGACGCTTGCCGGGGGCACGCCTCCGCCGACCGACGCCCTTTCGCTCTGGCGGGCCGAAGGAAACACGCTCGATTCTGCTGGCACGAACAACGGTACTGCTGAAGGCAGTCTGGCTTATGCGGCAGGCCAGGTAGGCCAGGCTTTTTCGCTCAACGGCACGGATGCGGATGTGAGCATTCCCCAGACAAGCACGCTGGATGTGGGCTCCAGCAATGGCCTGACCATTACCACGTGGTTTAAGCCAACTTCAATGAGCACTCCTGCGTCGCTCGTGGAATGGTTTGATCCGAGCTTCAGCCTTTCACATTTCGAGGGAGTGACTTTGACGATCAATATACCCCCGAGTGACGGCGGCACGGGTTCAGGGTGCGTGGTGGGCAACCTGCAGGATACGTCCGGCAATTCTCATTTGGTTACCACACCGGCAGGGGCATTTACGGCGGGTTCGTTCCATCATACGGCGCTTACGTATGACAAAACGACCGGATTGGCTGCGCTTTATCTGAATGGCAACCTCGTAACTCAAACGAATCTCGGCATTTTCACGCCCGAAACACGTGCATCGAATTTCCACGTGGTGCTGGGCGGGGTGCATTTCCCGGTTAGCGGGCATATCGCGGAGCATTTTTCGGGGTTAATGGACGAGACGGCGATTTACGGTAGGGCGCTGACGTCCCAGGAAATCAGCGGCATCTACGTGGCGGG
The DNA here is from genome assembly GCA_035606845.1 of Candidatus Angelobacter sp. Lineage (GTDB taxonomy): Bacteria > Verrucomicrobiota > Verrucomicrobiia > Limisphaerales > DASXHY01 > DASXHY01. Next base: position 4,643 of record DATNEA010000066.1, on the reverse strand, counting down.
GGGTGGCTTCGCAACGAACTCACCGTCTGGAAGGTATTTCAGCGGCGATACTGTGGCGGTCACCGCTGTGGCGGCGCCGGGTTGGCAGTTCCTTCATTGGCTGGGCGACGCCTCGGGGACGGAAACGAATATTCAAGTCACAATGGAGCGCGACAAATCGATCTATGCTATTTTCGGCACTACTCTATCCACGACGGTCGCCGGTGCGGGCCAGGTCGTGCTCAATCCGCCTGGCGGCCTTTACGAATATGGCGAAACGGTCCGATTGACGGGCGTTCCCAATGCCGGCAGCTTTTTCGGAGCTTGGGGAAACGCGGCGTCCGGCAGCACCAATCCGCTTTATGTTACGATCACGAGTCCGACTCAAACGGTTTCGTCCATATTTGAAACTGTGTCGTCCGGACAGGCGGCATTGACGGTTTCGATCACCGGACTGGGACAGGTTGAGAAAAATCCGCAGGGTAATGTTTTCTCGACGGGCCAATCTGTGACTCTCACTGCTGTGCCCGATGACGGCCAAACCTTCGTGAGCTGGAGCGGCGATGCGAGCGGCACAAACAATCCGCTGAATGTCACGATGGACCAGAGCAAATACATCACCGCGAATTTCTCAGGCGCGCCGTCATTCCACCTGAAATCTCAGGAAGGTGAGGGCCTTGGCTCTGCGGGTTTCCGTTTCGAACTGGCAGGGCCGCCCGGTGCCGTCTATCGGCTCTTCTCGTCCACTGACTTCGTATCCTGGCAAAGCATGGGTTACGTGACGAATAATTCCGGTGAAGTCCAAATACTGGATCCAAACACCAGCGGTTCGCCGAGAAAATTTTATCGTATCGCTCCGTGAGAGCACCGGCGTGATTGCATCAGACAGCGATCGGCGCCTTGATGCCGGGATGGGGGTCGTAGCCGACCAACTCGAAGTCTTCGAATTTGAAGTCGTGGATGTTTTTCACGGCGGGGTTTAGCTTCATTTGCGGCAACGGGCGCGGCTCGCGGCTTAGCTGAAGTTTGGCTTGATCGAGGTGGTTGGCGTAGAGGTGCAGGTCGCCGAAGGTGTGGATGAATTCGCCGGGTTTTAAATCGCACACTTGGGCGACCATCAGCGTGAGGAGGGCGTAGCTGGCAATGTTGAAGGGGACGCCGAGGAATAAATCCGCGCTGCGCTGGTAGAGCTGGCAGCTTAGTTCGCCGTCCATGACGTAGAATTGAAACAGCGCGTGGCAGGGGGCGAGGTTCATCTGGTCGATTTCACCGGCGTTCCAGGCGCTGACGATGTGGCGGCGGCTGTCGGGATTTTTTTTGATTTGCTCGATGACCTGGTCAATTTGGTTGATGGAGTGGCCGTCGGGCTTGCGCCAATCGCACCATTGCGCGCCGTAGATGCGGCCGAGGTTTCCATTGTCATCCGCCCATTCGTCCCAAATCGTGACGCCGCGTTCGTTGAGGTATTTGACGTTGGTATCGCCGCGCAAGAACCAGAGCAGTTCGTAGATGATGGATTTGACGTGGAGTTTTTTGGTGGTGAGCAGCGGGAAATGGGTTTGCAGCGGGAAGCGCGCCTGGGCGCCGAAGACGGAATAGGTGCCGGTGCCGGTGCGGTCGGACTTGAATTTGCCGTGGTCCAGCACCAGCCGGAGGAGGTCATGATATTGCTTCATCTGCGGGGTTGATTTAAACGGCAAAGAGGGATTTCTGCAAGTGAGTCGTGGCGGGCGAGAAGGGTCTACGCGAATTTCACTAATTCGCGCGAATTAGCGGAATTCGTGTAAGACTGTATGCGTCTCCTAACTGCACAGGGAGCAGATTGAACAGAAGGCAACGAAGGAAACAAAGATTTGAACAGGAGGAGCGGAGATTTGCGAGTTTCCTCGGTAAAATTTCAAGGGGAGCGGGCTTTAACCGCAGATGAACGCAAATGAACGCAGATTTGAACAGGAGATAACGGAGATGATGATGAACTTAGATGAAGATTTCGATGGGTTTAGGCCGGATATTTCATAGTATCGCTGTTCATACGCGCAAATTAACCAATGTTTATGCAGCTTTGCTCTATTTTTATCGGTCAAGATTATTTCGACACACCGTCGAAAGTGGTTTTTACGAACCGCCGGAAAAAGCCAGTAAACATTGGTATTTTTCCGTTTTCAATCCCGCTAAGCAAAATCCGGGTTAGAGGGTTTAAAAAATACTGTAGCCAATCGGGGAACAGAATAGAGAGAGCGGTCTTTTTGATTTTCGGCGTCGTTTGGGCTGAGTGACAGGGTTTCTCAAACCTGCGCCTTCGCCGAAGCCTCGCCAAAAATCAAAAATCCTCGCTCCGAATTGGCTACAGTATTATTTAAACCGCTCTAATCTCCTTCGTCGGGATGAACGACGGTGTTTTGCAGTTTTTACGATGCATATGCCGGGCCCGAGGCAAAAAGGTTTTGTAAGGTATTGCGCATTGGCGGAATCTACCTATGAATGCACGATCTGGATGACAACGCGCTTTTGCGAGAATACGTGGCCCAGGGCTCCGAAGAAGCCTTTGCTGCGCTGGTTTCGCGACACATCAACCAGGTTTATTCCGTTGCGCTGCGGCATACCCGCAATCCTCATCGCGCTGAAGAAGTCACCCAAAGCGTGTTCGTTCTGCTGGCGGAAAAATCCAGTTTTTTGGGAAAAGGTGTGATCCTGGCGGGTTGGCTGTATCAGACAGCCCGGTTGAGCGCATTGAATTCCGTCAGGGGAGAAATTCGCCGTGCGCGGCGTGAACAGGAGGCCCAGATGCAAATCATCGTGAACGAAAGCAAACCCGATGTCTGGCCACAAATCGCGCCGTTGCTGGACGCCGCGATTTCGTGCTTGAGTGAAACCGACCGCGAGGCCGTTGTATTGCGCTTTTTTTACGAAAAGAGCATGAAAGAAGTTGGAGAGTCTTTGGGCAAAAGCGAAAACGCAGCGACGGTGCGTTTGCATCGCGCGTTGGAAAAGCTGCGGCGGTATTTTATGAATCATGGCGTGAATTCGACCACGGACATTATCGCCGGGGTAATTTCCAGCCATTGCATCCAGGCCGCACCGGCGACGCTGGCAAGTGCGGTGACCGTTTTGGCCGTGGCCAAGGGAACTGCGAGCGGCGGGACAATCCTGGCCCTGGCAAAAGGCGGTGGCACGAACGCACTCACCTGGCTGAAAACGACAACTTTCGCAGCGATTCTGGCCAATGGTTTTCTTTCCCAGAAAATCGTGGCGACACATTTCAACTTTGCCGGAAACCCGGATTACTGGATGACCCAGTCCCAATCCGCGTTGGTTTGGTTTCTGGTTGGGTGTGGATTTCCGCTTTTTTTTGTGGCGATCGGCTATTCGGTTCGCTTCGGATCCATCAGCCAACGCACTTTTAACATACCCAATCGGGCTTACTGGCTGGCTCCGGAGCGAATGGGTGCGACGTCCGCGTATGTGTTGCACCAATATCTTTGGCTGGCGTTTTATGCGGCGATTTTCATGCTGGCGCAAATGCTGTTGCAAATTCAGGCGAACCACCAAAGCCCGCCTCACTTGTCGACCCCGCTGGCCTTGGGGATTGGCGGTTGTTTTCTCGCGGCCGCCGCCGTTCGTGTCGGCGCCATGCTGCTGCATTTCTCGCGAGTTCCGACCGCGCCAAAGGATCACAGGTAGGCCCGGGAAAATCGCCACGACCTGGCGCGGCGTGCGGCGGAGATTGGAGCGGTTTATTGCCCGAAAAACTTTTGGATTTCCTTCAATACCTCGACGAGGCGGTCGATTTCGGCGGTGGTGTTGTAGAAATAAAAGCTGGCGCGCGAGGTGGATTCCACGCCGAGTTTGTGCATCAGCGGTTGCGTGCAATGGTGGCCGCCGCGCAGCGCGATGCCGCGTTGGTTGGCGAGCTCGGTGACGTCGTGGGCGTGGACGCCGTTCAGCAGGAAACTCACGAGACCGGCGCGGCCAATGTGCGGGCCGAAGAGGCGGATGTTTTTCAGGCCGGAAAGTTTGGCGTAGGCGTAGGCGCCGAGTTCCAAATCGTGCTCGGCGATTTTGTCGCGGCCGATGGCATCAAGATAATCCATGGCGGCGGCGAGGCCGATGGCGCCGGCGATGTCCGGGGTGCCGGCTTCGAAACGGTGCGGGGCGTGTTTCCAGGTGCTCTTTTGATATTCGACGTTGAGGATCATTTCGCCGCCGCCGTGGTAGGGCGGCATTTTGTCCAGAATTTCGCGGCGGCCATAGAGCGCGCCGATGCCGGTGGGGCCGCACATTTTGTGGCCGGACAAGGCGAGAAAATCGCAGCCGATTTCCTGCACGTCGAGCGGGCGATGGCCGGCGCTTTGGGCGGCATCGACGAAGGTGGTGACGCCGAGCTTGCGGGCGCGGGCGCAGAGATCGACGACGGGATTGATGGTGCCGAGCGAGTTGGAGATGTGGACCATCGAGAACATTTTCACGCGCGGCGTGAGCAGTTCGTCGATGCGGCTCATGTCGAGCTGGCCGGTGTCGCCGGTGACGGGCAGGTAGGCGAGCCTGGCGCCGGTGCGTTCGGCGAGGAGTTGCCATGGGACCATGTTGCTGTGGTGCTCCATTTCGGTGAGCAGGATGACGTCGCCGGCTTTGACGTTTTGGTTGCCCCAGGAGGTCGCGACGAG
>DATNEA010000032.1:0-54684 GCA_035606845.1 Candidatus Angelobacter sp. | reverse complement strand
TGGTATTCGTCGTCGGCGCAATCGCAGAGTAGAATTTCAACGAACTTCCGGCGTTCAAAATCGCCGTATTCACAATCAAGCTTCCCGCTCCGTTCGTGTTGCCAGGCCAGATGGCGCCGCTGTTGGTGACCGGCCCCCAGGCAATGCCGGCGCCGGACAACGTTCCCGCGGCATTGATAATAAACCGAGACCCATTCACCGAACCGTTGTTCACCATCAGGTTGCCTTCCAAAATCCGCGTCGGGCCGGTCGTTACCAGCGAGGCGTTAAACACCACGCGGCCCGCGCCGCGCTTGGTGATCATGTTTCCCTGTGCCGCCGATTTCTGGGACATTGCGCCGTTGATGAAGAGGTTTCCCGCGGTGTTTTCCTGGTCGATAATCAATTCCGCGCCGCTGGAAGTTCCGCCCGATGACCAACGAAACGCGTGGTTGTTGCCGGCGATAATGCAATCTTCCGCGCCCACGTTGGTCGTGACCAAGACGCAAACCGTGGCGCCCCCGCCCATGGAATTCTGGCCGGTCCTGACATTGTAATACCAGTAGGGCCGGCTCGTTTGCGGCGCGTTGAAACGAATGACCGTCGGAAAATAAATCGTGCTGTTCAGGTAAACGTCATCCCCGGCGCCATTCAGGCCGCCGGCGCCGGTTGCGGGTGTCACCATGTCAACAAAGCCGGAACCCGGCGCTGTGCCAGGCGAGTTTGGAGTATAGCCGATGATGTTTGCGATCGTTGAGACATTCAACGATCCATCGATCGCTCCACAGTCGGTCGAATTCACCAGGCAGTAGGGCATGTTCGCCCCCGAAAGAAGACCCGCAATGTTGATGACGCCGTCGCCATTGACACTCAACGCGGAACCGGCGACGCGTGAAAAGGCGCCTTCCAAAGAAAGCGTCCTTCCAGTCGGCACGTTCAAGGCGTTGACCGTGCCGGCGGGGAACGTCACATCGTTTGAGAGCGTCAAATCCGCTGTGGCGCTGGACATATCGACCCCCAATCCGTTCAGCGTCAGCGTGGCGGCGGCCGAATTGGTCGTTATCGTGACCGCGCCGGCAGGATTCAGAATCTTGATGCCGCCCCAGGTCGCGTCCGCGCCAAGGTCGTTCATGGCGTTGTTGGGGTCGGTCACCGTCGCATCCCACAGCGCCACGTCACTGGAGCCAGGCGCCACGCCTCCCACCCACGCCGCTCCCAGGTTGAGGGCGTCGGTGTTATTCGCCTTCGTCACGTTGCCGGCCTTTGCAGTCATCGAAAATGCGACCGCGGCCACGAGCAGGGAACAAAAGGTTTTCGCAGGACGGCCCCTTTGTTTGAAAATGGAATGGATTTGCGAATAACGACCTACGGAAGACACGGCGGAGGCATCTGACGGTTGGTTTTTCATATTGATTCGGCAATTTCCCCTTCCGAGGCGGCAGAACATCCAGCAGGAGGGATGTTTAGGTGGCGACAGGAACGGGATTTTATTCAGTTGGGTTACTTGCGTCTGGCTGTCGGACAATGCCCACCCGCGACCATGCGGACGGAACGCGAAGCGCGCTTTTGCCTTTGGGCAGGTGGAACATCAGTGCCGATTTTAATCGAAATTACCCGTTCGGGTATCACCAGTTATGGTGATGTTGACGACGCTGAGGCGTTATAGGGGCCGCAATTGCCGAAAACAGTCTGGATGCCAGAATGTCCACCCCTCGTCCTCGCTCTCGGAAATCGGGGATGAGGAAGAGAACGACGGATGAATCGCGATTTCAGTTCGCGAGACGGCCCGCAGCCGATTTTGCCGTAACCTTGTCCCTACTTCGGCGTCTGACGGTGCAAAATCGAATGGGATAAATGCAACCTGGCGAGTTGAAACCTCCGGCGCAATTGGTACATTTCAACCTCAAAACTCATGAAGAACCCCCTACGAATATCCTCTCTCCTGCTCGCAACGGTGATCATTTCGCAAGGCGTCGCCACGGCTTTCGCCGCCAGCAGTGAAGATAACGGCTATTACAACGTCCGCAATTACGGCGCCGCGGGAGACGGGAAGAACCTCGACAGCCCGGCCATCGACAAGGCCATTCAAGCCGCGGCCAGCGCGGGCGGCGGCACGGTGTATCTGCCGCCGGGCACTTATCTGAGCGGCACCATTCATTTGGCGAGCAACATTCATTTGTTGATCGACCAGGGAGCGACCATCCTCGCCGCGCCGCAGAAAATGAATGCCTACGACGCGCCGGAGCATTGGGAAGGCACCGCTTATCAGGACGGCGGCCATACCTATTTCCGCAACAGCCTGATTTACGGTGAAGGTCTCACGAACATTTCCATCACGGGGCAGGGGATGATCGACGGCACCGCGCTTTCCACGGGCGATGGGAAACAGGACGCCGCCGATGGGTTCAAGGATTGGCAGCATCCCGATGCGGCGAGACCGGAGGTCACGCTCGCCCGGCTCGGCAACAAAGCCATTGCGCTGAAGCTGTGCCGCAATGTTCTGCTGCGCGACATCACGATTCTCCGCGGCGGCCATTTTGCCATCCTCACCACCGGCGTTGATAATCTCACCGTCGACAACGTGACCATGGACACCAACCGCGACGGCATCGATGTCGATTGCTGCCGCAACGTCATGATTTCGAATTGCCGCGTCAATTCGCCCAATGACGACGGGATTTGCCCGAAAAGCTCGTTCGCATTGGGAACGAATGTCGTTTGTGAGAATATGACCATCGTGAATTGCATGGTTTCCGGCTTTGAAGTCGGTTCGCTGCTCGACGGCACCATGAGGCCCAAGAAGAACGGCAACGGCAATGGCCGGATCAAATTCGGCACGGAAGCGAACGGCGGGTTCCGCAACGTGACGGTGGCGAATTGCGTGTTCCGCTCCTGCCGCGGCCTGGCGCTGGAAGAGGTGGACGGCGGCATTTTGGAGGACATCAACATCGACAACATCACCATGGTGGATGTGCCGACCTATGCGATTTACATCACCACCGGCAAACGCAATCGCGGCCCGGACGTGAAACAGCCGAGCCGGATGCGGAACGTTTCGATTTCGAACGTGACTTGCGACGGGGTTTCGCGCAACAGCGGCATTCAAATTATGGGTCTGCCGGAGCAGCCGATTGAAGGGTTGCGCCTGGAAAACATCCGGCTCGTCTGCAAAGGCGGCGGCACGAAAGCGGAGGCGAACACCATGCCGCCGGAACTGGGCACCGGCTATCCTGAGCCGCGCGGGCGGTTGGGAATAATGCCTGCCTACGGCGTTTTTGCCCGGCACGTCAAAGGCCTCGAACTAGCCAACATTAATCTCAGCACCGAAAAGGAAGACCAACGCCCGGCCATGATCTGCTCGGATGTGAACGGGTTGGAAGTGGACAATTTCAAAGCGCAAGTCGCCCATGGCGTGAAAGCCCTTAAGATGGATCACGTGAAAAATGTTGTGATCCGCCACTCGCCGGTGCTGAAGAGAGGTTTCCTGCAAAAATTGTTTTGAAGCGAAAAAATTCCCATAAATACTTTGGCGACAGAATTCGAAGTGGGCATTGCTTGTCCGCTGGTTGGTGGGGCGCGTTACTCCGCGCGCGCCGACGAGGCGTGAAAAAGTTGATTATCGTAGTGCTTTCCTGCCGGCGGCGCGCACGGAGTGACGCGCCCTACCGTGCCGGTTGGCAGGATGCCGCTACAAGATTTGTGGAGTCACTCTGTAGCCCTCCGAATTTCCTCAAGACAGCGCCGCGTTATAGACCGATCGGCAGACGCGCATCGCCTTCGGGTGCTTGCGGATGCGAATCGGCAGGCGTTGCAGCTCGGACAGGGCCTGCATTGGCTGGCCCAATTGCAACCATAGCTCGGCGCTCCTCAGGCGCACTGCGTTTTGCAAGGATATGGGAACCGGACCTCTTCGTGTTTTCATTCCGCTTGAGAAATGCCATTTCCGAAGCTCCTTTGGTATAGGGAATTATCCTATCCGGAATTGCCCGGAATCACTCGGAACGCTCCGACTCCGGATTCAGGAGAATCGACTCGTATTCGGGATACAACCGGCGCACGCAATCCGGGCAAATGCCGTGGGTGAATTCCGCGTTCGAGCGGCTCCGGATGTAGGTTTCCACCTGTTCCCAATAGCCGCCGTCGTTGCGGATTTTTTTGCACGAAGCGCAGATGGGCAGCAGGCCGTTGAGCGTTTTGACGTGCTTGAGAGCGTCCTGCAATTCATCAATCAGCCGCAGGCGTTCCGTCTCCTGCCGTTTCCGCTCGGTGATATCGCGCAGCACCATCGACGCGCCCTGGATGTTGCCCTCAGCGCTCTCGATGGGAGACACGGTGATGGAAACATCAATCCCAGTGCCGTCCCGCCCGAGGCGAACCGTCTCAATGCGCTCGACGCGGCGGCCCAATTGAATGACGTCGCGAATATTGGAAATTTCCGGGCGCCGATCACGCGGCACCAGCACTTCGATGGATTCGCCCACCATCTCCTCGGACGCGTATCCAAACATCCGTTCCGCGCCCAAGTTCCAACTCAGGATCGTGCCGCCCAGCGTTTGGCTGATGATGGCATCGTCACAAGTCTCGACGATGGACGCCAGATGCGCCATGGCGAGTTGCGCCTGCCGGCGGATCTTTCGTTCCCGGGCGGCGCGCAATTCGCGCGTCACGGCCGGCCCGAGGCGGGCCAGATCGTCCTTCATCACGTAATCGGACGCGCCGGCCTTCATTATTTGGACGGCGACTTCCTCGCCGATTCTGCCGGAGACGATGATGAAAGGCGTGTCCACGGCCTTTTGCTGGCACAATTCGAGCGCATCCGCGCCGGTGAATCCCGGCATGGAATAGTCGCAGAGAATCAGGTCCCACGGGCGTTCCTCGTCCAGCGCGGCGTCCAAATCAGGGGTGGTGTCGACCCGTTTCCATAAAAGAGAAAACTCTTCCTTTTCCAATGCCCGGCCAATCAGCAGCGCATCGTCCTCGGAATCGTCAATAATAAGAAGATGAAGTTTGTTTTGCATGGCCCTTTAGTGCGTCACCCATTGTCCTCCTGAACGTCCGCGGATATCTATGTCTGCTATGTCTATGTGTCAGTCTTGCTTTCATCGAAATTTTATCCTGAACGTTGAGATTGTCAAACGGCGGAGTCATGCCGTGGCGTCCAGATTCCGACGGAGCGCGGCTCTGTGAGCCGCGGCGTGTTCCAAGGAGGGAAAGTTTTGCCGAATCCGAGGCTTTGCCGTCTCGGGAATGTTCGCCTCGAAGCACCCTTTGATTTCCGGCGGCAGTTCGCCGGCGTCAACCAGCCGTTGAATGATTTTATCATAAAATGCCCGGTGCTCGAACGGCAGTTTCGGAATCCTGGTGGTGATGCCGCGCACCGCCAGCGCTAGAAAATTGCAGAAGGAGAGCACCGATCGGACATATTCGTCAGGCTCGGTCCGCTTTTTTTCGAGATCGTCCTCCACCATTCGCCTTTCAGCGTCCGCGGCCCGCAGCACTGCCTTGATCGGAATGCTTTCCAGCAATTCGCAAAATGACTCGAACAAACCCCAGTTCATAGGTCACCTTCCTCCGATTTTCCAAAATCGGGGAGTTATTCACCATAGGGTTCTTACCCCGGCAACGGCTCTTGCGGCTGCGAACTGAGGGCTGGCGGCGGCGTTCGGACCCAGAAATCCGGGTAACAAGCGGCCAGGTTTTTCAGGTCGGCCACCCGGCAGGGTTTTACCAGGAAGGAATTGGCGCCCAAAGCATACGCGGTTTGGACCGAGAGCAGGTCGCCCGTCGCGCTAAAGACAACGGTAAAGGTCTGTTTCGGGTCCAGACGCGTTTTCAGCCAGCGGAGAAGCTCAAACCCGTTCATTCCCGGGAGCTTCAAATCGACAAAAATAACCGTCGGCAGCGGGTATTTGGCGCGATTGGAATAAGGAGGAACGCCTTCCAGATAAGTGATGGCTTCCTCAGCGCTGAGAGCAACGCGGGTCGGATTGAAAATGCCCTCATTCGTCAAAAGCATTTCCAACAGTTTCGCGTCGTCCTCGAAATCCTCAACGATGAGAATCAGCTTCGACTCCGGAGCGTTCATATCTTTCACTTCGACTGTAAGTCACGGGCCCGATATTCAACCACCCCGAAACAGATAACGTGAATTTTCAATAGTAAACCCAAGCTGTCCGTAATAGTACCCTGTCTCAATGGGGTGGTTACCCTACTGGGGCGATCGGCAAATGGAGCGCGACTGGCTTTCAACACACCGCGCTCCAAAGTGACTCCGCCGGATTAAATCCAATTGGCCGCGCATATGCGCTTCATAGATACGCACTCCACCGTTTTATCGGCGGTTTCACGTTTGAACATTTTTTTCTCACACCCATATCGACCCACATCGCACCCATCCGCAGGGCTCACGCATTTAAATGTAGCGCAGCCGTCCCGGCTGCGAGTGTCGGCGGCGTCTCGCCGCCAGACCTTGAAGCGCAATGACGCGAACACTGCTCCAGGCACCGTGGCGGTGCCGGAACTCGCAGGCGAGACGCCTGCGCTACATATGGGACCGCTTTGGTTAGGTTGGGCTTGTTTTTCAAGGAAATTAAACGTGTGAACCCTGCGCCCGTCCGCCTGTTCGCTTGACACTGGGAACGCCGCAGCGGCATCGTCTGGCCGATGAAGATACTCCTGGCCCTTGCGCTGGCGGCGAGTGCCGCCCTGGCCCACGCTGAAACTTCCCCTCGCTCCCGCCAAAGCTTTGATTTCAATTGGCGCTTTCATTTGGGCGACCTCCAGAACGCGTCGGCAACGAATTTCGACGATGGCTCCTGGCGCCGGCTGGATGTCCCGCATGATTTCACCATCGAAAACGCGTTTGCCTCGACGAACGCCAGCGGCACCGCCTATTTGCCCGGAGGAATCGGCTGGTACCGCAAAACCTTTGCCGTGCCAGGCGATTGGACGAACAAACTCGTCAGCATCGAATTTGATGGCGTCTCAATGAACAGCGAGGTGTGGATCAACGGGCATTATCTCGGCAAACGGCCTTATGCCTATTCCAGTTTTGCCTACGAATTGACGCCCTACCTGCAATTTGGCGGCACGAACATTCTCGCCGTGCGCGCGGACCACAGCCAGATTGCCGATTCCCGCTTCTACATGGGTTCCGGCATCTACCGGCACGTGTGGCTGGTGGCGACGGAAAAAATCCACGTCCCTCGCCACGGAATTTACATCACGACCCCGGACGTGAGTGCGAACAGCGCCACGGTGAAGATCGAAATGACCGTGCAGAACCAGGAATCCGCCGCTCGTGATATTGAAATCATCACGCGGCTGATCGGCCCTGATGGCAAAGTGGTCCAGGAAGTTGCGAGCGAGAAACTGATCAACGGCGCGAGTGATTGGTCCTTTGCGCGGGAGGCGCAGGTTGCGCGCCCAAAATTGTGGTCGCCGGATAGTCCGGCATTGTACCGCGCCGTCACCACGCTGCGCACTGGTGGAAAAATGGTGGATTTACTGGAGACGACCTTTGGCGTTCGCTCGATTCGCTTTGACGCCCAAACAGGATTCTTCCTCAATGGCCGGCCGATGAAGTTCAAGGGCATTTGCATGCATCACGACGGCGGGGCCGTCGGCGCCGCCGTGCCCGAGGCGGTGCTGGAACGGCGCTTGCGGCTCGCCAAGGCAATCGGGTGCAATGCCATCCGCACCTCGCACAATCCCATGGCGCCGGAATTCTATGATTTCTGCGACCGGTTGGGATTGATGGTCATGGATGAAGCCTTCGATGAATGGACCGGTCCCAAGCACAAATGGATTCAAGGCTGGAATTCCGGCTCGCCTTCGCTGCACGGCTACTCGGAATATTTCAACGAATGGTCCGCGGCTGACCTCGGCGAAATGGTCGGACGCGACCGAAATCACCCTTGCGTCATGCTCTGGAGCATCGGCAATGAAATCGATTATCCCAACGACCCCTTCAGTTATCCAACGGACGGCACGAATTATGATTCGAAGAAACCCTCGGCGGAAATCCTGGCAAAAACCGCGCCGCGCCTGATCCAGATCGTTCACGAAGCCGATCCCACGCGGCCCGTCACGGCGGCCCTGGCGAATCTTCCGGCTTCAAATGCGACCGGCCTCGCCGATTTGCTGGACGTGGTGGGATACAATTATCAAATCCAGCAATACACCAACGACTTTGTGAAATATCCGAATCGGAAAATTGTGGAAAGCGAAACCACGCCGGCATTGGAGTATTATGAAATGGCGAAGAACCCGCGCGTGGAAGGGCAATTCTTGTGGGTTGGTTTCGATTTCCTCGGCGAAGCCCCTGCGTGGCCGTCGCGCGGTTCCACGGCTGGTCTGTTCGACACCTGCGGATTTTTGAAGCCGCGTTCTTTTTTGCGGGCGGCGCTCTGGTCCGAAAAACCGGTCGTTTACCTGGCCGTCCGCGGCCGGTTTGGCGGTTTTCGAGGCGGACGATTTGGCAGAAACCTCGAAAACCATTGGAATTGGGAGAACGACAGCCGGACGAATTTGCCGGTGGAAGTCTTTTCGAATTGCAAAATGGTGGAGTTGTTTTTGAACGGCGAATCGTTGGGCAAGAAAACCGCCGCGGAAGCCACCAACGATGTTTTTCGCTGGGACGTGCCGTTCAAACCGGGCGAATTGAAGGCAGTCGGTTCCGGAGACGGCGCCATAGTGGAGACCCGCCTCGTCACTGCCGGCCCGCCCGCGAAATTGGAATTGCTGCCCGACAAAACCCAGCTTCTCGCCACCGGCCAGGACGTTTCGCAAATCGAACTGCGATTGGTGGATAAAGATGGCGTGCTGGTGCCGACCGGAAATGCGTTGTGCAGCGTGCAGGTGAGCGGCGCGGGCAAATTGCTGGCATTGGACAACGGCAATCAGCGCGACATGACCCCGCTCTCGCAGCCCTCGCGAAAGTTGAACCGCGGCCACGCGTTTTTAATCGTGGAAAGCCTGCATGAGCCGGGGCCGATTACGGTGACCGTTTCCGCCGAGGGATTGCCGGCGGAACATTTGAACCTGCGCGCCACACTGCCTGATGCAAATTCCGCACGGACGGTGCCGGGTGGCCGGCTGGTAGTCTCTCAATGAGCCGGAGCGCGGTGCATTGCTCCGCGCTGCGTTCGAAGGCGTGTTTATGGTGGCACGGACGTCTCGCCCGTGCCACTATGTTCCTGGGGAGGCGCGCCGAAGCGGCGTTGCGCCTCCCCACGTTCAACAGCGATACACGGACTGAAGTCCGCGCTCCGCTGGTTCGGCTCATTGCCGCAAGCGGAAGAACAATTGTGGATTGAGTGTCATGTCGTTCGTGAATGGCGACGTCGCGCCCGGAACGTCGGTGTAAGGACCGAGGACATTCGTTGCGCTTTGCAGCGTCCATCCGCCCGGCCAGTTCAGCACGAAATTATTTCCCTGCGTTGAGAAATTGACAGACGGTCCGACTGCCGTGTTCGGCACCACTTCACCGGAGGCGAGAATCTTTGCCGAATAAACATTCGTGCCGATATCGAATTGAATCTGGCTCAACTGCGCGGCTGTAAGCCCCGATTGGTCAGTGCCGAATCTCAATTGCTCCGCGCCGCCGCCCGAAGCATTTCCATTCCAGCCGGTAATCGAGAGCGTCGCTCCGCCCGTCCAGGCCTCGCCGCTGCTGTTGGCAAAGCTCAAGTGGCTGGCGCTGCCGGCCAGGCTGATGGTCGCGTTGGTTCCCGCGAGTACAAAATGCCCGAGTTGTTCGACGGCATTGCTGATCTGCAGCAGGTGCGACAGGGTGAAGGCGCCGGGATTGGTGATCCGGTTCGAGGTGCCATCACCAATATTGAAGATGCCGCTGATGTCGATATTGCTCGCGGAAAGCGTCCCGCCAGTCAGTGTGTAGGTGCCATAGAGCATGATACCTACGTCTCGCGACCCCCCGAAGGTCAGCAAATTGCTGACGACGAGCGCGCCGCCGCTCTGGTTCAAGGTGCCATTGCCATCAATGTTGGTGTAGTTCAGCGCGGTCAATGTGCCGCCCGAGAGCGTCACGTGCGTGTTGTGACCGGAGAAATATCCGGCGCTGTGTGTGTAAACTGTTCCCGCGAAGACCGTCGCATTCGATTGCACGAACAGCGAATCTCCCTCGTCGGCATTCAACTCGATGACGCCCGCGGACAACGTTCCCCCGTTCATATTGTAGGTGGCCGGATCGGTGGAAAATCCATTGGCGGAGCTGCCTTCGATGAGCAGCGAGTTGGTGATCAGTTGCGAACCGCCGTTTTGATCGATGCTGATGCTGGTCTTGTAGCCAGAAACGAGCTTGACGCTGCTATCGGCGAGCAATCCACCGTTTAATGTAAAGCCTGGCCTCAATCCGCCATAATCCGGCTCGATCACAATGTCGGAGGTGTAATTGGTCCCTCCCGATTGGAAATACGAAGCTCCACCAGACTCGCCATAAATGCCCATTCCGCCGGGCAGGTTGAGCATGCCGCCGTACAGCCAATACCCATTCAGGTTTGTGCCGCCGTAAGACGAGAATCCCAAAAGGCCGATGTTCACCGTGCCGCCGTACTGATTGAAACGAGAGGAAGTCGGATTTCCGATGAACACTTTAGCGACGTTGAAAGCGCCGTTCGTCACATTAAGTACCGAATTCTGAAGTTTCATTGCGTTGGTTGCATCAATGTAGCCGCCGTCCTGATTCAATTGCGAGTTCGTGACGGTGATTGTGCCGTACTGAACGTACAGGCCGGAATTTATACTCACAATCTGAGCGTTATCCTTCAGCGTCAGCGCATTGATTACGGTCAGCGGAAGCCCGATGCCAGAATTGTTTAGAACAAGCGTATTTTGTGTGTTCGTCGCTCCCTCAATAAACAGGTTGCTGACGGTCATCGAGCCGGGGAAGTCGACGGGTGTTGTCGCATTGATGGAGACGGTTTTTGAGCCGGGATTGGCGATCAACACCGTCTGGGAGCTGTTCGGCAGTATACCCAGCGACCAATTCGCCGAAGCCCAATTGCCGCTTGCCGAATTGGTCCAGGAATTCACCGGCCCGGAACTGGACGACAACGCATTCGGAATCACTTCACCATCGGAGAGAATCTCGGCGGCGTACGTTCCCGCTGGCAACCCGCCCGGATTGCTGAATTGCACCTGGCTGAGTTGCTGCGCGGTCAGGCCCAGGCTGCTCGTTCCAAAAGTGACCTGTTGCGCGCCGCCGCCTGAAAGCGAGCCGTTCCAGCCTTGGATCGTCAACACTCCATCGCCCGCCCAGGCCGCGCTGCTGCTGTCGGCGAATTGCACCACGGTGGAAGCGCTTGCCAGGTTCAACACGGAGTTGCCGCTCGACACTTGCAACTGCCCTAATTGAACTCCGGGGCTTGACTCGCCCCAAAGGCCGTTCGCCATGGTAAGGTTCGGCGTGCCGCTCACGCTGCCGCTGTCGTGCACGAATTGGCTGCCGCCGGTCAATTGAATTTGGTTCGCCTCCAGTAATCCACCACCCTGCATGAAGTAGATGGATGCGTTCATTGAGAGCGTGCCGACGATATTGGTACCTTCGGCGTGCCCGAAGTCGGCCACATCCATCGTGATGGAAGGGGTTATCAGGATTCCGGGGTTGAGGTTGTATTTTGCGGCGACGCGCGTGCTCACGTTGTGATTGTCAACATTCGTGCCGCCGATCATGGTTAATCCGCCGTTCGTCACGTACCCGCCGAATTGCTCGAAGTCGCCGGCCTCAAGGCCTCCCGGTCCGAAATTTGTGGTCAGCGTCATGGTCGGCACGGTCACGACGCCATTGCTGAGATAATAAATCCCAAGGCCCACCGTGAGGGAACTCGGGTTATTCGTGCCGCCGGATTGTTCGAAGAAGCCGCCTGGAAGCATGAGATCGTTCGTCACTGGAGCGGATCCCAAGTCAAGGCTGCCCGGCAGCAGCATGCCGCCCGTCAGTTTGTACAAACCGCCGTTGCCCGATTGACCGAAGAAATTGAGCCGGGCAGACACCGTGCCACCCAACTGCTCAAAGACTCCCCGGCTGAGCATAATATTACCCTGGACGGCGCCATCGAACAGTTCGTAATCGCCATTGGTCGACAGCACCACAGCGCCGAGATTCGTGCCCCCGTCCTGATTAAAGGCGCCATTGATGAACTGCGTGCCGATGAACACATTGCCGTTAGTAAAGTTGTAGGTGCCTTTCAAATCGAGGAAGCCGGCCACCACTTCCGATTCGTCGCTCTGGTTGAATGTGCCATCCACCTCGAACTCGCCGAACCGTGAGTTGGTTTCACCCAACGCGTCGTTCACGATCAATCCGGACGAAAACATCGCGACGGCCGAATTGGAATCGACGAATAAACTTCCCGGTGAGTTCGTGTCGACGCCGATGACCAGCGGGTTGCCTGCGCCGGCAAAATTGAGCAGCAGCGTGTTGAAAGTGTTTTCCGTGCCGCTCGGTTGCGACGTAATCGCAACGGAATTCACGGCCAACGATTGCGGAGCACTCGACACCGTGGCCGAATTGATAGTGACCGCCTTGAAACTCGGGTTCGCAATGAATATCGACTGCGAACTGCCCGGCACAATCCCCAGCGACCATGATGTTGGATCGCCCCAGTTGCCGCTCGATCGGTTGATCCAGGAATTCAACGTCCCCGAAGTGGATGAGACGACTTGGTCCGGCACCACCTCGCCCGTGCTGAGGATTTTCGCGGTGTACACACCCGGCGCGAGCCCGACGGGATTGTAAAATTGTATCTGCGACAGTTGCGACGCGCTCAATCCGGAGGCGTCCGTGCCGAAAAAGAGGTGCGTACTGCCGGAATTGTTCCAATTGGAAACAACCATGAGCACGCCCGGCAGCCATGACTCGCCCGAACTGGCGGCAAAATTAACCTGCGCTGGCGTGCCGATGAAAGCGACGGTTGCATTGGACGAAAGCTGCACCTGTCCCAGCCAGTTGTTTGTCATTCCGACGCCCAGGTATCCGGCGAAATCCACCGTGCCATTGTTCGTGAAACTGAAAGGAATGGGGAAGGGGTTGGCGTCGAGCAACAGCGTGCCGTGCAAATTCAAGCCGTCCATGATGGCGTAACCGGACGTTTCTTCGTAAGTGCCCCCGGTGATGGTGAGGTAATCGTTCATGTAATTTTGGCCGCCGTTCTGCGTGAAGGTGGAATTCGGGCCGACATAGATGCCCAGGCTGTCCAGCGTTCCACCCGAAAGCACGAATTGGCCGCCCGCCAGATTCAAGCTATTGGCGACGCGCATGTCCGTGGCGAAAGACTCCTGCATGAACGAATTCGGCCACAAATTGACCGTGCCGAAGCTCACCGCGCTCGTGGTTCCCTCGGTGCCTTGCACTTCCAAGCGGGCAACCGCGTTGGTCGCATCGCCGCTCAGATCGATGATATTCGTGACGGTAAGATTGTAGCCCTCAATGGAAACGATTGCGCTGTTGCTGACGCTCATGGATGCCGTGTCCACGTTACCGAGCACAATGTTTCCCTCGCCCAGAAAGAAAAGCGCATTTCCGTGGACATTCAAAACCTGGGAGCTCATCGTGCCCAGCGTCAAGACGTTGCCGTTGTTGCCGGTCCAATCGATCGTTTGCATATTCACCAGGCCGCCTCCCTGGAAAAAGGAACCGTTTACAGTCAGCACATTACCCTGCGCGAGGCCACCGTCGATGGTATAAGAACCGGGATTATTCGCGTTGACAGTAATATCCCCATAGTTCGTGCCATCCCTCTGGACAAATTGGCCGAATGAGCCGATTTCCGTGCCCCCCAGGGCGTAAAGAGTGCCCGAGGCCATCGTGTAAGTGCCATTCGTCACGGTCATGCTTTGCGCCATGATGCTGCCGCCATCCTGGTTGAATGTTTGCGCGAATTGCGCTCCTGAAACGGTGACATTGCCCAAAGTGAGGTTTCCATTCGTGTCATTGAGCGACCCATTTTCCACCAACACGGGTGCGTTCACGACCGCGACTCCGCCGATTTGCGTGAAGGCGCCGCCATTGATGAGCAATTGCCCGCCGGCATTGCCGTCCAGTTCAAAGCTGCTGGACAAATTTTCAATGACCGCATTCGTGCCGATGTTGCAGGTATTGAGCACTTTTAACGGCGTGCCGGCGCCCGCGAAGTTGAGCAGGAGTGTATTGAAGCCGTTGGTCGGCCCGGAGACGGCCAGGTTGTCAATCGTCAGCGTACCCGGCGAACCGGCCACCGTGGCGCTGTCGACATTCACCGCTTTGAAACCGGGATTCGTAATCGTCACTGTCTGGCTCGATGCCGGTGGAGTGCCGCGCGACCAGGACGCTGGATCCTCCCACTTGCCGCTCGTTGGATTCACCCAGGTGTTCACCTGGGCCGAAACGGAGATTGAAGTGAATACCGTTAACGACGCGAAGAAGCACAGTACGCGTCCCATTCCCGCCGACCGATATATAGTTCGCATAGCCTTTGATTTCGTTTTTTCGCCGATCAATTCGCCACCAACGCCGTCCTCTGTTCATTGCCGCAACCGGAAGAACAGTTGCGGTTCCAGAGTTGTGTCGTTCGTGCATGGCGAAATCGTGTTCGAAACGTCGAAATAAGGCCCGAGAAGCTCGTGATTCTCACGAACTGGGAGTTGCCCGGTAAAACACGCGGCCACCAGGACGGCGCATCCTCATAATTGCCGCTCGATGGATTTACCCAGGCTTGCGCTGAAAGGAAGGTTGAAAGGAATGCCAATACGGACGCGAAGAAGCACGGCACGCGTTCCATCCCAGCCTTCCGACAAGTCAAAGCTCGCATAGTGTTCAGTTCCGGATAATGGCGGGCTACTTTCGAATATGGCGGAAGGCGGCACTAGGGAGGGGAGTGCCCTACTTGAACTGGAAAATGATTCCATTGAAAGCGCAGCGGAATAATGGCTTGCGGCTTCCATGGGTGGACGGCAATTCGTGGCCCTCAAGTTCCTCGACCGATTGTGTAAACCAGGAGGCAATAGACGATTTTCAGGACCGCCTCAGGTCACAATGCGCGTTTGTTAGAACGAAGGGACGCAGAATGTGGAGGACATATGAAAAAGGAAAAAGTGATTGTTCTGTTTGCCGCCGTTATAATGGCGGCCGGCACTTTGAGCGCGGGCGCCCAACCTTTCGGACGAGGATCGCGGCCAGGCTTTGTAAGTCCGCGCTCGAATAGATTATCACGAGCACCCTCAATGCCGCCTCGCCGCCGCAGAGAGTTCATTCCGAGATCTCCCGGACCGCGATTCGTATGGACGCCGGGTAGTTGGGGCTGGAACGGAGGCAATTGGGTATGGGCTCCCGGAGCCTGGGTGGTTCCTCCGAGACCCAGGGCCGTGTGGGTTCCGGGCCGCTGGAATCGCCGAGCCGGAGGATCTGTGTGGATCGGCGGGTACTGGCGATAAGAATCAGGCCGCTTGCAAATTGAAACAGTCGTTTTGCTCGTCCGTGCAAAGGATGCGGAACGCGTGTTTGTCCATTTGAAAAAATCGGGAAGTCAGGCTCTCATTTGATTCCCGCAACGCGGGTTGTGAACTTTGCCTTCGAAGGATCAAACGGCGAAGCCTCGGCTTGTGCAGCCGCTTTCTTCCTCGCCTCGCTCCGGGACGCTGCTTCAACTGAAACCACGGACTCGAGCACGGCCATCCTGCGAATACGAACATCAAAAGTTTTTGCCGGGCGCGACTGTTTCGCAGACTTGGGTTTGCCTCCCGCTTTCGCTTTCGGCGCGCGCAATTTTTTTAACTGTTCCGGCGACAACGCGTCCGAAAGTTCCGGTTCTTCAACCAAATCGTATTTGATGCCCACGACTTTATTGCCATCGTCCCCTGGCAGCCGTTTCGGAAACACGAGATAGGAAGCGTGAGCGTGCTGGTGAAATCCGATCTCGCCGAAATCTTTTTTCTTCGATCCTGGCTCTTGAACAAGCGTGAGGACGCGGTGTTCCTTCGTCGCCCGCATAAAATCCCGGTCCCGTTTCGGATCTGTCCACAGGGATTTTATCTCCGGCGTTCCAGCCTTCTTCACCAACTCACGAAACCGAAGCGTTCCCATGAAAAAAACTAGCGTCGCATCGCCGACATCGTCAATGGGATGGTCTTCCGCCGCATATGACCTCTGCCAAATGGAGCGCCGATCTCCTAATCGGCGCGAACCGGTATTTTTTGGCAGACATCGAAAATTCTTACGCATCTTTTCCTTTTGAATATTAGAAATATTGTTCCCAAACTTTCCGGCTGCGCCCAAGCGCAACGAGTCCATCGGTTCATAAATCAGCAGCCTGACGCGATTACCTGCGCTCACTTTTTCATTTCTCGACGAATCATTGACACTCCCGTTTCCAGTGAATACGTTGTTGGCCTACCCGGCGGCGAAATCCCTGGCGCGGCAAATTTCTACATACCGCGTCGTTTCGCTTCCGATAGAAGAAACCCCGGTCTAAACAGCCGGGGTTCCCATTTTTAAAACGTTCCTAATGCGTTCATTCGCAGAAAAATTCCGGCAAAAGATTGCCATTTTGAAAAAATCTGGAAATCATCGGGCAGCCTTGGATCATGAAGGAATTGCTTTTAATGAGCCACGTCGCGTTCGGAATGGGATGTATTCTCACGACCGTGTGGCTGTTCGTCGATGTGTTGAATGCGCGCGCGGAGAACCTCGGCCGCATCCGCTGGATGAGCCGCGCGGCGGCGGCGTTCATGTGGCTCGCGTTCCTGGCCGGGGGATATTGGTACGTGGTGGATTACAGCGCGGACAAGGCGATGATCCTCAGGGGACCCTGGCCGTTCGCGCACAGCCTGTTTATGGAAACCAAGGAGCATTTCGTCATCACACTCCTACTCCTGGCCACTTACCTGCCGATTGCGGCGGCGAACGATCTGGCCGTGAACCGCGGCGCGCGGCGGCTGGTGCTCTGCGTGGCGGGGCTGATGCTGGTCTTGGGTTTGATGGCCGAAGGCAATGGCGGCGTGATTTCGCTTGGAGTAAAAATGGGGCTCCTGGGACAATTACATTGAGAATAATATGCAAGACCAGGCCCTTTCGAAATACACGGTGCCGTTCGGATTGTCGTTGGCCGTTTGCGCGGTGTTGAACGCGCTGCTCGTCGTCGCCAAGGAAAAGAGCAAGAGCGTCCAGGGTTGGATGCAAAAAATGACCGGGCACCACTGGATCACGCATGTAGTGATTGTGCTGGTGGCGTTTTTCGCCTTGGGATTCGCTTTCGCGCAAGCCCATCGCCCGGAGGAAACAAAAATTTCGGCCAATCGCCTCGCAAAGATCGTCATCGCGGGCGTCGTAACCGGAGTGTTGATTATCGGCGGATTCTATTTGATTGCGGATTGAACCTGTTGCCATGCGAACCAAAAAGCATTTCCTGATTCCAGCCCTCGCCCTCATCGCGTCCGTGATGATGATCGAATCCGCGATGGCGGGTCCGCCGTTTATCACGGACGACCCCGAGCCGGTGGATTTTCATGATTGGGAATTTTACATCGCCTCGATCAACGCGGACTCCCACGGCGACTGGTCGGGGACGGCGCCGCATTTCGAGCTGAACTACGGCGTCGCGCCGGATTTGCAACTGCACATGATCGCGCCGCTGGGTTACGATGCTCCATCGTCGAGCGCGAGTCATTACGGCTTCGCCGATCTCGAACTCGGCGCGAAATACCGCTTCCTTCACGAGACCAACTGGTGGCCGCAGGTGGGAGCGTTTCCCTTGCTGGAAACGCCCACGGGCACTCGCGAACTCGGCAGCGGGCATCTGACGGCATTCCTGCCGGTCTGGGCCCAAAAAAGCTGGGGCACCTGGACGCTGTACGGCGGGGCCGGTTACGGGATCAATTCATTTTCCGGGCACGGCAATTGGGAATTTGGCGGCGCGGTGCTTCAGGACCAGGTGCTCACCAACGTGCTCGTCGGCATCGAAGTGTATCATCAGACCCTCGCGCAAACTGATTTCCCAAACGAGGGAACCGGTTTCAACATCGGCACCGTGATTGATTTGACGGAAAATCATCACCTGCTTTTTTCCGTCGGAAGATCAATCGATGGCCCGACGTCCTTTCAATGCTACGTCGCCTACCAATTCACCTTCGACAATAGCCTGTGGCATTTCTGGAGCAGCAGCCGGCACCCGGATTGATAGGAAATTGCGCAATGGCGTTTGTGTTGTGGCGGATGGGTTGGAAGGGCCGAGCGGGGTGGTTACATTACTTTGATTGATAAATCCCCTTGGGTGCGCCGGCTTGGATTGGCATTTGTGTTTCGCATCTCTAATATGGAGCCGCAACCGCTTGATTACGTTAATTTAATTTTATAGACTGGTTGACATGCCAAATAGGAAAGCAATTCTGGTGGCTGACGATTCCGCGGACGATGCATACATTTTGAAGCGGGCGTTTGATAAAGCGAGAACGAAAGTTCCCTTGCTGTTTGTAAGGGATGGTCAGGAACTGATCGATTACCTGTCAGGTGCAGACGGCTTTGCAGACCGGCAAAACCATCCCATGCCGCGGGTTCTATTATTGGACCTGAAAATGCCAAAGCTCGACGGCTTCGATGTGCTCCGCTGGCTTCAGCGCCAGCCGGAATTGAGACGGCTGATTGTCACGGTGCTTTCGTCCTCCAACGAATCTCAAGATGTAAATCTCGCGTACGATCTGGGAGCGAATTCGTATGTCGTCAAACCGGCCTCGATGACCGGCTATGCCGAAATAGTCGAAAAATTGCGCGATTACTGGGTAGATGTTAATCGCCCGCCCGATTACGTATTGTCTTAACGAATCTTTGATCGTTTCGTTGTGCTCGGAACTTTCTTTCGGCAACGAAAAACGCTTTGGCATGGCAGAAAACCAATTTCCAGAATCCGTCAGACGTTTTATCAACCAATACATCGATTCCGTCGAGCAGTTGGAAATCCTTTTGCTCGTGAGCCAGGAACCCTCCCGCGTCTGGACCGTCGATAGCGTGTTGAAAGTGATTCAAAGCAGCCTGGAGTCGGTCGCTGCGCGCATGAAAAATCTGGCCGCCTTCGGCTTTTTTGCGTTCGATGAGAAGGAGGGCGGCTATCGTTTCAACCCCAATTCTGCTGACATGGCCCGGCAAGTCGAAGGACTCAGAGAGGCTTACACCACGATGCGAGTGCGCGTCATCCAGGCCATCTTCTCCGGCCCCGGCAAACAGGCGCAGCATTTCGCCGATTCATTCCGCTTTCGAAAGGACAAATGATATGGAGAAATATGTCTATCTCCTGTGCGCAGTGACCAGCATCGGCTGTGCAGTCATGCTTTTGAGAAATTACTTCCGCGCGCGAGCGCGGCTATTATTGTGGGGCAGCCTATTTTTCGTGTTCTTTGCGCTCAGCAACATCGTCCTTTTTATTGACCTGGGAATCCTTCCGCCAGAAATTGACCTGAGCAACTATCGCGATTCACTGACTTTGATCGCCGTGACCATTTTTGTCTTCGGACTGATTGCAGAAGGAGACCGCGCATGATGGCCTACTTTTTTACCGGCACCATTTTCTTCGGCTTCCTCGTGATTGCCGGGTTCTTTTTTAAATTCTGGGTCCGGAGCCGCGACCATTTTTTCCTGCTCTTTGCGATTGCATTTCTCCTGTTCGGAATCGAGCGGTTCTGCGTCTCGCTTTTCGTTGGCCGCACGACCATATCGTACATTTATATCATTCGCTTGATCGCGTGCTGCCTGATTTTGGCTGCCATCGTCCAGAAGAATCGCAAGTAATGAGCCAGTCCATAAATCATGTGGCGGCATCTTGCAAATCGGCAAGGTAGGGCGCGTCGCTCCGCGCGCGCCGAGGAGTCGTGAGAAACTCAATGATCGCAGTGCTTGCGGGCGGCGGCGCGCACGGAGTGACGCGCCCTACCAGCAAATCCCATCCCCACGGCAGACAAGAGGACAACTTACTGCGGCGGAATGGTTCCAAGCCTGGACCGTAAATCGGCGTCGGAGTGGATCCGGTTGCCGGACTGGTTAAGCATTGTAACGGTGGCAAAGACAAACAGCCGGGTTTGTCCGCCGGATGGCGGCCCACCGAGCGCGAGTGTCTGGCCGTCCCAAAGGTTGGCCTCGGCAGTCAATGAAATTTGTGAACTGCCGATCATTTTCATTTTTATTCCGTAGCCGTCCGCAAGCGGAGTGGGAAACAAATCCACCGCGTAATTGTTGACGTGCAATTGAGTCTGGCGGTCGAAAAGAGAGACCACTGACGGTGCCGCCAGAGTTGTCACATGGTGCGATTGCAGCAACCGCAACACCGCGGCCATCTTGCCGTAGTCCATGATTTCGGCGGAGTTGTTGTTGGGCGTATTGATCGCAGTGCCGGCGGCCAGGACGGAGGAAACATCGCTTTCGGGCACATCCAGAAAGTAGGCTTTCATGTAAATCTCCCGCGGCGAGATGAGTCGCGAACCCGGCAGATGATTTCTGGCAGATTTAACCGCCATCGTGCCAGTGGCCGCCGCCAGGAGGACGATCGCGGTTGCCACCGCTGCGGTCTTTGCTTTTGTCCATGCCATAATTTTCAATGCTCCTTTGACAGGGGTTAAGGTTGAAGTCGAAGCCGTCACGCCCTTGGCCAGCGCCGAAGCGGTTAAAGTTTTGGCGAATGCGACCGGGGCGGCCTGGACGGAACGGGCCGGAACCATGCCGCTCAACGCAGCGGTGGAGACGTTGATGCCGCGTTTGAAAAAATCCAGGCGCAATTTCCCAACGGCGCGCGTCAGGCGCTTTTTGGCCGCTTCCTCGCCGATGTTCAAGGCGGCGGCAATTTCCCGGGCGGTCTGGTTTTGAAAATAGTGAAGCACCACCACATTGCGGTCGCTGGTCCGCAACCGGCCAATGGCTTCATCCAGAAGCGGCGCCAGTTGATCCCACATGGCGTCGTCAGAAGGAAGAGTCGACTGCATATAAGCCTCCTGATCGCGATGGCGACGGCGGATTTCGCCGCGCAAAAAGCTGGCGGCAACATGCCGGGTGGTTTCGTGAAGCCACGCCGGCAAAACGGCGTCGTGTCTCAGCTTCGCGGCCTTGCGGGCCAGGATGATAAAGACCGCCTGGGTGATTTCTTCCGCGGACGCCGGGTTGCCAACCCGCCGCAACGCCGTGGAATACACGAGACTGACGTGCCGGTTGACCAGGGTTTCAAAAGCCGGTTCAGTTTGCCGCGCGGCGTATTCCCGCACCAGGTCCATGTCGGTTGCGTCGGGCATCCACATCATTGTTACCGCCCAGGGCGAACCGGGACATTATTTTTTGATGAATGTGATAAGCAGTGGGAACTATCCCAGCTTCACGCGTTTGTGAACGCATAATGTTCGGTTTTGTTAGGAATGCGTTCGAGAACGGAACTCCTTCAAATAGGCCGAATGTGGGGACTGGCGGAGAGAGGGGGATTCGAACCCCCGGTACGGCTTTTGACCGTACAGCGGTTTAGCAAACCGCCGCCTTCAGCCACTCGGCCATCTCTCCGTGTGCCTTGATTCTTCGAGAATCTCGACCGCCAAAATCTATAAGCGAATCAGGGACAAAGGCAAGCCCGCAGAGCGGGCAATTTTCGAAATTGCGGATTATACGACGGGAATTCGTCGGCCCCGCGGGTTTGGCCGCCAGGATGACGCGCAAAAAAAGGCTGAGAAGATTGCGCGGCAACTCTCCACCAGCGAAGCGATTGCTGCCATTCACAGCCTCGGCATCAAAACCACCCTCTGCCCGCGCCGCTGGCCGGGAATTGCTTGACCCGCGGCGCAACGTGCCTATAGTTGCCATATGGTAACTATTGCTTCCATTAACAATGATGAGCGCCGCGCCTAAGCAATGCGCTCGTGAATTGCTCGAAGCCGTCCCGCCGGTGATGCGCTTTATCCGCGGTTATGTCCGCAGGCATCCGGCCGAAGGTTTGCTGGTGCCGCAGTTCCGCGCCTTGTCTTTCCTGGGCCGCACAAGGGATGCGTCCCTTTCCGCGGTCGCTGAACATCTCGGCGTTTCCCTGCCGGCGATGTCGCGCCTGATGAATGGACTGGTTAATGGCGGCTGGGTAAAGCGAGAAACGGTTTCGGAGAATCGACGGCAGGTGGCGCTGGCGCTCACGGCCCGGGGGCGGGCCGACCTGGAAAAATTACGCGGTCAAATCCGCCGCCAATTGTCGCAGCGGCTCTCGCCGCTTTCGGCGGAGGAGCGCAAAACCATCTGCAGCGCCATGCAATTGCTCCGCCAAACCTTCGAGCCTCAGTCGGCAGGCAAACCGAACAAAGCATGATCATCCTTGAAACCAAAGGGCGGGTAAACCCGCAGGCTGGAAAGCCTGCACTAGGTAGCGCAGACATTCTTGTCTGCGGGTTCGGGCGCCTTTCCAGTCGCCCGTTTCAATGCGGCCAATTTTGTCTTTTTGAGGACAGTGTTAAGATGCTCCCCCAAAGGACGGAGGCGGCGATTCGGAGCGAGAACCGCCGCGGACGGGCTGCATTTAACTGTTGACGCCGGTGAGATTTTCGGCCTCCTGATTTTCTTCGCGGAGGTGCTTGGGTTTGCGGGCCTCAAGATGGCGCCCGCGATTGCTCAATAACGGTTCGCCGTCGAAATGGAAATTGTTTGTCCCGCTGAGATGGAAAATATATGAGAGATTATTTTGAATTTGGTTCGGGAAAACCGGCCTTCGGACCGCCGCTCATGGCGCTGGTTGCATGCGCGCTCATTGCCGGGACGCTGACGGGCTGCGGCAAGAAGCAGCAAGCGCCGGCCGCGCCGCCCCCAGCGGAAGTCGGAGTCGTCACCATCACGGCAACGAATGTGCCGATGACGACGGAATTGCCTGGCCGCCTCGACCCGGTGCGGACGGCGGAAGTGCGGGCGCGCGTCACGGGGATTGTGCTGAAGCGCGCGTTCGAGGAAGGCAGCGAGGTCAAGGAAGGCCAGTTGCTGTTTCAAATTGATCCCGCGCCGTTCCAGGCCGCTTACGACAGTGCTCAGGCAAGTGAGGCAAGAGCGGAAGCGGGCCTGGCGGAAGCAAAGGCCAAGGCCGACCGGTACGACGCGCTCGTCAAAATCAACGCCGTCAGCAAACAAGATTACGAGAGCGCCATTGCCGCGGCAAAACAGGGACAAGCCGACGTGCTGGCGGCGCAAGCGGCGGTGGAAACCGCGAAGTTGAATCTCGGTTACGCATCCGTCACCGCGCCGATTTCCGGCCGCATTGGCGCGGCAAAAGTCACCGAAGGCGCGCTGGTCAGCCAAAGTGCCGCGACTTTGATGGCGACCATTCAACAGCTTGATCCCATTTATTTCGATCTCGTCCAGTCGAGCACGGAAATGTTGCGGCTCCGGCAGGAAATGGAGCAGGGCAAGCTCAAGAGCATCGCGCCGGGTGAAGCCAAGGTGAGCCTGATTCTTGAAGATGGAACGATTTATTCGCATCCCGGCAAGCTGCTCTTCTCGGATGTCACAGTGGATCCCGCTACGGGAATGATTACGTTGCGAGCCGAGTTTCCCAATCCCAACCATTTGTTGCTGCCGGGAATGTTCGCGCGCGGGCGATTGGAGGAAGCCATCAATACGCAGGCCATTACAGTGACGCAACGCGCCGTTCAATATGGCGCGAACGGAACCGCCAGCGTGCTCGTCGTCACGCCGGACAACAAAGTGGAAAGCCGGAATGTTCAAATCGGCCGCGCGATTGGCGGCGATTGGATGGTGACGGCTGGATTGAAGCCAGGCGAGCGCGTGATTGCCGAAGGGCTGCAAAAGGCCCAGCCGGGAATGACTGTGAAGCCAGTGCCGTTCACGCTGGACACGACCAACGACGTTTCCGGCGGCAAGGGCGCCGCGCAACAATAGCAAGGAAATCGCATGGCCAAGTTTTTCATTGATCGTCCGATTTTTGCCTGGGTGGTATCGTTGCTCATCATGCTCTTGGGCGGTCTGGCGATTACCCGATTGCCCGTCGCGCAATATCCGAGCGTCGCGCCGCCATCCATCGCGGTGAACGCCACCTACGCGGGCGCGTCCGCCGAGACGTTGCAGGACACCGTCACGTCCGTCATCGAGCAGCAGATGAACGGCATTGATAATCTGCTCTACATGTCCTCCAGCAGCAGCGCCGCTGGCCTGGCGACCGTGACGCTTTATTTCCAGCCCGGCACCGATCCGGACATCGCGCAGGTGCAGGTGCAAAACAAACTGCAGCTCGCGCTGCCGAACCTGCCGCAGACCGTGCAGCAACAGGGCGTCACGGTCACCAAATCCACGCGCAACTTTCTCATGTTCTTCACGCTGTCGTCCACGAACAACAGCATGGATGAAATCGCGCTGGGCAATTACATCTCCTCCAGCGTGCTGGACCCGATCCGCCGCGTCACGGGCGTCGGCGAAGCGCTGCTGTTCGGCACCGAATACTCGATGCGCATCTGGCTCAATCCGCAAAAGCTGAACAGCTTCAGTCTCACTCCCGTCGATGTGATTTCAGCCATTCAGGCGCAAAACATTCCCGTGCCCGCCGGTTCGCTTGGCGCCCGCCCCGCCGTGGCCGGGCAGGAGATGAACATTACACTTCAGGGCCAAAGCACGCTCAATACGCCGGAGGAATTTCGAAACATTCTCCTGAAGGTGAATCCCGACGGCTCGCATGTCGTGCTGGGCGACGTTGCCCGCGTGGCGCTGGGCGGCGCGGATTACACCACGCAGGCCCGCGTGGATGGACGCCCCGCGGCAGCGGTGGCAATCCGCCTTTCGCCTTCAGCCAACGCGGTCGCAACTGCCGCGGCCGTGCGCGCGCGGATACAGGAGCTTTCGAAATTTTTCCCCTCGGGTGTGCGCGTGGATTATCCCTACGACAGCTCGGCGTTCGTCCGAATCTCCATTGAGGAAGTCATCAAGACACTGCTCATCGCCATCGCCTTGGTGTTTCTCGTCATTTATCTCTTCCTGCAAAATTTCCGCGCCACGTTCATTCCCACCATCGTCGTGCCGGTGGCCTTGACGGGAACATTCATCGTCATGTACGCGCTCGGCTTCTCGATCAATGTGCTGACGATGTTCGGCATGGTGCTCGCCATCGGCATTCTCGTGGATGACGCGATTGTCGTGGTGGAAAACGTGGAGCGCATTATGAGCGAGGAAGGTTTGTCTCCGCGCGATGCGAGCCGCAAAGCCATGAGCCAGATCACCGGCGCGCTGATTGGCATCACGCTCGTGCTGACGGCGGTATTCATCCCGATGGCTTTTTTCGGCGGCTCCGTCGGCGCGATTTACCGGCAGTTCTCGGTCGCGCTGGTGGCTTCGATGTTGTTTTCGGTGTTCCTGGCCATGTCGCTCACACCGGCGTTGTGCGCGACGCTGCTCAAGCCGGTCGAGCGCGGGCATCATCACGAGCGGCGCGGATTCTTCGGCTGGTTCAATCGCGGGTTTGCGACGACGACCAGGAAATATCAAAGCCTGGTTGAACGCATTTTGCGCCGTGCGGCCTTCTATTTGATTTTCTACCTGCTGATCATTGGCGGAGTCGTGGTCCTTTACTTGAATCTGCCGTCATCCTTTTTGCCTGAGGAAGATCAGGGCTATTTTCTGACAAGCATTCAGTTGCCGGTGGGGGCGACGCAGGCGCGCACGATTGACGTGTTGAAGCAGGTCGAGAAGTATTATTTGAGCCAGCCCGACGTGGCCGGCTTGATTACGGTCGCCGGCTTCAGTTTCAACGGCCGCGCGCAAAATGCCGGCATCGCCTTCGTTCGTTTAAAACCGTGGGACCAGCGCCACGGCGCGGCGCATCGGGTGCAGGGAGTCATCGGCCGCGCATTCGCCGCGCTCTCGGCGGTCAAGGACGCCATTATTTTCCCCATCAATCCGCCGCCGATTCCCGAACTCGGCAACGCCTCGGGATTTGATTTTCAACTCGAGGACCGCGCCGGCCTGGGCCACCAAAAATTGATGCAGGCGCGTGACCAGTTGCTGGCGATGGCCGCGAAGGACCCGAACGTCGTCAATCTGCGCATGCAAGGTCTGGAGGACACGGCGGAACTGAAAATTCAAGTGGACAACGCCAAAGCGAGCGCGCAGGGCGTGCCGCTGGCCGATATCAATACTATATTGCAGACGTGCTTCGGGTCTGATTACGTCAACAATTTCGTCAACGGCAACCGCGTGCAGCGTGTCATCGTGCAATTGGACGCCCCGTACCGCATGCTGCCGCAGGACATCGGCAAGGTGTACGTGCGGAATCGCGCCGGCCAAATGACCTCGCTCGCCGGGCTGGCCACGCTCAAATGGATTTATGGCTCGCCACAATTGACGCGTTACAACGAGTTTCCCGCGATTGAACTGATCGGCCAGGCGCCGCCCGGCAAGAGCACGGGCGAAGCCATGCTGGCGATGGAACGCATGGCGGCGAAGTTGCCCGCGGGCTTCGGCTACGAGTGGACGGGGCAGTCCTATGAGGAACGACTGTCCAGCGCGCAAGCGCCAATGCTTTACGGGCTGTCCCTCGTCGTGGTGTTTCTCGCGCTGGCGGCGCTGTACGAAAGCTGGTCCATACCGTTTTCGGTGATGCTTGTGGTGCCACTGGGCGTTTTGGGCGCGCTGGCGGCGGCCTCGGCGCGCGGACTGTCGAATGACGTGTTTTTCAAAGTCGGCTTGATCACCATCGTCGGGCTCTCGACCAAGAACGCGATTCTGATCATCGAATTCGCCAAGGACCTCGAAGCCGAAGGCATGGACGTGATTCACGCGGTGCTCGAAGCGGTCCACCTGCGCTTGCGTCCGATTCTGATGACCTCGCTGGCCTTTATCCTCGGCGTATTGCCATTGGCGTTCAGCGCGGGCGCTGGTTCAGCC
This sequence comes from Candidatus Angelobacter sp., assembly GCA_035606845.1. Lineage (GTDB taxonomy): Bacteria > Verrucomicrobiota > Verrucomicrobiia > Limisphaerales > DASXHY01 > DASXHY01. The sequence continues at coordinate 27,833 of DATNEA010000032.1, read as the reverse complement.
AGCGAGCACGCGATCGGCACGGGCGTCGCCGGCGGCATGGTTTCGGCAACGCTCCTGGCGATTTTCCTGGTGCCAGTGTTCTTTGTCGTTGTGCGGCGAATTTTCAAAAGCAGCGTGCGTCACTCGCACAGCACAACGACCATTGGAGCCGCCCACACGCCGGAAGAGCAGCAAGGAGGCGCGCATGAATAGAACCGAAATGAACAAGGCCATGCGCCATTCGCAAAATGTGCCCGGCTTCAGGAAATATTTCTGGATCAGTTTGTCCGGAGTGGCAATCGCCCTCGCCGGCTGCACCATGATTCCGAAGTATCAGCGCCCATCCGCGCCGATTCGCTCCCAGTGGCCGGCCGGGACGAATACCACGGCTAATAAACCCGCGGCGCCTGCCGCTGAAATTGGCTGGCGCGATTTTTTCGAAGACCCGCGTTTGCAGGACGTGATTGGATTGGCGTTGACGAACAATCGCGATTTGCGCGTGGCTGTCCTGAACGTTGAAGCCACGCGCGCGCAGTATCGGATTGCGCGTTCAGCGTTGCTTCCGGATGTGGAGGGCACGGGCGCGTATTCCCGCCAGCGGTTTTCCGGCAACGTGCAAGTCGGGGGATTTAACAAGATCAAACCCTTTACTTCCTCGCAGTATTCCGTCAGCCTCGGCGCTACGGACTACGAACTCGATTTGTTCGGCCGCGTCCGCAGCCTGAAACGGCAGGCGTTGCAACAATACTTCGCCACCGCTGAAGCGCGTGAGGCCGCGCAACTGTCGCTCGTTGCCGAAGTGGCCAATCAATATCTTGCCGAGCGCGAATTCGACGAGCTGCTCGCGATTTCGCAACAAACATTGGGCGCGGTGAGCAATTATTATCGGCTCATCCAGGCGAGTTTTAATTACGGCAACACCTCGGAAATCGACGTGCGTTCAGCCGAAGCGCAGGTGGAAACGGCGCGGGCGAACGTAGCCACCTACACGCGCCAGCGGGAGCAGGCCCGCAACGCGCTGGAATTGCTGGTGGGCGAACCGCTGCCGGACGACCTGCCCAAACCGGAGCCGCTCGCATCGCAGCATTTGCTGCCGGATTTGCCCGCCGGGCTGCCCTCGGATTTGCTCGTCCGCCGCCCGGACATCCGCCAGGCGGAAGATCAACTGAGAGCGGCCAATGCCAATATCGGCGCGGCGCGCGCCGCGTTTTTTCCGCGCATCACATTGACCGGCTCCGCCGGGTTCAGCAGTTCGGACCTGGCGAATCTCTTTGCGCCCGGTTCGCACACCTGGAGTTTCGCCCCGCAGATTACGGTTCCGATTTTTGAAACCGCCTACAACCGCGCCAACCTGGACCTCGCGCACGTTCAAAAGCGCATTGAAATCGCGCGCTACGAGCAGGCGATCCAAACCGCATTCCGCGAAGTGGCCGACACGCTCGCGGGCCGTTCGACGTTTGGCGAGGAACTTGACGCGGAAGAAAAACTGGTGAATGCCGAGCAGAGGCGTTACGACCTCGCGAGCGTCCGCTATCGCAACGGCGTGGACAGTTACCTCGCGGTGCTGACGGCGCAGCAGGACCTTTACGCCGCGCAACAGCGGCTGATTCAATCGCGCTACAATCGGTTGACAAATCTGGTGTCGCTTTACAAGGCACTTGGAGGCGGTTGGAAGGAATTCACCGCAAATCACTGATCGCTGGCGTTGCGTCGCGGATAGTGCGGTGCATAATCAAATCCGACAAATGGCTCCATTCTTCGACGCTTTTGCACCAAAGTCTTATGAACACGGACCGGGCCAGCTTTGTCAGAACTGTTTCGCGCAACATTGCGCGTTCGCCCCAAATGCGATAAGTGTTCTGGCGTGTGACAAAAAAGATCCTCCTGGCCAGCCTGTTTTTTGCCGCAGTTTTGATTTTTGTCCGGTGGCAAAATGACAGTTGGCAGCGCAGCAGTCATTCCGGTCGGGAATTCGATGGGAAGCAAAGGGCAAAATCTCCGCGCGCTTCAGTTTCCGTGTCTCAATTTTTCTCACGCTACAGCCATATGCGGGAACTTGCGTCCACTAATTTACCGGTAGAGGATTTGCAATTGCCGCCGGATCCGGCTCGCGATGAGTTGCTGAAAGCGGACACGAAGGCCGTCGCCGGGCGCCGTATACCGGAAATACTGTCACTTTCTGAACTCGGTTCGCCCGATTTGTCCCAACGCGCCGTCCTCCTGCCGCGGGCCAACACGTTGAGCGGATTCAATTTTCACAATCGCCGGTTTGGCCGTCTGCTAAACGCCGCCGGAAGGGTCCAGCTTTTTAACCCAGAAATCGTGCTGGTAAAATTCAAAGGAGCACGGCACGTCGCCGCGATCCGGGTTGGGTCCGGCCAGGAACTGCAGGCCGCAAGAGCATTGGTTCACCGTCCGGATGTTCAATTTGCCGAACTGGACGAATATGAGACGCGCGAATCTTTCCCGGACGATCCATTGATCACGAATCAGTGGCATCATCAGGTCCTCGGCAGCGCGCAGGCATGGGCGCTGAACCGGGGACAAAGCTTTATACGCATCGCGATTGTGGACGCGCCGTTCCAGATGGACCATCCAGACCTCTCGCCGCACGTGGTTGATGGTTGGGACGCCGATCAGAACGTCGCCATTACGAACAGCAGCGGCATTGATCATTCGACGTTGTGTGCTGGATTGGCCGCCGCGGTGGTCAACAACGGTGTCGGTATTGCCGGAATGGGAAATTGCGCCATTTTGCCCATAAACATCAACGGCGCGATTAGCGAGATGTATGATGCGGTGATCTGGGCGGCCGACCACGGAGTGCGAGTGGTGAATATTAGTTGGACCGGGGGAGACAGCGACACTTTGAACGCGGCCGGCGCCTATTTGGAAGCCACCGACCGTGGCATTTTAATCATGGCCGGCGGCAATGCCGACGCGGCTCCCTATGCCACCAACCAACCGGATGTCTACTGCATCTCCATGACTGATGCGGCGGATAACATGCAGTCGCTCGCGGGACCGCAGGTGGATTTTGCCGCGCCCGGATGGAACATCTATTCCACTGTGACCGGCGGCGGTTACGATTTTGCGAGCGGCACCAGCTACTCCGCGCCCGTTTTCGCCGGAGTCGCCGCCGTGTTGATGAGCATTAACCCGACGCTCGGACCGGATGATGTGATTGGAATTTTAAAGGCGACGGCGTATCAGCCCGATGGGTGGCCGAGCGGGCAATGGAATGAATTTTATGGATGGGGCAGAATTGATTTTGCCTCCGCCGCCTCGGTGACCGAAGCTACCTTGCCGATGATTACCGGCATCGTTTTGAGCAATGGCCAGGCGCGCGTGACTGCCAGTTATCGGGCCGGCGCGACTTATTCGCTCTGGCGAAGTGATTCTTTGGAAGGGAATTGGTTTCCCGTGTCCGATGTCGTCACTGCGACTAACAGCAATAGCATCTCTCTTATTGATCCATCACCGCCTGATTCGAGCGCATTTTACCGCATCACCTCTCCTTGATTGCTCGTTTGGACCGCACGTCAACCTCTGGGCATTTTCGCGCTTTCAAGCCCATTGATTCTGAAGTGAATGCCCGCGACGCGGCTAATTAATAAGTTAATTTACTTCATATTTGTTGGATTTAAAATCAATCTAATAAACTTGTGATGAACAGGTTAGACTGATTAATTTATTGACCCTCGCGCAGTGGCCGTTGTAAAGTATTCGACCCTAATCAATTAAAATGGCTAATCCGAGTAAATCCTCGATTTTTACTTCGGGAGAGAGCAGCTCACTCAGAAATATCGCGCCAAATCGCTTTCGATTTGCGAGTTCGGGCTTCTGTCCGGTTTCGCTCTTTGGATTTTGGGGCGCAACTATCTTATGCCTTGCCGTGCTTCTGCCGCAGGTATTCGGCGGCACGATCATCACCAACAATCTCCCCGCAAATACGGCCATCATCAACATTAACGCGACGCAGGACGGCGCCGGGTCATTTAATGGAGATCAATCTTTGTGGTATCAACCATTTTACGCAGGCGGCGCCACGCAGTTGCTGAATTACGCGGTTTCGGCGGGCACGTATACGTTTCGAATCATTAATCCAGCGGATGCAGCCGAGGCCTATCCATCGCTCGTGCAGACCCAGACAAACCAGATTTTTTCCTCCTGGAGTTATAACTCGCCCTGGGTCAGCGATTATCTGGTTTTCGGCGGCGAGGCGGCGACCAACAACTCCATGCCGCAGATTTTTGACGGTTCGCCGGACCCGGCCAGCTACAACAGCGCCGCGGAAGCTTACAGCGACTCCGTCATTTCCGGTTACTACAATATCATCCGCATTGGACCGGCGGGCCGGAAAAGCACCACGTTCACGAATTCCTACACTTTTCCATCGGCCACGAACCTGATTTTTGCAATTCCGGATAACGGCCTCGGGGATAATTATGGCGGCGTTTCGGTGCTGATTGCGCCCGCGGCCTCGCCGAATAGTCCGACGAACAAGTTCTGGACCGGGGCGGTCGATCAGAATTGGACCAACGCAAATAATTGGTTTCCTGCCGGGGCGCCGAATCCGAACGACACGATTTCAGTATTTACGACCGGCACGATCAACTTGAACTCTCCGGTGATCGTCAGCGGCCGGCTCAATTGGTCCGGTGGCACTTTGGCTGGACAGCCGATTACCATCAGCAGCACCGGAACGCTCAATCTGCTCGGGAACAGCACGAAATACATCGAAAACGTGCTGACAAATGCCGGAAGTGTGGCGTGGGTGAATGGCGATTTTGCCGTTTATAACAACAACGCGAATTTCGTCGGCGCGGTGGAGAATTTGCCGGGCGCCTCGTGGGACATCCAGTGCGACCGAAACATGTACAATGGTTACGGCAATCCCACCTACTTCCACAATCTCGGTTCCGTGCGGAAGTCCGCCGGGACCGGCACGACGACCTTTTCGATAGCCTTCAACAATGCCGGAACAATGACCGCACAGACGGGCACGATTAATTTCAACGCTGGTGGAACGATTGAGTCAAACTTTACGGCGGCATCCGGCGCGGCCGTCCATTTCAGCGGCGGCGCTTTCGGTTACAGCACCGTCCCGATACTGGCCGGGCCGGGAGCGATTCAATTGACCGGCGGCACGCTGACGCTGCTCGATGATCAGATTCCGGGATTACAGATGACCGGCGGGACGATTAGTTTGAGCCCCGGTTTCCAAGGTGGAACGATCACGAACCTGAACTTGACTGGCACTAGCGTGCTCCAGGGCACGCACACGGTGGGCGGAATTTTGGATTGTGCCAATGGCGTTTCCGGGGGATTGACGGTCGCGACTGGCGGCGTGGTCAATTGGAGCGGTGGAACGATAGCGGGCCAATTGGATATTACCAATGGAGCGGTGGTCAACTGGAGTAACGGGACGGCAGCAAGCTATGTGAATGTGCAAACCAATGGCTTATTGAACCTGACCGGCAACAACACCAAGTACCTCGTCAACGTGCTGACTAATGCGGGCACTGTGGAGTGGTTGGGCGGGAATTTGGTTGCGCAGAACTATCCGCCCAATTCCTATTTTGGAGCGGTACAGAACCTGGCGGGCGGTTTGTGGGACGTTCAGTGCGATCAGAGTCTGTACAACAATTATGGCAGCGGCTCGCCTTATTTCGACAATGCCGGGACGGTGCAAAAGACGGCCGGAACCGGCACAACCACTATTTCCATTCCGTTCAATAACGCCGGGGCCGTGACCGCGCAGAGCGGAACCATCGCCTTCAGCAGCGGCGGGGTGATCGAATCGAACTTCACTGCGGCAGCGGGTGCGGCGATTCATTTCAGCGCCGGAGGGTTTAGTTACAGCACGGTGCCGGTACTGACCGGCCCGGGAGCGATTCAATTGACCGGCGGCACGCTGACACTGCTGGGGGATCAAATTCCCGGCTTGCAGATGACCGGCGGGACCATTGCTTTGAGCCCCGCCTTTCAGGGCGGAACCATTACGAACCTGGACTTGAACGGCAGCGTGCTCCAGGGCAGTTGGACGGTGAGTGGAACCTTTGGTTGTGGCGATGGAGTTTCCGGCAGCCTGACCGTGGCCAGCGGCGGGGTGGTGAACTGGACTGGCGGAACGATTTCAGGGGAATTGGACATTACCAACGGAGCGGTGGTGAACTGGAGCGGCGGGACGGCGGGAAGCTACCTGAACGTGCAAACCAACGGTGTGCTGAACCTGAGCGGGAACAATACCAGGTACCTTGTAAACGTATTGACGAATGCGGGCACGGTGGAATGGCTGGGCGGGAATTTGGTGACGCAGAACTATCCGCCTTATTCCTATTTTGGAGCGGTGGAGAACCTGGCGGGCGGTTTGTGGGACATTCAATGTGATCAGAGCGTGTATAACAATTACGGGGGCGGAGGGCCTTACTTCAACAATGCCGGCACGGTGCAAAAGACTGGCGGGACCGGCACGACGACTTTTTCCATTCCGTTCAACAACGCCGGGGCAGTGACCGGGCAGAGCGGGACAATCAATTTCGACAGTGGCGGCATTATCGAATCGAACTTTACGGCCGCTGCGGGCGCGGCGATTCATTTCAGCAGCGGCGCGTTCAGCTATGGCACGGTTCCGGTGATGACTGGTCCGGGGGCGATTCAATTTACCGGCGGGACATTGACACTGCTCAATGATCAGATTCCGGGGTTACAGATGACCGGCGGCACGGTTACCCTGGGTCCCGCCTTCCAAGGCGGAACGATCACGAACTTGAATTTTGGCGGAGCTTTGAGCGGCAATTATACGGTGGGCGGGACATTGACCCTGGGCAATGGGGATTCCGGGACGTTGACGCTGCTGCCAGGCGCGGTCCTGAATTGGAACGGAGGGAATATCGGCGGTCTGGTTTTGACCAACGGAGCCACGCTCAACTGGACCAACGGGACGTTGCAGGGCGCGTTCAATATCGCAAGCAATGCGGTGGTCAACTGGGCTGGAGGAACGGCGTTGAGCAATGTGAACGTGCAAGCGACTGGGTTGTTGAATCTGACCGGCAACGGAACGAGATATATTGCCAACGTATTGACGAATGCCGGCACGGTGGAATGGCTGGGCGGGAATTTGGTGACGCAGAACTATCCGCCTTATTCCTATTTTGGAGCGGTGGAGAACCTGGCGGGCGGTTTGTGGGACATTCAATGCGACCAGACGCTATATAACAATTATGACGGCAGCGGCGGCTCGGCTTATTTCAACAACACCGGCACGGTGCAAAAGACGGCGGGAACGGGAACGACCACCATTTCCATTCCCTTCGACAATGATACTGGCACATTGGACGCTGAAACCGGCATCGTCAGTTTCAATCAGAACAATACTTACGGGCAAACCGTTGCCACGTTGAAATTCGGCCTCGGTGGCCCTGGTCATTCCGGCCAGGTGCGCATCGCCGGGAATATGAATTTTGACGGCACGCTCGAGGCAGATTTGATAAATGGATACGCGCCAAAGGCGGGAGATGCCATTTCATTGGTGGCTTACGGGTCGCGCGCCGGGGTATTCGACAACCTGAACCTTCCGGCGCTGGATGCCAGCCTCGGCTGGCAGGTCTCCTACGGCGTCAGCACCATGCAGGTCCAGGTTGTGTCGAATGCCATTAGCACGGTGCAAATCACCGGCTCGGTTAAGGACAATTCCGCTCGGCCGGCCACCAACATCACGGTATTTGCCTACACGACCAATTCCGATACCGGTCTTTTCCTCAGCACGGTCACGGATTCCGGCGGCAATTATTCATTGAATGTTTCGAATGGGGTGTGGTTTGTCGGACTCCAGGGTTTGCCGGCGCGCGGATACAATCCGGTGGCCAATCAAATTGTGACCGTCGCCGATGCCAATCAGACGGCGGACTTTGTTTTGCAGCCTTATTCGCTCCAGTATTACACCATTGCAACGGCGGTGAATCCGCCGGGAGCGGGCACGGCGAGCGGAGGCGGAGTTTTCGCGGACAGCAGCCCCGCCACCGTCAGTGCCGCGGCCAACACCAGTGCGCTGCCATATTACTTTGCCAACTGGACGGAGAACGGGGTGGTTCAAAGCGCCAGCCCCAATTACACATTCACCGTTACGCGCGACCGGGTGTTGACGGCGAACTTCACGCTGCCTGCTTACAAAATTTCCGCGTCAAACAATCCAACTGCCGGCGGCACGGTGAGCGGGCAGGGGACTTATTTCTATAACACGACCAACGTGCTGACAGCCCGCCCGAACTACGGCTATAACTTCAGCAATTGGACGGAAAATGGTTCGGTGCTGGCGACGACACTTTCATTCACCAATGTGGTCACCAGCAATCGGCTGGTGGTGGCGAATTATTCCGAAGCCAACACGTTCCATGTGGTCACCACGGCTACCTCGCCCGCAAATGTGGCGACCGTCACGGGCGCCGCTACTTACAGCAACGGCGACACGGCCACGATCACCGCGCCGGCATCGGTGACGATTGCTCCCTATATTTACACGTTCCATCAATTCCGCCTGAACGGGACCTTGGCGGGTAACAATCCTTCCATCACCAAAACCTTTTCGACCCTGGATCCGACCGAAATGGACTATGTGGCGGAGTATGACACGAAAGGCATCTTGCCCGCGGTCATAGGTTTCAAGGGCGGTTTCACCAATGCCGTTCAGGGTGGTTTTACCGTCGTCACGAATCCCGTTCCGGCGGCGACGAATTACCAGGTTGTGCTTCAATTTGACCGCGCCATGGATGCCCAGGTGACGCCCGTCATAGTGATTACCAATAGCGGCGCCGCGGTGCAGCCAGTCGTGCCCGCCGGCGGCGCTTGGTCGCAGACCAGTGTTCCAAATGACACGTTTACGTCGCCGTTCATTACCTTCAGCAAGGGAATGGACGGCCAGTGGCTGGTGCAAGTGTCCGGCGCGAGCGACCCGCAAGCCAGGCAGATGACGATGACCAATGCCGCGACTCTGACCGTTGACGTAACGCCGCCATTGAATCCAACCATTTCGCTGGTCGCTTCGAACAGTTCTTCAGCCAGGGTGGATTGGTCTGGCTACGCGCCGCCGGCGGACCTGGGCGGCTTCCGCCTTTATTTGAGCACCGCCAGCTTTGGTTCGGTTGACGGATTGACGCCAATTTCCGCGGTGGGCGCGGGAACAAGAAATTACACATTCACGGGACTGCAACTTGACCGGATATATTACGCGGCAGTTGTGGCTGTGGATGCCGCCGGGAACTTTTCGAGAGCGGTAACGCCATTGCCATTCACCCTCGCAAGCTCGGAACCGCCGCCCGTGCCGGTGCAAGTAACCGCCGTCGGCGCTTCCTCGGCCAATGTTGCGTGGAATGGCTACAACACCAGCCAGCTATTGGGCTTTGCCGGCTACCAACTTTATTACGAGACGACCAACTTTACTTCCGTTGCCGGGCTTGCGCCGAAACAAACCCTGTCCGCAAGCGCGAACTCCGTGCAAGTGGACAACCTGGATCGGACCAAGACCTATTACTTCGCTGTCGTCGGTGAAAACGTCAATAATGCATTCAACCCAAGCGTCACGACCGCGAGTTGGTCCGATCCCTATGCGGGAAATATCAGTGTCAATACCACGCTCGGCGGTCCCGGCCAGACTACCGTGGATATTCTTCACGACATGACAGTGGTCAACAACGCTGTCCTGACCGTTCCCGCCGGCACGACGTTGCGTTTCGCTCCCGGCACGGGCCTCTCGATCCAGGAAGGCACATTGATCGCGAACGGCACGCCGCTGGATCCCATTATTTTCACCTCCACGAATGACCAGGTTGGCGGCACACCGGCGGCGGGAGATTGGAATGGCATCATTCTGGGCAGCGGCGCCGGCGGATCGGTTCTGATGAATGTCTTCGTAAAATTCGGCGGCGGACTCACTCTCGATAACTGCAACCCGGTGGTAAAAGACTTCACGGCGTTGAACAATGCGCCGGCCGGTTTGACCGTTCAAGATGGCGCCGTGTTGAACACCAGTGAAGCGCTTCTCGCCTTCAATGGCATTGGCGCGCAACAACTCGGCTCCTCGCAACTCATCATCACCAATTCGGTCATTCAAAACAATGGCACCAATGCCCTGGCTTCCGGCGGCCTGAATCTCAACGCCAATCAGGATTGGTGGGGCAGCACCGCGCCTTTGGAAATCGACGCGCTGTTGCAAGGAGCGGTGGACGGCTCCAGTTTCCTGGCTGGCGAACCATTGCTGACACCGGCGATCGGCACATCCAACAGTATCATCCAAACAGGCAGCCAGACGGTCAATGTGCGCCTGGCTTGCCGCACCGCCGAGACGATGCGTTTGAGTGAAGACTCGAGCTTTTCCGGCGTGTTTTTTGCGCCGTTCACCAATAACACACCTTTCCAATTAAGCGCCGGCGGCGGACAGAAGACCATCTTCGCCCAATTCCGCAGTGTCACAGGACAAACCAGCGCACCGGTTTCGATCACGCTCAATTATGTGACGGCGGGACCAACGATCACTTCGTTCAATCTTTCCGAAGGTGAAGTGTTGACGCGCCCCTTGACGGTGACTGGCGGCGCCACGGCGCCCTTGGGCATCGCGGACCTGGAATTCTACGTGGACGATGTCGCGCAAGGGACGAACAATGGCAGCGCCTTCTCCCTGTGGTTTGACGCGCGAAACTTCAGCGCCGGCACGCACCGGGTAAAATTGCTGGCGCGCGACGAGAACGGCAACGTGGCTACTTTGGAACACAATGTCGTCGTGTCGCCAACGCCGCCGCCTGCGCCTCTCATCACCAATCCGGCGAGTGACGCCATCGTCAGCACCAACACTGTTTTCGTCAGCGGGACCGCTGAGCCATTCATCCAGGTGCGCTTGTTCAATTCGGGCGTTTTGGTGGGCACTGCCAATGCGGATGCGGGCGGCAATTTCAGTTTTGCGAACGTGCCGCTGGTGGAAGGCGAAAACCTGCTGCTCGCCGCTGCGATGGATGCTCTCGGCAGCGCCAACACCAGTCCGCGGACGATAACATTGGACACCACGCCGCCCGCTCAGCTCATCATGAATCCGGCGGCTTATACTCCCGGCCATGGACTGTTGCTGACATGGATTTATCCTTCCACCGGCAAGCAAGCATCGAGTTTCGAAGTTTTCTGGAGCACATCGCCCATCAGCGATCCGGCCCAGGCGATCGGCCACACGGTTGCTTTGTCCAGCATGAGCACGACCGTCCAGGGTTTGCCGACCGGCGATTATTATTTCTATGTGGCCGGCTACGATGCCCTGGGCCATGTCAGCCCGTTATCGGCGCCCGTGACATTCCATTACGACGCCGTGCCCCCCAGCTTCAACGTGGTCTTTAACAAACCGTCGCCCGTAGGCGTCGGTTTGGTGCATCTCGTTTTGACCGCGTCCGAAGCCCTGGCCGCAATGCCCGCCATGACCGTCCAGCCTTATGGCAGCAGCCCGTCGCTGCTGACCTTGTCCAACTCCGCGGTGGGCACTTATGAAGCAGACATCAATGTCACCGCGCTCCTGCCCTCCGGCCCGGTCCAACTGAAAGTGACCGCGCAAGACCTGGCTGGAAATGCATTCAATGGCGCTCCCAGCGGGTCGCCGCTGATCATTGACGTGACGCCGCCTTCGGGCGCCATCAGCACCGCGCCACTGACGCCTGTTCAGGCGACCAACAATACCGACGTGACGGTTCAACTGAAGCTGACCGAAGCGCCGCAGCCTGGCACGACGCCGGTTTTGAATTTCGGCCCGCCCACGGGGACACCGGTGCCGGTGACGTTGAGCGGTTCCGACACCAATTGGTCAGGCACGTTCACGGTCACGCCCGCGATGGGTTCCGGCGTTGGCTACTTCACGCTTTCCGTAACAGACGCCCTCGCCAATGTCGGCCACAACATCACGTCTGGCGATTCGTTGGAAATTTACAACACGGCCTTGCCATCGCCGCCGGGACAGCCGGTTCATTTCGAAGTTCAAAGCCTCTCGGCGGGACGAATCCTGCTGACATGGTCCAATGTGCCGAACGCGGAAATTTATCGCGTGTATTCGGAAACAGGCACGGATTTAACCGTGCCCACCACGTTGATCGCCGACAATATCACCAGTAACAGTTATATCGATCTGCCGTCAGCCGATGGTGATTATCGTTATGTGGTCACTGCCTCGCGTCGCGGGTCGGAAGGAACCAACTCGATTGTGCGCGTGGCATTGTCCGACCGCACGCCTCCGCCGGCGCCGATTAACGTAGCGGTGCAACTGGCCGCCACGGGACTGCAAGTGACTTGGCAGCCCGGCGCGGGCGAGGCGCCGGACCATTTCAATGTTTATCGCGATGGCCAGCTTATCCGCACCGTCGCGTCCGTCACGCCAATCATTGATAATCCGCCGAGCGGCGTGCTGAATTACACGGTGGGAGCGGATGATAATTTGGGCAATGAAGCCCTCAGTTCGCCGGCCACGATCCAGATGCTTGTCGGCGCTGTCGATAACTTGCAGGCATTGGTTCAGACGGGACAGTCGCCGGTGTTGTCGTGGACTTCTTCCGATTCGACGGCGGTCGCATTCAATGTCTATCGCGACGGCATCAAACAAAACAGCGCGCCGCTCACGGGCACGACTTATACTGACGCGCTGACGATTGGGTCGGCGCCGGTAACGTATGCCGTGACGTCCCTCAACGCGACCAACGCCGAGAGCGCTGCCCGGTCGGTGACGGTCTATCCGGTGAGCCTGGCCTTGCTGGTCAACGCCAGGGGCGGCACGACCGATAATCCGCCCGTCACCAGCTACTTTGACGATTATTTGCTCACGGTTTCCAATCTCACCGCCGTGGCGTTGCCGTTGCAGCAGTTGGAAGTGTTGCGGCAGGGAAATGGGATGGATCCGTTGAACATCGTCAGTCCCGTCATCAATCCGGTCGCCGGCAACAGCGCCTACACCGCCGAATTGTCGATTCCGTGCGCGACGAACACCGCAACGCAATCCGTGCGCGTGCGCGCCGTGCAGCAAACGGACACCCAGGGCAGCAGCGTGATCTACGAGGAGACATTCAGCCTTCCCAACACCGTGACGCCCGGGGTCATGATGGATGTCAGCGTCAATCAATTGCCATTGGCTGGCGGATTGACGCCTTTCAATGTCCACATCTACAACCGCGGTTACACGCCCATCTATTTCGTCGCTTCACGCGGCGGCGGTTCACAGCCGGGTGACCTCTATATTTCCGTGCAAAATTCCGACGGGCAGGAAGTCAGTCGCACGCCGTTCACCGGCACGCCGGCCGGCGTCATTTTTGAAGGGAGCGTGGGTTATGTCATGATTCCACCGGGCAGTTCGACGACCCTGACGGTGCCGGATGTTTTGGTGCCGGCCGCGCTGGCCAGCAACCTGGTGACCTTCCAGGCGGTGATCCCAACCATCTATGATCAACTGACGGCGACGGCCCAGCAACAATCCGGTCCGCTCACCGGCAGCATGCAATCGGACTTGTCGCAGACGCCATATTACGGCACGGCGCAGACCGACCAACAGCTCTACAGTGGCGACAAGCCTGTTTTGATTACCGGCCAGGCGCTGGATCGAGTGACCGGCCTGCCCGTGGCAAACGTGCCATTGAAGATCGGTTTTGCCACGCGCGGCTACCGTTGGTACGAGGACGTGACCACGGATGCCAATGGCAATTACTCGCTGAGTTACAACGTGACCCCCGGACTGGCGGGAACTCTGACCATTTGGGCGGCGCACCCCGACGTGGTGGATCAATTGAATGAGGCGCAGATTACCATCTACCGCATGTATGCGTCCCCGCAGGGCGGTGACGTCCAGATGTCGAAGAACGACACGCTCCCATTCTCGATTTCCATCCTTAATCCGGGTGATGTGCCATTGACCGGATTTACTTTGAGCTTCCAGGCCTATCAAATGCAGGATACGAACGAGGTTGCCATTACAACGATGCATGGCACGGCCCTGCTCCCGCCAAATTTCTCGATTGGACCCGGCCAGAAGCAGAACGTCCAATTGCAACTGGCCTCGGATGCCGACGCACCGGACAACGCGATAGTCGTGTTCACGCTGACCTCCGCGGAAGGCGCCTCGGCCACCTTCACCGGCAACGTGACCTTGCTGCCCGCTGTGCCGATTGTCTCCGTGGTGGATCCGAACAATGGCTACGTGGAAGTCAGCCTGGATCGCGGCGGTTTGGTCAGCCGGCAGGTGACGATCGTGAACACGGGACTAAAAGCCTTGAAAGGCGTCTCCATTATTCCGCCGACGAATGTCAATTGGATGGTGGTAAATTTGCCGGCTTCGGCCGACGGCACGATTCCGCTGCCCGACTTGCCGGTCGGCGGCAGCAATTCCTTCACGGTCGTCTTTACTCCGCCGGCGAATACTCCTCTGGGATTCGCCCAGGATAAACTGACGATCCAAGGCACCAATGCCCAGGCCGGCTTTGACGTGAACTTATATGCGCATATTACCTCGTCACAAGTTGGCGCGGTTCAGTTCTATGTGGATGACATTTTGGGATTGGATGTCCCGAATGCCACGGTTCGGCTTCGCAACACGGCTTTGCAGGTGGAGTTGCCGCCGGTGCAGACGGACATCAACGGACTGGTTACGGTGACAAATTTGCAGGAAGGCGATTGGTCATGGCAGGTCAGCGCGCCCGGATATTCGGGAAGTGTGGGAACGGTCACGGTGGTTCCGGACCAAACAGTCCAGACTCACGCGCGATTGAACAAGAGCCTGGTCACGGTTAATTTCACCGTCACACCGGTGCCGTTCAGCGACACGTACGACATCTCGATTGAGCAAACATTCGAAACCCATGTGCCAGTTCCGGTGCTGGTCTTGACCCCGACCCTTCAGCAATTCAGCAACATCAAACCCGGTTTCCAGGCGACCTTCATGGTCAACGTCAAAAATGAAGGCTTAGTCGAAATGGAAAACGTCAGGATCTCCGGCGAACAGGCCCAGGCGGGAAATCTGACGCCGCTGATTCAATATATACCCGTGTTGCTGCCGCAGCAGAGCGTGGACATTCCGTTTACCGTCACCTATTCGGGGACGAATGTCACGGCGCAACAAGGTTTTGGAAATACGCTGGCTGGCTGCGCATCGCTAGGAGCCACCGGTCTCGCCGACGCTCTCCCCGGTTTTCTCAATGGACTGCTGGCTCTCAACGCCCAGGTGAATGCCGATGGCCATTGTCCCGTGGATGGCACTCTGATCGGGATCGCCGGGGGACTGGGAGTTGTGGGCACCATCATTGCACCCGTGGCGGCCGCTGACGGGCTTCTCACACTGGGGCTCGCGGCCGGCGGCCTCCCGGAAGTAGCCGCTCTCTATGGCGCTTCGGTCGTGGGCTGTCTGCTCGGCAATTTCCTCGGAAATATTTTCCCAATCAATAACCTCGGAGGCGTTGGTCAGGATACCGTGCAGGGATTCCTGCCGAGCTCGCTCGCTTGTTTCCCTGCGGAGGTCCGTGTCTTGCTGGCGGATGGAACCTTCAAGACCATCGACCAAATCAAACCCGGTGACGTCGTCAGGTCTGGTGTGAATCGCTTTGCGATGGCCACAGTCGTTCGAGTTTATGAGCGGGACGGCGACCCCTGTCGCGAAATTCGTTTCGGCCTGCCCGGGCAGGATGAACCGGATGAGGTCGAGACGACGGACGAACATTTGTTCTGGGTGGATGGCAAGGGATGGGTGGCGGCTGTCCGGCTCGAACCCGGTGACTGGTTGATGAACGATCAGGGCCAGCGGGTCCAGATCGTCAGCAATCAACGTCTGCCCGGCACTTACAAGGTTTATACCTTCAAGCTGCAAGGTGACGACGCCTTTTATGCCAATGATGTCCTGGCGCACGACCTGTGCGGCCCATGGACATCGCCCGGCCGCGTTGGCGTGGATTGGACTTTGCCGTCGTCCAGGCCGACTGGCGCGAAAGGCTCCAAATGATTTCCATGCGTCCCAAGCGAACATTTGAAAGTCCGCTGCAACGGGTTCGCACCTCATTTTGGCGAACGTTGTTCTCCGGATGGCTCGGGCTATTGACGTTGTGCGCCACGGCTTTGGGCCAGGAGCAATTTCAAGGCGTGTGTGCCCAGGTGAAAATAGTCATCCAGCAACAGTTGGCTCTCGAACGCATTGGCTTTGATGCTGAACTGCAAATCGCCAACAACGACGGTTCGGATCCCATCACCGATTTCTCGGCCGCGTTGACCTTTGAAAACCCGCAGCTTTCAACCAATGGCACCGTCAACGATTCCTCGTCCCTGTTCTTCGTCCAGGCGCCAACGTTTGAGAATATCAATTCCGTCAGCGGTGATGGCGTCATCGCGCCGACCACCACGTCGATCATTCATTGGTTCATTATTCCCAAACCGAGCGCCGGCGGCACGACTCCGGACGGCATCCAGTATCGCATCGGTTGCCGATTGGCGGGCAAAATCCTCGGCCAGCCCGTTCCCTCCGATGCTTTGTCGGCTTTTCCCGCGACGATTTATGTCAGGCCGGACGCGCAACTCCAGATCACCTATTTCCAGCCGCGTGATGTGCAAGGTGACGATCCCTTCACGCCGGAAGTCGAAAGCCCGGTGCCGTTCACGTTGGGAGTCCTGGTGAAAAATGTCGGTTACGGCACCGCGAAATCCGTCAATATCAATTCCCAACAGCCTAAGATCGTCGCCAGTAACAACGGCCTGCTGCTGGTCGCACAGTTGCTCGGCGCGCGGGTGAGTGATGTTCCGGTATTCCCCAACAGCCTGAACGTCAATCTTGGCGACATCCCGCCCGGCCAGGCTCGCAAGGGCGCGTGGGACATGATCACCACGCTCTCCGGCCAGTTCCTCCAGTTCAACGCGAGTTACACGCACTCTTCTGATTTGGGGGGGCAGGAGACTTCGCTGATCCAATCGCTTAACGCCTATTTCATTGCCCATGAAGTGCTGGACGACGATCCCGAGCGCGACCACGTCAAGGATTTCCTGGCCGACACGCATACCAATGACACCGAAGTCATTCCCGACGCGCTTTACGAAAGCGAAGGCGACATCCTGCCGGTGAATACATTATCCAATGCCACCGTGCTGGGCTCAGCCGGCCCGGGCGGCAGTTTCCAGGTGACGGTGGCGGCGGACAAAGCCGGATGGGGCTACGTGAAAGTGCCGGACCCCGGACAAGACCATTTGGCAATCGCCAGCGTGGTGCGGTCGGATGGAAAAAATCTGAACACGAATAATTTTTGGACCAACCATCGCTATACCCAGCTTGGCAACATCCGCCAGGACTGGCTGAACATTTTGGACAAGGTGGATCTGAATAACTACACCTACACGGTCACCTATGCCCCAACTGTCATCGATACCACTCCGCCGGTGATGACCATGCGCTTTGCCGGACCGGTCAGCGTCAGTGGTGGCACATATTATATCATGCCCGACACTCAAATGTATTTTACGGCGGATGACGCCAGCCCGGTCAGCATGTTTTACAGCGTGACGAATGAACCGTTTTTGCCCGCGCTGCCTTTCTCGCTGACGACGCCGGGCGAATATCCCATCGCATTCTACGCCACAGACTCTTCCAACAACCGTTCGGACAATCAAACCAACCTCGTCGTGGTGTCCGGCAATCAGGCGTTGAACTTTGGCAGCGTGCAAGCGCCCAACGGGCCAATGTATGTTTCCGGCGACGCGCTGTCCGTCCGGCCTTTCAACGCGCCGTTTACTTTCCAGGCCGGGGCCGATCCGAGCCAGGTGGATGCTCACGCGGATGTCTTCCAAGGGGTCGTGGGATGGGCGACCGTTTCCGGCGTGCCTTCATCACCGACCGCCAGTAGTTCCGCCGCGCTCGCCGTCGGTGGCGATTATGTGGATTACTACAAGTATTCAGTCAATGGAGGCGCCTGGAGCGCGGAACAACCGGTTTCGACGCCTATCAATCTATCCGGTCTAAGTGCCGGCGACTACAACGTGTCGGTCCTCGGCCGCTCGCAATATGGCGGTTATCTTGATGCATCCAACGCGGTGACGGTTCACTGGACGGTGAGCCCGACAGCGCCGCCCACTTTGATTACCGGTACTCCCGCGACGCCGACCCGTTCGCCGGATGCCAATCTCAATATTGGCGGTTCCGGCGTCACAGCGTATCGCTGGACGATCAACGACGACTATTACCGCCCGGAAACCAACGCGCCTGGAACACTGTCGATTCCGATCGCCAGCGGCACGAACGAAGTCTTCACCCTGTCCGTCATTGGCAAGACGAACGGGGTTTATCAACTGACCAATAATCCGACTACTGTGACTTGGACCTACGATCCGCTCTTTGGCTACGCGCTGCCCGGCCTGGCGCATGTCCGGAGCGTCACGTTCACCAATATCGGAACTGCGTCGCAAAGTTTTGTGTGGGATGGCCGCAATGACAGCGGCGTTACCCTCTCGCCCGGCTGGTTCACCGTGCGATTAACCCTGACGGACCAATTGGGGAGAACCAACTTCGTCACACGTTTGGTGCAGATCGGTGCTGTGACCGGGCCATCGTCGGTTCTGGCCGGCGCGACACGGGGTCCGCAAAATCCCTACGCGCGCCGACATTGGGTGGTCTGGCAGGATCAAAGCGACGGCAACTGGCAGATTTACGCGCAGGACTTGAGCGTTCCCAATGCGACCATCGTCAAACTGACCCACACGGCATTGAGCCAGCAAAATCCACGCACCGATGGGCGCTATGTTGTCTGGCAAGGACAACAAGCCGATGGCGATTGGGACATTTATCTGGATGACTTGAGCAATGCCGTCTCGCCGCAGGCGCTGACCAGCACGGCGACGCGGGATGAAGTGAACCCGGCGATCGATTGGCCGTGGCTCGTTTATCAGGCCCGCCCGACTTCCAATCCAAACGGGCCATGGAATTTAATGGCCACCAATCTTTTGACCGGGCAATCGTTTGCGGTGTCGCCGTCGAGCCAGGATGAATTGAACCCTGATGTCCAGGCTGGACGCGTGGTTTGGCAGGATTGGCGCGATGTTGGGCCGGGCGAAATTTACTTCAAGAACCTTGAAACGGGCGAGGAACGCCGCATCACCACCAACAGCTTCGGCCAATATAATCCTGTCATATACGACAACTGGATTGCCTGGCAGGACAATCGCAACAGCGAAGTCGATATCTACGGCTACGATTTGTTGCGCAACGCGGAAGTGCGCGTCACGAGCACGCCGGAAAATGAAACTCGTCCCTTCCTCGATGGCCCCTGGCTCGTTTGCCAGGAGGATTCGCTGGGACCGCTGACGGGCAACGTGCGCCTCATCCATTTGCCGAGCCTGGACGCGGTGCCCATCACTCGCACGCTCACGCTCAAAGATCACGCTTCCCTTGCGGATGGCAAAGCCATTTGGCTGGATACACAAAGCAATCTCTCCAGTGTTGTCAGCGCGGACCTGCCCTCCTTGCAAGGCGCCTTCCAGAACCGCAATGCCATCGCCGTCACCGCCGCCATGGCCAGTTCTTTCCAGAATGCGTACGCTCTATTGACGCAATGGCAGGCGCAGGCGGGCGTGCAGGAGATTTCGCATTACACCTCCCTCGTGCCGCAAGTCACCAGTGAGACGGCTGACTGGAACAACGGCGCGCCTTCCGGGCAAAATTTTGCGCTGACCGCGGGCGATTTTCTATGGATCAAGTTCGATGATTCGCGCGTGTTGGATTTGGGCGTCAACAGCGTGGGCGCGCTGAATCTTTCGTCCGGCATGAACGCGTTCAGTTACGCGGGGTTCCCGAGCGGCTACACCGCCTATCAGTTGCTGAACCAACTCGGAATTAACAATGCTCGCGCCGTGCGCATGTTGGATGCCCAATCCGGCCAATGGGTGGTGGCGGAGATTCAGAATGGCCGTCCGGTCGGCAATGATTTCACGATTCCACGGGTGGCCGTGCTGATGCTCGACATGGCCAACGCCGTCAACAATTTTACCCCGCAATGATCATGAAGATTTCGCTTTTCGTTCGCTGGCTGGTTTGCGCGGCTGTCAGTTCTGCCGCCACAGCCTTCGCCATTTCTCCGGTCCAAGTGCAAAAGCTTCTGGATTCAGGTGAAAAAATCACCTTCATCGACGTGCGCCTCAATGTGCTCTTTCAAAAAGGCCACATTCCGGGCGCCATTAATATCCCGGCGCATCTCGTGCCCGAAAAACAACTGCCGCCGCTTGGCAATGTGGTGGTTTATGATGGTGGCAACGGAGAAGATGCGGCCTCTGCCGCCGTCGCTGCCTTGAACCAAAAATCTGGAATCACCGCGGAGGTTCTGGATGGTGGCTACGCCGCGTGGGAAATGACGCAGGCAGCCACGACGAAACGCCGCGGAGTCGGCCCTGAAGAGACGCCCTTGATTACTTATGCTCAATTGAAGAACATCAGAAGCTCCGACGTCGTGCTCGTGGATTTACGCCACGGCAAATCCGTCGCGCGCGTTGCCGGAAAAGGCACGGCCACGCCGCCGCTCACCGATTTGCAGGCCGAGTTTCCGGCAGCCAGAATTGTCCATTCTCCCTTCGAAGCGTCGCCCATCCACGCTTCCGTTGCCACAACCCCGGCCACGCCGCCGCTGCTGGTCTTGATTGACAATGGTGATGGCAGCGCCAAAAACATGGCGCGCTCGCTCAAAGCGAACGGGATCACCCGCTTCGTCATCCTCGCCGGCGGTGAACAAATCCTGTCCGTCCACGGCCAGGCAGGATTGCAACGCATTGGATCAAGCGTGACCATGCGCACGGCATCCGGCGCTTCGCCCACGAATGGACCCTAGATTATGAGCGACGCGAAAACCAAATCTCCGCGTGCCGCCGAACATCTTTGCCGGTGGATGCTGATTCTCTGTGCCTGCTGGCTATGCCAGTCCGCGCGCGCCGATATCCTCACCAATTTTGCCATCGTGAATGTCACGCCCACCAGCTTCAGTGTCCTCTGGCGGGCGACCAATGCCGCGCCGTCCATCGCCGTGTTTGCGGATGCCGGCGGTCTGACCAATCTCGCGGGACAAATCGGCGTCGAGGCATTTCCGTTGCGCACGGGCAATCCTGATTTGATCGCGGGTTATCAGCGGCGCGTGGACGCGGCGGAATTGCGAGCGAAAACGCAAAGTTTTGGGTTGATGATGATGCGCGTCAGTAGCTGTCGCCCCGACACCACTTACTACTTTCGCCTCGCTTCAACGCCAACGAATGGCGCTCCCGAGGTTTATCCTTCGTCCGGCCCTTTGCCCGCTGTCACGACGGCGACGGAAAATACGTTTGTCGCCAACGATCAAGTGCTGATCCTTAACGCGCCCGATCCCAACAGCGAAGGCGAAATCGTTCTGCTCACTCACACGAATGCCGCGTATCCACTCGCTGCCGTGGTGGGGGATGGCGTGGGCACGAATCAGGTATTCTTCAACGTGAACGATTTGTTCGCTGCCACTGGTACTGGCAATTTCACGCCGTTGGGCGACCAGGCTTTTGCCATGGACATTCTGGGGCCGGACAACGCTGACTCATCGCAGACTTACACACTGACGTTCACCGCGGATTTCGCGACGGCGCTGACCACGATGGTTTCAATTGATACGGACTTTCTGGTGTTAAACATCGGGTCGGCGGTCATTCGCGCCGGACAATCCGGCGCCGTGCCAATCGTTGGCGAGTTGAACACCAATCTCGCGAGCATCGATCTGAAGCTCCAGGTCCCTGCCGGCCGCTTCACCAATGTCGTGCTGCAATCGCTCGCGCCGCAGTTGGACCCTTTGGCGACCACCATCACCGGCCAGGACGGTTCTGCCTGGCAGTTGCATTTTGCGGCGCTTTCGGGGCAAGCCATAGCGGCCGGAACGAACGCGCTCGCCCAGTTAAGCTTCACTGCTGTTTCGAACCAGGTTTCCGCTTTCGTCCCCTTGCAAGCAACCCAAGTTGACGGCACAAGATCGGACGCCTCGCCAATCAGCCACACTTTTGCGGAATCGGGCCGAGTCGCGGTCATTGCGGAGCAACCGCTGCTCGAGGCGGGCTTTGCGCCGGATAATTCGCGGCAGTTGACGCTGTATGGCAAGGCCTGGATGAGTTATGCAATTGAATGTTCGACGAACCTGAGCGATCCCAACGGCTGGAAGCAGGTGCGGTATTTTGCGCAAACGAACATGGTGACTACGCTGACTGGCTTAAGCGCTCCGGCGCCCGAAGCTTTCTATCGCGCGCTGGAATTCACGCCCGACCCGCCGGTGTTGGATGCGCTTCTGAACCGGGACGGGACCAGGACGCTTCTGAGCTATGGCCGTCCCGGGTTTCAATATACGATGCTGGCCAGGACCAATCTCTCCAACATCGTGCCCTGGACGCCGGCGTGGACTTACACGCTCACCAATTCGTTCCAGTATTTTTCTCCGTCCGGCGGCAGCGACGTGATTTTCTACCGTCTGCAAAGAAATTAGTTGATAATTGATGGGAATTTCCATTTTTCCGCGTGCGCGTATGCGTCGCCGTGCGACGCGCTGGAACTTCAGGGAGCCGTAATTTCTATTGGAAACTGATCCAATCCAAATCAACCGGCTCGCTCCGGCAGAAAAAAAGAGGATCGGGCCTATGACATATATCGTATATCCAAATGAGGTGCAGAGGTTGATGATTGCGTACGAATCTTCAATAAAAACCATCGTGAATACAGATAATTCGCTGAAAATCAAAATGGGAATTCTATCCGCAGCTTTTGTGATTCTACCATTGTCACTTTCAGCGGCTGACGTTACCGGCACGTGGAAATCTGAATTTGACTCGCGGATCGGCCAGCAGAAATACACCTATACGCTCAAGCAGGAGGGTACGAACCTGACCGGGAAGGCCGCTTCGGAAATCGGCGATCAGCAGCGGGAAACCGATTTGAAGGAAGGCGTGGTCAGCGGTGATACTGTTTCATTCGTCGAGTCGCTGAATTTCCAGGGTAATGACATCCGCATCAGCTACACGGGCAAAATTTCCCCGACCAACGAAAATGAAATAAAATTCAAGCGCCAAGTCGGTGATTTCGCCACGGAAGACATCGTGGCCAAACGAGAATCCGCGGGAGTTTCGGGATCTGCAAATCCCGAGTCTCGCGGACGCGCCGGGCGCGGTGGTCGCGGATTTGGTGGTCCGATTACGCTTGGACCTGACGATAAGGAAGCTTTTCCGAAAGCGCCGCAAGGTTTTGACCAGATCCGCGCAGGCATTGAACATGGCAAACTGGAGCAGGTAAATTATGAGGCGGCGGCGGTGCGCAAGGGGCTGCAACGCTGGATGGAAGTTTACACGCCGCCCCGCTATTCCACGGACAAGAAGTATCCTGTTCTGTTTTTACTGCACGGAATCGGTGGGAACGAAAAACATGAGTGGACCGGGATGGGGCCCAACCAGGGCAGGGCGGCGGTAATTCTCGATAACTTGATTGCTGAAAAAAAGATTGTGCCCATGGTGGTTGTTTTTCCCAATGACGATGTAACCACCAACGCCGCCGGGGAGGGGCGTGGCGGGCGCGCTGGCCGCGCAAGGTTTGGCAACGGAGGCGACGCCGCGCAAATCAGTGGCGATGGCTGGGGAAAAAACTTTGAAAACGATTTGCTCAATGACCTCATACCGTTCATCCAATCGCACTACTCAGTGTTTGCGGATCGCGAGCACCGGGCAATTGCCGGCCTCTCGATGGGAGGCGGACAATCACTCGACTACGGTCTGGCACATCTCGATACATTTTCCTATGTGGGCGGTTTCTCGTCCGCGCCGAATACACGAACACCCGAGCAACTCGTGCCCGATCCAGCCAAGGCCGCTCAAATGCTGAAGGTGCTTTGGATATCTGGCGGCAGCAAGGACGGCCTGCTTCGCATCACACAGGGGGTTCACCTGTATCTCAAAGCGCACAGTGTTCCTCACATTTACCATGTGGATGACAATGGCCACGACTTTATGCATTGGAAAAACAGCTTGTATTGGTTCGCGCAGCAGATTTTCAAATGAACACCTTGGGGTGATTAGATCCGGATTATTTGCATTTGACCACGAGGGAACGCCCCAAAGATTTCACTGCTCCAGCATGGAGGCGGCTTTTTTCATCTCCTCTGCTTGCCGTAGGAAAAGGCGCGCTGTCAGCCAGCCCTCCAGATGACCGGAGACATTGTCCCAGATTTCGAGTTTTTTTTGAAAATGTTTGTCAATCATTTGCTGGCCGAGCTTAAGGTCTCCGTCGGCCGCTTCAGTTCTGCCGAGTTGAAGCAGTGCCATGCTCAACAGCACGTGACTTGCCGCGGTGCAGGACGGCGCCTCCCCGGGATAAGTGGAACACTTCTCGAGCCATCCTGCCGCAGCGGAAAAATCGCCGCGTCGATACTCAAGCAGGCTCCAACGCAAGGGCGCGCCATGAGGCGTAGAACGAAGCATCGTTGATCTTCAGATCTACGCTCGCCAGCGAATCGGCGAGCGATCTACCCAGTGGATCGAGCATTTTCATGATGGCAGCGTCCGCGGGGAGAAGGAGGGAGATTTTGACGAGATGTTCGGAAGCGATCAGGTTTGTCGTGCCTGCCAGTCGGGTGAGTTCCATGCGGCGGATGCGGTCGTACCCTCTGAGGTCGCCCGCTTCGATCAAGAGGGGCGCAGCCATAAGCAGGTCCCGTGTGGCGGCGTCGGTTTGGTCGGACTTGTCGACCTGATTGACCGGGACCAAAACGAGAAACGGTCCGCGGCCGGCTTCCATTTGCCTTGTAGGGTGTTCCACTCGCCGAGCTTGCGAAAAACTTCGGTTGAAGGTGAGAACAATCCCGCGGGCACTTGTGCCAGAAGATTGTCGGCTTCTTCCATTTTGTATGGCTGACCAGCACTGTGGCTTGGGTGAGTTACGGCGCAGACCCGTTTGGCCAGTATTCGTTTGCGAACTTGTATGATGGCGGTCCGTGGCTGTACTTCAATACGAATTACGACACGTTTAGCATTTCCGCGGCCACGAACTACGAAGTCGCCGGGCCGGCGACCACTGGGGAGAAAATTGCATTCGGTGTCAATTCAGCCATTACGCAGTTGCCGGCAGGCTTTACGCATCGTGCCATTTTAACGGCGCAAAATGGCATCAATCAATGCTACACAACGTGGGTAATGCGCTCCTGGTGCTCGCCGGAAAAACACCGCCGGCGAATGATGCTGCCATCGAGTTGGAGAAGTTAAGTTATTGGACCGATAACGGAGCGACTTATTATTACAATACGAATGCACCATTGGGCATTGGATCCAAAAAGAACCCCAATGAAGACACTTTTGTCGCCCATATGACATTCATCCGATTGATTTTGTTTTCACGAAATTGTATCCCGGCTGCGATAATTGTTTGCTAAAGGCCGCATTACCGTTATGAAAACAAAAACAATCGCGATTCTCGTCGTTGGCGCGGTTTGTCTCTCAGTTTTCTCATCCATTGGGCAAACAATTTACGAAGCGGAAGACGCCACTCTCTCCGGTCCTGCGGCAGCCAGCAGCAACGGCGGTTACACGGGAACGGGATACGCCGATTATGCCAATAATAACAACGATTACGTTGAGTTTGCGCTGAACGCCAATTCAGCCGGGAGTTATCCCATCACTTTTCGCTATGCCAACGGCGGCACCACCGATCGGCCGTTGCAATTGAGTGTCAACGGCGTCACCGTGGCGGCCAGCTTGAGCTTTCCGCCGACGGGCGGTTGGACGGCGTGGCTTTATACCGCGACGAATAGCGCGACGTTCAATGCCGGTTTGAACAAGGTGCGAATCACAGCGACAGGCTCCAGCGGGGCAAATGTGGATCACATGCTGGTCACTGTGAATGGCACTTCCGCTCCGGCGCCAGTCACGAACAACATCCTGAGCGCGCCCTTTCGGCGTGCCATTTCTCCGAACCAACCCATGTGGCTGGTTCACATCGATACGTGGAATTATGCCGATCCGCAAAAGATTATCGACCTGATTCCGGCGGACATTCGCCCGTACGTGGTGATGAACATTTCGCTGTCGATCAGCCATGACTCGTCGAATCGCTTCGATATTGTCGAATACGGCTACGAAACCGCGAAGTCCTGGATAAGGACCTGTGCTCAGAATCAAATGTGGTGCATGGTCCAGCCCTCCAGCGGGGGATTCAGCCACCTTTCTGATTTTGATTTGTCGGTTTACGAGGAATTTTTCCGGGATTACCCGAATTTTCTCGGCTTCAATTACACCGAACAGTTTTGGGGATATGACAGCACCACCGATCCGCTGTCCGCGAAATGGGTTGATCGCATCAATCATTTCGCCGACCTGCTTCCGCTGTGCAGCAAATACGGCGGGTATCTGGTGGTCGGCTGGTGCGGGAACCAATATGACCCGAATATCAACCCGATTGCCATGCTGAAACGCAATGCCCGCTTCGCCGCGGCCTGCAAGACGTATGCGAAGAATTATATCCTGGAAGAAAAATATACGCAGCAGGGTTACCAGTCGGACATGGAGAGTCTCTGCCTGGGGGCTTACCTTTCCGGCTATAGCGGCAATTACGGTATTCGCTACGATGAAACCGGCTGGACCGATGGCACGGGCACGCACACGAACTTCACCATGGCCAGCGCCATGGCCGTGCATCTCGAGCACATGCTGATGGGCGGCGCGACGGTCGTTGACGCGCCTGAGCTGGTGTGGGCGGAGGATTTCCGGGAATTGAGCGCGGGCGCGACCGATAACGGCTATACGATGCGGCGATGGTCGACGTTTCCGCAGTTCGATAACGACATGGTGGACGTCTTTCGCAAGATTATTGATGGAACCGTCCGGATTCCCTCCCGCCAGGAAGTCATTAACCGCACCAAATTCGTCGTCATCGATGACATCAATTCCGGCAGCATCGACAACCAATACAGTTCGCCGCAGGATCTTTTCGACGGCCTTTATAAGATGGACAACGACGGCTATTATGCGAATAACAAAACCCTATGGAAAAAAACGGGGCGCTATCCGACGATTCCCGTGGTGTACCAATTGAACGACGCACTCGCTCAATCGTTCCAGGTGAAGATCAATCGATCTGCTTATTCCACTCGGTGGCCCACCATCAGTGCAAAAACGAATGAATTCAACACTCAGTTCGCTTCGGAATACACCGGCGATTTGTATGCGCGGCGATTGGACAACACCTGGGTTCTTTACAATCCATATAAGCTCATCGGCGTGACCGCCAGCGGAAGCATTCCGTTCCAATACAACACCTGCGACCATGTGGGCCTGACCTGCTCGGAGTACACCGCCGGAGTCATGAATGAGACCTCAAACAAGGTGACGTTTTACCTCGCCAATTACGACAGCCAGGTGAACACCGCGCTGAAGACGGACACGATCGCAATTTATGGAGCCACTTCGCAGCCAACGTTCTCCTGGGCGGACCGGGGCAGCCATCAGGCGAGTGTCGTGTCCAGCAGTTGGTCGGGCGGTGTGTTTATGCTGACGGTGCAGCACAATGGTTCGCTTGACATCACGGTGAACTGCGCGGGCGCGGGAACTGGCCGTTTGACCGCGTTCACTCCCGCCACCCTCGTTCCTCCCGCCAAGCCGTTGTTGTATCCGGGGCCGCGCCAGCATGAAGGGGAGTGTTTCGATTACAAAAACATCGCCGGCGTGACGAAGAATGGGTACTCCGGAACTCTGCGCAACTACACCGGGCAAGGTTATATCAATTTCGGCACCAGTTCTACGGCTGCGGTGAGGAAATCGGTGTCGGTTTTGAAGAGTGGCACTTATCGCTTGCAAACGAAATA
>DATNEA010000056.1:0-109243 GCA_035606845.1 Candidatus Angelobacter sp. | reverse complement strand
CTGATTTGCCGCTGCCCGGCGAACGATTGCGGACCGCCGGCGGCGGCGATGGCTTCGAGCAAGGTGGTCGGCGCGGCCATGTTGTAAATGCCCGGTTGCTGGAAACGGCCCAGCAGCCACACGTGTTTGCTCTCCACGTCGCGCAAGGTGACATTGACCAGGGGCCGGCCGCGGACGTATTTGCGCATTTCCTGCTCCAGCAACTGCTGCGTCTGTTCCAGTGTCAAACCCCAGACATCGGTGCCCGGCAGCAGATTGAAATAAATTTTTCCATCCGGCCCGACCACGGTGGTGGAAAGGGAATTCGTTTCGTCCGCCAGTTCTATGTCCAGTTTATCGCCGGGACCGAGAGTGAAAAGATTGGTCGGCGCGCGCAACAGGGACGGGTCGAGTTGGTTGGTGACCGTGATCATTTGCGGGCTGACGGGCTTGAGCGTTGCGTCCTCGGCAAATGGAGATGAAGACGGCGACGAAGAGAATGCCTGCGAATTCCGGGACTCGGATGTCTTGCAACCGACGGCGCAAAATATAATCAACGACGCGATGCCGGCATTGAGGCACCGGAAGAAACGCTTTTGGGCGGCGGTGGAAATGAAATTGTCGGCGGGCTTGGTGCGCCATTCCGCGGCGAAGCGCCACAAGTCAGGCTGGCTGTCGCAGACGTGAGTGGCCACGGGGGTGATAGCCCTTGAGCCGGAAGACCGGTCGCACGCCGTTGATTCGGCGGCGCGCTGGCCGCGCATTGGGCGCGTTCTGTATTCTCCCGTATTGGTTCGTATATCGGTCCCCGCTGGTTCGTGCATTAGCGCTCTGAAAAACAAGGTTTTCATAGGCTGGATTGATTAGGGTTTTACTATGCTGGTGCCGACCCAACCGTTGACGGCTGCTTGAGTGAATGCCGTGGCGGCAAGGTCCAGCAATTCTTCTCCGCGAACGAATGGCCGCCAGGATACATAGATGATGTCGTTGGGCCGCAGTTCGAAGTCGTTCACGTTATCGCTTTTTGTGCCGAGGCCGGTGACAAACGTTTGCGGATGATCGAGCGACCCGCGCACGACCAAGACGTGCGATTTCCAGGCTTTGTCACTGAACCCTCCCCGCGATGAAATGGCGGCCAGCATGCTCATGCCGGGACGGTAAGTCACGGCGCCGGGCAGCGAGACTTCACCCAAGACGTAAACCTGTTGCACGTCCGCCGACGGGAAATAAAGATAATCGCCGGGCTCGATCTGGACGTTTTGCGAGAGATCGCCGTCTTCGAAGAGTTTTTCAAAATCGATGGGAATGCGCTTGTTGTGCCGCATCAGAAAGGCGTGCTGCAAATCGGCCACGTCCACGACGTCGTAGTCGACTTGGCCATTTTCGATGCCCTTGGCCTTGGCGAGCGCTTCCAGGACGGTGGTGGGACGGTCGAGCGTGTAAACGCCCCGCTGCACGACTTTGCCGAGCACGTAATATTTTTTGCTCTTGTAAGCGACGGGAACGATGATGGTGCGCGGGGCGCGGCGATATTTGCTGAGAGCATCATCCATCCGCTGGCGCAATTGATCGACGGTCATTCCGCTCGCGAGAACGTTTTGGGCTTCCAAGTAATTGACCCGGCCATCGGGGCCAATGGTCACTTCCGAATGCGTGAGCGCGGGGTTGCCGTAAAGTGAAAAAGTCAAAACATCGCCCGGGCCGAGGGTTAAATTTTTTTCCCAGCCCGCCCGTTGGTCGGGGCTCACGACGGAAAAAGAATAATTCGTTTCTGGCTCGGCCGATTGCTCTGTGGGCGGCGGTTCGGTCAGCAAGGTCGTATTGGTGTCCTGCGCGTCCGGTTTGGCATTGACGTCCGCTGGCATCGTGGGCGGCGTCGTGGCCGGCGGAGGCGTTTGGGCCCGCACGGTGGACAGGCCGAGCGCCAAGAACAGCGCGGCGCAACCCAGCCAGCGGGGGAAATAGCTTTTGATGGGTTTGATGGGCGCGCGATTCAAGACGGCGCCGACGAGATTGCAGCGCGCGTTACGGAGCGTTTCCAATTGGGCGCGCGTTTCGGCGGCATCGGCTTTTCCGCTGCTGGTGAGCCAGACGAGATTCGGCAAATTGGCGCCCAGAAGGACGGACTCGGGCACCGAAGCGGGCGGCAATTCGACGAAGATGACCAGGTTTTCGATCTTGCGCCAATGCGCCAGCGCGTCGCGCCATTGTTTGCGTCGTTCGAGATTCCAAACCCAGCCGGGCAGGGGAATGTGGACAACCGGGCGGGCGTTGGGATCAGTGAGTTTTTCGGTGACCACGGCGGGCGTTGAGAGCACGCTGCTCGTCAAAGCGCCATTGGCGCCGTTGGTGCCATTGCCATTGGGGGCAGTATCCGGATTCATATCCGCATGACGGTTGAGGGTTTCCTCGTCGAGATCAGGGGAGTCCTCGGATGATTCTGGATCGACGGGAGAACCGGAGGGGCGAGTGGCGATTGTCAAAACACGAAAACCTGCGAGGCTGGCGGCTTCGGCCATCATGCTGATCCAGGTGGAGCGGCCTTCACCTTCGGTCGAAGACGTGATGCCGCAGACCAAGCCGTGGTTTTGCGAGCGGCTGAGCTTGCCTTGCAACATCGTCCAGGTGCGGAACGCCCATTGGGTGCGGGCGTGTTCCTCCATTTCCTTCAGATTTCCCAAAGTCGTCAGCAAAGGGAGATTGGTCACGCGGCGAATATCCTCGGGTGTCCGCAGCCGGCGGTCGGTGATTTCGACCAGGAAAACCATCAACAATCCAAAAACCATACCGAGGCCGCCGCCGAAAATGGTGAGAGCGCCGATTTTGAGCCTGCGATGTCCCGAATGGACGGTTTTCAATTCGGCGGGCGCGAACAGGCGGACCATGCCCGGAGGGTTGGAAGCGTATAATTGAGCTTCATGCTGCTTGGCCGCCAAAGCCACGCGAGACTCCTCCAATGCGCGCAAGCGGGACCGGGTCACTTCCACGTCCGGTTGCACGACGTCTCCACTCTGAAGGATGACGGCCTGGGCGGCAGCGGCGACACCATTGGTTGTGCCCATCAGTTGCGCCAGTTGCTGGTTGATGGCGTCGATTTTTTCCTTTGCTTCGATGACTTTCGGATGGGCGTCGGTGTATGTCACCAGCAACTCGCTCAATTGCATGCGGGCGGAATTCAGTTGCTCGGTGAGTTTATTGATCATGTACATGGATTGCGACGAAAGAGGTGTTTTCTGAACCCCATTCGGATCGCCAGCTTTGCCAGACTTGGCCGAAGCCTGGCCTGAATCCACCCCTCCGCGGAATTGCGCGGTCAAATCCTTGATGTCCTGGTCCATTTGCTGGACTTCTTCCTTCAAGTAAGTGTAGGCAACCTCCGCGGCCTGCTTGGACTGCAACTGGCTCGTATAATTCGTGGCTTCTTCGGCGTAGCGATTGGCCAATGCCACCGCTTCCTGCGGCGTGGGGGCCGAGAGATAAACTTTGACGATATCCGACTCGTCCTCGGCATCGACCTTGATGCGTTTGGATAAGTCGTCCGGCAACAAGGGAGGCCGCGTGCTCGCGGCTACGCGCTGGACCAGTTCCGGAGCGGAAAGCAATTGCGCAAAGGTTTGGGACGTGAGCGGATCGGTTTTGAGAAAGTCGCTGGTGCCCGGTGTTTCGTATCGCAACAAATCGGCCACCGCGGTGTATTTGGGCAGAACGTAGAACCAGCCAATCGTGAAAAAGACGCCACCGGCCAGGATGCCGCACACAATGAGCCAATGCCAGCGGCGCGCCAGAATTTCCACCGCGCTCCAGACATCGAAGCTTCTGGGACGGCCATAGCCGTTTCCATTGGCCGCGCCATTCGCGTACTGATGCGATGTGAAACGGCCATTGTCGCGGGGAGCCGAGGAATCCGCGTTGTCGTCAAAATCTTGGTTCATTGCGTTTTGGCGTTGTGACTGACTGACTGGTGGCAAATTTCATTAGCCAACCTCTGCCACCGTACAAAACGACGGAATATGTTTTTAGTGGGTAAATACCTGATTAGAATGGACAAAAGGCCCCAAACTCCACGGGGCGGGGAAGTGTCGAAAGGTGAGGGTATGGCGGATGTTTTCTGCCTGGGGCAGTCGCATTTTAAAGGAGCGCTGATTGACACTCTGCATCTCGTGAAAATCGCCCGCATTCGGGCATGGCGACGCGCATCCCGAATGCAATTCAGCGATCCGGCTGCCGATTAAAAATTGCTCTGTAGAAGCCATTGTTTGTCGCGAAGCGACATGGGAAATTAGCCAGCCACGAAGTGGCTGGGAAAGCCGGGGTGGCGGCTGCGTCCTGAAAGGACGCTGGAATCGACGGCATTTTCCGTTGTCCTTTCATGACAAATCCAGTGAGCGCGAGATACCAGCCACGGTCTGGCTGGCTGATATCCTGGTGTTGCTCCGCGACTGGCGAAAGCATTCTACAAAGCAGATTCAACAATCCGCGCTACAAGGTCGCGGTGGTGACACTTCCTGACAATTCCGTCTGCACAGTGTTTTTCGGTTTTGCCTACTGGCCAACGGCAAGGGGCTTTGTTAGGTTCAGCGCGTCATGAATTTCCTGGCTGACACGTGGGTGGGCGCCTGGGTGGAAGGATTGGGGCGAATCGCTTTGCTTGCACAGGAGGCGATCGGTTCATTTTTCCGATTTCGCGTCACCTGGCGCGACTTGCTTTACCAGATTTATTTCATGGGGGTGAAATCACAATCGGTGGTGCTTATCACCGGCGCGTTCACGGGGATGGTGCTGGCCGCCCAAACGGCGGTGCAATTCCACAAGGTGAAGATGGACACGGCCACGCTGGCAGTCGTGAGCGTCTCAATGTGCAGCGAGTTGGGGCCGGTCTTGACGGGCCTGATGGTCGCGGGACGGGTCGGCGCGGCCATCGCGGCGGAAATCGGCACCATGCGTGTCACGGAGCAAATCGACGCCCTGCGGACGCTGGCGACGCATCCGGTGGACTATCTCGTGGTGCCGCGCTTGATGGCGGGTGTAATGGTAATGCCGTTGCTGACGGCGGAGGCCATTTTCGTGGGCATCGGCGCGGGGTATCTGGTCGCCTCGCACTGGTATGGGATTGATTCGACTTATCTGTGGGTGAATATGCTGAAGCACACGGCGGATTCCGACGTGGCGATTGGACTTATCAAGGGGTGTGTTTACGGCGGAATGGTGGCGCTGGTGGGCTGTTACAAAGGCATGTCCTGCGGTGAAGGAGCGGAAGGCGTGGGCAAAGCCACTACGGAGGCGGTGGTGTTTTCGTCGATCGCCATTTTGATCGCGAACTTTTTCCTCACGCTATCGCTGGATGCCCTATTCAATACGTGAACGCGGTAATTTTTCATTCCCATGATTGAAGTCCGCGATTTGCACAAGAGCTTCGGGGCCCAGAAAATTCTGGATGGCGTGAATCTGCGGATTGAGACCGGCGAATCGGTGGTGATCATCGGCCGGAGCGGCGGAGGAAAGAGTGTATTGCTCAAGCACCTGATTGGTTTGCTGCAACCGGATGCCGGCGAAGTGCTGGTGGACGGTGAGAGGATTGATGGCATGAGCGAGCGCGAGTTGCTGCGCGTGCGCAGCAAATTCGGCATGTTGTTCCAGAGCGCGGCTTTGTTTGATTCGCTGACGGTGGCCGAAAACGTGGGCTTCGCTTTCCGCCGGAACCGGCAGATTTCCGGGGATGAAATTGCGCGCAGGGTCGCGATGGCGCTGGAATTGGTGGAACTGCCGGGGACGGAAAACAAGAAGCCGTCGGAACTTTCGGGCGGCATGAGAAAGCGAGTCGGGTTGGCGCGGGCGATAGTTTACCAGCCGCAAATCGTGCTTTATGATGAACCGACGACCGGCCTCGACCCGATTGTTTCCGACAGCATTGACAAACTGATTTTGAGAGTGCGCGACCGGTTCAAAGTGACTAGCGTGGTGGTGACGCATGACATGCGGAGCGCGCGGCGGGTCGGCCAACGGATCCTGATGCTGCACGAGAAGAAGATTTACGCGGCCGGCACGCCGGACGAAATTTTTAATTCAACCGACCCGATCGTGAGGCGGTTCATTGACGGGGTTTCCGACATCCAATACGCATTTTGATATGGATAAAAAGCGTCTCGAATGGAGAGTGGGGCTTTTTGTTTTCATCGGCCTGGCCGTGCTGGCAGTGCTGTTGCTGCAATTCAGCAAGGGCACGTCATTGTTCAAGCCGACTTACAATTTGTATTTGAAGGCAAAAAATGTGGGCGGCCTGAAAACCAAGGCGACGGTCCTGATGGCCGGCGTGCAAATCGGCACGGTTTCGGAGATTGCGCTGAACCCTGAGGGGACGAACGTCACCATCACGCTGAAGATTTACAAGCAATACCTGATTCACAAAGACGCAATAATTCGAATCGAGCAATCGGGGTTCCTGGGAGACCAGTATGTGGCCATTGTTCCGACGTTCAACCAGGGGGACGTGTGGCAGCCCGGGGATCATCCAACGGCCGAGGAGCCGTTCAACCTGCAGGAGGTCGCGCGGTCGGCGGCCGGTTTTCTTCAGCGCATCGATCAGACGGTGAAAAATCTCCAGGATGCGATCGGGGATGTTCGCCGCGAGTTGTTGAACGAACAGACGCTCACAAACCTTTCCTCCGCCGTCGGCAGCCTGCGCCTGGCTTCGGAGCGCGCGGTGACGACGATAGACAATGTCGACGGCCTGGTGCAGACCAACAGCGATTCGGTTGCCTCGGCCGTCAGCAATATCGTTTATTTTTCCAGGCAGTTGAACCTGGTGGCGGCTGACCTGAAAGGGGTGGTGGACACCAACAGCGTTGGACTGAACACATCCATAAAAAACATTGAAACGTCGACGGCGATGTTGACTAATATGCTGGGTGACGTTCAATCGGGCAAAGGGCTGGCAGGGGTCGTGCTGCGAAATGACCAAGTGGCGACCAATCTCGAAAATGCGGTCGCCAATTTTTCGATGATATCGAGCAACCTGAATCGTCTCGGCCTGTGGCGTTTCCTGTGGCACAAGGAAATTCCACCGGATGAGAAAAAATCGAGATAAGCCATGAATCTTTGGGTCGTTCGAATTTTCTTCATTTGCCTGTGCACACTGGGCGGTTATGCGGTTGGGGAAGTGCATCCCTTCTACCAGAATGTGCCGTATGCGGGTTTGCTGGGGGCGGCGATCGGCTTTGGGTTTGGATGGCTGCTGATTGCCGTAGACGAAATGTTGAAGGGCTTTTCGTTGCGGGCATTCTCCGCCACCACGTTCGGCCTGCTGCTCGGCACGTTTGTGGCGTTGCTGATCGACAAATCCGGTCTTTTCGAAAATGTCGATGAACGGCCGACGCGCTGGCTGATCCGGTTAAGCCTTTTTCTCGCGTTCGGCTACATCGGGATCATCCTGGCCATGCGGAGCAACAAGGAGGATTTTTCGCTCATTATTCCATATGTTCGTTTTGCGCGGCAAAACCAGCCCGACAATCTTTACCTGCTCGATACGAGCGTCATTATTGACGGGCGGATTGCGGATTTGATCGATGCGAATTTTCTCGAGGGAATCATCGTCGTGCCGCGATTCGTGCTGCGCGAGCTGCAAGTGGTGGCGGACTCGAACGACCCCATCAAGCGCGCGCGGGGCCGGCGCGGGTTGGAAATGCTGAATCGCATCCAGCGCAACGCCCGCAACGAGGTGAAGATTCACGACGGCGATTTTCCGGAGGAAAACGGAGTGGACGCCAAGCTGGTGCGTCTCGCGCGGAACCTGAACGCGAAATTGTTCACCAACGATTACAATCTCGCCAAGGTGGCCGAGTTGCAAAAGGTGAGCTGCTTCAACCTGCACGAACTTGCCAAATCCATGCGGGTCATCCTATTGCCGGGCGAGATGCTCAGTCTGCGCGTCGTGCGTGAGGGCCGAGACAAAGGGCAGGGCGTGGGGTATCTTCCGGACGGCACCATGGTCGTCATCAACAACGCGCAGCATCTCATCGGGCACCAGGTGGATGCCCAGGTGCAGAGCACGTTGCAAACTGGCGCGGGCGTGATCGTGTTCGCGGACATGCATCCGGCTCCGACGTTGCCGCGCGGTGAAATCACGCAAGTGAAGGTATGAAGCTCGTCACTATTTTCAAGGCATTCAGTCCTGCCGAAGCCCAATTAACGCGCGCGCGTTTGGAGACCGCAGGCTTTCACGCGATTGTGATCGGTGAACTCGCGGCGATGAGCATGGAAGGGTATTCCCAAGCCACGGGAGGCATTCGCGTGCAGGTGCCGGACGATGAAGCCGCCGAAGCCCGTGAATTTCTCGACGCGGGAGATGCTTCCGCCGAATGACCCGCTGACGCACGGGTGAACGTGTTTCGTATTCATGCGCATGAATTCCTCCAACTTGAAGAACCTTGCCAAACTCAAATCGCTCCTGCCCGCAGGGGAAGTTTTTTTCAAGGATTCCATCATCGAAAAATATGCCGGCGACAAATGGTTTGCGGCACACAAGCCGGACGTGGTGGTGATGCCGGGTTCGACGAAATCGGTTTCCAAACTGCTCGGCTTCGCCAATCGGCACAACATTCCGGTCACGCCGCGCGGGGCGGGATATGGTTACGTGGGCGGCTGCGTGCCCATTCGGGGCGGGATTGTGCTTTCGCTGGAGCGGATGAACCGCATCAAGGAAATCAACGCCGCGGATTTTGTTGCGGTCGTCCAGCCGGGCGTCGTCACGGAAAAAATCCAGTTGGCGGTGGAGAAACAAAAATTGTTTTACCCGCCGGACCCGGCGAGCAAGGCGGATTCCTCGATTGGCGGGAACATTGCCACGAACGCCGGCGGGCCGCGCTGCCTGAAATACGGCGTGACGCGCGATTACGTGCTTGGGCTGGAGGTGGTGCTGGCGAATGGGACAGTGGTGCGCGTGGGCGGGCGGACGCATAAGAACAAGAGCGGCTTTGAATTTGCGCGATTCTTTCCCGGGTCGGAAGGAATGCTGGGCGTCATCACCGAGGCGACGTTGAAGCTGATTCCACTGCCGCCGTATCGGGCGAGCCTGGCGATTGGCTTCGGTGCGATGCGCGACGCGATTCGGACGTTGAACGCGATTTTCGAGGCGGGATTTTTGCCGTGCGCGCTGGAAGTGGCGGATGCATTCACGCTGGCGGCGGCGTATAACCGCACGAAGAGCGAGCGGTTGCGCGGTTGCCGGGCGCATTTGATTGTGGAACTGGACGGTCAGAAAAAATCCGTGCAGATGGAGATCCGGGAGCTGGAGAAAATCGTGCGACGCCAGAAACCATTGTTCGTGGAGCGCGGCCTCGGCGCTCATGAAACCGAGAAGGTGTGGAAAATCCGGCGCGAATTTTCTTATTCGCTGCGCGATACGGGGCTGACGAAGTTGAATGAAGACATTGTGGTGCCGCGCGGGCGATTGGAAGATTTGTTCCGCTTTGCGGCGCAACTCCAGAAGAAGCATCAACTGCCGATTGCGTGTTTTGGCCATGCGGGCGACGGGAACATTCACACGAACGTGATGGTGGATTACACGAGGCGCGGCGCGGACCGGCGGGCGGATGCGGCGTTGGATGATTTGTTTAAGCAAGTGGTGGCGTGGGGCGGCAGCATTACCGGCGAGCATGGGATTGGACTGGCTAAAAAGCCGTGGTGGCCGCTGGCGGCGTCGAAGGAATTGCGCGAACTGCATCGCGCGGTGAAGCGCGCGGTAGATCCTAAGGGAATTTTGAATCCGGGGAAGTTTGTTTGAGCTTCGTAGCGCGGCCGTCCCGGCTGCGAGTGTCGGCTGCGTCTCGCAGCCAGACGATCCGAAGACGTAACGCAGCCACCATTGTTCCTGGCACCGAGACGGTCCCGGAACTCGCAGGCGAGGACGCCTGCGCTACAAGTGGATCGATTGCGGCGGATTATTCTTACTGCTCCAATTCAAAATTCACCGGCTTGCCGGAGGCTGAGTCTTTGCAGATCCAGACCTGGAATTTGCCGGGCTCGACCAGCCAGTGGCCTGCCTGATCGTAATAGCCAAGTTCTTTGTTCGAGATGGTGAAAGAGACGTCGCGCGATTCGCCGGGATTCAATTCCACTTTTTGGAAACCTTTCAATTCACGCACGGGCCGGGGGCCGGCGGAGGCGGCCACGTCGCGGATATAGAGTTGCACCACTTCGGTTCCGGGCCGTGAGCCGATATTTTTCAATCGCGCGTGCGCCGTGAGCGTGTCGCCCAATTTCACTTTGGGCGAGCTGAGTTCGACGGGGCCGTATTCAAATTTCGTGTAGGTCAATCCATAGCCGAAGGGATAGAGCGGAGTGATGGGGGCATCGAGATAATTGCCCTTGAATTCGCCAATGCCGGGGCGGCCGGTGTTGTAATGATTGTAATAAATCGGGATCTGGCCGACGTCATAGGGGAAGGAAGCGGTCAGGCGCCCCGAAGGAGGAACATCGCCGAAGAGCACGTCGGCCACGCCGTTGCCGGCCTGCACGCCGGGGGCCCATGCTTCGAGAATCGCGGTGGCGTTGGTGCTGATTTCGGGGATCGTCAAGGGGCGGCCATTGAAGAGGACCACGATGACGGGTTTGTGAGTCGCGACGACGGCATTGAACAATTCCAATTGTCTTCCGGGAACGCCGAGCTTCGTGCGACTCTTGCTTTCACCAGTCCAATCGCGAGGTTCGCCGAGGGCGAGGATGACCACATCCGCGCGTTTCGCCTCGGCGACGGCGTGGGGGATGTCGGCGGTGTTGTTGGTGATGTTGCAGCCTTCCGTGACGGTGAATTTGGTTTCGCTCCCGAGCTTCGCGCGAATGCCGGTGGCCAGCGAGACGGCGTCCTGCGGGCGTCCGCGCGAAGCCCAGCAACCGAGCATTTCGCCGGCGGCATCGCCGAGCGGGCCAATCAGCGCGATTTTTTTGACGGATTTGGAAATCGGCAGCGCGTTGTTTTCGTTTTTCAAAAGCACGCAGCACTTGGCGGCGGCTTCGCGCGCGAGCGCGATGGCGTCGGGCCGCAAGTAGGCGTCCTTGTAACGCGTCTCGTCCGCGTACGGCTGGTCGAAGAGGCCCTTGAGAAATTTTACGCGCAAGATGCGCCGCACGGCCCGGTCGACGACGGCTTGCGAAACTTTTCCATACTGGATTTGCTGGGGCAGCGTTTCGAAATTGCTGGAAACCATTTCCATGTCCACGCCGGCGGTGATGGCGAGGCGCGCGGCTTCGGCGTCATTGGCGGCGACGCCGTGGGGGATGAGTTGCTCTACGGCCTGGTAATCGCTGACGACGAAACCCTTGAAATGCCATTCGTCGCGCAAAATGTCATTGAGCACGTGGCGATTGGCGCTGGCAGGAAAGCCGGACAGGCAATTGAACGCGCTCATGATGGTCAGCGCGCCGGCGTCGATGCCGGCTTTGAATTGCGGGAGATAAAAATTGCGGAGGGTGAAATCGGAAATTTCGGTGGTGTTGTAATCGCGGCCACCTTCGGCGGCGCCGTAACCGACAAAGTGCTTCACGCAGGCGACGACTCTTTCCGGATCAGCCACGTTCGTGCCCTGGAATCCGCGGACGTTGGCGGCGGCGTAAATCGAGCCGAGCCACGGATCTTCGCCGAAGCATTCCGCGATACGGCCCCAGCGCGGGTCGCGCCCGAGGTCCACCATGGGCGCGAACGCCCAGTCATTGCCGCCGGCGGAAGTCTCGCGGGCGGAAATCCGTTGCGTGCGCTCGAACAATTCCGGTTCCCACGCGCAGGCCTCGCCGAGCGGAATGGGAAAAATGGTGCGGAAACCGTGGATGGCGTCGTGGCCAAAAATCAGCGGAATGCCGAGGCGCGTGTTTTCCACCGCAATGCGCTGCAATGCGTTTCGCAGAAAGGGCGATTCAATGACTTCGCCGCCGCCGAAAAACGAGCCCATGTCGCCGCGCTCGATTTGGTCCTTGTAGATTTTTTCCGCGCCTTTGTCCATGGTGGTTTGATGAAGCTGGCCGATTTTTTCATCCAGTTTCATTTGGGAGAGCAAATCCTCGACGCGTTTGTCCACCGGTTGCGTCGGATCCTCGTAAACGTCCTTGGTTCCGTTCTTGTTAAAATCGATCCAACCGTGGTGATACATTTGCGGGTCGATCCCCAGGGCGTTCATGGCAAAAATCATGCAGACCAGAAAAAGCGCTCGTTTCATTCCGGTAAACTTGGCCCGGCGCAGGGGAGGATTCAAATGGTTTTGCGATGGAGTGAATGCTCCATTTAGCAATCTGACATTGTCAGAGGAATGTTCGGCACGGGAATGAGGCGGCGGCGAAATCCGAAGGCCGAAATCCGAGAGCCAAAAGAAATCCGAAACCCGAATCCCGAAACGGCCGAGTTGCGCACGTAACGCAGTCGAGTTTCGGATTTCGGGTTTATGCGGGTCCATTTTATTCCTCCGACAGTGATTCCTTTGACGACTCTCCTTCCGGGCTGATCAGCACAACAAACTCGCCTTTGAGGGAACGTTTTTGGGTGAGGGCGAGCAGTTCGGCCGGTTTGCCGCGCAAGAACTCTTCGAATTTTTTGGTCAGTTCGCGGGCGAGGACGATGTGGCGGTCGGGAAATACTTCGCTTAATTCGCCCAGCAATTTTTCGACGCGGTAAGGCGATTCGTAGAGGACGAGGGTGCCGTCGAAATTTTTTAACGATTCCAGTTTGTGGCGGCGCTGGCCGGATTTGTGGGGGAGAAAGCCGATGAAATGAAATTCGTCGGTGGGCAGGCCGCTGGCGGTGAGCGCGGCCACAAGCGCGCTCGGGCCGGGGATGGATTCGACGCGGAAGCCGGCGACAATGGCGGCCTTCACGACGCGCTCGCCGGGATCGCTGATGCCGGGGCTGCCGGCGTCGGTGACGAGCGCGATTTTTTCGCCGCGGCGAAGCCGTTCGATGATTTCCTCGCTGCGTTTGGCTTCGTTGAATTGGAAATAGCTCAGGAGCGGTTTGGAGATGCCGAAATGTTTCAGGAGCTGGCCGGAGTGGCGCGTGTCCTCGGCGGCAACGATATCGCATTCCTTGAGGACGCGGAGCGCGCGCAGGGTGATGTCCTCGAGATTGCCGATGGGGGTGGCGACGAGGTAAAGGGTGCTGGGGGTCAAGGGCGGCAGTTCCATGGGCGGGAAAGTAATGAATGCTGGAAATGGCGGGAAGTGGTTTTTTGGTTGGGCGAAGGCGGAGCCGGACGCGCTCCCCATTCAACTGCGTTGTCTCGGCTTAGGGCACGATCATGATCTCGTAATATTTTTGCGGGGCGGGATTGGGGTCGTAAAAGTACGTGGATGAGCCCGAGCCGGGAATTACGTCGCTGATGGGCTGGAAGGGCTGGGACAGATTGGTGGTGGCCAGCACCTGATAATTCACACCCGGCGCACTGTCCCAGACGACCAATTGGTTATTGTCAGATAACCCGGAAATTCTCAGCGGCGGCGCCACGATCACGGTGCGCGTATCACTGATGGGAGATGGCGAGTTCGTATAAATAATCTGGATGACGTTGGTGCCGAGGGGCGGATTGGTCCAATTGTAACTGAGGCTCTTCATGCCGGGACAGGCGGCGACGCCGTTCAGCGGACGCAAGATGTAGGAGGTTTGCGGTTGAAGCGCGCCGTTGATCAGCACGGTGAAATTATTGGTCGCCGAGGCCAGCATTGAACTGAAGCAGGCCTGCACGATATAGGTGGTGTTGCTGGTGAACGTCAAAACGACGCCGTTCGTGGCGGGGCTGGAAATATGCACGACCTGGACGGGCGCGGCGGTTTGGATGGAGCGGGTGAGGGTGGTGTAATGGTTCGGGTAAACGCTGGTGCCATATTCCTTCAGGCGCACGGTGATGATCGCGGAACCGCTGGTGGGCACGTTGGAATAAGTGAAGCGAAATTCCTGCGGATAATTGGTCCAGGTGGCGCTCAACCCGGCGTTGGGAGTGACGGCGGCGGCGGGGACAAAAATCGGGTTGCCATTGGTGTCGTTGCCGTTGCCGTTCGGCAGGCCGGTGTGGAGGTCGTCGTTATAGGAATCGCTATCCTGGATGTTTACGTCCGCTTCGGTCGCGAGATTGTCGGCTCGAATGACAATCGTGTAGGTTGTGCTGGAAATGGTGTCGCCGTCGTTCGCGGGGAAAACGATGGCACCGCCGGGCAACGCGCCGTCGTAATAAAATGTCTGCAGGAACGTGTTGTAGACCGACGATTGATTCGTTCGTGCTAAAAATGTCCGCGCGCGGAGAATGTGAAAACCGGCTTGCAAGCCGGTGCGGGTATTGGCGGGGTTCAGGTCGTTATGCAGCCAGACAATCGCGGTGGCGGGATTGAAATTGGTGATGGCGGACTGCGTCAGGCCGTAGAGTTTCGAGCCTTGCGGTTCGGCGGCGGAAATGGCGGGGATGTTGGCGTTGAACACACCGACTTTGTAGCGAACTTCCGTGCCGTTGGGCTGCGCCGGAATCGTGCCGAGCCACCAATCGATGTTGTTTTGCGCGCTGTCGTGGTTAATGAAATGCGCGGGCACTACTTGCGTTGTTCCTTTGCCGATTCCGAAGGCACCTTCTGGGTTTGAGCCGTCGGTCGTATAATAAATATGGGCGGTGTTGATTTGGAATTGATAGCCGACCTTCACGTAGATATCCACGGAATCGCTGGGTGTTGGGCTTAAGGGGACACGTTGCGTGGTTGTGTTGTTGGGGGCGAGGGCGGTGTTGATCGCGACGGGATCGTGATAGACCCAGTTGGCTGTCTGGTTGGTGATGCTCGCGCCGTAGCCCATGCCGGGAATGGCGGCGTTCGAGCCGCCGACGACGTAGGAATACGTTTCGGCATCGGCGGAGACGATGTTGTTGCTCGAAACGACCCGGGCGGCGAATTTTTCGGGGCCGTTGCGGAATTGGAGCGTGGTTTGTTCGTAACCGAGGAAGACGTCGGTGGCATAACCGGGTTTATTGTCGCGCAGGTCGAGGAAATTCGTAGGCGCGGCGCCGTCAGAGGTTTGCGGTCCCAATCCCATCGCGCTGTTCAAGTCGAGGCCGCCGTCCAGCTTCACGAGCGTGTTCGCGCAGGAGGCATCGCTGCGGACGAGAATGTCGAAATTTCCATTGGTCACGACGGGCACGTCGATGGCGTAAGTCAGGTTCGAGACGTGCACGCCGCCGATGATGTTGCCATACGGATCCACGCTGCCGCGCATCGCGAATGGGAAAATGGGATTGTAATTGGTGTCGCCATCGAGGCCATCATGGCGATAGACGGTGATGTGCGGCACTTCGATGCCGCCTTGGCGGAGGATGATGGCGTTGGTAGAGGGATTGGCGCGGCTGGCTTCGGGCCATTGATAGCCGTACATGACCCAACTGCCGTCGGGCACATTCAGTTCGATCGCTCCGCCGCCGGATGGGATGGTTTGCCCGCCGACATAAATCAAACGTTGTGTTGGGTCGGAGGCGTTGGCGCTGGATTGCGCGACGGCGAGGCTCGACGTGGCGGCGTGTACGAGAAGTTTTTTGTAGGCGCGACCGCCGGTTGGAGAGGAACTCGCCAATTGCACCAGCACAGAGCCGGGCGGAAAACCGACGGCCAGACCGAGGTTCCGCGAATTCGAAACCGCTATGCCGCCGTAATAACCATCGCTCGTGCGGCTCACGCCGTCGTCGAACGAGATGTCGCCGGGATAACTGGTTTTGGTGTTCAGCGCAAAAAAAGCGACGTCCTGATCCTGCGGATTGCTGCCTTCGCGATAATCGTAACGCTCGAAAGCGATGATGTTCGCGTCGCTCCAGCGGGGCCAGGTGCCGCCGCGGGCGAGTTGGTTGTGCAGATACATCGTTTCGGGGATCGTGTTGTCGGAAAATTCGCCGAGATAATCCGCGTAACTGACGACGGGCGTGCCGCTGGCAGAATTGTGATTGAAGCCGTCGGAATAGACCATCGGCAGGCCTTCCCGCATGAAAATATAGGCGTCTTCGAGGCCGAGGTTCGCGTAATAACCGTAATCCTGGTTGAGCGGGAAGTTGACGGCCTGGGCCGCGCTGAAGTTTCCGGAACCATCGCAGTTTGCGGCGCTTGGCTGATAATCACGGCCATCCATGCCGGACAATGACGCATTGCCATTGAAGGCATTGTTCATCTGCGAATAAAGCGGCTGATTTTGCAGGCGCATGCCGGATTGCAGGTAATCGTAGAACGGGGGCGCGGGCGCGACGTGTTCGCCGAAGATCATGGCGTCGTTGCGCGGGGCTTCGAT
Source organism: Candidatus Angelobacter sp. (assembly GCA_035606845.1). Lineage (GTDB taxonomy): Bacteria > Verrucomicrobiota > Verrucomicrobiia > Limisphaerales > DASXHY01 > DASXHY01. The sequence goes on along the minus strand of DATNEA010000056.1, from coordinate 92,985 downwards.
GTTGAAGAGGCTGTTGCGATTGCCGTCGGTTTCGAGATAGCCGTTGGCGGTGACGTTGCTGCCGTAACCGTGGACGTAATCGTACATCGCTTGAATGCCGCCGGTGTAACCTGTGAATGAAGGGTCGTCGGTCTGGCCGGTTTCGGCGCCGAAAAAACCGACGGGGACGTGTTTGACGGCGTCGAGGCGGAAGCCATCGCACTTGGTCGTGTAAAGCGTCCACATCGCGGCGCGCGTGAGATAGTCCTGGACGTATTCGGGCACGGGCTGGCCGTGGCCATCGAATGGATGCCAATTGCCGCCGAGGCTTGGGCCATTGGTATCCATGTACAAATCCGGTCGGCCGGGGAAGCGGACGAAAAAGGGTTTGGGAATGGTGTCGCCGATGTTGTTGCCGAAGTTCCAATTGATGGCGCCGGGTTCCTGCGCCAAATCGCACAGGCCGAGCAGCGGTTGGTTTTGAACGACCGAAGTGGTGCACCAGTAGGGATCGCCGACGGAGGGCCAATTTTTGTAACCGCCGCTGACGGTTTGCAAATGAAAATCCTGCGGGATGAGCCCGGGATAATAATTGGTGGGCGTGCCGGAGCCGGGATAGCCCGGGACGGTGCTGGCGCGGTGATTCACGACATTGTCGAAATAGACGCGAATGCCGAAGCGATGCGCCATTTGCACCATTTGAATGAGCTGGTCCTGCGTGCCCCAGCGCGTCGCGACGGTTCCCTGCTGATTGGTGCTGCCGAGGTCAAAGGGGTCGAATTGATCGTAGCCGTAAGAGTAGGCGCCGCTGTTGCCTTTGGCGGGATTGGGCAGCCAGAGGCTGTCGTAACCGGCTTCCGCGATTTCCGGCATCTTGGCCGTGAGTTGGGGCCAGGTGACATTGAACAATTCCAGCATTGCTTCGGCGCGCGCGAATTCCGCGCCGACCACGCCAATGCATAACAGCGCGATCAGGCAGGCGGCTCGACGGAGGAGTTGTTTCATTCCACGAAAGTTCAAGGCTGAATGTCGAAGTGCATGGGCTGAAACGTATCGGCCACTTTGGCGCGCAGCAATCCATCGGAGAAAGTCCAGCCGCGCTCGGATTTTTCAAACTTTTTCGGGTCGACGCGCGGAAGCCAAATCACTGTCGTGTCGTCGAGCGATACCGAGATGCTTTTCGGCGCGGTGTCGCTCCAGCTTTCGATGATCACATCCCTTCGAGCGGAGCGATAGGTTCCGTCCGGAGCGGAAATGTCCACTATGAGCTGGCCGTCCTTGCGCCGTTGATGGAAGCGCCGTGTCATGAATTCGCCTTTTTGATAGGCCGGCGTTTCGCCGTCGTCCTCGTAGAGCGCGGATTCGGATTCGGCAGCGGGAGCAACCAGAACGCGCAGGGATTGTCCGGGCATTTCATCGGTGTCCTGGACGACTGGCTGACGGAAAATAAAACCACCGCCGCGCACGAACATGGGAATCGAATCGATGGTGACGGGCACATCATACCATTGCCCGCCGGAGTAGCGTTTTCCGTCCCAGTAGTCGAACCAGTCGCCTTTGGGCAAATAAAAGTGCCGACTGGTCGCCGCTTCTGAAAGCACGGGCGCGACCAGCAAATCCGAGCCGAAGAGAAATTCGTCATCCATACCGGCAACAGTTTTGTCCGCCGGATAATCGAGGAAGAGTGGCCGCAGCGCGGGCAGGCCGGTTTGGCTTGCTTGTTGCATCACGTTATAAATATAGGGAAGCAATTCATAACGAAGTTCAATGGATTTCCGATTTACGTCCTCGTACCGCCAGCCGAATGACCAGGGCTCCTTATCCGGCGTTCCAAAGGTGGTATGCGAGCGCATGAAGGGAAAGAAGACGCCGGCTTGAAGCCAGCGCGCGTATAACTCGCCGGTGGCGGGGCCGGTGAAACCGCTGATGTCGCTGCCCACGAATGGAAAGCCGGAAAGTCCCAATCCCAATAGCATGGAAACCGATTGGCGCAATGACGCCCAATCCGTCTGGCTGTCCCCGGTCCAGACAGCGGCGTAACGTTGGCCGCCGGCGTAAGTGGCGCGCGTCAGCACGAACGGGCGTTCACTGGGGCGCAAGTGGGAGAGACCTTCAAACGTGGCGCGGCTCATCAGTTGGCCGTAGACATTGTGGGCTTCACGGAGCGTGGTTGGCTGGCCCTCGTTAGCAAAAACGGTGTCCAGCGGCAGCGTTCCGGTGGGCGTGTCGAACAGCGCGGGTTCGTTCATATCGTTCCAAATGCCGCTGACGCCGTCGTCCAACAATCCTTGATAGAGCGAACCCCACCAGGCGCGGGCGGCAGGCTTGGTGAAATCGGGAAAAACGCTGGGACCGGGATTTTGTTCCGCTTGCGACGGCCAAACCGGTCCTTCGAAGACCGAGCCGTCCGGATTTTTCACAAAATAATTTCCGGCGATGCCTTGGTCATACGGAGCGTAACCCTTTTCCACTTTTGGATGCGCATCAACGATGGTTACAACGTGGAAATGTTGCGCGCGCAGGTCGGAGATCATTTTTTTCGGATCGGGAAATCGTTCATGATTCCACGTGAATGGCTTGTAATTGTCCTGGTAATGGATATCGAGCCAGATGACGTCCGCCGGCACTTGCTTGGCGCGAAAGGTGTCGGCGAGGAGGCGGACGCGCGCTTCGGGATAGTAGCTGTAACGGCACTGGTTGTAGCCGAGCGACCAAAGCGGGGGCAGCGGCATGCGCCCGGTCAGGTCGGTGTAACGCTCAATGACTTTTTTGGGATCGGGGCCGTTGATGAAGTAATAATTCAAATCGCCACCTTCCGCGCCGAAGGTGAGGAAACCCGGAGTGCGATGGCCGATGTCAAAGAAACTGCGCCAGGTGTTGTCCAGGAAAATGCCATGCGCATGGCCGTCTCGGGTGACGAGGCAGAATGGAACTGAATCGTAGAGCGGGTCCGTGCTTGAATCGTAGCTGTAGGTGTCCGAATTCCACATCACGTAATCGTAACCCCCGAGTTTCCATCCGCGTTTGTCGAGCGAGCCATTTTTCTCGCCCAACCCGTAAACGTGTTCGTCGTCGGGAAGTTGTTCCGCCACTTGAAATTTCCCGCTGCTCGCAAATGAAATTCCACCTTCCGTTCCTTCCGAACTCAGAATGTCGCCGTTGGTGTCAGCAAAAGAAATGCGCAGCGGTTCGTGCTGAATGATGACTCGAAGCGAGGCTGTCATCAGTGTGGTGACATTGGGGCCGGTTTGAACTTTTGCCGCAGGCGCCGTCCAATCGTGCGGAATAACAGCATAAGAATGATCGCGGCCGAAACTGTTGGTGGCGGCGAAACGAACTCGGATGATATCGTCGGACAGCGGCGTGATAGACAGAATGCCTTGCGCGCTCTGGAACAGGAGTGTTTTGCCGTCCCAATGCGGCGCAGGCATGGCTTGGAGTGATTGCCAGCCGGTGCCTGAAGACGAACCCGCCGCCGCGACAGTTTGTGCATTCCACCAGAACCCCAGCGCGACGGCCAATGCCGCGGCATGACGATTCCACGATTTCAAGCGCACTGGGTTTGAGTTTCGGTGGTTTTTCATTGGTTCCGGTCGTTGATTTAGTTCGCGCTCAATTTCTCTTGGAGAGCTTGGAGATTCCGCAATGGTAACTCGATTCGAAAGCGGCGTGAAGCGTTTTGGCGGAGACCGCGCCGCGCGCGGTGCCGCGAATGCGAATGGCAACGTTGGACTGCGCCGGAAATCCGGGGCTGTTCGGGCTAAAGGTCATTTCGTCGTGGTTTGCGTTCCACGCAAAAGAGCCTTTGATCCGCGGGATCGTTGAAAACGCCCGCTCCACACTGGCAGTGTTCATTGGTTCGCTGAAGTGGATGAGGATTTTTGCCATGGCAGCTATTTCGTTCGCGTCATGCGCCGGCGATATTTCAGTGACCACCGGATCCAATTGGCCGACTTGCGAATGGGCGACGAATATCTTCGCGGACGTTGCCGGCACAAGCAGCAGCGGAGTGCGTCCGTCGTTGCCCACGGCAAACGATTCTGTTTCGTTGAGCACATTCTGCATTTTCATTCCGCGCGGATAATTTACAGGGCAGGGCGGCAAAGTTTCATTTGTATTCGCGGTGTTGAAAACCACAAAAACTTCCTGGGTGCCGAGGCGGCGCGTAAAGGCAAATAATCCAGGGCCGTTGGTGTCACTCCACAGGTTGGATTGCGCGCCCGTTTCGAGGGCGGGATAGAGCCGCCGCAAATTGTTCAGTTTTGCCACCCACTGAAACAAAGGGTGCGTCACGTTGAAGTTGTCACCACGTGAGGGGCCCCATTCGAATTGGCCGGCGAACATGTCCTCACGGTCCCAAGGGTCTTTGGATCCGTTAAAAGCCTGTTCAGTCCCGTAATACAGGCACGGTATGCCGCGAGTCGTATAGAGAAAAGTCAGCGCAACCTTTAAGCGATCCATCGTTGCGCCTTTGACGCTCAAAAACCGCCGTTGATCATGGTTGTCAAGAAATGTCACCAATTGGTTTTGCGCCGCGGGATCGTAATTGGCGGCAATCGCCTGATAATGGTCGGCTATCAGTTTCGTCGGGGAAGATGGGTTGGCGAAGAGGGGATTGATTTTAAAATAGAGCGTGTAGTCCAGGACTGAATCCAATTTGAAAGGACTGCCACCCGTGTTGCCAGTGTAGGAGCCGCATTTTGCATCGGAACTGTCGAGAGCTTCGCCGAACATGAAAAAATTTGCTTTGCCGTGCCTGGCGGCAAAAGCGCGAATCGCCGGACACCATTGCTGCCAAAATCCCATTTCCACGTGCTTCACTGTGTCGATGCGGAAAGCATCGAATCCCACGCGCCGGATCCAATACTCGTAAATTTTCTCCATTTGTTTGCGAACATAAGGACTTTCGGTCCGAAAATCATCGAGGCCGCTCAATTCGCCCAACTCAACCTGGGTGGAATCACCGAAATCGTGAATGAAACCGTTGTTGTGAAATAAATTCGTGAGCGATGGATTCACTCGATTGAGAGCGAACGGCGGCGGGTAATGTTTTTGCGGGTCACGAAACCGCAGGTGGTAACCGTCAGGCGGATATTCAAAACTCGGATAGCCGTCGTCACTGCCGGCGATCAGGTTGCCACCGTGATTCACCACGACGTCGTCAATGACCAGGATGCCGCGGGCGTGAGCGGCTCGCACCAGATGTTTCAAGTCCGACATGGCGCCCCAATGCGGGTCCACCTTGTAAAAATCCATTCCGGCGTAACCGTGAAATGCGCCGCGGTCGTTCAGGACGACCGGCGAAATCCAAATCGCCGTTGCGCCGAGAGATTTGATATAGTCCAATTTTTCCTCGATGCCTTTGAAATCACCGCCATGGACCGAGGTGCGGCCGGCGGGATCGTAGTTTCCGTCAGCGTTGTTGTTTGCGGGGTCGCCATCGAAGAATCGATCGGTGATGATTTGATAAATGCTTTGCCGCTGCCAAAACGTGTTACCCGGGTTTTGTGCCAGGAGCCTGCAGGCGCTGAAAAATGCCAACATCGCGAGCGCGAAAGAAATGAAGCGCGAGAATCGGCAGGTTCCGCAAGACACAAAATCAGCAATCCATAAAATCATTCCTGGCGGCAAAATTAGTGCAAAGCGGGTTTGAGAGTAACCACATGTTTGTGCGCCTCTTGATCAGAAATCCGCCGGGTCGGTCTTTTTGCCAGTATGAATTTCCGTCCTTTTCAAAGGCAGTATTCTACTGTAAAAACGCAACGAAAGGGCAAACATGGCTTTCACGGAAAATGGCCGGAAAGCGTTTATTCCCAGGAAAACAATGACTGTCGGTGTGACGACGAATGGGGGCATTCCGTCCAAATACAACAGTCGCGGTCACGAGACAAAATACCGTTCTCCATGAAAACATATTTCATTAACGCTTTCATCATCGGCGGCCTGGCGATCTCGCTGGCGTCCGCGCGCGGGAGTGTCACGCAGTCAAAAAAACTATCTGATGGAGCGGAATTCACCACGGATGGCGGGACGCTGCGCATTCAGTTTTGGTCGCCGGAAATTGTTCGCGTGACCTATGCCGCCACCAACAGATTGCCGGAATTAAAAAGCCTTGCCGTGGTCGCGCAGCCGGAGAAAGTGGATTTGACACGTCAGGAAAACGGCCCAGCTTTCATCCTTGCCTCCGGGCGGATCGCGGTGAAGGTTGACAAACAAACCGGGGCGGTGGGTTTTTTTGATTCTTCCGGCCATGTGCTGCTTCAAGAAGCGGCTCAAGGGCGGGCCATGGCTCCGGCAACAGTGGCGGGTGATGAGGTGACTGCTTGTTCGCAGGAGTTTCAGATCATGGCGGATGAAGGAATCTACGGCCTTGGCCAGCATCAGCATGGTGTTTGGAATTATGCCGCGGCCGGCGGCAGCGTCAGGCTGGCGCAGGTCAATACGGACGTTGGCATCCCGGTGCTCACTTCGAGCAAAGGTTATATGCTTCTTTGGGACAATCCGGCGGTGACTACGATTTCAACCGGTGACGCGGAAGAAACAAATGTCAGCCAGAAAACCCTGCGCTGGTCTTCGGAATGCGGCAAAGCGATTGATTATTATTTCTGCTATGACAATGGAACCATTGCCGGAGCGTTAAAAGCATATCGGCAGCTCACCGGGGGCGCGCCCATGATGCCCAAATGGGAATTGGGATTCTGGCAATGCAAGGAACGCTATGCTTCTCAGGAGGAATTGCTTGCCGTCGCCACCAAGTTGCGCGAGTTGAAGGTGCCCGCCGATGGAATCATTCAGGACTGGCAATACTGGCCGCCGGGAACCAACACCTGGGGTTCGCACGAGTTTGACCCGAAGCGTTATCCTGACCCGGTGGCGATGTTCAAAGAACTGCATCAGATGCATTTTCATACGCTGATTTCCGTTTGGGCGAAATTCGACGTGGGCAGCAAGAACAGCGCGGAACTCAATGCCGCCGGAGGAATGTTTCCCGAAGTCACGCGCTATGTTTATCCGCCGGGGTGGGGGCAATGGTATGATCCGTTCAGTGTGGCGGGGCGCCGAATTTATTGGCGGCAAATTCGCGATGAGCTTTTCGCCAAGGGGGTGGATGGTTGGTGGCTGGACGCGCCCGAGCCGGAAATTGGCGGCATGGCATTTCGCACTTACCGAACTCCAGATGGTCCCGGCTACATGGTTTACAACGCCTTTCCGCTCATGCACTCCACGGGAATTTATCAGGGCCAACGGGCCGCAACGGACAAGAAACGCGTGGTGATCCTCACGCGTTCGGCGTACGCGGGGCAACAACGCAACAGCGCCATCACCTGGTCGGGAGACATTCAAGGAACCTGGCGCGTCCTTAAAAATCAAATTCCCGCCGGGCTGAATTTCTCCCTGTCCGGCATTCCCTATTGGAACACGGACACCGGCGGTTTTTTTGGCAATCGGCAGACCGGCAACGGCAACCCGGCCAATCCGCTCTATCAGGAAATTTTCGCGCGCTGGTTTCAATTCAGCGCATTTTGTCCAATGTTCCGCGTTCACGGCTCTTACGGCCTGAATCCCGGCAAGGAATTCTGGCGCTTCGACGAGAAAACGCAGGGCATTCTGTTGAACTACCTCAATTTGCGGTATCGCTTGTTGCCCTACCTCTACTCCGTGGCTTGGGATGTGACCGCCAACGGCAACACCTTTATGCGTCCATTGGTCATGGATTTCCCCAAAGACCCCCAGGTCATCGGCATCGGCGATCAATATCTTTTCGGTCCATCCATCATGGTGACGCCCGTGACTGAGCATGGGGCGACAAATTGCCCGGTGTATCTGCCGGCAGCGAAGGCGCCATGGTACAATTTTTGGACTGGCGAAACGGTTGCCGCCGGCCAGCGTATTGACGCCGCGGCGCCGGTCGAAACTCTCCCGTTGTTCATCAAACCCGGCTCAATCCTCCCGATGGGGCCCTTCCTTCAATATTCCGGAGAGAAACCCGCCGATCCGATGGAGTTGCGCATTTACCGCGGCGCAGACGGCCAATTCACGCTCTACGAGGATGAAGGCGACAATTACAACTACGAAAACGGAAAATATGCGACCATTCCGATTTCCTGGAATGAGGCCAGCCACACTTTGGAAATCGGAAAACGCACCGGCGGCTTTCCCGGCATGTTGAAGAAACGCACGTTCAACATTGTCTGGGTTTCCGCAAATCATGGAGCTGGCGTTCCCATCACCGGGAATCCCGACGCCACGGTTCAATATACGGGCAAGGCAATGAGCGTGAAGTTTAAAGGAAACTGACAAAATGCGGTTTGACAGTTCAAATCGTTTCCGGAATAAACGCGGAGCAGCGCGGAGTTTTCAAGGTTTGCCAGAATCACCGTTCAGTGGCCGTCAAAGGCATGGCTTATCCTTCGCGGAACTCTGCGTCCCCAGCGTCTCCGAGTTAACCCGCCATTCTATCCAACTGAATGGTTGGCTTAGTCCGCGATTTTGCGTTCGCCATATTTTCGGCCAGAATGCGCGAAGGTGTTTCATTGACACTAGCAACTACCGAAAACGTGCGGACGGATCGGTTCCGTTGGTGCTAACGCAAACGCGCCGCCATCATCAGTCGCACGGCAAAGCACGCTGTCCATTTTGATTTGTATCCACTTGGCCAAGCAGTCGACCGACGACCGCCTGGCCTCCGGGGTTTGTAACTTGATGACGAAAATCCATGGCCCGCGCCTAGCTCCAGTGAAATCAGCCCGGTTCCCGGGATGAAGCTTTCATCTGACATTTGTCATAGCGGTCCAGTGCAAAAAACGGTTGCTTCCCGTAAATGTCGGTATCAGGCTTTTCAGCATGTTTTCACGACTCAGTTTTTTTGTGACGCCGTTATCAATCGTTGGTTTCCCGTTCGTTCGCACGCCAATCAGTCGGGAAGCGGAGGCATTTTACGATTCGGCCGGGCAACCGGTGAAACTGATGCCGGGCTGGAACGTGTTATGAAGCCACCGCAAAAGATCGCGATGCTGGCGTTCGGCCTCATTGCCGCCTTGGCGCTGGAAACTGGCATTGCCGGGGCTGCCGATGATCCCAGCCTCGCGCCTTACTTCACGCCGGCCACAGCGACTCCTAAGCCGCCCAGCAGTGAAGGTTTCCTCCAGCGCTGGGTGCTTTTGGAACCGATCAAAAAACCGTTCCGCAATAGCAACGCCGGGTTTTCTGAATCCTTCGTGCGGAATGCCATTACCAACGAATACGTCCCCAACCAGTTTACTTTGGTGCCGCGTGACGGCGACAAGGTGACGGTCGCGGGCGCTGAACTCACCTGGCATGCGCTGGACGCTACCGGATATAACGTCAAACTGTTCCGTTTTGCCGACAACCTGAAAAAACAGGTGTATGGCGTGCAGTTCTGGGCGGTGACGGTCGTGGACAGTCCGCGCGAGATGGAAAATGTTCGGCTGGCCGTCGGATCCAATTCCGCGTCGATCTGGTGGGTCAATGGGCAGGAAGCGGTGGACCTCTTCACGGACCGGCGCATGGTGATGGATGATTGCGTTTCCAGACGCCTTACGCTGCACAAGGGCAGGAATGTCATTTGCGGCTCCGTCATCAACGGACCGGGCATGAGCGATTTCTGTGCGCGCTTGATTGACGAGAACGGCAATCCAATTAAGGACGTGACCCTCAACCTGGAAAACACTGACTCAATGCATTGATTTTTGTTTCATGAAATCCCGAATTTTCATCGTGGCAGCGGTTTGCGCGCTGCTTTCACTCTCGTACCCGAGACTCGCGTTTGGCTTGGGGGGCGAACCGTGGATCCATGATCCTTCGACGGTTTTGTCGTGCGACGGCAAGTATTACACGTATGGCACGGGCGGCAGCGGATTGGTTTCCGACGACGGCTGGAACTGGCACAGCGGAGCGCGGCTTCCCATTGGCGGTGCGGCTCCCGATATCATCCATATTGGAGACCGGTACTACATGGCGATTGCCGTGACCGGCGGCGGGTTGGGAGGAGGACATGCCGGCGGAATCCGCGTGATGTGGTCCAAGTCGCTCGACACCAATTCCCCTGATTACGGATTCAAGGACAACAACGTCGTGGCCACTTCCGATGGCGCCGAGGACTGCGATGCCATTGATCCATCGTTCCTTTTGGACCCCAGTGGCAGGCTGTGGCTCACCTACGGAACGTTCTTTGGCTTCATCCGGCTGGTCGAGCTTGATCCCAAGACCGGCCATCGCATCGAAGGCAATCAGTTTGTGAATATCGCCATCGACAACGAAGCGACCGACCTGATCTATCGCGACGGGTGGTATTATCTGCTGGGCGATCACGGCACTTGCTGCAGCGGCGCCAATTCCACCTACAACATTGTGGTTGGCCGTTCGCGGCAAGTGACGGGTCCCTATCTCGACAACATGGGTGTGGATATGCTCAAAGGTGGCGGCAAGATGGTGGTGGCTGCCAGTGGTCGCCACATTGGGCCGGGCCATTTCGGGCGGATGATCCTGGGCGATGACGTGGAGAAGTTTTCCTGCCATTACGAGGCCGACCTGGACAAGGGCGGCCGCAGCGTGCTGGACATTCGGCCGCTGCTCTGGATTGACGGATGGCCTGTAGGCGGCGACAACTTCAAGGACGGGACCTATGAAATCCAATCCCAACGGAGCGGCTTCGCGCTGGAACTGGCCGTGGACAGCGTCTCCATGCCGGGACGCGGACGCTTTGGACGGGTTCCTGCTGGCCCGGTGACTCCGATTCCGCTGCCGGATGTTGCTGCGGTGTCCACGAACTGGCCGGCCGGCGAGATTGGCCTTCGCATCGGCGATTATATGCTTCGACCTCATCAAAAATGGACGATCACAAGCGTTGCCAATGCGGGCGGCTATCTCGGCTCGCCGTATTTCAAAATCACAATTGCCGGCACGGATCGCGCGTTGGCCGCGACTGAAGGCGCCGAAGTGGTGACGGTGCCGACGTTCACCGGAACGCCGGAGCAGTTGTGGCAAATTGACCAGTTGACCGATGGCACTTACCGCATCATGCCCAAGTCGGTGCCGGGTTCCACTGAACGGATGGTTCTGACGGCAGTCGGCGAAAGCACGCCGACGTTGGCAAAGTTCGACATGAATAGCGACAAGTCGCGCTGGAATTTCAGGACGCCGTGACCATTCACACCGATAGAAATAGAAATGAAGCTATTCAAACTTGATCTCCTGGCATTGGTTTTTTCGGGTTTCCTTCTCGTCGGCACTGCGTTCGCCACCAATCCCATCATCATGGATCAATTCACCGCTGATCCGACGGCGCGAGTGTTTGAAGGCCAGGTGTACCTTTATCCTTCCCACGATATTCCAGTCCCGCCGGGCAGCGCGGCGCGATCCAACTGGTTTTGCATGGAGGATTACCACGCGTTTTCCTCGTCAAACCTCGTCGACTGGACGGATCACGGCGTCATTTGCAACCAGACCAACGTGCCCTGGCTGGCCCGCCACAATTTTGACATGTGGGCGCCGGATTGTGTGTTCAAGAACGGGACGTATTATTTCTATTTTCCCGTCGGTGGAAGGATCGGGGTGGCCACCTCGCAAAAACCTTACGGGCCGTGGAAGGTCCTGAACCAGCCGGTGACGGGCGTGCGCGGAATTGATCCATGCGTGCTGCTTGATGACGATGGCAGTGCATATTTGTTCACTGCGGCGGGCGCCATTTCGGTGTCCAAGTTAAAGGCCAACATGGTGGAAACCGAAACTCGGCCGCAAAGAATCGCAAATCTGCCGCGGCCCGGGCTCATCGAGGGGCCGTTTGTGTTCAAGCGAAACGGCATTTATTACCTGACTTATCCGCATGCCGTGACGGACGCGGCGGGGCATCAAGGAGCGGAGCGGCTCGAATACTCTGTTTCGACCAATGTCTTTGGGCCTTACACGTGGACGGGAGTTATCACGGACACGAATGCGAGTGGTTGTTGGACTGAACACCACTCGATCGTGCAATACCAAGGACAATGGTATCTCTTTTATCACGACAACCAATTGTCGCCGAACTTCGACAAAAACCGGTCGGTGCGCATCGATTATTTGCACTTCAACGAGGACGGCACCATTCAGAAAGTCATCCCGACGTTGCGCGGGGTTGGGATTGTGGACGCGAAAAGCAAAATCCAAATTGACCGCTATAGCGACATCAGCCGGGAAGGCGTCTCGGTTTCATTCCTGAATCCGACGAATACGTTTGCAGGCTGGAAGATCAGTTTGGACGGGACAAATGCCTGGGCGCGGTTTGACAAAGTTGACTTTGGGCAGCGAAAGCTGAAGGTGGTGAGCGCCCGCGCCGTTTCCGCAAACGGAGGGACGATTCAAATCCGCGCTGACGGTGCGCATGGCCCCTTGCTGGCAACGATCAAGATCACGAAAGGTTCCGATTGGACGGTGGTCAAATCAAAAGCATCGAAAGTCCGTGCAGGCATTCACGATTTGATTGTGAGCCAGGTTGGAAGCGGACCGGTTGACTTGGATTGGATCAGTTTCCAATAGGAATTGGCCGGCTCGATGCCGCACCGGTTCAAAAGTCTTTATGTTCATTTCCGCGCCCTGAGCGTGACGAGCACGACGTCGTTTTCGCGGAGGTCGAACTGCTGCGCAAAATTTCCATCGCGCCCGATCTTCACGAGGTGCGCGTCGAGTGGTGTGCCGCTATTTTTGGATTTGATTTCAGCGACCTGAGATTTGGTCAATTGTGGCGGCGCGCCGAGGTCGCGGTAAGTGGCATAAGCATCGTTGACGCGATAGCCAACTTTATAAAGCTCGACGAGGTATTTGCCCTTCCGCAGATGCGACAGGTGCAGGGTAACTTTGTCTTTGGGCCGCGAAGGCAAATCGCGCTTGTAAAATTCCTGGTTGTGGACGTTTTTGCCGGGGTGCGTGTTGGTAAAATCCCACACCAACGCCTGCACGCCGCCCGATTTGTCTGCGCAGATCCACGATGACGGATCGTTGTCCTTCAATTCTATCGGGCCGAGCCGGTTCAAAAATTGATAAGCGTAAAACGACGGTTTGTTGATGTCCTCATAATTGATGAGACCGAAGCCGCCGTGGAATGCTTCCCAGCGAGGACCGGCTTCTTCGAAAATGTCCGTAAACGTCCAGTAGGACATGGATTGCGCGGCATCACCGCATTTCTTGAGTTTGTCCAAAATGTAAGCCGCGCTGTGATAACTGTCGTGAATCGGGTCGGCGGGTGTGTACGAACTGCTCCATTCGGTGAAGTGCAATTCCAGGCTGGGCATGACCGAATCGGCGATTTGCCGGCGAACCGATTTCACTTCGCCAAAAATGGAATTTGGATTTTGCGACAGCACGGCGCCGGCATCGCCGTGCTCGTCCAGGAAGCCGCTTTCCACGCCATAAGTATGGGTGGAAATGAAATCCACCGGCGCGTGATTGGTGTCGCAAAAATGAATGAACTCCGGCACCCAGCCGCAGCCGGCGGTTGCCGGCCCGCCGACTTTGTAATCGGCCGACACGCTTTTGATGGCTCGTGCGGTTGCGGCGTAGAGGTTGAAATATTGTTGCTGAGTGCCGGCCCAGAAACCGGAAAGATTCGGTTCGTTCCAAACTTCGAAATACCAGGTGCGGACTTCAGCATCGCCGTAGCGTTCCTTCACGTGCTCAACAAAAGCGCGAATGAAGTCCGCCCATTTCTTCATATCTTTGGGCGGCGTCACATTGCCGCGCCACCAGAAAATGGTTTTGGAACCGCTGGCGAGCGCATTGGGCATGAAACTCAGTTCCACAAACGGTTTCATGCCGATGCGATGCAAAAAATCGTAAAGCTCATCGATATACTGCCAGTTGTATTCCGGTTTGCCGTTGTTCTCGCGGTAAACGCCCATGTCATCCGTGAATAGGCCATGCATTCGGACGTATTCAAAGCCGCACTCGCGATGCGCGTAGGTCAACTGCCGCTGCCAGTCGGCGCGCAAGCCTTCATTCGCCCGCCCGGCGCCGACGCAGAATTTGAACATTGTGTCGAGCGGACCGCTGGTCTGTTGCAGATCGGCAGAAATGACTCGGACCGCTTCATTCGTCGTGGCATAGGAGAAATTCGTGATGGCGAAAAGCACTGCGAGGCTGAGAGCAAAGCGATATGTCTTCCATTTCATAAGGGTATTTCTGAGGTAGTGGAGATGGGCCATGTTAATTGTTGATCGCGTCTTTTGGATAGTGTGACTGAAGCCGGAGTCCGTGTCTTGTCATTAAAATGAATGAATTAGCTTAATGCTGCTCTTGACCGCGTACGACGTACGTCAGCTTCAATTTTGCTTCTGGCTGCTCTAATCTGCCCGGAGTTCCATTGTGTCTATCCTGATGACCGAATTGAGTTTGCCGTCGATGGCTGAACGTAGTCTCCCAGGTTCAGAAGAGGAATCCGGTATGAACGCGCCAACGATTAGCCCCCGAGCCGCGAACCGGCGGAATTGGCTCGCCTTGGTTTTGATTTTTCCGTTGATGATCGTATCGGCTTTGGGACAAGGGCTGCCAGCGAGTTGGGCGGATACCGATATTGGGTCTCCAAGCCTGGCGGGCTCGGCGGCGTACACCAACGGCGGCTGGACGGTAAAAGGCGGCGGTTCGGATATCTGGGGTGGCGCTGACCAATTCAATTATGCCAGCACGACGGTGAATGGTGACGCGGACATTGTCGCCCAAGTGACCAGCTTGCAAAACAGTGATCCAGGCTCGGGTTGGTCGAAGGCTGGAGTCATGTTCCGCAATGACAATACGCCGGGTTCGGCCAACGTGAGCATCGTGGCCACGTGGGGACAGGGGGTGAGTTTCCAATGGCGAAGCACAGCCGGAGGGGGAAGTTCTTTCACGGCGGATGGTGGCATCATGGCGCCAGTTTGGCTGAAATTGATCCGCTCTGGCGCAAATTTTACGGGCTCCTTCAGCACCAACGGTGGCAGCACGTGGGTGCAGGTCAGCAGCCAAACAGTGACGATGAATGGCACGGTCATGGCCGGTCTTGATGTAACGGCTCACAACAATAGCGCGTTGAATACCGCTGCCTTCACGAATGTCACGGTGACAGCGGTGGTCGTCACCAACCCAGTCGTGGCCAATCTTCCGGCTTCATCCGTGCTCGCGATCTCCGCGACAGTCAACGGGCAGGTGATCAATCCGGGAATCAGCATGCCATTCGTGACTATTTACTACGGAACGGCCGACGGCGGCATGAATGCGGCTTCGTGGGCGCACAGCATTCCCATTGGGCTGACCAATGGAAATTTCAGCGCAACGCTCACCGATCTGGCCACGAATACAACATATTATTTTAGTGTGTTCGCGACGAACACGGGGGGCAGCACGTGGGGGCAGCCAGCGGTGAGTTTCACGACGCTGGCGGCCAATCCTTTCGTGACGCCAGTTTCGGTTTTCACTTATCACTACGACAACACTCGCCAGGCGCAGAACACCAATGAAACGCTGCTCGCGCCCGGGAATGTGACCACGAACACGTTCGGGAAATTGTTCACCTACACGCTGGACGGCTATGTTTATGCCGAGCCGCTGATCATGACCAACCTGGCAATTCCCGGCCAGGGCGTGCACAACGTGGTCTTCGTGGCGACCGAGCACGACTCCATTTACGCGCTCGACGCCGATGGCAATCTGGGCGCGAACAACGGCGTGTTGTGGCAGGTCAACGTCGGGTTGTCGGCCACCAGCTCTGGGGCGCCCTTCGGCGGCCGTTACAACGGCGGGGTCGGCTATACGGATATTGTGCCTGAAGTCGGAGTTACCGGCACGCCGGTGATTGATCCGCAAACCGGCACGCTTTATGTCGACGCGTTTACACGCGACGTCGTCGGCGACGTGACGACTTACAACCATCGCATCCACGCGCTGGATGTCACCACAGGCGCGGAACGGCCTTACAGCCCCGTGATTGTGGCCGGCTCCGTTCCCGGCACGGGCGTGGGTAGCGTTGGCGGCGTGCAGACGTTTTCCGCCATTCAGCACGGCGCGCGGCCGGCGCTCTGCCTGGCGAATGGCATTTTGGTGGTCACTTATGCAAGTTATGCCGACACGGATCCTTATCACGGCTGGGTGTTTGCCTACAATGCCACGAACCTGACGCAACTCGGGGTGTTCAACACGACTCCGAATGCGAGCGTTGCGGCATTCGGCGCGAACGCGGCCGAAGGCGGTATCTGGCAGGGCGGCGGAGGCATTTGCGTGGATGCAAACACGAATCTGTATTTCGAAACCGGGAACGGCTCCTTCAGCGCCAATACCAATGGCGGCGATTACGCGGACACGATTCTGAAATTGTCGACAACGAACGGTCTGGCTGTCGCTGACTATTTCACGCCCTATGACCAGGCGACACTCGCGGCAGAGGACATTGATCTTGGATCGTGCGGGCCATTGTTGCTTCCGGATTCGGCCGGCAGTGTGGCGCATCCGCATTTGCTCGTGGGCGTTGGGAAATCGGGCAAGATTTATCTCGTGGATCGAGACCATATGGGTCATTGGCAAAACGGGAGCGACAGCCAGATCGTGGAATCGTTTCAAGGCATCAACGGCTCGTGGAGCCCGCCGGCGTATTGGAACAATTTGCTGTTTTTTCAAGCGAGTTCCTCCCCGATGAAAGAGTTCAGCGTCAGCAACGCTTCGATCAATCAGACTCCCGTCGCTACGGCGTCCGCTTCCGTCGGCAGCGGGAATGGCAGCCCGGTCATTTCTGCCAATGGCACGAACAGCGGCATCGCGTGGGTCCTCGACAATAACTCGGGCAATTCCGGCGCTGCGGGCACTTTGTATGCCTTTAATGCGCTGAACATTTCCCAAATGCTCTGGAACAGCGCACAAATGGGAGCTCGCGACAGCACGGGGCCGCTGACGAAGATGAGCACGCCGACGGTTGCGGGAGGAAAGGTGTACGTCGGCGGCCAATACACGCTTTCGGTCTATGGCCTCGCTTCGTTCCTGAGCGCGCCCGTCATCAGTCCGAATGGCGGCGTGTTCACCAATTCCGTGATGGTCACGATCAGCAATACGGCGGCGGGCGGCGCCATTTACTACACGGTGGATGGCAGCGCGCCGACGACCAATTCAACGCTTTATACCGGTCCGTTCATCCTCAATGCTTCGACCAAGGTTCAGGCGATTGCCGAGGAGTCCGGTTACGTGAGCAGCGCCGTTGTCAGCGCCAGTTTTATCGATAGTCTCAGCCTGCCGCCACCGCCGTGGCAGACGAGCGACATCGGTGCGGTGGGCCTGGCTGGCAGCGCGGTTTATTCCAACGGAGTTTTCATCGTGAGCGGTTCGGGTGGGGACATTTGGAACAACGCGGACGCGTTCCGGTATGTTTATCAACCAGTGACCAACGGCAGCGACATCAGCGCGCGGGTGACTTCGCAAGGCAACACCGATCCGTGGGCCAAAGCCGGCGTGATGATCCGGGACTCGCTCGCTCCCGGTGCCGCTTATGGATTGATGATGATCACACCGGGAAATGGTTTTGATTTCCAATCCCGAAGCGCGAATGGAGTGGCTTCCGGCGGGCAGGTTTCGGGCACCGCGTTGAATGCTGCGCCGAACAACTGGGTGCGATTGACGCGGACCAACAACACTTTTAGCGCTTACGAGAGCGCCGACGGAGTGAATTGGACGCCGGCCGGAACACCCATGACGTTCACGTTCACGAACGCTTTTTACTACGTGGGACTGGCCGTCACCGCGCACAACAACAACGCGCTCAGCACTGCCGCATTTGACAACGTCACGGTCAACGACGTCAGTTACAACAATCCGCCGCCAGCGGTCGTCTTGACGGGTCCGGCGACGAATTCCGCTTACACGGCGGCCGCAAGCGTGACCATCTCTGCTGACGCGGCGGCGTTGTATGACACGATTTCGCAGGTCGATTTTTACGCGAATTCCACTTTCGTTGGCAGCGCCAACAATCTCCCGTACGCGGTCACGGCCACTGGACTTAGTGCAGGAAGCTATTCCCTGACGGCCGTCGCCGTGAGCAGCAGCGGATTGATGAGCACGTCCGCGCCGGTGAACATTGTCGTCCATGCCGGGACCGCGCAGCCGTATGGTTTGACCGGCCGCGGAACTTCGCCGGCATTTTTCAACATGCCTACGACTTCCGTCGGTTCCCTGCCGGCGTTGCTGTCGCAAACCGGAGTATTCAGCGATACACCCTCGATGACGCCGATGGCCGGATTGATTCCGTACGTGCCGAACGTGCCGCTGTGGTCGGACGGCGCGGCTAAAACCCGTTACATGGGTGTGCCCAACAACGGAGGCGCGCTCACGCCTGACGAACAAATTGCTTTCGCCCCGACCGGTTCCTGGACATTTCCCGCCGGCACAGTGTTCGTGAAGACGTTCGAGTTAAACACGGATACCTCCAATTCGAATGTCCTGCGTCGCCTTGAAACACGGCTTTTGGTACGCGACATCAATGGGGCCGTCTATGGCGTGACCTACAAATGGCGCCCCGATAACAGCGACGCCGACCTGCTGTCGAGCAGCCTCTACGAGGACATTGCGATTACCAATGCCACCGGCGTGAGCACACAGTCATGGTATTATCCCAGCCGGTCGGACTGTCTCTCCTGTCACACGCCCGTCGCCAATTATGTGCTCGGCTTGAGCACGCGGCAGTTAAATGGAAACCAGACCTACGCCACAACCGGTGTCACGGACAATCAACTCCGCACGTTGAATCGCCTGGGTCTTTTTAATCCGGCATTTGACGAAACGACCATCACGAATTTTGAGAAACTCTCCGCGCTGGGAAACACTGGCGCCTCATTCCAAGACCGCGCCCGTTCATATCTCGACGCGAATTGCGCGCAATGCCATCAGCCGGGCGGATCGGGCATCACGTTCGACGCGCGCTTCGACACGCCATTGGCAAATCAGAATCTCATCAACGGCGGACTCGGTGCCAACGGCATGGCAATGATTGTGCCGAAGGACATTTGGCGATCGATAATCCGTCAGCGTATGGATACGACCAACACCACGATCCGAATGCCTCCGCTGGCGCGGCAACTGGTGGACTCAAACGCCGTTGCTGTCCTTGAAGATTGGATCAACAGCCTGCCCGGCACGCCCGCCGAGGCGCCTCCAATCATCACGCCCAATGGCGGCAGTTACTTCAACAAGGTCGGCATCGGCCTTGCGGCCCCGGACACCAATGCCGCGATTTATTACACGCTGGATGGCACGACGCCGACTGCGAGTTCGCTGCTTTACTCAAACAACTTCGACCTGACGAGCAATGCGGTTGTTTCCGCCAGTGCCTTCAGGAGCGGTTATGTCAACAGCCTGTCTGCCAGCGCGTCATTTTTCGTCACGCCGGTGAGATTCACGTCGCAAGGCTTTTCAAATGGAGCGTTCCAGTTGCAATTTCTTGCCGTGCCAGGCAGCAATTATGTGCTGGAGACTTCTACGAACCTGGCGGATTGGACGCCGCTGGCCACGAATCCAGCCACGACAAATCTGATGCAGTTCGTCGATCCGGGTTCATCGAATTATCCGAGCCGGTACTATCGGTTCCTCCAACGATGAGACATTGGCGGTATGTTTGACACCATGAGATTGGCCAAAATTCTGATGCCGCTGCCAATTGTCTTGCTGGTGTTTTCTGCTGCGGCGCAAACCAATCGGCCGGTGGCGGACGACACGGCTTTAGTACAGAAGAAGATTGCAGCGACTGAATTGAAAGAACGGATTCGCAATCACTGCATTGAAGGGCGTCGGTCGATTTGTGGAAAAATTGTGCGAATTCTTCCGGGTGGATTACTGGTTGAAGCCGGTTATACGAACTTGCTTCGCGAGCCGCTCACGAAATCATGGCTGGTGCCTCGGAGCGCCGTCGCCAGTCTCGCGCCGAACCGGGTTGAGAGCAAGGAACCGGGAGCGATCTGTTTCGGCACTGTTTTTCTCACGGATCTTCCTCGCGGCAAACCGCATCTTTACGATTACGTGATAATTTGCGGTTATCCGACCGGCGAGATGAGTTATGCCGCTGTCGGCATAAAAAAGACGGCACGGCGATTTTCCGCCAACCTGGACAAGGCGGTGAACACAACTCTGGCTGGAATGGGCGCGCAGCTCTCCTCCGCAAAGGAAAACTGATTTGCCAGTGAAGTTGCCCTTAACACGTGTCTTGAATGATTTGTAAATGGATACTTCTCGGGCTGAGTTTGACTGGCACTGCGTTGGCCAGCGAACAAACCACGCCAATTGAACTGGGCCGGTTGCAGACTGGAGCGATCGTGTCGTTTTATCCCGGTGTATCGGAATGGGGGATGGAAATCTCCGGTGGACTGGCACCGAGAATTTCTCAGTCACGTCCGGCACGTCTTGAAGTGTACCATTCTGATGAAGATATCCACCAACTCGCCGCCGGCTACAAAACCGTCAAGAAAGATGGCTCGGCTGTGAATGCAGACTGCGAGATTGTGGATGGCGACGTCATTTTTCATATTTACGACCATTGGACCCTTGCCGGCGCGGTGTTGTCTCTGAGTAGGAAGGTGGAAGTATCCGGCAGTTCCCCCGGGGGCTTTTATTCATCTGTAATATTGACGGTCGACCCGGCCGTGAATTGGACCAACGTGAGCTGCCTTGCCCCCGGTGTTCTGTATGGTGACCCGACTTACGATGGCTATGGCTCGCCTGGCAGCGCCGCAAATTACGAGGCCCGGCGATTAATTTTCCGCGAAGATATCATGCCTGCGCCGCTTTTCGGCCTTTGCTTTACCAATGGCGCTTCGGTGACTGTCCTGGATCCTGCACCTCGCGGGGACACGACCGAAGAGGAGACGCGGCTCGTCAAACCGGTGATTGTCGATTCCCGGTTGCAATTCGGCGCTCTTGGAGCCTGGCAGTCGGACGCCGGAGTCGTGGAATTTGGATTTCGGTTTCCGGGCACCAGCGACTCCCTTGCCGGCTTTCGTGGAGCGCACCCGACCCGAAGGGTGATTCGGCGTTATCATCCCATCAGTCGGGGTGTGACGCAGAATTACCAGGTCAGCTTCCGTTTTGGGCAGAACGAAACCTTTCGGGATATGACCCGAAATTCCTGGCGCTGGGCCTGGAAAACCCTGAATCCGCCCGTCAATTACATTGATGTGGAGCAGATGCGGCGCGTGTTGCTGGATCATTTGGAGGCACAGGCCAACACCATTGATGGGCGCACGGCGATTCCGTTCGTGGTCTCCACGACGCCTACGAACCAGGTCCAATGGAATTACACGATGGTGGCGATGGGGTTTGTGGGTAAAAACATCGAATGCGCCGATCAGTTGTTGCGTGAGGGCGATCGTGACCGGAGCGAGCGTGGGCAGAAAATGCGCCAAACCGGGTTGGCGATCATTTCTTCCTTGATTCGGGCGCTCCCGACTGTCCCGCTGCAAGGCACCGGCTATGATCTTGCCACCGGAAAGCCTTGGACTGGCGATCACCAGGAGTGGGTCGCGCCGTGGCTGCGCAACGCCACCGAGGACATGCGGGTGTTGATGCGAGCCTACCGTCGCGAACGCTCGCTCGGACGGCTGCATCCGGAATGGTTCAACTGGGTGAAACAATACGCGGATTGGCTGATTCTGCGGCAGCGAAAGGACGGTTCTTTCCCGCGCCGCTGGAAACCGGGGAGCAGCGAGGCGGCAGAACTCACCGGAACCGCAAGCTACTGTCCTGTGCCGCTGCTGGTCATGATGAGCGAGGAAACCAGCGATGCAAAATACCAGCAGGCAGCTATTCGTGCGGCAGAGTGCGTTTGGGCAAATTGGGGAAGTCGGGGACTGTTCGTGGGCGGCGCCATTGACAACCCGAACATCACGGACAAGGAGGCCGGAATGCTCAGCATGGAAGCATTCCTGAGTCTCTACGATTCCACGAAAGACACCAAATGGCTCGAACGCGCGGAAGTGGCGGCGACCTTTGCCGAAAGCTGGATCTGGATTTGGAAGGTTCCCATGCCTGTCGATGCAGATGACGCGCAGCTTCATTGGAAAAAAAGCGCGCCGGCGTTCGGCTTTCAAGGCATCACCGCAGCCGTCGCCGGCAGCGTGGACGAATACCTGGATTGGGCGGTGCCATCTTATGCGAAACTGTATAAACTGACGCAGGACCCGCATTATCTGGAAGTCGCGCGTGTGCTGTTGCATGATACCAAAACCATGGTCGCGCTGCCGGGCCGCCAGTACGATATGCGAGCCATCGGCTTTCAACAAGAGGGTTGGCGCATGGGGCCGGGCGGGGGAGGCCGGGGGTCGAGTGGCCACCGTTTCTGGCTCCCTTGGATTTCCGCGAATCACCTCTACGGAATCACCGGATTGGAGGAGTATGATCCTGATTTGTTCAAACTTATCTGCACCAAGCCTTGATATGGGCTCTAACGCCGCGGCGTGTCTTCAACCCTTCGCCGGGCAGCAAAAGTCATATGACAATTGTCCTATATCTTTAAACTTCCTTCTCGATATTATGCCAATACGCACATTCACGACCCTAAAACTGACATTATGAGAACTGCACTACTAGGAATGGCACTTCTGGCGGTCCTTCCAGCGATGGCACAGACAAATGGCACAGTGCTGGACGATTTCAAACCTTCCACGCTGAACCAACCCGGCCAGCAGTTTCCGCAGGTCAATTCACAGCGGTACGTGCGTTTCCGCATTGTCGCTCCCAACGCGCAAAGCGTTAAGGTGACGCTGGGGCTTGGCGGGCGGGGCGGAACCGTTCTCACGAAAGGTGATGACGGCGTCTGGACCGGCACGACCGGGGGACCGATGGATGAAGGGTTCCATTATTACCATCTCGTCGTGGACGGCGGGGTATTCAACGACCCGGGCACTTTGAATTTCTATGGCTCAACGCGTTGGGAGAGCGGTGTCGAAGTTCCGGCGCACGACGAGGATTTTTACGCGGTGAAAGACGTTCCGCATGGCAAAGTGCAGTTGGTTTTATTTCCTTCCAAGAGCACCCATTCGACCAAACGGGCGTTTGTGTACACTCCGCCGGACTATGATAAAGACCCAACGACGCGTTATCCGGCGCTCTATCTCCAGCATGGCTGGGGCGAGGACAAAACGGCCTGGTGGAACCAGGGACATGCCAATCTGATCATGGACAACCTGATTGCGGAGGGTAAAAGCAAACCGTTCATCATCGTGATGGCTTACGGTATGACGAACGAAGGTGGCCGCCCCGGTCGGCGTCGCCCAAGTGGGCGCGCGCCCGGCAGCGGCGCTCCCGCAGGCGGGACGAATGGCGCTCCCGCGGTTGCCACCGCTCCAGGCGGGGGCCGGCGCACAAATGGTTTCGGGCACGGTGGGTTCGCCGCGTTGGGCAACAACCCGGCTTTTGAGAAGGTGCTGGTGGACGAATTGATTCCTTACATCGATGCGAATTTCCGCACGATCGCGGATCAGCCGCATCGCGCAATGGCTGGATTGTCGATGGGCGGAGCGGAAACTCACAATATTACGCTGAAACATTTGGACGTTTTTTCGGACATTGGGCTCTTCAGCGGCGGCGTTATTTCCACGAACGACGTTATGAACACCCCCGGTTTTAAAGAGAAGGTCAAAGTGGTGTTCTGTAGTTGCGGCAGCCGCGAGAACCCAAAAAACCTCAATGCCAATCACGATGCCTTAAATCAGATCGGTGTGGAGAACACGGCTTATGTCTCGCCGAACACGGCCCACGAGTTCCTGACCTGGCGTCGCAGCTTGCATGAATTTGCGCCGTTGTTGTTTCGCGACTAGAATGCGTCGTTGACCTTTGATATCACGCGCAGCGCAGAGCGGTGGAATTTGCATCGCAACGGAAGGGCTGGCTGGCTGCCCAGCCAGCCCGTGAAATGTCAGTATTTAGAGCAGGCGGTCTGGACAGCGTGTTACCAGCATGTGCCGTTGCAGCTTCCCGAACCGCCGCTCCAGGTCTCAACCATAATGGTCGTTTCGCGAATCGTGCCGAAACTCCCTATGTGGGTTTTCCAATAGTTCACGTGGTTGGCCATGGTGATGGTATGGTTCTGTCCTATCGTTTGATTGGTGGTCCGGCTGGAAAGGTATTGCGGTCCACCTCCTTGCTGTCCTTTGTAGACATTGTAAGTGCCGCCGTCACTATTCAGTGTGCCGATGAACGACCCCGACACATGGCCGAAATCGGTGATGTACCATTCGAGATTCGGATAGGGCGCCCATCCATAAGCGCCCGCCGAATTGTAACTGCCGCTGATAAACCCGTAATTGTAGCCTATGTTTCTGATGGAACCAGGATTCCAGCCCACGCCGGCAAGCGAATCCGTGAGGCCTGATGTCCAGTTCGCGGAATAATTCCCGCCGTTGGGATGAATGGTTGTGGACCCATTCCCGGTGTAATAGGTGAAGTAGTAGAAGCCATTGCTGTAGCCACTGGTTCCGGCTGCATTTACCTGGCCTGTTACAGCAGATAAAAACGCGACGGCTGATGCCAACAATACTATTCTTTTCATAATAGGTCTGGTTTGGCTGACGAGTTAAGGTTTAACGATGTTAGTGTTTTCGCATCGCTGCACGGAGATCAACATGAAAATGAGGTTCTGTGTTCATGGAGTGCCCTATACCGATAGCACAAACAGAAACGCCTTGGGAATAAGTAGCTATACTTAGAGAGGTGGGCTCTAAATGAGTACATTCACTCATAAAATCGTAAGTCGAAATGCCGGCCCAACGACCAACCCGTCGGGAGAACAATCGAGCGCGTGCGCCCGACGCCGCGGGCACCTCGGGTCTGGCGAGATATTTGCCTGGATCAAAGACCTGGCTTCGGCCTTTTGGGGCGGGCGATCGGATTCGACCGAAGGTACTCCACGGCGGCTTCGGTGCGGCATCGAACGTGCAGTTTGTCATAGATGCGCATTAGATGCGCTCTCACCGTTCCGGC
This sequence comes from Candidatus Angelobacter sp., assembly GCA_035606845.1. Lineage (GTDB taxonomy): Bacteria > Verrucomicrobiota > Verrucomicrobiia > Limisphaerales > DASXHY01 > DASXHY01. The sequence goes on along the minus strand of DATNEA010000056.1, from coordinate 68,040 downwards.
AGTAATATTCAAGCGGACGCCGATCTCCTTGTTGGAGAGTCCTTCGGCCAGCGATGCGAGGATTTCCATTTCCCGCGATGACAATTGCTCTTTTTCGCTGAGAGATGCCGATGGAGGTTCTGTGAACGATCTGACGAGCATGCGCGCAATTTCGCTCGTCATCGGGGCTCCACCCGAACGCACTTCCGCAATCGCATCCAGAATATCCTTTTCATCGGCGCGCTTAAGCACATAACCGCAAGCGCCGGCTTTGAGCGCCTGAAACACCATCTTGGTGTCATTGTAAACCGTAAGAATAATGATTTGCAGTTCTGGCAGACGCTGGCGCAACCGAGCGGTGCAGGTGATGCCGGATTCGCCGGGCAGGTGGATGTCCATCAGCACCACATCGGGTTTCGATTTGGGTATTTCCACGACGGCTTCCTCCGCGGTGGCGCAGGTGCACACGCATTTATAGCCCTGCGCTCCGGTTAGTATTTTTTCCAGGCATTGGCGCAACGTATCGCTATCCTCAACCACGGCCACCCTGGTGATTCGTTTTGTATCCGCAATGTCACTCTGCATAGGCTCTGGAAATTTCGGGGTTGTAGCAAGTTGATCCGTGTTCCTGTTCATGATTTAAATGGATGGTTTGGCTGGTTGGCGTCCTTTTGCTCCTCCGTTTCGAAAACGGTCAGGAATCGAAGAGGGATGTTTATGCGAAAAGTCGTGCCGGTGCCGGCAACTGATTCGATTTGGAAACTGCCGCCGATTTTTGCCAGGCGTACTGAGCAATTTTTCAGTCCGTGTCCATCCGCGCCGGCGACTGGATCAAAACCTTTGCCGTTGTCGACAATATCAATTTCCAAAGCGTCGTCGATTGCCATTTGCAATTTAACTTTCGTGGCTTGGGCATGGCGAACGATGTTGTTCAAGATTTCTTTTACCGCCATGAAAACCTCGTGCCGCACCTTGCCGTCAACAGTCAAATCAGGGCAAGTGATCGGCACTTTGAAACGACTTGGAATGGAAGAGTTGGCCAGAAATTCTCGGGTGTAACCGCATAGGTAATCGGCCAACGATTGGAGGGAGTTGTCCTCGGGATCAACTGCCCAGACGATGACATCGAGCGCCTTCACCAGGGCTCTTGCCCTTTCCGAGATCGCTTTGAAAGTCGTGTGTGTTTCGTCGGTTGAGTTGGGCAATTGTGAGGTGGTGGCCAGAAAATTGATTTCCGTGAGTCTTGAGCCAAGGTCGTCATGCAGGTCGCGGGCAATGCGAGACCGTTCCGCTTCCAGCGCATGCTCGCGCTCAACGCGTTCGCGTTCCCGAATTTCACGCTGGAGCAGGAGCGTCCGATGGGCGACTTGTTTGCGCAATGAAGCAATCCACACCGCGGCGAGGGACAGCGTCACCAGCAGCACTCCAACGGCGGATAATAGGCGCTGGAGAGTCCACCATGAAGGCTGCGAAAGCACCTGGACATCATCGGGGCCGTTGACCAATAGTTCGATGCGAGAATCGTTTTTTGAATTTGGCCAATCCGCGCTGGGCACGTCGACGCCGCTCAGCAACAGCTTGCTTCCCGGGCGCAAGCTTCGCAAGGAACCGCCGCCTCTGATACGGGCAAGCATGAGATGTGTGGGCATCTGCACTTGCAAAACCAGGGCGTCCTCTTCCATGTGAAATCCTGCGAGTGTTCCTTCCACGCCAATTCTTAACGCCGCGAATCTATCATTGGAAAGTTCGGAGTCAGGAACGCGGGGAGCTGCCGGCAGGGCGCCATGGGCAGTTGCTCGCAACAGGGCTTCCCGCAATCTCGTCGTGGCTCCGTAAAGTTCCAGGTAGCCCACGGCTTCGACCTCATCGCCAACTTTTACAGTCACGTTGGTGCTGGGGAGAACTTCGATGCCGGCGCTGCGCTCCAAAAAGACGCGTTTGGATTCTGCGTAGGTCACGCGTCCACAAACTTTGACTCTTTGAAAAGACGTGGCTTCTGGATCAAACCGCAACAGACCGCCGATGGATTTCTCGGGAGCATCGAAGGGATTGGCGGGCGCCGGCGTATCCACCATGACAGAGCCGTTGTACATCGTGATGTTTGCAACATGAACTTCATGCGTTTCCGCGTTCCACGTCGCGAACAGAGTTCCGCGGATGCTGACGATGGCGTGGTCAAAAGACTTCAATTCGGATTCGGCCCAATCCGCCATTTTCACTTCCAAGTGGCCTTCGGCGGTAGCCAGGGAAAGTTCGTTGCTGTGAACACTCGTGACCAGGCCTTGAAGCTCAACCCACTGAACGTCCATGCTGCCATTTGCCAATTGGCTCCAGGAGGGGTGCGCTGGTTCGGGCATGCTGCTTCTTCCGGACAGGGTCGCTTTTTGAGCGATGATGACCGGTGAGTAATCTCCTGGTTGGGTGTAGCCACTGATGGTCCAATACTCTCCAATATTTGGATTGCAGTTTGGCACTTGCGTCAAACTGACAAAAATTCCCCTGGTGTCGTCCTGGAGGATCATCCAACGATCAACGAGGGGCGCGACGGCAGTCACCGTTCCTCGAATTTTCACCGGCACTTTGGAGGCAGCCTCTTCTCGCGTAAGACTGTGAACCTGCATGACCGTCGTCAACGCCTCGGTGTCTTTTTTGCGATAATACGGGCGTTGGACAATGGTCACATCTTTTGGGTTCGCGACCGTCACCGTTCCCATTCGGATATTTCGATCGCTTGTCAAAACACAGGTTGCGACACCGGAAATACGCACATACCCGTTCAAAAGGTCTTTGGTATCCAGCGAACCGGAACGGATCAAATCGACGGTGACGGAATTTTGCCCCGAACGCAGCTCGATTTTGAGTCCTTTTCCGAAGCGCGAAATAAAACTTGGCCTGCCTTCAATCGTGACCAGCGGGTGCGCATCTAAGCTGCTCATTGGCTGCGCAATGCTCACCTGCCGGGGAGCGGGCGGCTGGGCCACCCCGATTTTTTCCATTGTTATATGCGCAGGATCGATCCACAGGCGGCTTCCATCGTCCGAAGCCAATTCAAATTTATAGTTGCCGGACTGTGGAGCATCAAAGTAGCCGTCGAAACGGATACCAACCATTTCGTCGCGTGTGCGAAATCCAAGATCGAAATTGGTCACTGAGCCGGTTTTCACCGCAGGCAGCATTTGAAAATTTGGGAGGCGAGACCACGATCCATGAAAACAGGTGGCCTGCACGGCGTGGAGCAAGTTGGTGTCGGATGTTCCTGCCGTGGGTGGTTTCGTTTGGACGCCTGCGAAGGCACTGGATATTTGCAGCTCCGACCCCAGACGCTGGTTGAACCAATCGAGCCGGACAGGATGCCGGCCGGCCTGAAAATAATCCTCGCGGCTGACCGCTTGCGGGCCGTGGACTCCATCATCATCGAGAAATGGAGGACTTGTGACAAACACGCCAGAATCCCCGGTCGAGAGCATGAATTTTTTTGCGTCAACATGGATAATGTCACCGGGTTGAAAGTTGTTGCTCAGTCGGTCCACTTCCAGCAGTTCGGTGCCGGTGGCATCGTGCAAAATCAAAATCCCCGTATTAGTATCACAAGCAAAGACGGTTGCATTAAGTTCCAAATTCGCGATCAACGAATGCTCGCCATCCAGTGAAGTTGCAATTTGCGCGAGATTCGTAATGGTCACGCTCGCTCTCGCCTGAACAGAAAACAGCAGCGGGACAGCGATGAGGAATAAGAAAACGGGCCATGGCACCCACACGTTCATTCCCCCAAAGGCTCGGCTGTTTCGAACGTGCTGCATCATCGAAATCCTATTACTTCAGAATGCTTCAACAATGTTTTTTATGATGAGTGTTTTCTCGGAAGAATGCGACAGCGCCTGGTCGCTCCGGCTCTGCGATGGCCAGTTCCTGTTGATTTAGAGGGGGTTGAGAGTCAGCGAAACCCCAGGTCTTTTAATTGTTTGAGGTGGCAAGTACGACGTTTGTCGTACTAAGCAAGGCGCCGCCGAGGAATTAGGAGCCAGTGTCATCAATGATCGTGGGGGTGCCCGTGCGAAAATCAGGGGTGGTTTCCTGAGATTCGAGGTGATGTTTGATTCCGCAATACTTCGGCGTAATGCAGGGCGATCGAATTGCTGGGGCTGTGCAGGAGAACGTTCTCAAATTCCTGGAGCGAGTCGGCAAACTTCTCCTGTTCGTACAGCGCGATGCCCAGGTCAATCCGCGCCTGTATTGAGTCCGGGTACAAGCGCAAGACTTGCCGAAACTCTGGCTCCGCCAGAGCGGGTTTGTGAAGCCGGCCCAATTCAACTCCCAGTTGCATGTGTGGTTGAGCCTGATCCGGGGCCAATTCCACGGCCGCCGAATATTGCCGCACCGCTTCATCATGCCGGCCCAATGCCACCAGTGCGCGTCCGGCTTCCAGGCGCAGGCCGGGATCTGACGGGCTCAATTCGATCGCGGCCGCAAAATTCGTGGCGGCCGGCCCAAACCAGTGCCGCTGCATGCAAAAAACCGCGAGTGCGGCCAGATCGTCGGCCTGGTTGATTCGATTGGTCAATGCGGCGCTAAAACATTGTTCCGCTTCATTGGTCCGTCCCGATTGCTCGTAGAGTTGACCGAGTGTCAGCCAGCCGGTGCCGTAATCCGGTTTCAAGGCAAGAGCGCGTTTGAGTTCACTTACGGCTTCGTCGCGATGGCCAAGTTTATCCAGACACAAAGCCAGGTTTTGCCTCGCCCAAACGGCTTGCGGGTCGAGCGCAAAGACGTGTTTAAAGGCGGTGATGGCGTCCTCGTATTTCCCTTCCTGCCCCAACGAAATGCCGTAAAGCTGCCAGCAGTCGGTGCTGCTGGGCACCTTATCCAGCGAACGTTGGGCCGCGGCGGCCGCGCCCGGGTAATCTCCTTTCGCCTCCTTTATTTCACCCAAATGTTCCCACAGCGTCGCGTCATCGGGCCATTTCGCGACGGCCGTCTCGAGTGCGGTTTGAGCCTGCTGGAGCGAGGCGACCGAGTTCGCGGGCGGCAATCGGCGCGCGGCTTCTGTCAGGTAGTGCAATTGTTCGTCGTGGTTTGCTTGAAGAGTGAACGGGATGTCTGCAATCCGTCCGAGGATGGCTGATAATGCCATTTGCGTATCGCGCGGCGTGTAGCCGAGGCGTTGCTCGCATTCGGCGAGTTCCGGCCAGGGGCGGCTTGCCGGGATCGCCAATGCCTTTTCGACTTTTTCCGCGATGGCGCGGGCGAGAGTGTAATTTCCTGGGAACGTCAAATGGACGTGCTCATAAAAAAAATCGGCGCCTGGAATGCCGTCTGCACTGGCTTGCGCCAACGCGCGTTCACCGTCGGCGAACGTGACCTCTTCCTTTGCCTCCTGGCGGATCACGTTTTCCAGGCGGCTGTCACAGCGAAAACGCAAGGCGTCGAGATCACGCGCGGCCACGAATTCCCTTTGGGCCGTCGCCACATCCTTCAACTGCAGCGCACATTGGGCGCGACGAAAACGCAACTCCGCGAAACTGTCATCTATTTTCGCCGCTTGATCGTAGTCTGCTGCTGCCTGCCGGAAATCCCCGCTCTTGCGGGCTTTTTCGCCGGCATCGAAGCATCGTTGCCAATCATTTGACTGGGCCGCAGGGAGATTGGGTTGGTGCAATGACGCGAACGGCGCGCAATCTTTCAGGTTCACTGCAATCGTGCTTAATACGATTTTCGCGCCGCTGTTCCGCCCCGCGGCGATGATGCCTTCCAAATTTTGTTTGAAATTCCGGTAGTCTGCCTCCAGGCGCGGGTCGGTTTCGGCGAGTTTATATCTGAGGAACATTCTCATACCTTCCCATTCGCCGCTTCCGGCGGCTTTCTGCGCGGATTGCCGCATGGTGTCGAGCAATTGGGCGGTCCGCGTCGTTTTTAGCGCGAGCAAGGCATGGATCAATGGCAACGGTGTTGCCTGATTGCCGAAAACTGTCCCGGCCCCGAATGGTCCGACGACTTCGTTGTTTCCCATGTAGATCACCCAAACGTCTGCGTGAGCTTTCGCGCAATCCCGGGCCAAAGGCAGGATGACATGCGAATTGATGCCGGTCATGGCGGCATTCACCACTTCAAATTTTTTATCAGGATGTCGTGCGCTCAACATCGCGTCTAACATACGGGGGAGGCCGAAGTGCGGCTGAGGATCACCATACGCGGCGGACTCACCAAAGACAAAAATCCGGATTGTGTCGGCTGGCTTCTCGCGCGGAATGGACGTGGCTTCCGGCTGGCGAGCCATGCGTGGGCCAAAGAACCGCCAGCCAAACTGATCGTTCTGTATAAACGTACTTTGGCCGTGATTGGAGGATTTCAGCAGGAATGAGACCGGGTATCCAAAACCGGCCAATCTAAGGCCAAGTTCAACGAGGCCGAAAAAAAGAATTGGCACTCCAGCGAGAGCAATCAGGCGGAAACACCATAGTTTCCGCCGCGAAATCGGAGCGGGAGTGCTGGTGGCGTTTTGCTTTCGCTTCCGCCGGCTCATGTGATCCTCGGAGAATTTTATGTCTCTGTGCGGGCCGGCGTCCAGCCCGCAGTTCTGAAACTATCACGTTCGAAGCGTCACAAGAAAGAAGAGGCAGAGGTGTGAAATCCTCTGCCTCCCCGATGTTATCTTTTAATGAGGCACTTGGCCCTTAGGGGCTGCTTACCCTGAAGAACATCTGCCGGTTCGTGGTCGAGATGACGTTCGTGTAAGGCGATGTCGCCCCGGTTGGGGTCCATGGGCCCGTTACGTTCGTCGCCTGCTGCAACGAACCGCCCGCCCAATTAACGATGAATTGATTGCCGTTGTGGATAATCGATCCAAAGACCGGCGGCGCAGCGACCTGATTTGTTGAAAGCAACAAAGAATTAACTTGAGCGGCGCTCAGTGCGACGTTGTAGATGCGCACGCCGTAGAGCTCGCCGCCGTAATAATTGCCAAAGTTGTTGCCACCCGAGTCTCTCGCGCCCAGTGCCAGGTGAGAGCTGCTAGCCAGAGTATAAGGCCCCTGGCCCGTTTGCGAGGCGGACAACACGCCGTCTACATACAGGTCGCGCTCACCCGTTGTCGCGTCGTATGTGCCGGCGTAATGGTGCCACTTGCCATCGTTGCTGCCGATAATACCTGCCATATCCTCCGTGCCACCGGTGCCGCGAATCGTCCAGGTCGAGTCGGTGGTGCCGCCATTGCGGCGGAGCTGCCAGCCTTGGCCGCTTTCACCATACTTGGACACCCACGGATTCCATGCGCCCGACGGCCAGCCCTTGGCCCAGAACGCGACGGTCATGGCGTTGGTGATGGTGTCATCAAACGTATTGGTATAGCTCGCGTCCAACGTGGACGAGTTACTGATAGCGATGCCGGTGGCGCCGTTGAAGGCAAGCGCTTGGCCACCCATGCCGGGCGGCACGTCATTTGTGAACGTGTAGGCACTGGAAGGCGTGCTCGTGCCAGTCACGCCATAACCATCGTGCGCGCCAGCCGGCGAATAGCCTGAGCTATCAGCCAGATTCGGCAATCCAGCAAGCCAGGCACCCACAAGATTGGTCCCGGGTGCAGCCGCGGTCGGCAATACGGTAAGAGTCGAATTGCTGCTGATCAGTGTGCCTTTTGAATTTGAAACAATCAGGTGAAATACACCCTGGAGGTTTGACGTCAGATTCGCAATGGTCAGCACATTCGAATGAGACCCTGTGATGGTGGCACCGCCCAGAGAGCCGTCTGTTATATTGGTGCCGTTGAATTGCCATTGGTTCGTGATCGGCGTGGTACCTGTGACCTGGGCGCTTAGTTGTACGCTCAGACCGATATAGCCAGTGGCGGCTTGCGCCGGCTGCACGACGATCGCCGGATCAGGAAAGCCGATAATCTGGCGAATTTCATTGGAACCGAGGCTGTAGTTATAGACGCGGACATCGTAAATCTCCCCGGTGAAGAAGCCGACCAAACCGCCGTGCTGGTCTCTGGCGCCGATGCATACATGTGAATCAGCAGCGAGAGTGTATGGTTGATTGCCGGTTTCCATGCCGCTCAAAACGCCATCCACGTATAGATCGCGCTCGCCCGTCGCGGCATTAAACGTGCCGGCATAGTGGTGCCATTGGCCGTCAGCAGTGGGAATTGTCCCGCGCAAATCTTCCGGATTGCCGTAAACGGGTGTACCGAGCACGACTGTGCCGCCAGTGCCACGCATTGTCCAGGCGGCGTCCGCGTTATCTCCGCTGTCCCGGAGTTGCCATCCGGCCGTGGGAGCGACTCCAGAGTCACCATACTTCGACACCCACGGGTTCCAGTTGCCAGGATAGCCTTTCGCCCAGAACGCGACCGTCATGGCATCGTTGATGGTGTCATCGAAGGTGTTGGTGTAGGCCGCGTCGCCCGTGGCTGAATTCATGATTCCGATGCCGTCGTTGACGAGGGAGATCGAGCTGCCGGTTTTGTAGGGCGGCACGTCATTGGTGAAGGAATAGGTGCCGTTGGCCAGGTCGTAACCATCGTGTGTGCCCGGCGGTTGGTAACCGGAAACGTCCGCCAAACTGCTTCCTCCATCAAACCATTGGCCCACCAAAAGCTTGGGAACGAGGGAGAGGGTTACGTTCGTGCTGATTCCTCCGCCGAAAGCGTTCGATACTGTCACGCTATAGGCACCTACATCCGCGCCGCTGGCACTCAGAATTGTCAGCACGTTCGAATTCCCGCCGGTGAAATTGGCGGCGTCCGCCAGGAGATTGATGTTCGTGCCGTTCAACCGCCACTGATACGTCAACGGCGCGGTGCCGGCAGCAACAATACTGAACTGCGCCGTTGAATTCGTAAATGTCACGACGGGTTTTGGCTGCGTGGCTACGGCTGCTGGAACGATGCCGTAGAGTTGCAGGATGGCCGGTTCGGTGAGCGCGTAGTTGTAGACGCGAACGTCAAATAGTTGTCCGGTGAAGAAGTTGGCAATCGTGCTGCCGTCAGCGTCTCTGGCGCCGATGCAGAGATGTTCCACCGCGGCCAACGCATAAGCCGAAGTGTTGGTTTCGGAGGCGACCAACGTGCCATCGACATATAGATCGCGCAAACCCGTGCTGGCGTTGTAAGTGCCGACGTAGAAATGCCAGACGCCGTCATTGCCAAACGTGAGGCTCGAGGCGGCCATATCATCCGGATTGCCGCCATCTGCCGTGCCCAAGGCGACGCCATTGGTGGCGCCACCGGCGCCGCGAAGCGTCCAGCACGGATGACTGCCGGCATCGGCGCGGAGTTGCCAGCCGCCAGCAGGAGACGGGGTGGTTTCACCATATTTGGACAAGAATGGGTTCCAGTTGCCTGGCCAGCCCTTCGCCCAGCATGCAACAGTTATACCATTGTTAATCCGGTTATCGTAAGTGTCGTCGTAGGCAGGGTCCAAGGTGGACGAATTGCTGATGACTAGCCCCGTGTCGCCGTTGTAGAGGAAAATGGATTGGCCGCTCTTGCCGGGCGGCACGTCATTGGTGAACACATAAGTGGCGCTGCCCGCGAAGTATGCGCCGTGATTGGTTGATAGCGAATAGCCTGAAACGTCCAGAAGGTTGGTTCCGGCCGCCGATCCGTCAAGCCATTCACCGACTAGATTCGTCGTCTGGAGAGTGAGAATTGCATTGCTGCTCGCGGTGGTCGCGATGGCGTTGTTGAGAATCAACTGATACGAACCTGTGTCGGCCGCCGACGCGCTGAGAATCGTCAAGATATTCGAATTTGCGCCGGTGAAGTTGGCGCTGTCCGACAGGAGATTGATATTGGTTCCGTTTAATTGCCACTGATACGAAATCGGCGCGGTGCCGTTGATGCCGGTGGCCTTCAACTGCGCCTTTGTTCCGGCAATGGCGTACTGCGACAATGGCTGCTGAGTTATAGAAGGCGGAAATCCCTGCACGCCCAGGCCCGCCGCGAACAAGGCCAGGATCTGGTCCGAATTGAGTGATGAGGTGTACACGGCAACATCGGAAATCTGGCCGGCGAAAATGCGAGTATTGTCAGGCGCGCCTCCGCCGGCGGTCACGTCGGAGCCGAGCCAAATATTGCCTCCGCTGAAAGATTCCGGCGTGTGGGCAATCGCATTGATCGCTGACAATACGTTGGTCTGGCCGGTATTGGGGTCAATGAAACACAGGTAGATAGTGGCCGAATTGGATTGGACGACCAGGGCCACAAAATTCCAGGTGCCGGAAGCGGGATACAGCCCTGAGTTGAAGCCCCAGGTCGCTTGAGCGTTTGTGTTCCAAGTGTAACCCAGTTCCGCCATGCCGAAGGCATTCAATGTGGTGCCGAAGCAAAAGCCGGCGGCATCCCCGCCATTTCGGTTCATGAGCAATCCCGTGGAGGCGGTTTCGCCGCCGGCGGGATTGATCCACATCGTCATGGTCACGGCGTTGGTGTTTAGATTCAAAAATGGGATCGAGACCGGCGAAGTTGCATCGCCTGCCGAACACTGAAGCGCGCCTTGCCCATTGGTGAATCCCTGGAAAGTTGGAGGCTGAGGCGACAGAATGCCGTTAAAGGCATTCTGAGAAGTTGTGCCATAAATTCCATTATGCCCGTTGCCGGAGGAATCATTCGCCTGCACAGCCCCGCTGGAAGGATCAGCGGTTTCAGTTAACTGCCAAAAGGCAAGCGGATTATCTGCCAGTGCGGTGGTGGCGTAATTGGGGGCGGAATGCGCCACTTGCGGCAGCAGCACGGCGCCGAGTATCAGGCACGCCGTCAGTTTTCCAATACGATGGGCAACATCTCTAAATGGTCGGGTTTCTTCAATTATGCCATTGGTAAGCATATGCAAGTTGGGTTGGGTTGGGTTGGGTGACTAGTAACGCCGAGGGTAACAGAGGCTACAGACAAACGACAATCTGACGAATGTCGTACAATCAAATTGGGGGTGATTGTGAAAAGAATTCGGTGATGATTTCGCGGCGATGAGGAGGCCGAAAGTCTAGTATGACAGATGTCGTACTAGCTCCGAGTTTTATTTTTTATAACCTCGTCTCTAACTATGTCTGAAATGCAGAAGGCTTCACATGTGTGGCCGTTGCCCGCTATCGCATTCTTGCTTCAGGTTCAGCTTTTAACAAATTCGTGAATAATTCTTTGCGCCAAATATTCTTTCTCGCGGTGTTGTCGGTGGCTGCCATCCAATTGAATGCCGCCGAGCAGCAAGTTGCGTCGCCAGACGATCGGCTTGTCGTGACTGTCTCCGACATCGGTGGATTGCATTATCGCGTTGAAGCGGATGGAAATCTCGTCATCACGAATTCGCCGCTGGGCCTCGAATTCAAAGACGGAACCAGGCTTGGGCCCGCAGCGATCATCAAGAAGGTTTCAAAAGATAAACATCGAGGCACTTGGGAAAATCGCTTTGGAAATCGTCGCTTGGTGCCTGATAATTGGCGAGAGCTGCGGTTCACGTTGGAGGAACCGGGAAATCCGTCACGCATCTTCGGATTGATCGTGCGCGCGTGCAACGACGGCATCGCGTTCCGCTATGATCTGCCGGAAGCATCCGGGTTGGGACAATTTGTTTTGACCGGCGAACTGACGGAATTTCGTTTTGCGGATGATTATCGTTGTTGGGGAGGGCGAGACGGCGCCAGTACCGAAGTTCAATATCCCGAAACCCGGCTGAGCGCCTTGTGCACTGGACGTGGAGGCCGGCCGTCGCGCAGCGCGCTGCCGCTGCTGGTGGAAACACCGGCCGGTTTCTTGGCCGTGGCCGAATCCGATGTGCTGGATTGGGCGGGGATGTCGCTTATGAGCGCTGGTGCAACGGTCATCAAACCGGTGCTGGATCGGCGTTCGGATGGCAACGGCCTGGTGGTCTCGACTGTGCCGCGTGTGAGCCCGTGGCGCGTTCTGATTTATGGTCGCACGGCCGCTGAACTCGCGAATTCAGATTTAATCGCGACGCTGGCTTCGCCGAGCCGCCTCAAAGACACGTCATGGATCAAGCCGGGCGCGGCCGCATGGGACGCCTGGTGGACCGGCATCAATCCTTACGATTCCAATCCCAAGCATCGTGGCGTCGAAGCCCGCGGCACTACGCCCTCCACCAAGGAGTACATCGATCTCGCGGCCGAGATGGGGTGGCCGTATCAATTGATGGATTGGTATTGGTACGAGGGCATGACGAGTTACAACAAATCGCTTCATTCGCAGCCCAATGCCGTCAGGGGCGATTTCACCAAAGCCGTTCCCGGGATCAATGTTCCTGAACTGATTCAATATGCGCGATCGAAAAATGTCCGGCTGCTGATCTGGGCGCATTCGCTTGATGTTGAAACGTTCGGCGTCGAAAAAACGCTGGCGTACCTGGCGGAACAAGGATTCGCGGGCGTGAAGATTGATTTTCTCAACAGCCAATCCCAGGAGACGGTGGAATGGTGCGAAAAGGTTTTGGCCACGGCCGCCAAATATCACCTGCTGATAGATTTTCACGGCACCTACAAGCCGACCGGTATGGCCCGGATGTATCCGAATTTCATCACGCAGGAAGGCGTGCTCGGCAACGAATACAACAAGCTCGGCGGAAACCAGTGTACGCCACTCCATACGGCAACCCTTCCATTCACTCGTGCATTGCTCGGCCCGATGGATTTTACACCCGGGGGATTTCTGAATCGCGCACCGAAGGATTTCAAAATCACTGTTCCCGCGGAGGTGATGGGCACTCGCGCGCGACAATTGGCCATGACCGTGATCTATCCGAGTCCGTTGTTGGTACTGTGTGACAGCCCGCAAAATTATCGCGGCCAGCCGGGCATTGAATTTCTTCGCGACATTCCGACTGTTTGGGATGAGTCCGTCGTTCTGGAAGGCGAGGTTGGCAAATCAATCGTGCTGGCGCGGCGCTCTGGCCAAAAATGGTATCTCGCCGCCATGAATGGCGATGAGGCGGCGGAGTTGCCGGTGTCGCTCACTTTTTTGGGCAGGGGCAAATGGCAACTGCAGAAATTTGCGGACAAGCCCGATGGTTCCGATTATCAGGCGATCGTTACAACCAGTGAAAATGTCACCGCGCAATCGGATCTCGTGCTCTCGCTCGCGCCGGCGGGAGGATTTGTAGGAATCATAACACGAGCAGAATAAGTCAGCCCGATAAACCACTTGAGAATGCTTTCAAAGACTTTCCCCGAATGGATGCGGCTGTTGGTGGCCGCGTAATACAATATCTATATGAGACACGCATATTCTCCCGTCAAAATCGCCGTCCTCGCGGCAATCACGCTTGCTGGCCTCGCATCTGGCATTACTCCCGCCACGGCTGCGGACGAAGTTTGTACTTCCTGTGGACCGCAAGTGACGGTCAGCGGCAGTTTCACGCACCACAAGGATAGACCTTCCGTGGTGATCGACGGCGCGCCTGGCGATGCAGTCGCGTTTCGCGAAGATATCAACGGCACGAATTTCACCGTCACGGTTTCGGGACTGCCGGCTGGGAAATATACTGTGATCATTAGCGCCGCGGAGACGACTGCCGGCGGCGCGGGCGAGCGGATCTTTGATGTTCTCTCCGGCGAAACGACTCTGGTGAAGAATTTCGATATTTTCGCGGCGGCCGGAGCTGCTCGAAAAGTGGCTACGATCACCGGTTCGGTGGAACACTCCGATGATTCGCTACGAGGGCCATTACGCATCAATTTTGTTTCGAGCGAAGGCACGGCCAAGTTCAACACAATTGAAATCAAGAATTCGGACGGAGCTTCCGTTGTGTCGTTCAATGCGTCGGAATTGGCGGATGCCTTTTCTGCCGCGGCCAATCGCGCGCCCGACATCAAGGAACCGATGATCTGGCGTGATCCATCGCATTCCATCCAGGAGCGCGCAAGCGACCTGATTCGCCGCATGTCGCTCGCGGAAAAGGTTGCCCAGTTGAAAAATGCCGCGCCAGCCATTCAGCGTCTTGGCTTGCCGGCTTATGACTATTGGAACGAAGCGTTGCACGGCATCGCGAACAACGGCGTGGCCACGGTTTTCCCGGAACCCATCGGCGGAGCGGCTTCGTGGAATCCAAAATTGTTTCATCAAGAGGGGAGCATTATCGGCATCGAGGGACGCGCGAAATTCAACGATTATGCCAACCAGCACAATGGCGATTCAAAATGGTGGTACGGCCTCACTTACTGGACGCCCAACATCAATATCTTCCGCGACCCGCGCTGGGGGCGGGGCCAGGAAACGTACGGCGAAGATCCGTATCTCACGAGTGAGATCGGCATCGAATTCGTGAAAGGCATTCAAGGCGACAATCCAAAATACATGCTCGCGATGGCCTGCGCGAAACACTACGCGGTTCACAGCGGCCCGGAGGCGGAGCGTCACCGATTTGACGCGGAGGTTTCAGATCGCGATTTGTTTGAAACGTATCTGCCGCAGTTTGAACGCGTTGTGCGCGAGGGAAAGGTCGGGGGTGTCATGGGTTCATACAATGCAGTCGATGGCGTGCCCGCGTGCGCGAATTCATTCCTGCTGACCGATTTGTTGCGCAACCAATGGGGGTTTGAGGGCTATGTCGTTTCGGATTGCGATGCCATTCACGATATTTGGGGCCAGCGGCAGCACAAATATGTAAAAACGCCGGAAGAAGCGGCCGCGGCCGCCATCAAAGCCGGTTGCAATCTCTGCTGTGGCGGCGATTACAATGCGCTCGTTCGCGCCGTGCAACAAAATCTGGTCACGGAGAAGGAAATTGACGAGGCCTTGTATCATACCCTTTGGACGCGTTTCCGCTTGGGCCTGTTTGATCCCCCGGACATGGTTCCTTTTTCAAAATACACCATCAAGGACAACGATACGCCAGAGCACGACAAAGTTGCGCTTGAACTGGCGCGCCAATCACTGGTGCTGTTGAAGAATGATGGCATCCTGCCACTCGATCGTTCCAAATTGAAGAAAATCGCCGTCATCGGTCCGAATGGGAATTCAAGGTCGATGCTGGAAGGAAATTATCACGGCTCCGCGTCGCATTCGGTTTCCATCCTGAGCGGGATCCGGCAAATCGCCGGGCCGGACATTGAAGTCACGTTCGCTCAAGGTGCGCCGATTACGACGAATAAGGCGACCGCTGCGTGGAGCGGCCAGGACAACACGACAACTCGTCCACTGGAACAACTGAAAGCCGAAGCGCTCAACGCGGCATCAAACGCAGACCTGATCATTTATGTCGGAGGCATCACTCCGGCGCAGGAAGGTGAAGGTTTTGATCGCAAACAGATTGAATTACCCGAAGTTCAGGAAACGCTCATCCACGAGTTGCACGCCATCGGCAAACCGATGGTCATGGTCAATTGCAGCGGCTCGGCGATGGCGCTGACGTGGGAGGACGAACATCTCCCGGCGGTTTTGCAGGCATGGTATCCCGGCCAGGAAGGCGGACGCGCCGTGGCGGAAGTTCTCTTCGGCGAGGTGAACCCCTCCGGCCATTTGCCGGTAACATTCTATCGGTCGACGGCTGATTTGCCGGCGTTCACGGATTACTCCATGTCGAATCGCACCTATCGCTACTTCACCGGCAAGCCGCTTTATGCCTTTGGCCACGGCTTGAGCTACACTACGTTCGATTTTTCGGGCGCCAAACTTGATTCGAGCAGGATTGCCGGGAATGGCAGCGCGAAACTATCATTTACTGTCAGAAATTCCGGCAAACGTGACGGCGATGAAGTGGCGCAGGTCTACTATCGGCATGTAAATTCCAAAATGCCGCAACCGAAAGAATCCCTGTGCGGTTTTAGCCGTGTGAGCCTGAGAAAGGGCGAGTCCGCGAAAGTGACGGTTGAAATTCCGGCCGACCGGCTGCGTTACTGGGATGTCGAGAAGAAACAATACATCGTCGAACCCGGAGAATATGAGTTTCTTGTTGGCGCAGCTTCGGATGATATCAGGCTGAAGCTGCCGCTCATAGTTGTTGTGAACAATTGAAAACGCCGTCGGCAAGTAATGATCGGCGTTTTCGAAGGACCTGATTATCACCAAAAGAGAGGTATTTCCGGATTTGCGCTCACCGTGAATGATTCATCGAACTTGCGCCATGTGACGTGGCCGTCTTTGTAGCCGGTCTGAGCCCCTCTGGGCATATTGCTACGGGCCAAGTTGAATACGATAGAATCGCTCGGGACCGTTTGGGTAATTTGTATCGACGAGTGTGACCGGCGGGACCGGCGAGGAAACGGAAAGCACCGGTCGCCAATTGACGAGGTTCGTGGAAGTAAGCAGCGTATAATCCGGCCCGGATGGACCGTTCACGACAAGATCGATTTCGCTGCCGTTGGTTGTGACGGAACTCACGATCGGTCGCGACATCGGATTCACAATGACGGTGAAGCTATTGGTGGCGCTCAGGTTCGGCTGGCCGTTGTCGGTGACGCTAATCCGAATGACATTGGTTGTGTTGGCCTGGCTGACAAACGGGCGCCAACTGAAGACTCCGTTCGTCGGGTTGACGCTGGCGCCGGCAGGGATTGTGTTTGCAGGAGCGAACGTCAATGTCTGCGGCGGCAAATCCGCGTCACTGGCAACGTTTGTTATCAGCAATGTCACACCGGGATTAATCGTTTGGTCGGGCACGGCGCCGATGCTTGGAGAAGTATTTCCCTGTCCGACAAACGTAACAACGCTCATAGCCGGTAGCGTGTAGGTAAACGACGAATTGCTCAGATTGGTCGGTGCTTGCGGCGCAAGTGAGAGCGAATCCGAGGTAATCCATGGAGTCACGGTAGCCGCAGTAAAATGCATCAGATTGAACGTCTCAATCACGTCCGTGGTCAGGTTGGTATTGATGGCCACGATTGCAAATGCGGTTGAAGCCGAATCTTTGTAGGCGCTGATCAAAGCCGATGGTTGCGTCGATGTGGCGTCGACGCGATAGAAATTCGGGCGCACAAATCGGCTGAATTGGCCAAAGGTGAAGAGGCGTTTCGCGGGGCCAGCGCTGGTATCCAACAATCCTCCGTTTCCAGTGTCCACCAGCCACCAATAATGGTATGCGTTCGCCTGGGCCTGGGTCAGGTAGAGATGAATTCGTTGAGCGAAATAAACGCCATTGGCGATGCTGCTGTCGCTGCCCGAGAGCAAAGCCACTTCCGTTTCCCATAACCCTTTTCCCTGGGTGGAAATCGCTGCCGGAATCTTTTGATCTCCCACCGAATTGTCAGCGACATAATCATGATCGGCGATGATTGCCACATCCGCGGCGGTAACCGGATCGCTCATCGCCGGGGCGGCTAGTTTGTGCGGGTCGGTCCAGTTCTGGCTTTCCGGCAGGATGATTTTTGTGGAACCGACGCCCTTGGCCACGAGGGCGCTGTAGAGATTGGTGACGAAATCGTGAAATTGCGCGCCAGTCCATTGGCAGGCTTCGTATGAGGTGACATTCGCATCCGGCTCGTTTTGCATCGAGATGGCGTACAGATTGATTCCCTGGCTCTTCATGCTGACGACGTAATTAGCGAGCTGACTGGCGTAATTGAGGTTCGTGATGTTGTTGCCGCTGCCGAGATAACTGCCGCCATTGATTCCGTCGCCGGTTGCCACGCCGGAATCATAAATGTCATTCGTGCTTTTAAAACCGGCCGCCGGCGTCCAAGGCGTGCTCCAAACTCTGGCCCCACGAGCCTGCGCCATCTTCATGATGCTCGTTTCCACGGTCGTGGGCGTGGCGCCGGCCGTGTTTGTGGCGGCGAAGGCGATGTGATTGCGCAAGAGGGAAAGTCCTGCGCCGTTGTAAACGCCGGAAAGATAACTGATATTGTTGTTGGTGGAAAACAGGAGGTCGGCTTCGGCCGCGGTCCAGCTTCCGTTCCAGGCGGATGAAGCACCAAAGCCATCGATCCGTTGGTGGACGTTGTTCCAGTCCACCACGGAAGCGCCGCTGATCGGCGGAGTCATGACTAAAGGCGCATTGGTGACTGAGACGTCATCAATATAGTAGGCGTTGGTGCCGCTCGGCATTTCCGCGTAGAAATTTAACACGGTCACAGTGCCGGATGGATTGTAGGTATATTGTCCGGAAAGCTGCGTCCAACCGCTCGAGGAGACCGAACCCGAAGCCATTGCGGCGTATGAGGTTCCGCTTCCGTCTGTCTTTTGCATTGTCAATTGCATTGTTTGATTTCCGCCAGCGACCAGCCTCACCCAGGCGGAAACGTTATACGTCTGGCCGGGCTGAAGAACTCCCGCGAAAGACTGGGCGATCCCATTCCAAGTGGAGGTTCGGTTGGTCACTTCCGCGGCGTACGCGCCGGAATGTACCTGAGTGGTCTGCGCGAGAATTGTTGGTGGGCCAAAGGCAAACCACCCGGAAGTATCGCCAGTCTCGAAGCCGGGATTCGTTACGAGATTTTGTGCGTCAGCCGCGCCCGCGCACAGGAAAAAGCCGATAACCAGCGCGGCCCAGGCGCTGCGGCAGCGGAATTCAAGATTGCTCATGGCATAAAGGTCGTTATGGCGCGCTGAAATCGTGCATCTAGCTTCGTCTAAAATGCCACGGCTCGCGAAATAAAAGAACGGCGCCATTTGACGCCGTTCTTGCTGTTTTCAATTATATCCAACTGCGGCCATTCCTTACCGCCGAACGGCTTCAGATCAGGGGCCGACCGTTATCGACGAACTCGTCGCGCTCGGCATGGTGGCGGACATGTTCGTGGCTGTTATGGTGAAACTGCCGCTAGTGCTGAAGAACACCTGCTCGGTCAAAGTCCCGTTCGCGAGTGCCGCGGGTGGCGGCAGGGATGCGCCCGTGTCCGACGAACTCAGGCCGATCAAGTTGGCTGGGGCCGTGCTGACGATGTGGAAGGTGGGATCGACCGCATTGATAGTCACATTGACGGCTCCGCCTTGGGAAATACTGATGGGAGTCGGCGTTCCGATTTTCCCGCTGGCCGTGTTCGGCGCGTTGGTTTCGCCCGGGAAAAGAACCTGCAATTGGGTGAACGTGCGCTTAACCAGGCCGAAGAAGCTGGTTGAGTTGGTCGACAGGGATGCACTGGGGATGAGCGCCCACTTCGCGCCGCCCTGCGCAACCGGAGTCACGTTCGGCACGGAAATCCAATTCGTGACACCTGTGAGGGAGCTGCCGTTGATCAGATTGAATCCGTTGTCCGGAGTCGTCCATTTAACCCAATAAGGAGCGTTGGTGGGCACCAGATCCACCACGCCGACGCCGTCACTGTGGCCAAGGTCCCATATGGTGCTGTCGAGTTGGTTGGTGCTTTCCTTGGTGAAGTCCTCGTTGATCTGCGTTCCAGCCGTGCCGGAAACGGTGATATTGGACCAGTCGTGCGGAATTCCGCCATTGGCGGGATTGCCGTTGTTCTGAATTCCGAAGCGGACTTCCATCGGAGCGCCGAAGTCGCTGATCGCATCAACATCGTCCAGCGCCAGGGAGAACGGGGCCGGGCTCGCGCCCGGAGCCGTCAACGTGCCATTCGTATCGCTCAGGAATGTCACCGTCCACGTTCCGGCCAGGACCGCATTGGTGATCTGCAACGCTACGGCGTGATTGTTCGGATTTGAGGCTGGCGCGTTGGTTTTCCAGGAGAGGTTGGCCACGCATGAAGTATTGGTGCCACTGCCGCTGACGATCTGCAGCCACAGCACGTTATTGTCCGTGTAATCCGCGCCGGAATATCCGTCGGTGCCCTGAATGAAATGAATGTGATAATCCAAGCCGCCGGGCGAGGTGGCGTTGTCGAGAACCGTGAAGGAATAACTCACGGGAAAAGTTCCGCCGATCCAACTCTCGCTGGTGTCCACCAACTGGACCTGCGCGCGGCCAAACTGCCCGGAGCCGCCAAACAAACGCAGGGCCGGAGTGGTTTTCAGAATCGATACGGTGGGCGGCGGAGGGTTCGGGATGGCGCCATTGAGTGTGATGTTGTCAATCCAGATTGTCTGCGGTCCGATCAGGCCGGAATTGCCGTACGCGCCGGCATCCATGCCGAAGATAAGGTTCACCAGCCCGGCGCTTAAATCACCGAAGTTTTGCGCCACTTGCCGCAAATCCACGCTCACATGGTTCCAGTTGGTGTTTGGCAGGCCGGCGCCATTGGTGGCGGAAATGGCAAAATAATAGATCCAGTCCTGACTGAAGCTCGGACCTCTTGATCCCATGCGCATGTAGCCGTAGTCCAGAGAGCCAGCGCCTAATGAGCCGTTCACGCCGGCTGCCGCAGTGTTAGTGCGTATCGCTGAACTCGCATCATATCGGATATCAAACGAAAGATTGGTCCAGGTGCCGAGGTCGAGGGGAGCGTAATTGGGGCTGGAGCCGTCCCATAACACATATTGGTCTCCTCCCGTGAAGTTGAGCAACAACTCCAATGAACCGGAAGCGGGATTGTTGCTCGAATCATTCGACGGATCCCAGCTTACACCCTGGAAGACACCACCGAACCAGTTTCCCCAACTGCTGTTATAGGGCGTGGTGGACACTTGGTCAGAGTCGAAGTTATACAAAGCGAGATTGGTGCTTTGCGCCTGGAGCGAGCCACTGATTGAAGTCAGCGCAATCGCCACAAGCAATCCTGCTACTTGGTTGATTTTCATAGATTTGTGTCCGTTACGAGTTCTGCTCGTTGGGGTGAGGGTGACGTGATGGGCATAGGAAAAGGGCTAGCTCGAGTGGGCACCGATTTGCCATGCGAACTTTGTAACAAAGAAGTAGAGTCCTGAATATACGACAAACGTCGTACATACACCGCATCCATTTTGAGCTAGAGTTCGTTCAAACCATCGACAACCAGCGCACTGACGGGCCGCTCATGGGCCTTGAAGTTAGTTCGACCCTAATCTCGAAATTAAAACTGAATTCTCAATTGCAAACGGGAAGCTGCTTTCCGTACGTGAACTATGAAAGTCATCATCGCGGATTCCAAAAGGAGGCCCTGCGGCAAAGCAATGCGCTCGCCCTTTGGCTTCACGCTCATCGAGCTGCTGGTGGTCATCGCCATCATTGCCATCCTCGCCGCCATGCTGCTGCCCGCATTGGCCAAGGCCAAAATTCGCGCCCAGGGAATTTCCTGCCTCAACAACATGAAACAGTTGCAGACCGCGAGCATTCTTTACGCGGGTGACAACAGCGATTTCATTCCGAAGAACAGCGCACTTAGCAATGCGGGCGACTCCACCTCCGGAAATCCGAACTGGGTGGACGGCACCTTCAGTTGGCCAAGCGGACCAGCCACCGGCAGCCCCTTTGGTTGTGAGACCAATACCTTTTATCTCGGAACGTCAGGAGACCGGGGCTTTGGTATATTCCTGCTGGGGTCCATTGGATCCTACTCTAGATCTCCGGGTATCTATGTCTGCCCTGCTGATCACTATCTGGATCCCCATCTCCATATGCCACGCGTCCGCTCCTGTTCCGCCAATTTGCAGGTTGGGACATTAACCAAAGGCGTGGCCGGCACGCAATACGGCGCAGACTGGATCAACTACAAGTCATTCCAGAAATATTCCGATTTCGGAGTGGGCCTGGGTTCCTCGGATTGTTTTCAATTCCTCGACGAAAATCCGGCGAGCCTGAACGACGGGTGGTTTGATTATATTTTGAATGGGACAGGCATCAACGACCGGCCCGCCGTGAATCACGGCAACTCCTCATCATTTTCCTTCGCGGATGGCCACGCGGAACTTCATAAATGGGTGGATAAATTCCTGAAATTAAATACTTCCGGGCAGGGAGCCGACACCAGTTGGTTGGCGCAACACGGAACTTACAAACTCAAATAGGAAAGCACTGAATGTCGGACGACTGTTTGCTTCGCCAATGGCGTCTTGCTAGCGCCGAGCGCCTTACGGTCTAGCTAGATAGGCACCCGCCGAGTGGAGTCAGAAATTTCGCGTTCGAAAACTCGATGATGCCGTAAGTGTTGCGCAGGGAATTCACATCAAACGGATTTCATTTGTTCTGAAGGAGCTTTCACGGCTGCCGCGTGCGCTATTAAAGTTCTCGGATGCGGCGCTATGACACATGTCATATTGCCGCCAGGAACCATGTTCCCATAGAGTAATTTCGCACCGAGACCAACTGAGAATATCATGCGTTTCTCAACCCAAAAAAATTTGTGCCGTGGCAATTCCGGCGGTTTTACCCTGATTGAACTATTGGTGGTTATCGCAATTATTGCGATCCTGGCTGCCATGCTCTTGCCTGCTTTGGCGAAAGCGAAACAACGCGCGACCGAGGCGGCTTGCTTGAATAATGACAGGCAGTTGGCGCTGGCGTGGAATATGTATGCCGAGGATGCCAATGATGAACTGGTGAACTTGAGCACTTATGTGCCCGGAGGATTGGCGAATTCCAGGAAAGGCATTCCCTGGCGGGTGGACATCTTCAATGGAGAGCAATCCCCGGCCCCGAACCTGGCAACTTCAGACGGGTGGAAAGCGGCCATTGAAAAAGGCTATCGTCAGCCTACACCAACGATAGACGGACCGCTCTTTAGATATGCCGCCAATCCGGACATCATGCATTGCCCGGGAGATAAGCGATATCTTCTGTCTTATCCCGCCAATGCCTCGCCGCAAAACGGCGGGCCATATTCCTGGGACAGCTATTCGGGAGCAACCTTTCTAAATGGCGAGAACGGCGGATTCGTCAAGCGGAACCAGATCAAACATCCCAGCGATCGGTTTATTTGGGTGGAGGGGGCGGACATGCGCGGAGAAAACGTCGGCTCCTGGGGCATGAATAATTATGGCACCGCAGGAGCCAACTACGGCGATGCTCAGTTCGAAGATTCTCCGGCGGCATTTCACATCACTTCCGCCTGCTTCAATTTTTGCGATGGACATGCGGAAGTTCATAAATGGCTTAATGGCGCCACTATCAAATTCGCCAATGATACGACGCGAAATAAAGACTCGGGCGGAGCCACGCAGGCTGCTGCCAATAGCGGAAGCGCGGTTGACCGCCAGTGGGTTGGCAGCCATTATCCCGGCCCGCAAAATCCCTGATCGGCGATGGCGAATCTCGCTTATGATATTTGTCGTATGGCAATGGGAGGCCGGTTTTTGAGAGGGTAAGGCGTTGCCGGTCAGGTTCGGATTAATGCCTGCCCAAAACAAGAAGTACGAGAACGGCAGGGTGGTTGAGCTGTTACGACTATACCCGAACGCTGGACGACGATTTTAGCAATCAGCAAAACTTTGATGCGTTGAACCAACTTGTTCCAACAATTCACTTAAATGAAAACACAAACTATTCTCGTCGCCTTTGCGCTGCTGCCATTGTCACTTTTCGCTTCGGATATCAATGGCGTGTGGAAATCCGAATTCGACTCGCAGGTCGGACATCAGAATTATACGTTCACTTTTAAGCAGGACGGCACAGCCCTGAGCGGGAAAGCCAATTCACAGGTTGGCGAGCGGAAACGAGAAGCTGAGTTGAAGGAAGGGAAAGTGGACGGCGACGCCGTTTCCTTTGTTGAGATGCTGAATTTGCAGGATAATGAGATTCGTATCAGCTATGCGGGCAAGATCTCGCCGTCCGGTGATGAAATTAAATTGACGCGCACAGTCGGCGATTTTGGGAAAACCGAAATTGTGGCCAGGCGCATGTCGGCTGAATCCGCGGATGCCGCGCCGAGCGCAAAGATTATTCGGATCAAGGCCGGTTTGTCCGCGCCGTTCAAGGATTCCAGCGGCAATATGTGGTTGCCAGACCAGGGTTTTGAAGGAGGGGACACGATAGAGCGCGATCCAGTCCCCACGATTACCGGAACGAAGGATCCAGGGCTGTTCCAGAGCGAGCATTACTCCATGGATTCGTTTTCCACCAAACTCCCGAACGGGAAATATGTGGCGCGACTCTACTTTGCCGAAACCTATGAGAATATTACCGGCCCCGGCCAGCGCGTGTTCTCGTTTAATGTGCAGGGACACGAGTTCAAAGATTTCGATATTTACTCTAAAGCAGGCGGCGCTGATAAGGCCTATATCGAATCGGTGCCCGTGCAAGTTACTGACGGAAACTTCAAGATCACATTCATCAGCAACATCGAAAATCCGGCAATTGACGCAATAGAAATCATTCCTCAGGCACTGGCCGAAACGGCGGCGTCGACGGCGCATTTGTAATTGCGGTATTCTTTTACAGCTCGATTTTTGCGTGTGCAATAACGCCGCGCGGGCGGATCAATCCGCGAACATCTGATTTTTGGTGGTAATCCGGCGCAGTTTTTTAAAAGCTATTGTAAATGGCGGCTTATAGAGAATCACGCATGGCCTTTCCAGATTTTGTGATCTCACTAACTACGGTCTTTAGTGCTGACGTACGTCATATTGACTGGCTCTAGGGGAATGATAAAATCTACTCATAATACGTATCGATATTCGTATTAGTGGCTACACGCGGCCTTTAGGGTTCTCGGGAATGAATAAAGATTTACCCGGTATCGCGCTGGGGGCTCTATTGCCCGATAAAAGCCACTGAACCGTTGATGAAAGACTCACGGGTGCTTGCTTCTTGCTGATACCTGGAATCGATGGCATCCGCCAATCGCATCTATGGATGCAAATACAGCAGCGGGATCGCTGCGGGAGAATACCGTGATTGTTTTGGCGCACATGCCGAAGCATTAATTGCCGTTTTCCAGTCAAAAAAACTCCGTATTGGTGTGCAATGATCGCCTCCTGGAAACTTTTCGTGACAGCCGCCTGTGTGCTTGGTGTGGCGACCGTGGTGGGCGTCATGATATCTGGTCCGCCTGGCGATGGGAATTGGGCGCCGCGAATGGCTCCGGGCCCGGTGAAGCCAGTCGAGATGGTGCATCGGCACGATCCCGGATCAACACGTTTGCCCGGCCAGGTTGCCTCGATCCGGCTGGAGCCGGTCGCTGCGGATGCCGATTCCGCCGGTCCCGATAGTTTGGAGGATTCTGATCAGATTCGGGCATGGGCCAGGAGCAATCCGGGGCGAGCCCGCGAGTGGCTCGCCAGCGCGCCAGAGGGAGCCAAGCGTGAGACGGTGTCGGAAATGGTCTGCCTGCAAATCGCGGAAACGAATGCGGCAGAGGCGGTGGCGCTGGCGAATGATTATGAGCCCGGGGCCACCAACGTATTGGAAAACCTGATGATGCAATGGGCGGATCAGGATCTTCAAGCTGCGTACGAATGGGCAGCCGCGAAACCACCAGGCAAACAGCGCGATGCCTTGTTGAGCCGCATAGCGTTCGTGGAATCCAAAACCGATCCCAAGGATGCGGCCACAGTGGTTGCGCAGGAGATTCCGCCGGGGCCAATCCAGGACGAGGCCGCGATCAGCGTGCTCTATCAATGGGCGCTGAAGGACCCCGAAGCGGCGATGACTTGGGCGCAATCCTTTTTACCGGGCACCCTTCACGACCGGGCGGTCAACGAGGTGCGAAAAGTGATGGCCAGCAATTCACAATCGGCAAATGCCCTTTGAGATTTTTTAAAGTGTGAATTCGCCGAAATCTTCCTCAAAACTGCAACCAAAAACCTAAAACAAAGGGAAAACATGAAATACACTCGATCCAAACTTGGCGCCGCTGCCGTTCTGACTGCAGCCGCACTCGTAACAAACGCTTGGGCCTATCAAGGCAGCACCACTCCCAAGTTGCACGTCTCGGGACGTTTCCTTCAGGATACCAGCAACAAAAGCGTCGTTCTCCACGGCTATATGCAGCCGACGGCGAGCTTTTTCAACGGGAACATGTATAGCGATCCGACCGACTGGACCAGTCCATCGAACGTCGCAGGGATGTTGAACTACCTGGAGTCTGCGGCTGCCGTCATGAGCGACACCACTCCCAAATATGGCCAGAGCCACGGCTGGTATAGCACCTTTGTGCGCGTCAATACCGATTCGATCGGCGGTTGGACGAGCCAGAATGGCCTGGTCGATGCCAACCAATTCAACGGCTGGATCCAGAACTTCGTTGTTCCTTTCGCGAGCTATCTCAGTTCGCGTGGCATGTACCTGGTATTGAGCGCGACGGGTCCGATTAACACGCCCAATGACGGCAACAACAACTGCAGTGTGGCGATCCAGCAGCGCCTGATCACCTTTTGGCAGACCGTCGCCAACGCCTCGGGTGTCAAAAGCGCGAACAACATCATGTTCGAACTCATGAACGAGCCGGTTAACATAGAGTCCTCTCCGGGCAACGGCGACTGGGGCAATCACCAGGCGAAATATTTCCAAGCCATGCAAGCCTGGATCCAGCCGATCATCAATGCCATTCGAAACACGGGCGCCGATAATGTCATCTGGGTGCCCAGCCTGGAGTTTGAAGGTTCACCCTACGAATGGGCTCAATATCCCTTTTCCGGCGCGAACACCGCTATCGCCTGCCATTATTATCCGGCCTACGGCGGCGTGCATGACAATCAGACCTCAGTGCAGAACCTCTGGAACTCGGAATACAAACCCGCTGCGGACGTTTGGCCGATGATAATCACGGAATGTTATTGGTTTCAGGAACCGAACAATCCTACCGACTTGGATGCCGGAAGCACCGCGGGATTCGGCAATGCGCTGAAAAATGCCATGGATGCCGAGGGCAACGTGTCATACATCGTCGGTTTCCTCAGCGACCTTCTCGCGAATATCAGCAGTGGCCCGCCGTCGAGTCTCAACCTGAGCACGAATGACGGCGCGCAAGCCTATTTCCGCTGGCAGGGCGGCTACGTCGGCGCCGCCCCGACGGGTTCCTCCGGAATCGTCGGCAATGGAACCTATAAAATCATCGCCCGGCATAGCGGCAAGGCCTTGGATGCGACCGGCAATGGGACGGCCAACGGCACCCAAATTGAGCAATGGACTTACAACGGCGGCAATAATCAGCGGTGGACCGTGACTGCGGTTGGCGGCGGTGAATACAGCATCATCGGCGTGCAGAGCGGCCGGTGCGTTGACATCAATGCCGCGGGCACCGCGAATGGCACCAAGGTACAATTGTGGGATTATCTTGGGGGTGCCAACCAGAAGTACTTCTTGTGTCCGACGACCAGCGGCTATTACCGGATTCAGCCGGCTCACTTGAATGCGGCTGGCTCCTGCCTGGACGTGAACGGTGCCTCGACGGCTGATGGCGCGCTCGTTCAACTCTGGCAGTGGCTGGACGGGAACAATCAGCAGTGGTCTTTCCAGGCGCCTTGAACCCAGAAACTCATTCGCACAAGGGCGGCAACGAAACTTCTCGTTGCCGCTTTCATCTTTGCAGCGCTCGGTGATCGGGATCCATTCAGATTCACACACTCAGGACACGTTTTCGGACACATTCGACTCCTTTTCTCCAGAAAACCCCAAAATCTCAATGTTTTGGGTTTGGTGCCGGTGGTCGGACTCGGTCTATGAAGAGGCCGAAGTCGATTAAGTTTTGCCTGATTTTATTGGCTAGTCAAGCATTAGTCAGTCATCCCTAGCCACCATTTTTCATTACTGTTTATACACAGTTTTATACACAGCAAGACAGATCTACCGCCGGAGAATGGAACGGCGTTCACTTGACTTCTTATCGAAAGATTCCTTTATTCCATTCACGAATAGAACCGTTCTTGACGAGTTTCGCAAAAGGCGAGGGCATCTTTCTACGATCCGATTTGGAGACGGGAAAGGGCGCTTGACTGATTTTTTGGATTGGATGGAGAAGCAGCCAGAAATCGGCCGGCTTCTTGCCGCATTGCGGACAATCGAAGTGGAGAGCCTTTTCAGCCCACATGGCTTCCGCCCAAGGGCCAGAACGCAAGAGGATGTCTGCGCAATCGGGTTATATTTGCTCGATAAGGCCAAAGCGGGAGTCAGCATTCATGCAGTTGCAATAAAGCGTGGCATCAGACCCGAT
This sequence comes from Candidatus Angelobacter sp., assembly GCA_035606845.1. Classification (GTDB taxonomy): domain Bacteria; phylum Verrucomicrobiota; class Verrucomicrobiia; order Limisphaerales; family DASXHY01; genus DASXHY01. The sequence continues at coordinate 40,218 of DATNEA010000056.1, read as the reverse complement.
TACGGTGGCTCAAAAGGACAAGGCTACATCGACGAAGCGATGAGGTCCTATATCGACCGTTTTTTTGTGACCAAATAGAAACCAGTTTGGAATCTCTCGGCGACCAAATCAGCGTTGAAGCTGCAGTCCAAACCCGATTCGATTTGTTCACTGATGCGGAGTTTGGAAAGGTGTTTCCGGCGACCAACACCGCTTTGAAACGGATTGCGGAATACTGCTCCCAACCGGACGACGCCGGCAGTTGGTTCCATGTCGCGACTTCATGCCGCGAGCTTTTAGGAAGCTTTGTGCGGGAGTTGCACAGTCTTGGCGCCGTCACACCCATCCACGAATTAAAGCAGGGCGACACAAAAGGAATTTTAAAGCAACTCGTAAAGGAGCGCTCCAGCGCCAGTGACAATCTGATCGACCTGATTCAGGCGATTTGGAGCTATGTCCAATCAACCGTCCACCGCCAGACTGCGAGCAAACAGGATGCGCTCCGAACGTATTTGTGGACCGGCCTGCTAATATCCGAAATTTGGATGCTGCTGAGAGCAGTTCAAAACGGAGATTGATTCAGTATCGGAACGTCAATGAAGAAAAGCGAAGTGCTTTCGCAATGCTGAACGCATCAGCACAATGGGCGGAAGCAATGTCGCCTTCGGGAACGCCCCACGAACCGCAGGAGAAGCGCCGCAAATGAGTGATAAGGCGGCTCGGTGCTGAGGTATTGTGGTCAATCATAAACTTCGACTCTTTGCGCACGCAGCGACAGGTGTGCGCGATGAAAACCTAAAGAAAGGGGCTTTGGCGTCGGCGGAAGGGTCAAGGAGGAACGGAAGCCGCGAACCGTAGTATCCTTGACGCTTCCGGCGACGCCATATAATCGCCCCGCCTTTTCATCGCTGCGAAAGAGTGAAAGTTTTGCCGCAAAAATCAGCGTTCCATAATTATCCGAGGCCTTGCTTTAGTCCTTGGGAAACCGAGGATTTGAATGTGGCGACAGTCCGTGGCACAATCGAACCTCGCAAAGCGCAGTTTATGGGCAACGAATATTTTGGGTTATTTCTCGCGTTTGGCGAACCCGAGCACCGTAACCTGGTGGCAAAGAAAATTGCGGGACGGGACAAGAAGTCGCTCGAAATATGATTAAATTTCCAGCCATTTATCAGAGGATTATGATTTGGATTCCGTCAGTCAATGCCGCCGCCTGAAACATGCGAGACATTCAACACTGCTTACGGTAACCTTATTGCCGGTGTGACCACTTCAAGCCAAGCTGCTTCGTCCGATGTGCCTTCGAATCATACGGGCATGCCGCAACAGTCGGTATTTGCCACCACCCATTGGTCGGTTGTGTTGGCTGCGGGAAATGACGCAGCACCGAAGGCGCAGGACGCCTTGGAGAAACTCTGTCGAATTTACTGGCATCCTCTGTATGCCTATGCGCGGCGGCGCGGACATTCACCGGCCGATGCCGAGGATTTGGCCCAGGGATTCTTTGCGTGGTTGCTGGAACGAAAGTGGCTGGCGCGGGCAGACCAGGAACGTGGTCGTTTTCGATCATTCCTGCTGACGAGCTTCAGCAACTTTCTGGCAAACGAATGGGACAAAGCCAGAGCACAGAAACGGGGCGGCGGGCAAATTGTTTCCTTGCAACTCGAAGAGGTGGAAGTTCAATACGCCTGGGAGTCTGCGGAGCATTTCACCGCTGAACAAAGTTTTGAATTACGTTGGGCACTCGCGTTGCTGGATGAAGTCCTAAGGCGTCTGGAAGCTGAATTTGCAAAGGATGGCAAAACAGAATTATTTGAGGCCTTAAAACCTTGTTTGTTGGGCGAGCGTTCAGCCCAACCGTACGCCGCGCTGGCAGCAAAGCTGGGCATGACCGAAGGCTCGGTCAAGGTGGCCGTGCATCGGCTGAGACAGCGGTATCGTCAATTGCTTCGGGATGAAATTGCCAACACGGTGTCAAAACCGGACGAAGTCGAAGAAGAAATGCGGTATCTGTTTGCTGTCCTGTCGAGACGCTGAAATGCCGTTTTGTGGTAACCTTTAGGTCGGTTTCACTTTAGAAATAGGCAGCAATCGCTTTGATATTGTGAAGTCAAAATGAAACAGCCGGTTCGGGAATGCCATTTCAGGGCTGTCTCTGTGGCCGCGAACGTGAACGGCGTTCATTTTGAATATGAAATCGTGGCATTTGACGGAGCCATATTCTCCGGAACATGGTGCTCGTCCTTAGGCATCCCAGCGAGGATTTCATAAGGAAGCTCTGAACGCTTATGGAAATTCTGAGAACGACGCGGATTAAGAAGCCATTCGGTAACTGCGTTTTTATGAAAACAACGATATTGCTCAGAAAGATATTTCCCCTCTTTTGGATTCCATGGATTCTCACCTCCTGTTCGAAGCCCGAACCTTTCACATATCCACGATTCCCGCCGTACGAAAACCATATTGTGCCGGGAGCGACCCGGTAATGAGACTCATGCTGTCCACGAACCGTGTGTCCAGTTCCTGCCCGAAACCTGTGACACCCTCCGGCAAAAGAACGTCATTGATCCGATATTGCATGTTGCCGTGTTCGCCACGCAGATGGAACTGCCCCAGGCCATCCTGTGCCACTCCCGGCGTGCGCAGAATCACCTGATTGAAAGGTGCGTTTTCACCCATCGGCACTGTGGCGATTTGCGTTTTGTCAACTTCATACTTGGTCGCTCCCAAGTCGGGCACGATTTGATTTCGTGCCTGGTCCAACTTGCCAACCACGGTGACGTTCTCCAACTGCGTCACATTAGTTGAACCGCCGGATGTTGCAGGGGGGGAATTGGTGGTCTGCCCGTTCGCCGCCTGACCGGCCATTCCAGCAGCCATGATCGAAGTGACGATTTGTAAAATGAATTTGTTCTGCTGCTTATCAGTTAAAAATCTCGCGCTCATTTGTGTTAAAAGTGAAAGTTTCCACGTGTCTGTGCTGGCCACTGAAAAAATGACCCGAACTCAGAACGAGCTGTTCGCAGGAAATATGAAAGCCGACTAGAACCGGGTGATTCCCGAACAGCCGTCTGATTAAGAAGGAAGGAAACTACACGAGCGGCGGAGCGCGACTGGCGGAGAAACGGTAATCAAACGAAGAAACCACTGCCGCTCTGAGCGGTGGCAGGACGAAAAACAGTGCGCAGGCAAAAGCTATGACAACCAGCGAACTACTCGGCGTGTCCACCTGCCCCTGCACCAGCATCGTAATAGCGCAATGGTGAGCGGGAGAATCCGCGTCCGGGTGAATCAGTTTGTGGAGCTGTTCAGACGAGGAAAAAACGACTAGGACAAGAAAAAGAGCGAGGCTGACTGCCGCTGAGACGCGGCGGAAAGCATTTCGGTGCAACGACTGCCTGGTCATCGCCTTTTTCATCGCAATGGCCAATAAATGGCACCACCTTGAAAACCCTGCAAGCCTTTTCTTCCTTTTGCTCCAAATGTCACGTTACGTTAGCTCGACTCGCGAAGCCGACTTCTAATTGTCGCGCCGATAACGACATGATCGATGATTTTCATTTTGAGAAGCTGCCTCGTCCGAACGAGTCGTGGGTGACTCGAATGGCGAAGAGGGGGGCCCCTTTGCGGGATGGGGCGCCACGCGGACTGCACCGCTCAGTACAGTTCTCTGGGCCACTAGGCGGTAGGTGTTTACCCGGGGGGATTCACCTGATAGTACAAACCCTATTGTGCCATAGGGTGATTAAATTAAAATTGCGGGGTAAACAACGTATTCGTATTCGGTACATGAGCGCTGTTGACGTTCCGTTGAAGACAATTTTTGAATCGGTTCCGGACCTGTATTTAGTCCTTACGCCAGACTTTACCATCGTTGAGGTGAGCAATGAGTACTTGCGCGCCACGATGACGAAACGGGAGCAAGTCATAGGGCGGAAAATTTTTGAAGTTTTTCCTGATAATCCGGCAGACGCCGACGCTACGGGAGTGCGTAACCTGAATGCTTCGCTTGCCCGCGTGCTTCAAACTCGCGCTCCAGACACTATGACGGTACAGAAGTACGATATTCGTGGCCCCGAAGAAGGCCTTTTCGTCGAACGATATTGGTCTCCTCGCAATGTGCCGGTGGTGGGGAAAGACGGCGAAGTTCTTTACATTATCCATCGCGTTGAAGATGTCACAGACTTCGTCCAGCTTCACCAAACCAACGTCGAAGAACGACGGAACGCCGAGCAGTTGCGAGAGCGAGCCGCACAAATGGAAATGGAGATTATTCGTCGTTCCAAGGAATTGGCGCAGGCAAATGAACATCTTCGCGCTACTGTCATTGAACTCGAATCATTTTGTTACAGCCTCTCCCATGATATGCGCGCCCCACTGCGGGCAATCCAAAGCTTTTCGCAATTGGTCTTGGACAATTGCAGCCAGAAAATCGGCGGCGAATACGCTGACCATCTGAAAAAAGTCGTCAGCGCGGCACGGCGCATGGATCGTTTGATTCTGGATGTCTTGGCGTTCTCCAGAATATCCGGGCAAAGGATCACCATTGAGCCTTTGGACGCGGAGAAGCTAATTCACGACATTATTGATGAGCGTCCCGAGTTACAATTCCCAAACGCGGAAATTAAAATTGAGAGTCCGTTGCCTCCCATGTTGGGGCATGAAGCATCTTTGACGCAATGTGTCAGCAACTACTTGGAAAATGCCGTTAAGTATGTGGCTCCCGGGGTCACACCGCAGGTGCGCATTTATTCAGAAGCCGTTGGGAACGACGTGCGGCTATGCTTTCAAGACAATGGCATTGGCATTAATCCAGAGGGGCAGCGGCGTTTGTTTCGAATGTTTCAGCGCATTGAAGGCCCGGGCCAATATGAAGGAACAGGAATCGGATTGGCGATTGTGCGTAAATCGGTCGAACGCATGGGCGGTCAGGCTGGTGTGGAATCAGAACCAGATAAAGGTAGCCGGTTTTGGCTACGATTACCAAGAGCCTGACCATGGATCACAACCTTAGCATCCTACTTACTGAAGATGACGAGAATGATGTATTTCTTCTGAAGCTTGCCTTCGACCAGGCCGACATCCGGAACCGCCTCCTCGTGGCGCGTGATGGAGAGGAGGCGATCAATTGTCTCGCTGGAAACGGAAGATTTTCCAATCGCAGTGAATTCCCTCTGCCCTGCCTTTTGATTCTCGATCTTAAAATGCCACGACAGACCGGCTTGGACGTGTTGCGATGGCTCCGCCAGCAGCCCGCGCTAAGTTGTCTGCCTGTCATTGTGCTTTCGTCGTCAGCTCATCGCTATGATGTTGAACGAGCCTACCAACTGGGAGCAAATGCCTTTGTCGTCAAACCGGCTGGAAATGAAGAAAGACTGCAATTGGCCAAGATGATTAAAGGATTTTGGCTGGGCTTCAATCAACCGCCAATCATGTGCACTGAAGGTATCGAAGCAGCATTAAAAATTCATGGCGACGAACTGATTCCATAACGAGGGCAGCAGGTACGTTTGCCGCGCGGGGTGATTACCCAAAGGTGAAGACCCAATACAAACCTTTGGATTGGATTTTTACCATTGCCAGTATGCACGTTATCACTCTGCTGCTGGTGGACGACCACAATATAGTCCGCGAAGGCTTGCATGCCCTCCTATGCCTCCAACCCAATTTCAAAATAATTGGCGAGGCGGCCACCGGCCGGGACGCAGTTAAGCTGACAAAAAAACTCTCGCCGAATGTGATCATCATGGATCTCGCTATGCCACGACTCAACGGCATGGAGGCCACTCGACAAATCATCCACGTCGCGCCAGCGGCCAGAATTGTGATTCTTTCCGCGTATGACGATGACGAACATGTGGAACCCGCCATGGCCGCTGGTGCTGCCGCTTACTTGCTTAAGACAGCGGCAGCTAACGACCTTGCCGATGCGATTCAGCAAGTACATAGCGGGAACGCTTATTTCTCGCCCGCCATCGCGGAGCGGCGACGTGAAAGTCAGGATGATTCCTTGAGCGATGAGCACGCAACCTTGTCGCTGAGGGAAGCAGAAATCCTTCAGTTGATCGTCGAGGGTTTTAGCAACAAGGAGATCGCCTCACAGTTGCGGATTTCCAACAAAACAACTGAAAATTACCGGCAATCCATCATGGCCAAGCTAAATATTCATTCGGTGGTTGGGCTTGTGCATTATGCTGTTCGCCACGGAATAATTGAGATGCGTTCGGTCAAAGACATTTCTGACCCTTCGTTCCGCCCGGCTTGCGGTGAATGAAACAACTTTATTCCGGAGGAGCTAAATACCTGTTTCCCTCTTGCATTAGTTCGTTCTTAGCTGGGGCTCCTTCGTCCGCTCTCCCGAGGCGTAGCAATACGAATGCAATATTGCTCCATTGGTGCCACGTCAAACATGGCGTTGCTTGAACTCGGTCGCGTATGCCGGCGCGAACCGGAGCAAGATGCCTGCCCTTATTCTTCATTGATTCACTGCGATTGGCAGTTGCACGATTTTCTTTTCGTATTCCTCAAGACTGGGGATTTTCACTTTCGCCTTTTTTGCATAGGCTCGATGCACTGCGACGGAATTGTGCCCCAAAGCCTCCTGAGCAAACCGCTCCGGCACACCCGCAGTTCGCGCTCTCTCGGCCCAAGCATAACGATATGAATGTAGCGTTACCCCAGAAATCCCAACAGTTTCACACCGTTGTTTGAACAGCATTGCTCGATGCTTCTCATGGATTCGAGCCAAACATCAATTTGCGGCGCGGAATTCGTTTTGTGGCTTGAGTTCGCACAGATTCAGTTTGCTGAAGAATTGCGCCACTACGCCAAAATGTTTCTCCATGTCAGGTTCGAGGCTGCATTCCGCTTCCATTTCTGAAAACGGCCCGGACCAAGAGAGCGGTGGTAATGGAAGTGTGAAAGGAATATAGTGCGTCTTACGACGGCGAAAGGTTTCACGAATCGCTTTCGGCAGGGCGAAAGCTTGGGCTGATTGGCGCTCCCGTTCGTTCCGTATGCGCCGGTACAGGGCCAACTCCGAAGCCTGCTTCGATCGATCAACCGCAAGTGAAAGCGAGCAGGACTTGAGGAGGTGCCGGAAGGCGTTTTGCCCGCCAGAAGATACGTGGTTGAGCCGTTCGACTAGCTGGCGGAACTCGTTACCGCCGAAATTTTCTTTTATTGGCCGGCCGAGGGAGATAGTGTTCGCCCTGTCACGCATTTGTAGGAGCAAAGGGTATGTTTTTAATAGACCACGAGACACCTGTTGACCTGCTTTATTACGATGCCATCGCTGAAACTCTCGTTAAGCGGTTACCCTCAGCCCGTGCAGCATCGCCCGATGAGGAGGCCAAGTTTGTTGAGGCGGCAAAGCAAGCGTTTGAAAAGCACGATGCCAATGCATTGGCGGCACTTACCTGTTGGGATAGAGTGCCCAACAAACTCAGGACGAGCGGCAAGGAACAATATGTCAGAGATGTCGCGCAGACTATCATTGACATCACGCTCACGAATCCAGATCCAAATTATCCGGACATCGTTTGGAAAGATACAGATGGCGTTTCCTACCGCTCAAATCTTCCGGTCGTCAAGCAATTGAAGATCACATTCAAGACGGGACAATTCGGCGATGGCAGGTATCCCATTGGCGAGAAGAACGGGAAATTATATTTGTCGGAGCCAGCGCCTGTAAAATGAAGTTTACCGCGCTGGAGCCGAAAATGTGCCACAATATTCGAGAGTGCTTTTGAGCTTTAGCGACTACAGCCCATTATCGTTGGCGTTTGCCTGCGGGATACACAAATGATCGCCCACCTTGATGGTTCACTTGTTCAACGTCTGGCGGTATCGTTTCTAAGCGGTGGCGATTGGAGCAAGGTGGAAGCCCGAAGATTTATCAAAGGTCGCGGAGATCAGATTGTTTCGGATTCGAGTCCACAAGCTCGGTTGAAGGAATCGTCGGTGTTTACGCGGTGCTTTTGCCAGCGGACTGGTTTGAGCAGCCATTGATTCTTCCATTGCACGGACCACATCTCACACCCTCTCGGGAATACGATCATTCATGCGCTCGTCATTCGGGGAACGTTTGGCTGGTCAAGCGCAGATGTTGTCGGACTTGTGAATTTTCTAAACTTGAGCTGCGCCCCCATCCGCAAATAATTCCGTGCCATTAATGAAAGATGATTCGTCGCTGGCCAGAAACAAGGCTGCGGCAGCAAGCTCTTCGGCTTTGCCGATCCGTCCCAGAGGAATTGTTCCGATAATGGATTTGATCGCTTCGTTTGGTTTGCTGGCCAAGGGAGGTGTATTAACCGGACCAGGACTTAATAGATTAGTGCGTATCCTGCGATTCTTCAGTTCATTGGCCCAAACCCGGGCATACGCCCTGAGTCCCGCCTTGGTCGCCGCATAAACGGTGAGGCCGGGAAACCCTTTCACGGCCGCGATGGAAGAAGTCAGGATGATGGAGGCTCCATCGCGCAGCAGCGGCAGAGCCCTTTGCACAGTGAAAAGAGGCGCCTTTAAGTTCAGGTCAAAAATCGCGTCAGCATGCTCCTCTGTGATTTGATGCAGTGGAACGAATTCACCGCGCCCGGCATTGGCGAAGACAATGTCGAGATGTCCCTTTTCAATTTTGATGGCCGCGAATAATTTGTCGAGTTCGTCCATTCGAGTCACGTCAGTCGCCACACAGGTAACATTTTCACCGATTGTCGCCTTCGTTCGTTCAAATTCATCCGCTCTGCGTGCTGCAATAAAAACGTACGCTCCCTCCTGAACGAACCTTTTCGCGGTTTCCAGTCCGATACCGCTGCTTCCTCCAGTAATGATGGCAATTTTGCCGGCTAATTTTTGCATGTGTTTATTTCCTAAAACAACAAGGTGCTACTTGGCCTGAGGATTGGTCATCTCTGCGGGTAACATTTTCAAAACTGCTTCGGCTTTCACGCGATCACCATGCTGATGGCTGATGTGGGAAAAGGTAATTTTTCCACCTTTGGCGATGACGAATGTGGATGGATAAGCCGTTTCGCTCGGCGCGTCCCATCGCAGACCGTATGCCTTGGTGAAGGCGTAATCAGGATCGATTACGAGAACTGAAAATGATCTGCTGCGATCCGGCACTCACGAACGGCCCCGTATTAATATTATACGTGGCCGTGGCGACTGGGCTGTTGTTGTAACCGGTTTTGACGGCAATGGCCTTCAAAGTCGTGATGCCCGAAAGGAATACACTGTCGCCGTTGAAAAGAAAAAAGTCCGAGGTGGTTGGCGTGCTGCCGTTCGCAGCCGCAGCATTATTGTACTGCTGCGGTTGGCGCTTTGCGCACAGCCGCGGTCCGGGCTTTTGGGACACTCCCACGATTGCTAATGTTCCGTGTTCTCCCTACATTCTCCTTCAGCCGTGACTTTCAAAACCCCTACAAGAGTCGCCGCCATTCTCTTCATTTGCCTGGCGGCAAGGACTGTTTTTGCCCTCACCAATAATCTGGCGCTCACGCCCCAGATGGGTTGGAACGATTGGAACAGTTATCATTGCAGCATCAGCGAATCCGCCGTCAGCAACACCGCCAATATCATCGTCTCGACCGGCATGAAAGCGGCCGGTTACCAGTTCGTGAATATTGATGATGGCTGGGCCAGTTCGCGCGATTCCAATGGAGTGATTCAGGCCTATTCCATTGCCGGAAAATTTCCCAGCGGCATCAAGGCGCTTTCCGATTACGTTCATTCCAAGGGGCTGAAGCTGGGCATTTACACCGATCACGGCGTCAACACCTGTTCCAGTTGCATCAGCGTGAGCATTAATCCATTCGGCAAACAGCCGGGCAGTTATGGTTATGAATACATTGATGCCGCCGCTTATGCGGAAATGGGCGCAGATTATTTGAAGAATGATAGCTGCAATCTTCCGGGCGGTGATGTGCCGATGCAGGATTATCTAAGGATGGCCGATGGCCTGATGCAATCGGGCCGGCCTATCTTCAACAGCCTTTGTCCGAATGCGGCGCATTATGAATACTGGTCGCCGGATGCCGGTAATTCCTGGCGCACCACCGGAGATATCGGCTCCACGTTCGCCAGCATGATTGGGAGAATCGATCAGAACAGCAAATCGGCTTACGTGGCCGGGCCAGGCCGATGGAACGATCCTGACATGCTCGAAGTTGGCAACGGGGAATTCGCGACCAATCTGGTCGCGGCGCAAACGCACTTCACGATGTGGTGCATCATGGCGGCGCCGTTGATCGCGGGGAATAACGTCACGACGATGTCCGCGCAAACTCTGGCTATCTTGACCAATGCGGAAGCCATTGCGGTGGACCAGGACCCGGCGGGAGAGCAGGGCGAACGCGTGGCGGGCATCGTGGATAGTGCCGAGGTTTGGAGCAAGCCGCTTGGTTACGATTTCACGACGCGCGCGGTGGCGTTGCTCAATCGCAGCGCGACGACGCCCGCGACGATCACGTGCTATTGGACCAACCTCGCGCTGCTGTCGGGTTCAGCGACGGTTCGCGATTTGTGGTCGCACCAGGATTTGGGGGCGTTCACCGATAGCTTCACGGCCGTGGTGCCGCCGTACGGTTCGAGGTTGTTAAAAATTGTCGGCACGCCGATCCCGGCGCCGGTTCTCGGGACGAATTATTTGAACGGTCTCCAGCCGATTTACGCTTATACCGGTTTCGGCACGATCATGAAAAATCAGAGCGTGGGCGGCAACGCCATCACGCTCGGCGAGGTGGTTTATACGAATGGCATCGGCACACATGCGATTGGCGGAAACGAATATAATCTGGGCGGGGTCTGTTCACGATTTCATTCGGTCGTGGGCGTGGATGACGAAGTCGGGAGTAACGGGTCGGTCATTTTTCAGGTGATTGCCGATGGCAGGAAAATTTATGACAGCGGCATTATGACCGGGCTTACGCCGCCGAAGACGATTGATTTGGACATGACGGGCGTGCGGCGATTGATCATCGGTGTCACCGACACGGGCAACGACGTGACAGGCAATCGTAATTCGAATGATCATTCCGATTGGGCGGATGTTTATGTAGTTGTGACGAATACCACGCCGCAAGTGCCGCACGCGCCGACTGGCCTGATTGCCAGCCCCGGCAATCCTGTGACCTTGAGTTGGGATGACACGCTGGCCGCGGTGGGTTACAACGTGAAACGCTCCACTACGAGCGGCGGCCCATATACGACGATCGCGAATGTTCCCATCACAACGTTCAGCGATAGCGATGTGGCTGTAGGCAATACCTATTATTATACGGTCTCCGCGGTGAGCAGCTTTGGCGAAGGTTCAAATTCCACGGAAGCTGCCGTTTCACCGTGCAATGTGCCGCTCCCGCCAACGAATCTCGTCACCATTACCACGAATGCGGAAATCATGCTGTGCTGGAACGCTTCCGTCGGTGCGACGAGTTACAACATAATCCGTTTCAGCAGCGATACGCCGCCGGAAGTCATTGCCTCCGGCGTGACCGCGACGAACTATGAGGATACGAACATCATCCTCCGGCAGCTTTACTATTACCGTGTTGCGGCTGCGAATGATTGCAACCAAAGCGCGCCGTCTGATTTCGCGGCAGGAGCGGCGACGACTTCGGGGATTGTGTTCTCGTCGACGCCGATTTATTGGACGAACAAAATCACGACCAGCGCGCAAAGCTGGAACGTGAACGCGAATTGGACCAATGTGAGCGTTTTCCCGAACGGCCCGGGCAGCAATGTGGTCATCAACTCCGATATCGCCGTCGATCAGACAATCAATCTCAATATTCCCATCACGCTTGGCGCGCTTTCCGTTGGCGACCCGAGCGGGTCCGGTTCTTACACCATCAATCCAAATGGCGGCTCACTCACGTTTGATAACGGTGCGAATCCGGCTGCGATCACGCAACTCGCCGCGAGCAAAGGCGACACGATTTCTTCGCCCATCACGGTGGCTTCGAACCTTGCTGTTACGAACAATTCGCCCAATGTGCTCAGGCTGGCGAGTTCGGTTTCGGGCACGGGACTTTTTTTGGGCGGTGGAACTTTGCAGGTGGGTGACGGGACGACTCACGGCGCGATTTCATTTAACAGCGTCACCAATCAGGGGACGCTTTTGTTTCGACGCAGTGATAACGTGGCATTTAACAGCGCCGTTTCCGGTTCCGGCGGCCTGACACAAAATGGTTCGGGTGTTCTGACGTTGAACGGCGCAAATTCATTTACCGGGCCGGTGACTGTGTCGCAGGGCACGCTTAAAATTGGTTCGAGCACCGCGCTGGGCGCGACGAACGGCGCGACGATTGTTCAAAGCGGCGCGACTCTCGACCTTAGTGCCATTAGTCTCGGCAGTGAAACAATTATTGCTTCCGGAAGCGGCGTGAATAATGAAGGGGCTATTTACAATAGCGCGGCGCAGGTCACCGCCGGCGTGCGGTTCCTCACCCTGGCGGGTGACACCTGGCTTGGCGGCACAGGGCCATGGAATCCCAACAACAACGTGGGGCGATGGGACATTCGCGGCACCAACAACAATATTGTTTCCGGCGCTTTGAGCACGGGCGGCCAGCCTTACAATCTCATCAAGACCGGTAGCAACCAGGTTTCTATTGCCGCCATCAATGTGGATCCCAAGCTCGCAAACATTGATATTCAACAAGGCATGATGGGATGGGAAACGGTGACGACCTCGATGGGCAATCCCGCGAGCAACTTGATCGTGCGCGCGGGCGCGACGCTTTCTTTTTTCAGTTCCACGACGGCCTGGGACAAACATTTTATTTTATATGGCAACGGCGTTACGTCGACGGTCACGAACTGGAGCGGGGCGAATGTGATCATCGGGCCGGTGCAGTTGAACGGAGATTGCATCTTTTGGGGCAGCGCCGCTTCGCTCACGTTGGGAAATGTCGCAAGTGGAACCGGGAATCTAATTAAGAACGGCGGCTATTTATTGATCCTTACCAATGCGAATAACTATACCGGCGACACTATTATTAATGGCGGCACGTTCAAGCTGGCGGGCAACGGGTCTATTGCTGCGAGTCCAAGCATCACCATCGGCACCGGTGCGGTGCTTGATGCTTCGGTGCGTGCCGATGGCAAATTCACGGTTGAGAACGGGCAGACGTTGCGAGGCAATGGTTCCATTGCCGGCGCTCTCCTGGTAAATCCGGGCGGGACGATTGCGCCGGGCGGCGCGCCCGGAGCTTTGACGGCGAGCGGCATGGCGACTTTGCGCGGGACGACATTCCTTGAACTCAATGAGTCGGCGCATACGAATGACACCTTGAACGCAACGAGCATCGACTACGGCGGTACACTCGTGCTGACGAACCTCTCTGGAACCCTTGCCGCTGGTGACAGTTTCAAATTATTCAACGCGGGAAATCGCAGTGGAGAATTCACCAATATCGTTCCCGCGATTCCCGGCCTGAATCTCGCCTGGGACACGGACGGTCTCAGCACGGGTGTTATTAGCGTAGTGGCTTCGCCGACGCCGCAGCCGTTTGTTGGTGTCAACGTGGGTGAGAGTGGCTTGGTCTTTACAGGCTCAAATGGCGTGCCCAACTGGCCATATTATTTGCTCGCGAGCACCAATGCCAGCTTGCCGGTGAGCAATTGGGCGATTGTGACGTCAAACTGGTTCGATGGCAGCGGAAATTTCGCGTTCACCAACAATCCGGCATCGAACGGGCCACAACGGTTTTTTATCCTTCAGCTTCCGTGACGGGGAATGATCGTAGGTTGTTTCGGGAATTATTCGGTGCCGTGGTCGATACTGACATCCTTGCGATCTTTGAGCGACGAAGGAGTTCAGCGTAATCTTTAGAAGTCGCCACCGAACGCGATGCCAACGCAAAGCCGATCAATCGGCCCGCGTCGTAAGCGTCATTCGCGATGGAGTTCATTTGGTCAAGCGGCTTAAGGCCAGTTCGTCGCCACAGAATTCCTCAACGGCGAAGGATGCGCCGTCCGGGACGACGCTGAATTGTCTTCGTTCATTCGCCGCGCCGAATTGCTCCATCGTCAGCAGAACAAAGAGTCGTCGAGATGACGCAGACAATCCTCTTTTGTCGGCGATGACGAGCAGATCCGAGAGTTTGCGCGGGGTTCGCAATTCCTGTCGCAGAAAATCCCGAACTGCAAGCCGGTCGGCGGGCAGGAAAACTGGTGGAGCTGCCATAAGCGCGGTCGTCTGCGGCGCTGTTACGTCGGCGTGAGCAGCTTCGGATTCACTTGGCAGTGCGAGGAGTTTCAACCAAAGTTGCTCCAAGCTGGGCGGCACAGGTGTCGCATGACCAACCAATAGATTCATGGCGGGAATCCAAGCTTCTTGAGCGAACCCGACTTCCGCGTGCAGCCAGGGTAGCAAGACTTCCGGTTCGAGATTCACACGCAGTCCCGTTGCAACGCGACGCAACCGTTGTCGTGCGTGTTCGTCCCGGAACTGGTCGTTAGCAGTTATGAGCAGCCGGTGAAGTTCGAGATTCGTCGTCTCTGATTTTTCAAGCTCATCGAGCAAACGCGTCAGCTTTATGAGATCATCCCCGCCGGCCTGGTCGCGGCGCTGTTCGAGGCCAGTGCGAAGTTCGCTTTCTTTGCGCTGACGCTCACGAATTAGGCCTAGCGCATGAGTCATCTGCTCCAGAACTTCGCTCGACCATTTGGCCTGATCCGCATCGCGTCTGGCTACTTCAAGTCGCAACCGGATCATTTCGGCGTAAGCTTTCGCTCGAATCTGAGCCTGACGCGCAGTCTGAATTGCATCGTCCAGCCGACCGCGTTGGGATTGATACTTGATGACCGCGAGATCGGCTTCAGTGGCGTCCTCCAGATTGTAGCCAAGCATCTCGGTGTAAAGCTTGATGGCCTCACTGCTCGCGCGGAACACGCGCTCGCCAGATTCGGTCTGCATTTCCTCCAACAAGCGATAACCAAACTCGCGCCAGCAAACCGCGCCGTTTTCCAGTGCGGCATAACGTTCGACAAATTGCTGGCGGCGACCACGTTCGTTCAGTAACGCGTCGAGAATGATTCCGACAACGCGCCGTTCGGTTTCCTCTGCAATAGTCGGCTCTGCTGTGCGAAGAATTGGCGACAACGCAAATTCAATGTCGCGCCGTGTTGCGCCTGTGCCAAATCCCATCTTGTCAATGACAACATCCAGAACGACGAGGCAGAGCATTCGCAAGTCGTGTCGCGATAAATCGAGGTCGCGTTGAGTTTTGTTGCTCTCCAGTTCCAACAATGGTGAAGGTGCGATGAGGCTGCGAGTGCGTCGAGCGACGGCTTCACCGAGTTCGCGAGATTCCAGAGTGTACGATCCGGTGATTGCGGGCAAAGGTTTCGCCGTCTCGCCCAAAGGCGCTTCCGCAGCGAACAAATCGCCAAGCTGATTATTGCCATTCATGATTGTCGAATGGAATTGCCCATAAGAACGAGTCCCAGAGTATGGGCAAATCCGCGAAAAATGTCACGATTGGAACGACTCACCTACTTCACTCGATTATCGCGAGTGGTAAAATCATGCGAAAAAGGTATCTTTTTGCTTGCGCGGTTATTGATTCACCGCAGTAGGAAATTGGACGATTTTCTTTTTGTATTCTTCAAGGCTTGGGATCTTCACTTTGGCTTTCTTTGCGTAAGCTCGATGCACCGCGACGGAATTGTGTCAAGCGGAGCGGTACAATCGAAGCGGCGATTCATGAAGCCAGTAGGCGGGTGTCGATTGCCTGTAAATATATTGCCGAAAAGTGGACCGCGTTACACGTTCCTTGACTCACATTTATGGTGATAACACCTGATTCGCGAATGCGGCAGGATACATCGTACTGTCCATGAATGGATGCTATCTTTGCGCTCACTTTTCCGGACGGCTGGAAAATCGGTGTGGTCCTCGGTCTATTGGTGGTGGCGATAATCTTATTCGCCATCGAGGCAATCTCGGTGGATCTGGTGACATTGCTGATGCTGCTGGCTTTGGTCGGCACGAAAGTACTATCGGTGCAGGAGGCCTTCAGCGGATTCGGCAGCGAAATCATTATCATTTTGGGCTCGATCTTCGTGCTCTGCGGCGCGGTGCAAGAAACAGGTCTGTTGGAAACGCTGGGAGCCAAATTGGTCACATTCGCGAACAGACGCGAAAATCGTTTGTTGCTGTTGCTGATGCTGCTGGTCAGCAGTATGTCTGCCTTCATGAACAATACCACGGTCACAGCCATTTTTGTCGGCCCCGTGAGGGGGGTGGCCAGAAAAGCTGACATCAGCCCGTCAAGGATTCTTTTGCCGATGGCCTTTGCTTCCATCTTGGGCGGTACTTGTACGCTGATTGGGACGTCCACCAATGTGGCAGTCAGTGGATTCATCATGAAGGAAGGTTTAGCTCCTCTCGGCCTGTTCGAAATGACCCCTATCGGTTTGATCATTATCGCAACGGGAATCGCATATCTCGTATTTATCGGGAGGCGTTTCTTGCCGGATCATCGGATCGAAGGCCTGAGTGAATCCGAGGCGATTCGGGGATATTTGAGTGAGATTGTCGTTCTGCCTGATTCCCGTTTGATTGGCCAGCACGTTCTTGAGTCGGATTTGACCCGTATGGATTTTCGCGTCCTCAAAATTTTGCGTGGGAAGGAAACGTTTGTTCCCGACCCCGAATCGATCATTCGCGACGGGGATATTCTCTTAGTGACGGGTCGTGCGGAAAATCTCGCTAAAGTTAAAGGAAGCGAAGGAATTCAGATCATGCCGGATTGGAAACTTGGAGTTGAGGGCATGGTCCAGGGACAGTTGAACATTGCCGAAGCTCTGGTGACGCCCCAATCGAATCTGGTGGGCCGCTCTCTTAAAGAAACCCGCTACCGGGAGCAATATGATGTCATCGTTCTGGCAATCTATCGGCGCGACCACCCACTGCGCGAAAAGATCGATTCCATCAAGCTGAAGGTCGGAGACTTGTTGCTGGTCCGGGCAGATAAAGAACACCTGGCATCTCTCCAACAGCGGCGTGAGCTGGCGGTCTTGGCGGAATTGCCGCCGTCTGTTTTCAACAAGCGAAAAGGTCTCTATGCGATTGGATTTTTCCTCGCAGCCCTGCTGCTTGGCGGATTCGGATTGTTACCGCTGCCCATTACCTTGCTGGGCGCTGCAATCCTGACCGTTTTGTCCGGCTGCATATCCATTGAGCAAGCTCACCGGTATATCAATTGGCGGCTGCTGATTCTGATTGGCGGCATGACTTCCTTCGGAATCGCGATTCACCAAGCACATGCAGACGAATTCCTTGCGCATTGGATTGTCACGTTGCTCAAGCCTTGGGGGGAAATTACCATACTGGCGGGATTCTTTGTTTTGACCATTTTACTCACACAACCAATGTCCAATGCGGCGGCGGCTTTGGTAGTGTTGCCCGTGGCGTTGGAAACAGCACGCGAGCTGGGTGCGAATGAGCGGACGTTCGCAATCGCTATTATGCTGGCCGCCTCGGTATCATTGATTGCGCCGTTTGAACCGTCCTGCATTTTGGTGTACGCACCCGGTAAATATCGATTCAGGGATTTTGTTAAGATAGGACTGCCACTGACGTTTATACTGGCGGTTATTATTTTGTTTTTTATTCCTGTGTTCTGGCCGCTCCATCTGATACCCGGCCATGGAAGACCATGAATTCACTACGGGCTCGTCTGTGCTGGCGTCTTTGCGCCCGTACAACCAGGACCGGGCAGCGCGCATATCGCACCACATTTTCGGCAGTGCTGCCCATTAGTGCCCGCTTGAAGCCGGTTCGGCCGTGTGTCGCGATGATGATCGTGTCGCAAGCGGATGCTTCGGCGGCGCGATTGATTTCGTCAAAAGGAACACCCGAGGTCACGTTGACAGTGGCGGGTACCTGGCCGACAAACTCTTGTTTTGCCAACTGCACAAGACTGATTCGCGCGCGGTTGATGGCTTGATCTTTAAATCTCTTCAGTTGTGAGATCACGTGATGACTTCCTCCGATGGATTCAGGCACCACGTGCAGTAAGACGAGCCTTGCCTTTACGATCTGCGCAAAGCTAATCGCGTAATGCAATGACCGCAGCGATGGCGTGGAGAAATCGACCGGAACCAGAATTCGCTTGATGCGTGTCGGTACGCCATCGGCATAGTGTTTACTCCGCGCCAGCACACGCCGGCGAAGCGTGAGCACCGGGCATGGCCCGTGGCGAATGACCTGTTCGGCCGTGCTCCCCAGCAGAACGCGCTTCAGGCCGGTACGTCCATGAGTCGGGATGACTATTAAATCAACACCCAGTTTAGCCGCGGCGCGAATGATGACTTGAGGCGGTTTTCCTTTTTTCACGGTCAAAGTTGCGGTCATCGTCGCCGGGATTTCCTGTCGGGCAAGTTCCTCCAAATCGTGCTGGGCGGATGATACCATTTCCGCATCGCTTGGGAGGGCAATCGGCATTCGTTCCAGACCGGACATAAACAAGACCGGTTCGACCACGGACAATAAGTGAAGCCCGGCATCAAACGTTTCCGCGAGCGCGACCGCATACTTCACGGCCTGACGGGAGGCTTTGGAAAAATCGACTGGAACGAGTATTTGGCTTAGTTGTATCTCCGTCCCCGCGTTTCGTCCCGCCTTGGTTGATAAATCAGCAGTTCGCGGTTTCATGTTTCCTTTGTTCCGATCTTTGGATTATGCTCTTTCAGACGGCTCGTTGCTCTAATTCTTGTTCCGCCCGCAACCAGTCTTCAAGTTCGTGGCCCGGTTCTCTGCCCCGCGCTTCATAAAGTTCATAAGCGCGCTGCGCAACTTCGGCCCGGTCAGGATATTTTTCCGACGGCTGTTCATGTCTTCGTTGTTTCGTTTTCATATCATCTTTTTGTTTTTAATTATTTTTTGGGCACAAACGCCCTTGTTGAAACCAATCACCAACCTCCGGTTTAGCAAATGGAGCGAATGCTCCGTGCCCTAATACGGGAACCCCCCCCCCTTGGACGTTTCCCGCCCCAGTTTCCGCCTGTGCTTGCCCATGCAATATTTCATCGTTCGACTTGCCTGCGCAGATGAGTTTGGAAAAATCAGGCTGTTTCCTTTTTTTAATCATCCGGTTTTTTCTATGGAGCAGACCCCGGATTTTGCCAAGCCATCGCCGCGCCCAGGGGAATTCAAGAGCAAGGATCGCCAACCCGAGTGGAATAACGATGAACGCCGGTCCCGGTAACACGAGAAGCGCGATGCCAGCGACTAGTACCAGCCCACCGGCGGTCACTATCAAAATGCGCTTAATGGATTTCATCGCATTTCCTCTACTCATTCAATCCCCAGTGACGCGGCTGATTCGGAATATAAAGCGGAGTGTTCGCACGCTTTTGTAACTCCGCTCGAAATGCGTCGCTGTCCAACCGAGAGCCGAGACTGCTGTCGCGACCGTCTGCTGTCGCAAAATGCGACTCAATCACCGTCTCGGGAAGTTGTTTCATAACTTTGGCAGCATTACGCGATTGTGCAGTGCGCCGCAAAGCACGCGGTGCACTTTTAACCAAACAATTAGTATCAATCATTGTGTTCATGTTTCGTTTCCGTTTTGTTGTCCTTTTTAGAGGACCTGTTTTCCACTGAACCAAACCTGTCGCCGGAATGACATTTAGACTAATATGATTTCTCAATTGGATTTTTAGGTTTAAGTGAAAGATAGTAGCTGGTGGAATTTCTGAATTATCACCATTTGCGATACTTCTGGACTGTCGCCAGGGAAGGCGGACTGACCAGGGCTGCGGCCAAACTCCACGTTTCTCAACCGACCATAAGCGCGCAGATTCACGCATTGGAAGAGGTGCTTGGAGAAAAGCTTTTTCGCCGCGCTGGCCGCAATCTGGCGCTTACAGATACTGGCCAGCAGGTATTAAGCTATGCGGAGGAGATTTTCTCTCTCGGGCAGGACTTGCTGAACTCCGTGAAGCGGCGGCCGACATCATCGCGGCCTTTGCGACTAAACCTCGGAGTGGCGGATGCCTTGCCCAAGCTTGTCACCTACCGCCTCATTGAACCCGTTTTTCATCTGCCTCAGCCAGTGCAGGTATCCTGTCGGGAAACCAGCGTGTCCGACATGCTCCTCGAACTTGCGTCCTACCAACTCGACCTCGTGCTTGCCGATGAACCCGCCTCCAGCGGCGTCACCACCAACGTCTTCAATCATCTGCTTGGCGAATCTGGCGTGACATTCTGTGCGACCTCGCCTTTGGCAACCAAGCTGCGGCGCGGGTTTCCCAAGTCGCTAAATGGCGCGCCTGCGCTGTTGCCAATGTCAAATAGCGGATTGCGCCGTTCGCTTGAGAAATGGTTTCATGCCGTGGGTGTCCGTCCACGGCTCGTGGGGGAATTTTACGATCCGGCCTTCGTGAATGTTCTCGCACTCCACGGTTTGGGGTTCATGGCGGTGCCCACCGTTGTCGCGAAAGAAATCGGCAATGACTTCGGCATTATTGGACGTACCGAAGAATGTCAGCAGCAGTTTTACGCGATAACTCCTGAACGGAAGCTGACACACCCGGCGGTGGCGGTGATCATGTCCGATGCTCGTCGCCGGCTCTTCCGGAAAAATGAACTGGCCAGCACTTGAGCTTTTGTGGTGGAAATGCATGTCGGCCTAGACAATTCTTTATTCTGCAATAGAACTTCGATTACACTCTGCGGATAACTTTGCTTCTCCCGCCTCGCATTCTTCAATTCGGCGCGCGATGAAGTCGCGTTCGACGGGCAGCAAAGCGAGCTTCGCGGCCTGACGAAAGTGTGTAACCGCGGCGGTGTTCTTTCCGAGTTCGGCGGCAAATGTGCCGCGAGCGGCGTGATAAAGATAATTACTCTCCAGCACAGAGCATTGGGCAATGTTGTCGAGTGCGTCCAGCCCGGCCTGCGCACCATGAACACGCGCGACGGCAACGGCGCGGTTCATCGCTGTGACCGGCGAGCGGGTGAGAGCGAAAAGTTGATCGTAGAGGTGCAGAATGCGCCGCCAATCGGTAGCTGCGGCGTCAGCCGCCATGCAGTGCGTCGCGGCGATACTGGCTTCGATATGATACACGCTCAATGTGTCGCCTTGCGATGACTGACGGAGGCACAGGACGCCACGCTCGATCATGGCTTGATTCCACGCTCCGCGATCCTGCTCATGCAGACGCAGGAGGTTTCCGGCGTCATCGGTACGGCCATCCAGGCGGGCGGCGTTGAGCAGCAAGAGCGCCAGTAAGGCGTGGGCGCGCGGCTCTTGCGTGCCGGGATGCTGCGCGACCAACGTCACGAGCCGGATGGCTTCATGGCAAAGATCCTCGCGCACCAGACGGTCGCCCACTGACGCTTTGTAGCCTTCGTTGAAAAGCAGATAGAGTGTGTGCAACACGCCATCCAGCCGCGAGGAAAGCTCGGCCGCATCCGGCACGGCAAACGGCAGCGCGAGTTCGCGGATGCGTTGCCTCGCGCGGACGAGGCGCTTGGTGATGGCCGCTTCGCTCGTGAGAAATGCAGCCGCGATTTCTGCGGGGCTGAATCCGCACAGGGTACGCAGCGCAAGCGCAATCTGTGATTCAGTGGCAAGTTCTGGATGAAAGCAGACGAACATCATCCGCAGCGTGTCGTCGGCGAAAGTTTCATGAGTCGTGTCATCGGTTGGCGCGGCCAGCCATCGTGCGTGTTCGGTGGCGATGGCATCCTGTTTTTCGTTCCAACGGTGTTCACGTTGCAGCACAATAACCGCGAGATTTTTGGCAACTTGCGTCAGCCACGCGGCGGGACTGTCTGGCACGCCGCGATATGACCACGTTTGCAGCGCCCGCAGCAGTGCCTCCTGCACCACGTCCTCGGCGAGTTGCAATCGGTGCGTGCCAAGATGCGCGGTGAGGATGGCAACCACTTTTGCGCCTTCGTGCCGGAAAAAATGGCCGGCCACCTCACTCGCGCTATCGTCCGGCTGGCTCATGCAGTCTCAATCGCGACTAAGGCTGGCGATCTGGCGCACTTCCAACTGCCCACCGTACTTGAACATCGGACAGGTGCTGGCGATCTTCACGGCCTCATCCATCGTGGCCGCCGTGACGATGAAGTAACCTCCAACGGCTTCCTTGGATTCGGTGGCGATAGCGTCGGAAATGATGCCTCCGTTTTTGCCGGAAACGATTTTGCGGTCGGGCGTCAACGGCTGCGCCGCACTCATGACCCCTTTTTTGGTAAGACCGTCGATCCAGGCATACACCTCGGTCATTTTGGCCTGCATTTGTTCGGCTGACAGTCCGCCGTCCTGGCATGAGCCGCCTTGAACAAGAAGCAAGTATTGATTGGTGGGAGTGTTTTTCATCGGGGTGTTTGCGTCGGTTGAAGGTTCAATGATTGTCTGTTGTGATGCCAGCTTACCACGCGCCGGACAACGCACAATGCCAGCGTGCCGATGCAAAGCGCGGTGAGCGAGCGCATGAGAATGCGCGCGGACGAGCGCGACATCGTGAGCCCGGTGCCCAAAGCCACATACGCCGCGAGACACAACGGGCACTTTGGCATGAGGGCGAGCAGCGCACCGGGAAGAATCAGTTCCGCAGTTCCCCTGACGCGACGCCGCCAGGTTTTCGGCTGAGGCACGTCGCCGCCGGAGCGCGACTTCCCTTGGCAGCAGTGAAGCGAGCTCATGCTTTTGTCTCCTTCGACTGGCATCCGCATTTCGCCATGCCGGTTCCGTAGCTGTCGTGATAACGGATCCATTCCATTGAGCGATCGAGGTGATCCTCGTCGCGGCCTTTCGGCGTCAGGTCGAGGATGCGATACGTTCCCATCATCAGCTCAACGCCACGGCCGTAAACCGAATAGGTATGATAAACCGTGCCATCGGCCGCCTTTTGAAAGACGCTGATGCCGGGCGCTTCCGTGCTGCCAAAGGGCTGTTTCGTGTAATTGTAGTCCACCTTGCCGCTTTGCACTTCTTTATCGGAGAACGACACATGAAAGTCGTGGTTGAAGTCACTGCCGTTGGACGACACCCAGTCAAAATGCCAGCCCATGCGTTTTTTGAACGCCTCAATTTCCGCCAGCGGCGCGCGGGAGACAGCCAGCATGGTCACGTCGCGCGCGGCCAGATGCGGGAGCATGCCATCCGTGTGGTCGGCCATGTAAGAGCAACTGGGACAACCTTCACCCCATCCTGGTCCAAGCATGAAATGCTGGATGACCAATTGGCTGTTCCCGCCGAAAAGCCCGGCCAGCGAGACACGTCCGTTCCGGGTATCGAACTGGTAGTCCTTTTCTGTTTTCACCCAAGGCAGAGCGCGGCGCTTCGCGCTGATAGCGTCCATTTGTCGAGTGAGACGCTTTTCCTCCGCGAGAAGTTCCTTCCGGGCGGCAAGCCACTCGGATGGGGAGACAATGCTGTGATTTGTTTTCGTGTTCATTGAATGTGTTGTTTTATTGTTGTTTTGTTAATCTTTTGTAGCTGCCGTAGCAGCCCGTTCAATGAGACGACAAACGAACTTCACCGCCGAGGACACCGGAGGGCGAAATTTTTGAAAATTTTTTTGAGATCGGCTGCGGTGTGTGGCGTGCAATCCCCACGCAATCGGCTTGTGCCTTCCAGCACGATGTGAAATTCATCGTGCCGGAGATTAACGTCACTCTCGAACTAATCCGGCTAAACTAATCCAGCCCTGGAAAAAATCGGGCGGCGTACTAAATGAATGTAGGTGATTGCCCCAAGGCATCATTTCATTGCTGATGCGAGTTTGGCTTCCTATGAGCCAAAAACGAGCGACCACCATGCGCGCCGCGGCCCTTGACCGATTCGGCGGCATCGAAACGATTCAAATGAAAACACTTCCTGTGCCCGAACCTGGACCAGACGAGGTCCTCCTCCACGTCGAGTCGGCCGGCGTGGGCGTTTGGGACCCCTATGAGCGTGAAGGCGAGTTCGCCAAAATGTTCGGGACGAAACCGAGATTTCCCTATGTGCTAGGCGGGGACGGTCGCGGCTGTTGGCGAGCGAGTCCGCAATTTCAAGGAGGGTGACCGGGCATACGCGCTGGCGCTCGCGAATCCTAAAGGCGGTTTTTATGCCGAATACGCGGCTGTGAAAGCCGAGAACGCGTCGCCCATTCCCAAGAAACTAAGCGTGGAGCAGGCGGGTGTGATGCCAGTTGACGCTTTGACCGCATTGCGCGGGTTGGACGAAATGCTTCAATTGAAGCAAGGCGAATCAGTGATGGTATTCGGCGCTGGTGGTGGAATTGGGCATTTGGCCGTCCAACTGGCCAAACGTATGGGCACACGAGTGCTCGCAGTCGCATCGGGCGAGGATGGCGCCGCGCTGGCAAAACGACTCGGCGCGGACGCCGTTGTGGATGGCCGCAAGGATGATGTCGAAGCGGCGGCATACGCTTTTGCGCCCAACGGCATTGATGCCGCGCTTGTCACCGCGGGTGGCGAGGCTACCGAGCGTGCACTGCGCGCGGTGCGTGACAACGGACGCGTGGCTTACCCTAACGGCGTTATGCCTCCGCCAAAAGCGCGACCTGGCGTAAAGATCCATAGCTACGATGGCGAGCCTAATCCGAAGCAGATCGAGAAGCTTAACCGCTTAATTGAGTCCGGTCCGTGTGAAGTCCACGTGGCCCGTACGTTTCCGTTGGATCAAGCCGCTGAAGCGCACCGCGAACTCGATAAGCATTTTTTTGGCAAACTGGCGTTGCGACCGCAATGATCAATTGCCGTGCTCTGATTTCAGATGCTTCGACAATTACCAGTGCCGATTGGGAGCGTCACTGCTACTCTTGGAATCCAAACGTGTGATCTCGGGAGCCTGAATGCAATGGCGTGTGCAGCGCGCATGAATCGCTTCGTCAGTATTAGAGATTGGTCTAACACTGCTGTGAACAACTATTTGAGATTCTTCATTTGAGTTTTTCAGAAACGAGACGAGCTTACCTCTTATGGCGCGGGTGATCCTTTTGGTGGATGACGATGCCGATTTCACTTTGCTGGTGCAGAATGCGTTTGCAAAGACATGGCCGGCCGCAAATCTTTATTGCGTCAGCGACGGAGAGGAGGCCATTCACTATCTTCTTGGCGATGAACATTATTCGGATCGCAAACGCTTTCCGATCCCCTCATTGATGCTGCTGGATTTAAGAATGCCGCGTGTCAGCGGATTTGAGGTTCTTGAATGGAAACGTGGATTTCTTGGCATGAATTCGCTGCCCGTTGTTGTGTGGTCTTCATCGAATTTGACGGAAGATGCTCAACGTGCCTGCTCGCTTGGCGCTGTCGCATACTTGGCGAAACCGATGGCCCTTGAGGACTATGCAGAATTCGTTGGACATCTCAAAAACTTCTTTGAACTACCTGATGAAATCAGAACTTCACCATGGGTTTGGTCTGGTCTTTCCAATGTCGAACATGCATTGGCCGCTGAGTGACATTTTGTTTTGACGTACGCTGTCTCGCTTCAAATGTCGGCCTCATCGCTGGTAATTTTAATTCACTGTTTTACCGCTTGGTTTCGGCATGGTAGGTTAAGACCCATCCAGTGTCGAATATGGCATACCATTCATGCCAGGCTTTGAGTTGCTTAAACTCTTGAAAGTCATTGAACCTTTATGAGTAGCCGTTCTCTCGATCGCCGTTCTACCGAAATAGAAAGCCAAGCCCATCAGGAAGTCCTTCTGCACTTTGCTGATCAACTGAAACAGTTTCCTTTCACCCGCGACCACGTGAGCCGCTTGGAACGCGATATAGCGAAGCTCGCTCTGGCGACGATGGCAGCAGCCAGCAAACCGGCTTACCGCGAGCCAGTTCTGGCTGATGACGGTTGCCTGTGGTGCAAAAATGTTGGACTGTTTGATGATGTATTCGTCTGCCATCGGCAAACCGAAAAAGGATTGGAATTCGCTGTCATGGAACGGTTCCCGACAGGCGCAAACGAAATCTGGATTAAGGGTCGCAATGCTGTCGAAGTGCTGAAAGCCTTTACTCAGGACCAGCAACATGCTTTGCAAATCTGGACGGAGGACATTACCACTCAATTGAAAAAATTTCTGTCGGAAAAATATCCTGGCCACGACATGAGTCATGTTGTAGAGGATTTTTTGGGTGCATTCACTCAGGCCGAGTTAGGAAATCATTCACAACGGCAAAATCGCGAAATAAGGGTCTAAGGGTCTGTTGCGAATTTTGGAGTTCTAGAATTCAAAATTGGAGTACGGTAGGGAATTACCTCCTTGTCGAACAATCGCCAAAGCGGAGCGTAAGGATTATGAATGCCGCCCGCAAATTCAAATCGTGATGGTGTTCGTGCGCGTGGCTGTGATCGTGACCGTGATGATGCGGTTCATCTTTCAACATGAATGCGCTGAGAAGATTCACAAACAACCCCACGACCGCGATAGCAATCGCCTTGCGGAAATGAATTACCTGCGGCGTGAGTAATCGATGAACGGAGTCGCTGGCGATGACCAAAGCAATGATGGACAGAACAATCGCGCTGGTGAAAAGGCCAAGTACACCAACCTTGCCGGTGCCGAAAGTGAACCGTGCATCTTTTGCGTGGCGACGTCCGTACGAATAGGCCAAAGCCGCGAGAAGGCAGCGACGTGTGTTCCCATGTGCCAGCCATCGGCTACCAATGCCATCGAGTAGAAAAAATATCCGGCGATGATTTCCACCAGCATCATTCCACCTGTCAGCACAATTACCCAGCGCGTGCACTTTTCAGCGGATGAAGTGTCGCCAGAAAAATTGTGCTCGTGCTGCCAGATTGAGATGTCCGTTGTGTGCATTGTTAAGTGTAGATCTGGGACAACAAGCTTAGTTAGTGTCCTTTAAAGCGATTTTCGTCCCGCCGCTTTTGCCTTGGCCCATCTGGCTTTAGCTGCCTCTGCGATCTTTTTGCGGGCGGAAGCGCTCATTTTGCGTCTGCTTCGCCCGGTTGTTTTGCCCTTCATCTTAG
The DNA here is from genome assembly GCA_035606845.1 of Candidatus Angelobacter sp. GTDB lineage: Bacteria > Verrucomicrobiota > Verrucomicrobiia > Limisphaerales > DASXHY01 > DASXHY01. The sequence goes on along the minus strand of DATNEA010000056.1, from coordinate 13,270 downwards.
CCCATCGGGCTTTCTGAGCCGCTGCAATTTTCCTGCGGGCAGCCACACTCATTGTGCGTGTTTTAGTCGGGATTGTCTCACCGTTCGATTCTCCAAGCAGGCGGTCGAGTTCTGTGTTCAACCTGTCGATTTGTTCTTTAATGGAAGCTGCGCGTCGAAGCTGCTCTACTGAGAGATTGATTATTGAATTCATTATAGGGATTAGATTGCCGGAGGCTGTCTGAGTCAAGCTGCGGTTTGAGCTTCTTAGGTCCTTGATTTCTGCCATGTTTACGCCGAAGTAATCGTTGCGCTTATTTGATTGCGAACACCTAAACCAAGCGACAACAAATTCTCGAGAAATTTAAGAATTTCGAATACACCCTAATACGTTCCACTTTGATAAATCCCTCAACAAATTTTTACAAAATTCCATCGTGTGCTAAAGCAGGCGCTCCAACTTTTGCCGCAGTTGATTTCGGGCACGATAAAGGCGCGTCTCGACGGCCTTTGCTGAACAATTCAGAATCTTTCCGATTTCCGCATGTGGAAGTTCTTCGTATTGGGAAAGAATCAACGGAGTGCGAATTTCTTCCGGCAGGCCGGCAATCGCTTTGCGGACCGCTTCCGCCCGTTCCGCTCCTTCCAGAGATTCGCTTGGCGACGGACTATTCCCGTGAATTCTTTCGCGAAAGTCCTCGCCCACGGATTCAATTTCGGCATCCAATGACACTTTTGGATGACGTGCCCGATAGCGATAACAATCTTTTATGAGATTGGTCGCGATGGAATAGAGCCAGGTCGAAAATTTCTCTCTCGGATTGAATTTTGCGCGGTATTGAAAAACCCGGACGAAGCTTTCCTGGGCTATTTCGGAAGCATCGCTCTCATTTTGCAGACAACGGAGGGCGTAGCTGAATAACCTGGGCGCGTGCCGTTGCATAAGGTCGTTGAGTGCCGCCGCGTCGCCTGACGCAAGCCGCACCATGTCTGTTCGGTCGTATTCATCTGGTTGAGTTGTCGCGTCGTTCACGGTCTGCCGTTCACCGGGAAGCTCGTCTTTCCGTATCCGAGCAAGTTTCCGCATTGGAACGTCGCTGTCCAATCCCTGCGGAACTCGATCAGGATTTCTTCCTCTCCGTTTTGGAGTTGTCCCTTGGAATGAATGAACAGAATAGCGGATATTTCCGGCGTCATTATCAAATGACTCAGGAAGAGGTGATGGCAATCAATTCTTGAGTTCGCCACAGTCCGGCATGGACTTGCCCAGATAGGGATTTTTAATGGTGGTTCCGGTTTGCAACCAGCTTGCCTTCGCCATTGGGCAATACGCCTCGTGGTACGTGCCTTTACCGGCCTTATTGTCCGCCAGATATTTGATAAGCGAATCGCTCAACGGCTTGAACGCCTCACGTGCGGAGGGCAAGTCCTTTGCCTGAGCCAAGACACCGGCTTGTTTGGCTACATCGGGCGAGAGCATTTTTATTTCGTCGCTGCGAACGGCTTTGGCAATCGCGCTGGCTTGTTCGGTCAGTCCGGCAATGGAATCCTTGGCAAGCGCAGCCTCTATTTTCAAATAATGATCGAAAACGGATTTCACCGGCTCCATGAGCGCCGAGCTGTTCATTTTGTCCATCTTATCTTCGGCAAGGCCGACTAACGGAGCCGTAAGCAGAATTGCAGTTATGAGAAAACGGGCGGTGTTTCGGAATGGTTTCATATTTTCGATTGGTTTTATTCGACTAAAAATCAATAGGTTGAAACGGTAAAATCCATGAACGTCTTACGCGGAATTATTTTTGGCGCATCATGTCTTCATCCGACAAAAATGTCCGATCCTGCACCCACGCCAGATACCGGCGTCCTTGTTCGGGAGGCATGGTTTGGCTCACGGCATAAAAATGCCGAAGCATGTGAGTCTGGCACTCCGCGCGCAATCGGGCGCTTTCTGCAAGAGCCGATTCAATTTCCGCAGTCATCTGGCTGTTCGTCGCAAGTAAATCCTTGAGCCGGGCATTCTGGGCCTCAATCTTTCGGCACATTTCCTGGCATTCAGGAAGATACGCGGCATGAAGGGCGGAAATACGCTTGAAATCGGATTCGCTCAGGTGGAATTCCTCTTTCAACCAGGCCAATTCCGGCTTCTCGCTTTGCTCCAGGTTTCGAGATTGCGATGTCCACGCAAAATAAACACCTGCGTAAGCTACCACTGCCAGAGCAATACCAAAGATTAGAATAAGAGCGCCTTTTTTCATCGAGCAGCTTCGTGCCGGGCCTGATAAGGATCAATGGAGTGGACGTAACGCTCGCCAAGTTCGCCCTTCACCCGCACATTTTTTTGATGTGCCTGCGTCAAACCGCCAGTCAATCCAGCCGTAAGAAGAACCGCAAGATAGCAAGCTGTGAGGATTGGCCGAGGCAGAGCGGTGTCCAACCAATTTCGGAGATTGGCGAAGACGGACGCGATTTTCGGAATCCGCGTCCGTTCAATCCGTTTCCATACACTCTCTTGAAAATTCTGCGGCAGCGAAGATTTTATCCGCCACTCTTTCAACAGTTTCTTAAGAGCCTCATCATGGTTGCAAGGTTCGCTATTCATGCTGCCTAACGATAGCGGCGATACTTTTCTCGCCGGTATGGATAATTGCCGTGATGCAAGTGTTACTTCAAGGGCGCAACCTGAATGTCAGACTGCATCATGGCGTTGCTGCGCCATGCCATTTCAAATTGGGGGTCTTTGGGTGACATAGTCGGGCGCGGAGCATGGGCCAAGTCCACCGTCGGGCCGGCGCTCGGCACAGTGCGAAGCGATTCGCGCATGGCCACCACTTTCGGCGGCGCTGATTTAAGCGAACGGTCAAGCATATCCGGCGTCGAGCCAGGAGCCATCTTCAGCGAGTCGGCAAGCTCCTGCGCTTTTGGCGACATAACGGCGTCTCCAGCGTAGGCGCTGGCTGCCAGCGTAAACGCGCTGACAACAACCGCGAGAATCAGATTCTTTTTCATAAATTGCCTTTCATTATGGCAGCTTTTCGCTGCCTCCAATCTTTACTACGCCGCTCTCAGTGGAATCCCTCGGAATATTTTGAAGAAAATCGCGGATTATGACGAATCAGGAAAACGAGTTACCGTCGCCGCTTGCCGAGAACCAAACGCTCAGCTTTTCCGTCAATCGTGATGCTGGAAAAACGCGAGAGGAGGCCGTTGCCGACCAAGCCTGCTTCGCCGGGAAAAATAGCCGTCTGGTGCAAACCGGTTGGAACATCGCTGAATTTATATTTGCCAAGGCTCACCGCCGTCTTTGTTTGGGGTATTGAGATTTCAGTCAATCCGATGGCCATTCGACGCCCTGAACAGTCTTCAGGCTTCACGTTGGAGTTCACCCATTGGAGTGGCGTCGCGCAGCCGGTGTCCAGACGAACCCATTGGCCAGCACGATCATTGACGGCAATCGGCACGCGCATTCCGCATGTGCGGAATTGGAGCGGCAAGGAATTGTCCGTGCTGCCACCGCTCGGGGACCTTTTCAACAGGCGGATTCTTTGGGCGTCAAAATCAATTTGCACCACTCGCCCACGAAAGAAATCTGCGCCCAAAAGACCATCCACGGGCTGTTCACAGGAATGGCTCAACTTTTCCAGATCCACAGCGAGATACTCGTTCGGCAACCGAACTTCGCCAGCCTTTGCCGACAGGTGCTGCTGCCAATAGCCAGTGAGGGTTGCGTCCACGCCGTGGACCGTGACTTCCCGGCCGAGTTTTAGTCCGATCCGCTTGGCTGTATTTAGATTGATAGCGCTGACTCCCGCGCCAGTGTCCACCAGGAAATTCAGGGGCTTTTCTGATTCCGATGTTTTAACCTTTATCCAGAGAAAGCCCTCGCGAAGCTGGAATGGAAATTCGGCGAGAGTCGTTGACGCCGCCCGCACCTGAACCAAGGCGATCACAACCAAAACGACAATAAACCAGCAACGACGCATAACACCTGCAACGCAACCGCCGTGCCATCTGCTAAAAACTGATGATTTCAAAATGAATTTAGGAATTTTGGCACGTACTTTCGATTTGGCAATTGGCTCGCGATGTTCCTTTCTGACCAAAAGGACTAAATCCAAACAAACTATCGTGCGGTTCTCGCGCAAGGAGGACGAAATTCAATCGCTGCTGGTAGAATTTCGACCAACTGAGGCAGCCATTGCCCAACCTCTGAAAGAGGGTTCTAGGGCCGTCGTTCTCAGCGAGTTCCCGAATGCAAGACTAAAGATTCAACCGCCGTATGCGGAGGACCGTACGCACGATCTTGGTGGGAGGGCGGCGGGCGCAATCCCGCTGCCTCGACCCATCTCATAGCATCCCCTTGTTATTGTTTCATTGATTCACCGCGATTGGTAGATGCACAATTTTCTTTTCGTATTCTTCAAGGCTCGGGATTTTCACCTTGGCTTTTTTGGCATAAGCCGGGTGCACTGCAACCGAATTGTGTCCCAAATCTGGGTTTCCAGCGTCGCCCGGACGATTACAGTGCGTTTGGCGGGATGCGCTACAACGGATATCGCGGAGAAGCAAGTTTGTCGCAAGATATCACGACGCCTGGCACAGCAGCCGGAAATGTGGACGATCGCACGAGCATTCGGTTTGGCACCGCGCTTGTTTACGCGGATGGCCAGCTTGCGCTGTCGCGGCCAGTGCACGACAGTTTCGCCATCATTGCACCGCATCCAACTCTCAAAGGCCAGGACATTGGTGTTGATCCAGTTCAGGATTCTTATGCCGCCCGCGTTGGCCGCTTTGGCCCGGCGGTTCTCCCGGATTTAAATTCCTACCTGGTGCGTAACGTAGCTATTGATGCGCCAAATTTGCCGGTCGGTTATGAATTAGGTTCGGATGTTTATACGGTGCGGCCAACTTACAAGAGCGGCACGGTCATCCGCGTTGGCAGCGGGGCAACGGTTATTCTCGAAGGCATTTTGGCAACCGCCGATGGAACACCGGTTTCTTTACAAGAGGGAGAAATCGTTTCGTTAACTGATCCGCAGATGAAACCAGCCGCTCTTTTTACGAACAAGCGTGGAAAATTCAGCGTTGAGGGACTCAAGCCCGGCAAGCATGTGCTGCGGTTGTTTGCTGATCCCCACGCCACACTGCAACTCGACATTCCAAAGGACAAGGCTGGGATCTATAATATTGGAACAATGAAGCTGCCGGGGATCGCCAAGTTGGGAGCGTTCAACTGATGAAAATGAACATAAGAGCATTGATGGTTTATGGATTAGTCAGTCTGGCTTTTGTGCTATGCAGCCGCGCGGCGGCGGAATGTGACCTCAAGCTTGAAGTGGACAACGCTGAATGGCGGGGCGGCGCACACGCCGGTTACGGTGTGTTTGATCCCGGCGAATATCCGCAAACCATCCAGTTCAAAGTCCGGCTTGTCAGCGGTGATGCGTGTCCGTTTTTTGTATCGTTTGGAGGCGTCGCTCAAGGCAACTTTCAACGCCAGGCATCCAGTGGAAACGAGAGTATAAATTATCAAATCTATGATTCACTGGACCGGAGGATGTTGCTGAAGGATTTGCCTTCCGCTACCGCCAACGAGGTCCTTCCCGGCGCCTTTGGTCCCGGTGAAGTAATTAAAGATTTAAGCTACGTTATTGTGGTGCCGCCTGAGCAAATCAAACCTTCGGGCCGATACACGAGCGTCATAAGGATCACGCTTTACTCGGGAACACCAGACAACTTTATTCAGCAAGATTCCAAAACCGTCACGTTCTCAATCATGGTGGAAGAGGCCACCGAATTATCGCTAATCAGCAGCGGGTCCGCGTTTGATCCGAACGGCAAATCGCAAGCAATGGATTTTGGCCCACTGGCGAAAGGAAAAGCGAAAGGCTTCGACCTTCGCATTCGGAGCAACGTGGGTTATCATGTGATTCTTGAATCTGAAAACGGTGGGGTCTTAAACAACATTGATCCCCAATATAAGAATGCTATCCCGTATGTCCTCGAAACCGGCGGCAAGCCGGTCAATCTGAACAGCGGCCGCCAGACGGCAATTTCCCGGAATAATGGATTGACAGACGGTGATCGCCATGAACTCCGAGTCACCATTGGCGACACCAGCAAAGTAACGGCCGGAACTTATCGGGACCACATCCTGGTCACGGTCATCTCTGATAACTGAGCCGTTTTGTCGGCTGGCAGCATATTCGCGATAGCCAAATACACAAAGTCGTCCGTGGACGGATTCTCGATCTATAAGCGGCAAAATGGCGCGCCTAACAAATTGCCTTGCGGGAAGTTATATAAACGAATAATCCTATGGCGCGTTGGCAAGTCAAACGGGCAGCTAGCTAATCCAACGGGTGTCAGAAATGAATGTAACAGTCTCGACAGGTATGGTTCCAAGTTTGCTTGGCGGGGCAAAAATGGGTCCCGTGGAGTTTCCGGGAAGTCATTTGCCTGAACCCGCCAACTCATCGGCAGCGGCTTTCAAAAACTCCATTCAACTGGTCACGTTCGATCTAAGTGCACGCCGTTATGCGTTGCGGCTCTCCGCGATAGGGAGAATCGTTCGTGTGGTTGAGATTATTCCGCTGCCGAAGGCGCCAGAAATTATTCTTGGGGTCATCAATGTGCAGGGGCGCGTTGTGCCGGTGGTAAATGTTTGCAAGCGTTTCGGCTTGCCAGAGCGGGCAATAAGTCTGACCGATCACTTGATGATCGCTCACACAGGCAGGCGCGCCGTTGCGCTGGTTACGGACGCGGTTTCGGGCGTCGTGGAATATTCAGAAGACAAAGTGACGTCCGCCGAAAAAATTCTTCCTGGTCTCGAATACGTGGAAGGTGTGATGAAATTTCACGACGGGCTGATCTTCATTCACAACCTCGACACATTTCTTTCTTTCGAAGAGGAACAGGCATTGGAGCAAGCGATAACGACATCGACATGTCAGGGGCAGTAATGAATCCGGGTTTTTCAGAGCAATTGCTCGTGCAGTTGAGCGACTTTGTGTCCGCTCAAATAGGCTTGCACTTTCCGCGCGAACGCTGGCGTGACCTGGAACGAGGCATCCGCCTGGCCGCACGCAAGTTTGGTGACCCCAATGCGGAGACGTACGCGCGGCGGCTCCTGACCGCGCCTTTGACGCGGAACCAGGTTGAGATTTTGGCAAGTGAACTGACGATTGGGGAAACTTATTTTTTTCGGGAGCAGCGCAGCTTCGACATTCTCGGTGAACGCCTCCTGCCCGAAATAATCCATGCGCGGCGCGGTTCCGAACGGCGTTTGCGGTTTTGGAGCGCGGGCTGTTGCACGGGCGAGGAACCCTATTCGATCGCGATATTGCTGGACCGAATTCTGCCCGATCTGCGGGAGTGGCAGGTGGCTATTCTCGGCACGGATGTTAATCCGCGTTTCCTGCAAAAGGCGCGGGAAGGTGTTTTCAGCGAATGGTCTTTCCGTGGCGCGCCAGCATGGTTGAAAGAGAATTATTTTAAATCCAGTGGCAAGCGTTTCGAACTCCTGCCCCGGATCAGAGAAATGGTCACATTCGCCGATCTGAATCTCGCGGAAGACGTCTATCCGTCGCTTGTGAACAATACAAACGCGATGAACGTGATTTTCTGCCGAAACGTGTTGATGTACTTCAAATCTGAGCGAGCCGGAAAAGTCATCCGGAATTTTCATCGCTCGCTGGTGGAAAGCGGCTGGCTCATCGTCAGTCCCACGGAAACTTCGACTGAACTTTTCTCGCCGTTCACACCGGTTCAGTTTGACGGAGCGATGCTTTATCAGAAACGATCCGCCGCTTCGCTTCGTAACCGCGGGCGCGAAGAGACTCTGATCAATTCCGAATTCCGAGTTCCGAGTTCCGAGTTCCGAGTTGGAAATGAGCATTCTCACGTCGGCTGCCACCGAAGAGGAAAAGAAGCCCGTAACGCAACTGGCCGAACCAACGGGAACGCCTGCTGCCAAACCCACTTCTTACGAAGAAGCGTTGTCGCTTTTCAACGAAGGAGATTATGCGAATGCGGCTCGGAAACTGAATCCCGATTCCGCTCTTCATCCAGCTGCTATGGAACATTCGGCGTTGCTGGCGCGCACCTACGCCAATCTTGGCGAACTCGCCAAAGCGCGCGCGTGGACTGAGCAAGCTCTGGATACAGATAAACTCAACGCGGGATTGCACTATTTGCGCGCCACTATCTCGCAAGAGCAAGACGCCCTCGACGAAGCGGCTGCCTCATTGCGGCGGGCGCTCTACCTTGATCCGAATTTCGTGCTCGCCCATTTCGCTCTCGGCAATCTCGCATTGCGACAACAGAAACTTCGGGAAGCGCACAAGCATTTCGGGAACGTTCTCAATCTGCTGGCCCAATATGAAGCCAATGACGTGGTGCCGGAATCCGGCGGTCTGGCTGCCGGACGGCTGAGGGAACTGATCGAATCAACCCTGTCCATTGAGAGTCCGGCATGACCATGGAACAGACAACCGCAATCGCCGCGCCGCGTTCGCGGATAGACTGGACTGAAGTTCATCGCAGACTCGACAGAGCTACGGCGGTCCTCTTGCAAGCGACGGAGCCGACCACTGAGGAAAAGAAAAAGGTTCTGAAAACGCGAGCGATGGTCCTGGCGCGCGAACTGAAGACGGAAGAAGGCGCGCGGGAGCAGTTGGATATTATCGAATTCCTGTTGGCGCACGAATGCTATGCTATTGAGTCAGCTTTTGTGCGCGAGGTGTATCCTTTGAAAGAACTCACGCCGTTGCCGGGAACGCCGCCGTTTCTTCGGGGCATTATCAATGTGCGCGGACGCATCGTGTGCGTGATTGACTTGAAGAAATTTTTTAATCTTCCAGAGAAAGGACTCACCGACCTGAACAAGATCATTATTATCGGCAATGGTGAATTCGAGTTCGGGCTGCTGGCCGACGCCGTGGCCGGAGCGAATCGAATTGCGCGGGAACAAATTCAACCGTCGCTCCCCACGCTGACCGGTGTGCGTTTGGATTATCTCAAGGGAATTACCGGCGGGTGCTTGGTGATTCTCGATGCGGCAAAAATTTTGGCCGATCCACGACTCATGATTCGTGGAGAGGCGCAAACCTGATGCGGAGCAAACATAAAAAAGGAAACGAAATGAAATGGTTTACAAATCTCAAAACGAGCAACAAGCTATTCTTCGGATTCGGGTTGATTATTGTGCTTCTGGCGATTGCCATTGGGACGGCTTATCAGGGAATGAAGCAACTTCAGGAACGCTTCGCCATTGCCTGGAATATCGGCAATATGGACAATAATTTCAACGAACAGCGCGCCGGGATCCTAACGATGCTGACCACGACTAACCGGGCTGCGCTCGACAACCTTCATCAGGAGATCCAAGCCGATTCGAAAGAGAACGACGGATTTTTCCAGCGGCTCCGTGAATTGGCAGGAAGCGATTCGAATTTCGTCTCTCGGCTTGAAACGTTATCCGCGATCAGGGCCGAGCACAATCAGGCCCGGGACGAGCAAGTCATCCCGTTAATGTTGACGGGCAAGACCCAGGACGCGCAGGCGCTCAGTCTCGGGATTCAGGACGAGCGTTACAAAAAAATGCGGGACTTGGGCGACCAACTCAGCGTTCAGGCTCAACAACAGGCCGAACAAACGGCCAAACGATCCGTGGGTGTTTTTCTTGCGGTGGGACTGTTTTCAGTTCTCGGTTCACTGTTCATCGTCTTGTTTCTCAGCGGTCTCATCGCCCGGCCGCTAATTGAGATTTCCGGCGTCGCCGAAAAAATAGCCGCCGGTGATTTGGCGGTGAGCGTGTTCTCCAATGGCCGCGTAGATGAAGTCGGAGTCCTGGCGCAGACGTTTTCGAGGATGACTCGCTCACTCCAGGATATGGCAGGAGTGGCGAAGCAAATTGCCGCCAGCGACCTGCGGGTGCAGGTCAAGCCGCAATCGGAAAAGGACATTCTCGGAAACGCCTTCGCCACGATGGCGGAGAATCTGCGGCGAACCACGGCCGAATTGTCTGAAGGAGTGAATGTGCTCGCGTCATCCGCCAGCGAAATTTTGGCGGCGACGACTCAAGTCGCATCCGGAGCCGCCGAAACCGGCACTGCCATCGCGCAAACTACAACCACGGTGGAAGAGGTGAAGCAGACCGCACAGGTTTCGAGCCAGAAGGCGAAATATGTCTCGGATAGCGCGCAAAAGGCCACGCAGATCGGGCAGACGGGCAGGAAATTCGTCGAAGCTTCCATCGAAGGAATGAAACGCATTCAGGTGCAGATGGAATCCATCGCGGAGAGCGTGGTTAAACTGAGCGAGCAGAGTCAGGCCATCAGCGAAATTATCGCCAGCGTTAATGATCTGGCCGAGCAATCGAATCTCCTCGCGGTGAATGCGGCGATTGAAGCAGCGAAAGCGGGCGAACAGGGCAAAGGCTTCGCGGTAGTGGCGCAGGAAATTAAAAATCTGGCCGAACAATCCAAGCAAGCGACGGCGCAAGTTCGCACAATCTTGAACGACATCCAAAAAGCAACCACGGCCGCCGTGCTCGCAACCGAGCAAGGCAGCAAGGCCGTGGAAGCCGGTGTGCAACAATCGGAAGGCGCGGGCGAAGCGATTCGGCAATTGGCCGACAGTATCACGGAGGCTGCGCAAGCCGCCACACAGATTGCCGCCTCAAGCCAGCAGCAGTTGGTGGGAACGGATCAGGTGGCGCTGGCAATGGAGAACATCAAGCAAGCCAGTGCACAGAACGTGGCTGGGACGAAGCAGGCGGAGGCCGCAGCTCACAATCTGCACGAACTCGGACAGAAGTTGAAAAAGTTGGTGGAACAATACAAGGTTTGAGCCAGGATTAAAAAACAGACCGCATGTCCCGCAAAGATGATAATTTCCTCACACGCCTGCTCGCGACTTTCAAAGTCGAGGCGCGGGAGCATATCCAAGCTATTGCCGCCGGATTGGTGGAGTTGGAGAAAGCTTCCACCGAACAATCACGAGCAGAGACCCTCGATGCGGTCTTCCGTTGCGCGCACAGTTTGAAAGGGGCGGCTCGCGCGGTCAACGTGAGCGAAATTGAAGCGCTTTGCCAATCTCTGGAAAGCGTGTTCGCCGCCCTCAAGCGGCAGGAACTTTTGCCTTCCGCCGAGTTGTTCGACCTCCTGCATCAGGTTGTGGACAGGCTTGGCCAATTGCTGCCTTTCGCCGGGAACGAATCACGCAGTTCTTCCCAGCCGGATATCGGTGATCTGGTCCGCTCGCTTCGGGCTGTATTGACACAAAGCGCGCCGCCGAAAGCGGAGTCTGCCGACGCGTCGGTGGAAACCCCGCCAGTTTCCATGGCGGAACCAGCGCGAAGCGTGACGGATACAGTAAGAGTTTCCACTAGCAAACTCGACGCAGTCCTGCTGCAAGCGGAGGAATTGTTGTCCGCGAAACTGGCCGCCGCGCAACACGCGGCCAAACTGCGGCAGCTTCAAACCCAATCCTTGGAATGGAAAAAGCGATGGGCCGCGCTAGAGCCCGAATTGCGAGCGACACGGCAATTTCTGGATAAGAACAAAGACCGCAATGGCGTCGCGTCGGCCAATTCCCCGTGGAAGCGGATTCTGGAGTTCCTGGAATGGAACCATGATGTCACCGAGTCGTGGGAAGGCGAACTGGCTGATTTATCCCGGCGAGCGGACCAAGATCAACGGTCCGTCAGCATCATGGTGGACAGCCTGCTCGACGAGATCAAAAAGATTGTGATGCAGCCGTTCTCGACGCTGCTGGATGTTTTTCCGCGATTCGTTCGCGAGTTGTCCCGTGAGCAGGGCAAGGAAGTGGAGTTGGTAATCCGCGGCGGGGACATCGAAATTGACCGGCGGATTCTTGAGGAAATGAAAGATCCGCTGATCCATCTTGTGAGAAACTGTCTCGACCACGGGATTGAAGCGCCCGCGATCCGCATGCAGAAGGGCAAACCGCCGTGCGCAACCATCACCATTGGCATCTCGCCGCGAAATGGAAGCAACGTAGAACTGCTGATCGCGGACGATGGTTCGGGCATTGATCCCGGCAAGGCCAAGGCTGCGGCCATCAAATTGGGACTTCTGTCTTCCGAACGAGCAGAAACCCTCGATGATCAGGAGGCGTTATTCCTCATTTTCCAACCCGGAGTTTCGACCAGCCCCATCATTACGGATATTTCCGGTCGCGGTCTTGGCCTAGCCATCGTAAATGAGCAGGTGGAAAAATTGCGCGGTACGCTTGCCCTAGAAACCGAGCCGGGCAAAGGAACTGTGTTCCGAATTGTTTTGCCACTGACGCTGGCCCGCTTTCGCGGCGTTGTGGTTCGCGCCGGCGAAGATTTGTTTGTTGTTCCAACCACGAACGTGGAACGGGTCGTGCGCGTGAGGACGGCGGACATCAAGACGGTGGAGAATCGCGACACGATTGTGTTGGGCGGGCAGGCGATTTCCCTGGATCGGCTGGGTGGCGTGCTGGGATTGCCGAGGGCCTCCGCTGCTGGTCAACCGGAGGTTCAACCAGTAGTTGTGGTCTCTTCGGCCAATCAACGCATTGCGTTTGCCGTGGAAGAAGTACTCAACGAGCAGGAGGTCCTCGTAAAGACGCTCGGCAAACAACTCGCCAGATTCCCGAACATCGCCGGGGCCACTGTCCTCGGCAGCGGAAGAGTCGTGCCGATTCTGAATATTCTTAGTTTGATGAAATCCACCGTGCGAGCCAGCGCTTCCGCCAGTCGAACTTCGTCTGCGGCTTCTGCAAGCGTCGAAACGAAAAAGAAATCGGTCCTGGTCGCCGAAGACTCGATTACATCGCGTACGTTGTTAAAGAATATTCTTGAAACGGCAGGGTATCACGTCGAGACATCCGTGGATGGGATTGACGCCTTCACCAAACTGCGAAGCGGGAAATTTGATCTCGTGGTTTCCGACGTGGAGATGCCCCGGCTGAATGGTTTCGACCTGACCGCAAAAATCCGCGCTGACAAAAAGTTTGCTGAGTTGCCCGTGGTCCTGGTTACGGCGCTCGAATCCAGGGAAGATCGCGAGCGAGGCATTGACGCCGGTGCCAGCGCTTACATTGTGAAGAGCACTTTCGACCAGAGCAATCTGTTGGAAGTAATCCACCGCCTGATATGAGCGTAACTGAACAAAAAAAAATCAGGGTGTTGGTGGTGGAAGATTCGCGAGTGATCGCGGAGTTTTTAACGCATTTGTTGAATTCCGATCCGAGAATGCAGGTGGTGGGTGTTGCTGGCAACGGCGAGGAGGCGCTCGGGGTT